>JAEZKZ010000030.1 GCA_023415305.1 Bacillota bacterium
GACGGCAGAATCAACGCTTATAAGAATATTGCAGTCAATCCGGCAAAAATAACGCCGGCTGATGCTCCCACCTTTACAGTCTACAGGTTTGAACCCGGAGACACTATGAATTCCACTACCATTACAGGTCTGCCTGCAGGAGGCCCTGCCGGCGTAACAGGCTTTAACAGATGGGAGTATAAGGTTCAGAAAGAGGCTTTTGACAAACCATATGTTAACAGCATTGTGGAAGGTACCGAAACCTATCCGGCTGTAGGGAAACAGATAACCGGTGTATCTGTTGGTTATCATGTTCTGATTCTGGCGGTGAATGCTGCAGGAGAGGTACTGGCCTATGCAGATGAAACCCTTAATACAAATGAAATTAAACAGCCTCAGGCCGAAACCCTGGTAGCAAAATCCTCGGCCACACCTATCGGGTACAATTATACTATGCCTGAGCCCGGTAAGACTGGCGGGACAACTATGATAAAAGAACTGAGCTACTGGAATATACCAGGTGCTCAGACCTGGTACTATTTAATATCTTCAACACCTATGCTAACTGTTGATGCAAATGGTTATGTACCATCTGGCTTCGCAGTATATAGACCGGAACAGAGCGTAACCGCATACGAAAATCAGTACTTCATACTTCTTGCAACTGATAATAACAGGAGTATAAAGGCCTTTGCAAATATTCCGCTCACAGCTGCCAACATCAGCTTACCTGTACTTAAGTCACCGGATAACTATAGTATATCCATGGGCAGCACTGCAGGAACAACAAGTCTGAAGGACCTGAAGTTCACAAACCTTCCGGGTGCTGCAAGGTGGATGTATGCTATAGGCAATGAAGCCTTTGCTGTTCCGTCACAGGGGACAAATGTAAGTTCGCTTTCATATAAGAATGTACTTACAGAAATAACATCGTCAACAACGCCTGCAGCAATTTCAATAAATGCCAACCAGTACATAGTATTGCTGGCAGTAGCTAATGACGGTACTATTAAGGGATATGCTAATATATTGGTGGACTCTTCAAAAATAAAACCATTAGATGCTCCCGAAATTACCGGGTTGACTTTGGAGAAAGGATCTGCAGAGGGGACAACACGTTTCAGCAGTCTGGACATATCGAAGATAAACGGTGCGGCACAATGGTGGTATTCTGTGCAATCAGATGCTCCGACCGAGAAATTCGGTATAGACACTACACCACCTAATACTGCAAAGAGGTATAATTATTCACCTACATCAAAGCCGGATATCTCTGTTCAGGTTAATGAGTACATAGTTCTTTTTGCAACAGATTCAACTACGGCTAAAAAGATTAAGGCTTATGGAGTTATTAAGGTTACTCCGGAGGTAATACAAACTCCGTTTGCCAAACTCCTGGAATCACCAAAAGATTACTCAGGGCCAAAAGCGGGGACTAAGGAAGGCACAACAACCTTTACACTGTTAACTGATGGTGTTCCGGATAAGGATACCGGAACAATTGTCTGGAAGTATAAGACGAGCGTTCAAAAATTACCTGTTGCACATTATGATGAGGTCGCAACCGGATATCTGGAGCGCGATAATGATGGTGATTTTAATATACAGGCAAATAACTGGATATTGGTAGTTGCCACTATAGACAATAAAATAAAGGCATACTTCCAGCTACAGGTTTCTCCTGGAGGTATAAAACCCATAGAGGCACCGAAGCTTATTGAAGGAAGTACCAAGAACTATACTCATCCGGAGGCAGGCAGTCAGCCGGGGACAACAAAATTCGGACAGCTGGATCCTATAGGCTTACCTACTTCCTTCACAGGCTGGGTAGTTAAGGTTTCTGATACTGCGCTGAAGGTTATGCAGGGTGATACTCTCGAAAATGCCGTGACATACACAGAGAATCAAAATATTAGTGCTAAAATGAACCAATATGTGATTCTCGCGGCAGTAGACAGATCAGGAAAGGTATTAGCCTACAGTTGTATTCAGATAACCAACGCAAGTGAGTTGAAGCCGCCTTTGGAAACCGGCTTTGACAATAATTACTCAGGACCTGAGTTTGGAACTGTTAAGGGAACTACCAGGTTCATGATTGATCTGAGTACTTTGGATAACGCTGTAAATTGTGTTGCAATGGTTTCAGATACTACGGTAAATCTGGTGGCCGGAGCTACCATATCTTACGCTACCGAGCCAGGAACCGATTATACAAGTTACAAGCTATACAACTCCTTGTCAAACATTGCTGTTAAAGCAAATCAGTATGTAGTGCTGATTGCAGTAGATAGCAGTAACAAGGTACTGGCTTATGCAAATATAAAGATTCCAGAAGCTGCAATTAATCCCGGTAATGCGTTTGCATTGACAAAGTATAACGAGGTATCAGGAGGTAATTATTCGGAACTGACACCGGGAGCAACAGCCGGAACAGTCAGGTTTACGTACCTGAACAAGGTTGGAGCTCCAGGGCTGCAAAATATACAGGAAAAGTGGATCGTTCGAGTTGTCAACAGTCCGATTACTGCTCCGCTGCTGAATACGGTAATTCCGGATGCAACATCAGGGTATGTAACCGGTGCCAATATTGATATAACACTAGGTAAATATGTTGTACTCTATGTTGTTGATCCGGCAACTAATGCAGTAAAGGGCTTTGCCTGCATACAGGTCAGACCTGAAGAACTGGTAATGGATACACCTGTACCTGGTGCAGAATACTTTACAACCTCAATTAACGCTACCGGTATCATAATGCCTGTAGACACAACGCTGAAGTACCTAGTTCAAAATGCTTCACAAGGAATAGTTCTGAAGGATGGTAAAATAGCTGGACTACTGCCATATACCTCAGATGTTACGGTAAGTGAAGGTCAGTATTTGCTACTGGCAGCAGTTGACGGACAAAATTGCATAAAGGCTTACAAGGAATTCAAGCTTGATTCCACAATGATAAAGCTGCCTAACACAAGTGTTGCTCTTTCGGGAACCTTGATTTCCGGGCCTGTATCAGAGGATAACATCAGATCAGGAGGAAAGACTTTAGTAATTACTCTGAATGACGGTAAATGGGTTGATAATGTTACAACTAACAGCACTTTGCGTAATGCATTGTTTGCCGGGCTAAATTCTACAGATACAACCAACAGGAAAGTATTGGTGGATGCATTGACTAATGAAGGACAATCCTGCATCACCAGATCCACTGACGGCACAGTAGTAACAATTACCTTACCGGCTGTACCGGGCTATGACATAAGCAAGGATCAGATATTGACATTGACCATTCCTGGCAATTGCCTGATTGGAAATAAAGCAATTACTTCCGACCAGAGCATTAGTATAAGGAAGACCTACTCAGCTGCTTTATCAGGCTCGTTTAACGAAAATGATATATCAAACGGAACAGGTAAGGCCATCATAAAAATTGAATTAAAGGATGGTGCGACCTGGGTAACTGATATTGCAACAAATGCAACAGTAAAGAATGCACTGCTAAACAGTTTAAAAGCTGATGTTGACACAGGTAACCAATGGGCACAGCTCATTATGAACGGAAAGGTTGCAAGAACTTCGTCTACTGTAGTAACTATTACTCTTCCGAAGACAGCCTACGATATTTCTGAAGAGCAGACTATATCTGTGGCCAACATACCTACCAGTGCAGCTATAGGAGTGTACTTTGATATACCGGTTACAGGCGTTGCAAAGATTTCTCCTGTTACAATTATTGCACCTGCAGTAATACAGAGTGTTACTGCTACGGCCGGCAACTACAAATTGGATGATACTATAAGTATTAGTGTAAGATTTGATAAGAACGTAACTGTAACAGGGACGCCTACCTTACCATTACTGCTACAAAATGCAACCGGAACAGTCTCTACAAAAAATGCGACTTATGCCAGTGGTTCAGGCACAAATACTCTGGTATTTAAATACAAGGTACTGAGTACCGATAAAGCTCCGCTGCTGGATTACAAGGCAGGAGCAGTATTATCCGGTACAATAGTTAATGCAGGTACTACGACAGCCGTCAATAAGAGCCTGCCGGAAGCTTCTCTGGGAGCCTCAAAATTAGTTGTTGATGGTATTATCGGAGCCTTTGCATCCGGCTACCCCAAAATCGGTACAAGAGTGGCTGAAAACGAAGCTGACATACTGGTCAAACTCTCAGATACTGCTACCATATACTATGTTGTAGTAAAATACAGTACAGCCAACACTGTTCCTACCACTGACCAGATAAAGGCCGGTACAGCGAGTACAACAGTTGTCAAAGCTGGTACATATGATGTTGCAGCCGTAAATACAGAATACGCTGTAGCATTTACCGGACTTACTGATAGCGGAGGTTATACAGTCTATATGTATTCCGAAGATGTCTGCGGAAATAAGAGTGCGGTTACTTCGATCGATGTGGATAAGAAGCCTCCTGTATTCACTGCAGTGGCAAATCCGTCGGATTATTCCATAAGTGTGACTGTAAATACTGATGAAACCGGAAATATTTACGTTGTAGCATTGGCTAAAGGTTCCAAGGAACCTACCAGCAAGGAGGTTAAGGCAAATAGCAAGAAATTTGTTCAGGCCGTTACTCCGGAAAAGGTAGGTAAGGATATAACTATACAAGTTACAGGACTCACAGTTTCAACCGATTACGATATATATGTTGTATGTGAAGATGCTTTAAAAGTACCGAATATGTCGACACCTTTAAGACTTAATGTGAGTACGTCAAAGCTGGATTTGACAAAGGTTGTTGTTGACCTTGCAAATAGCCAGCTGCTGAATACAAATGCATTAATGCAATACAGTCTGGATGGAAGTAACTGGGTGAATTGTGCGGCACCAACTACTAAAGTGGTCTTTGTATTCGACAATGAAACACCTAACATGACTATTTCATTGAGAGAAGCAAAAAACCCGGAAAAGAATAATGTCTCATTTACCCTGAACAGAGGCAGTAATGCCGGTATAACCCGTTCGCTGATTGATTATGATATTGCTGCCGGCACTATTACCAATCGCTCGGATATAAGGCTTGAGTACAGTATTGCAGGTGGAGAATGGAAAACTCTTGAAGCGAAAAACAGTGCTTCGGAAGGAGTAACCTCAGGAGTAGTATTTGTATCGGGTAGTCTGGACTTAAGAACTGCACCGACTTCTCCCACTGCTACAGAACCGACATTTATGCCTTCATTTGCAAAAACTGTAGATGGTATACCGGGCAAGGGTGATGCTCCAAGCTTGACTGTTGATGATACGAAAAATGAAATTGTGGGCCTTTCTGCTATTCATGAGTACAGTATTGATGGCGGAGTTAAATGGATTCCTGTTGGTATGACAGTAATTCCTACTTTCTCGGGAACTAATAAGGTTCTGGTCAGATTCAAGGCTACGGCTTCACAGCTTTCCAGTAAGGCTCAAGAATTGAATTTTACAGCGAACGTAATAAAAGTTGTACTTGCCCCTGCCACTGATACACTGAATGCTACAGTAAAAATTATGTTCGAGGAGAACACAAATGTACCGACATTATCTAAAGAATTTATTAGAACTCATTTCCAAGTAGGTACATGGGCTGCAGATGGGACAAGATTGACTACCGGTTATTGGGGTACAGACAGTGACATTGATACGGTAGTTTGGACCAGTGCTAATGTTATAACCATTACTTATAAGTCAATGACAGGTGTCAATTTAACAATAGGTAATGAAGTTAGACTTTCCAGTGGTGCGGCAATACAGAATTCAGCCAAAACCTCAGCGGCATATACCTGTAAAGGTATCATCGGAGGGACTGTGCCTCAGATAACCAGCATTAAAGCTGTTAATGCAAATAATGACAGTAGTTTTTCTAATGGAGATAAATTAGTTATAACCTTTGACCAAGCAACCAACAAAAAGGCAATAAGTATAAATGATATTGCCAAATATCTGATTCTTACAGACATAAGTGGCAATCCAACCAAAACATGGTCAAAATCCAATGCTCCAAAGGTAACTATAGAATGGACAAGTGACAAGGAATTAACTATTACTTTCAACGATGTCAGTGATACAGATCTGGCAGTTGGTGATAAAATAAGAATAAGTTCAGACTGGGGACTAAAAGATGCTGCTGATACTTCCGGCGCAAGTACTTCAACTCAGGTTATAACCGGAAGCTTTAAAACACCATAAGTGTGAGGTAATACAGATGACAGTAGAATATAAGAATTTGTAAGGATAAAAAATATTATTAAATAATTGTAAAACACCTAGTTTTGTCAAAAAAATTAGGTGTTTTATCTTTTTTACGTTTTCTTTACAAGTGATTTTATGATATAAGTAAATTGTGCCAAACTGCCGATAAATAGGTTAGCGAACTAGTATTTAACTCCAGGGGGTTATTTTTCATGAAAACAACTAAATTAAGACTAATTTCAACAATTCTTATATTAAGTATGATATTTCCAATATTATCCGGGGTTATCCAACCTGTTTTTGCGGCAGATTCGCCGTTGGACGTTCAGCCTTTTGATTACAACCAGAGCGCAGGAACTCTAAAGCTTAGGTGGGAGTCTAAACCCAATATTGGCAGTGTGGTTATTAAATATCATATGCCCACTTCCACAGGCGCAAGAGAGGTTATTGTTCCTGCAGAACAGATAGATTTGACAAACAATGTTGCTACTATTACCAATGTTCAAAGCGATATTGTATATGATTTTCATGTACAGCTTATAGACAGTGTTGACTCCGGTATAACATTTACCGGTAAACTGTTTTTTCTTCCTAAAATATCTGTTTACGCCGAACAGGTAAACCAACAGCCATCAAATGTTGGGGGCGGTGGTGTGGAATCAGGTGTATTCCCTTCACTAAAGATCTCCTGGAAGATGCCTAGAGTTTTTGATGGAAGTAGTGACTTTGTGTACTTAAACGATGCAAATGCTCTGGACTTAATTGATCCAAGTCTGAATAAACTAGACTTCAAATTCCATATAAATCATAGTAATCTTACAGATGTTGAGGTAAGAACCTATGATAACGGCAATTCCTATAAGGCGTTTCTATCAGGGCCTGGAAATGAATCAAAAACATCACAGGTTAGATGGGATGGTGTAAGCGGAAGGTACTCCTTCTATTTGCTGGGGGCCAAGGATGATGACGCTGTAATGCCTACCATGGATGAAATCATTAATAACAGATACGAATCAACACAAAAAGAGGTATTACCAATAGGAATATCCCAGCTCAATGAGGCTGAATATGTACTGCCCCATCCTGGAATCAGGCCTGGTACAATCTATATTGTTACCATGGATACTCTTTTTGAAGTCAGCAATCAAAATCCCGATCCGGTATATACAGGCTTGCCTGAGAATCCCCTTGCCGGAACGGTTAATTATTGTTACACGCCTGTGCGTTTTCAGTTGACCAAAACTGCTGAAAATCTGATTTATGTGAGAGTATATAAAGTCAGTGCAGGTGATGCTTTACCAAAATTATTCTATGAAATACAGACAAGTAACAAGGATACAAATATTGATTCAAACTGGACCTTCAGGACCCAGATATCCGACACTCAATTTGCATCCAATGCAAAGTCTGCATTAACAAGTATTTCAGGTATAAACCCGCTGAATACGGTTTATTACAGGGTTGTGGTTACCTCTGAAAATAAAAATGACAGAATCCAGTCCCTGAACCTTCCATACAGAATGCAGGATGATACTGCCAAGCCTCCTGTACCCAATAACGTATCTATAGTAAAGGTTGAACTTGACCAGACCAGACTTGCAGAGCTTGGTGAAAAAACCTCAAATATCACCATTGCCTGGGACAAGCCCACAAACTGGGATGAGCTGGTGGACAAGGATATTTACTTTCATTTTATGCTGAATGTAAATCCAAAAGACCCGGGCACCAACCCGGCGCCAACACCTACACTTGAAGCAGATGGCAGGGAGTATGGCCAATATGAGGCAAAATACCGTCTTATTAAATTTGTAAGCTCCAGGAGAGTTACTCTGTCACAGGACGGAACCAAGCTTCTATACACAATAAGGGGTCTTGATTTGTTTACAGGTGAGGATAGTACCGGAACTCCGATACCCATCAGCAATGAGCTGAATAACGATGGCAAGCCGTATCCTACATATTTGTTGCCCAATAAAACATATTACCTTGAAATGTATACTACAGAAGAAGCGGACAGGGGATCAGAGTCTAACAGATCCGAAAGGTCTTTAACTACAAGTTTTACAACCTTGTCACCAACCGGAAGAGAAGTACCTACACCTAAGTATCTGGAACTGGAGGAAACAAAAATTATAACTTCTCCAAACCCTGTAAATGCTCAGGTGAAACTCAGATTTGATGCAATAAAAATAGATTGGAGCAACTATACTACAAACCCACAAAGTACTGATGCAATTATTTATGACTTATATATGGCTACAAGTACAGAACCTAGCTATTTCCATATGATTGGTTCTACCGAAGCACCCGGTGATGTAAGATTTGATTTCCAGACAATAAATGATACTACATGGGTATACCCTACAATCAATAAGTTTACCAATAGCAGTGTGGTTAAAAATCAGACGCTTGATAATTTAACAAAGTTCGGAAATTACCTTTCGCCTAATGCTACTTATTACTTTATGGTAAAGGTCAGGCTTAGAACGTCTGATGCAAATGGGAATTCTCTGGAAAAGGAGTCCTACGGAACAGCTTTGCTTCCGGTAACAACGCCCAGAGGTGAACCGACTACTCCCGATGATACTGCACAACGTCCGCTGACACCTGTTGACTTTAAAATAGCAGAAGATAAGGACGGCAATCTGATGCTGTCCGGAGAATCTGTTACTTTTGAATGGACTGTTCAGGAGAATGAGGCAGCCTATAACCTGATAGCCACCGAAAAGAAGGTTGGACCCGATACCCTTGCTACAGACAGCAATATTACTGAAGATCCTATATACAAAAGCTTTGTAAGTGTTTTTGGGAATAAGGATAACAATATTGACGGAAATCCTGTTAAATTAACGCTGGACCCAAAATCCCCCCAGCTTCCCGGAAATTTTACTTATGACCCGGTTACCAAGAAGTGCAGATATACCATTAATACCTGGCTATTTCCAAACAAGGTATACTATTTCAGCATAAGATCCGAGATATATGATGCTAAAAGTAATCTAAGGTCCAGCTTGTGGGTTTCCATACCTGTAACTACCGCCCTTATAGAGCAGCCGTCAATGCTGCAGGTTGTTAATAATTGTGAAATGGCATTTTACTGGTACGATACTCTTGCCGGAATGACAACCGAGAACTATAAGCTGATGCTGAAAGCTTCAGATGAGAGCGACTATACCCAGTTGACAAAATCACAATACACACTGGTTAAGGACGGAAGTATATATTACGCCAGAATTCTTAAATTGAAACCGAATACACAATATACTGCAAAGGCAATAAGAACAACCTCACAGGAGGCTACTAACAACAAGGAACTGAGTGTTGTCACCAGGTTTACTAGAAATGATTATTACCAGATAGACCTAAAATGGCAGGGCGCTACCATAGATCCTTTTTCAGGTTTTGAAATAGCAATTAAAACCGAAGATGACAGCGACTATACAGTGTTGAAAAACAATGTGGATCTGGAACAGTATTTCGATACCTCAACACAGACTACTTACCCTTATTACATAGAGAAGTCCAATAGTAATCTGAAAACAAACTATTACACATATAACGCAAGAATCAATCTTGCAGAGGTTACTCTGCCCGATGGCACTAAAGAGCATAAACCATTAAAGCCCAATACCAAGTATTACATTAAGGTAAGGGCTGTAAAGTATGATGCTTCCAATTCGGCAGCCTTCACAGCGTCAAAGTATATCGGACCTGTAAATACAAGAACTGAATTCAGCCAGGATGATTATGATGACGAAGATGATAACACCGGGGTTATCGGTAAATTCCTGGATATGCTTGACAAGCTGGAACAGGGTGAATATTGGGATGTCAGCAGCAAGAACGGTACAACAAATAAAATCCTTGTAAGAGATGACAAGGTTATTAACCTGCTCCAGGGCTTCGGCTATTATTCCTGCATCATAGATATCTCAAACAGTCCGGATTATGTCAATAGTGATGAAGTCTATATGGCGAAAGATATTTTGATGGCTATAAAGTCTAGTAACAAGAGTGTAATTTTAAAAAGTAAAAATGTTGAATATACTATTCGTCCTGACACCTTTGATACCGAGCAAATGGAAGAATTCAAAAGTGCAAAGGATGTAAAGAATTCTAAGGACGTCTACTTGAAGATTACCAACATTATTAATTCAGGCACAATGAGCAATCTGCCTGCAAATGTTACCTCCGCGTCAAAAGTTTATACTTTTTCAGCCGAGGCCATAACAAGTAAAAAAACCAGTACTGAAATCAATAACCTGATTAAAGACAAGCTGTATAATGATAAAACAGGTATAATACAAAAGAAAGTGTCAGTGATAAAGAACCCAAACAATACTAATGTCAAGGGTGATGCCGAAAAAGTAGCCAAGTACCTGGATGGGCTGCTGGAAGAAGTAAGAAGCGAGCTTTCCTACTACGTAGAGGACACGCTGAATGGAGTTGGTTACACTCAGGGCGTATTGGCGGATAAGTTTCAAATAACAGCCTTCAATTCTCCTTTATTGGTTAAAATGGCTCACTCGTCAAAAGCAGCAGTAAATCCGTATGTTTTGTATGGCGGTATGGGGGATTGGAATAAGCTTACCCATAATCTTAAGAAAGAGAACGGTTATATCAGTTATGTCGTATCCGGTACGGGAAAATATGCATTATTTTCCTCAAAGGACATTTCGGATACACTTTCGGATACAAATACAGCCAAAGCATATATTGAAAAGCTGACTGCTCAATATGATCTTACCGGTGTATTTTCCGGGATTGATAAGTCCTTTAATCCTGATCTCAATGTGACGGTTAAGGAAGCAGTACTTTTATATGAATTGCTGTCGGAAGATAATATTAATGAACAGATAGAAGTTAAAACCAAGGCTAAAACATATGGACTGGACAAAATCATCAATACTGCAAACCTACACAGGAATATAACAAGGCAGGAGACTGCTGCCATCATTGTTAAGCTGTATTGTCAGAAAACAGGCACAGATTATTTCAAACTAAAGGCCTCCTATGGCAGAAACATTAAAGATGACGGCAAAATATCAGACAGATATGCTGTTCCGGTTTACTACTGCCTTGAAATGAAGATTTTAAACCTGGATTCAAATGGCAATTTCAGTCCGGAGGCCGCCATAAACCGGGCAGGATTTTTAATGGCATTTGAGAAAATGCTTGAGTTGTAAAAAGATTTGCGTTAAAAAACAGCAGGTTAATCCAAATAACAGGAGATAGCTGATTATGAATACAAAAAGGATATTAGCAGCATTACTGGCATTTACAGTTTTATTTACTTCATATGGAATGGAAGTTTTAGGTGCCCCAATCAATATGCCGACACAGACAGCCCCAAGTGGTCTGGAAATAAAGGCATTAAATCCCGGCACCGAGCCGGCAATAGGCTATAGCTCCACTGATGGGGGCGAATCGGGTTATTATGCGGATATCGCCTGGAAGGGAGTACCAAATCCAGGGATATCATATTCTCAGTTTGTTAATGTATATCTTCAGGAATCTCCTAAAGGATACAGAACTACAAAACCGGTATTTGCCAAGGAAAAGGATATGCCTGCAGGAACAAGTCCCATAAGGATGAGGAACCTTTCGTCCGGTACAGTATACAAGGCCAACGCCAGGGCATACTATCAATACACTGATGATGGTTCGACCTCTGTTAGAAAGTCAAATGAATCAGAAAATTCAAATACTGTTAAATTCTTGACAGATATAAATGTTCAGGCAATTACCATGGGAACAAATAGAATAAAGGTTGTATGGGATGACGTATGGAACGATGGAAAAAGAATCAGCTATAAACTATACGTTTCAGAAAACAGCGATTTCAAAAATACTCTGCCTATTTATATTACCGAAGATCAAATCAGTCAGAATGGCCCTGTTGTGGTTGATCAGAGCAAGGGTACTCTTGAATACGTATATAATGTAAACAGCCCGGGTAGAGCTTATTATGTAAAAATTGAGCCCTACCTGACAGACCCCGACATAGTAAAAAATCCTTCATCACCAACAGTTATTGTAACAACGCATATCCTTGTGAAGACAACAAAGGTTTCAACCTCAGAGGAGGGTACAATCTGGAGGTTGGAATGGAGCCCTGTTGTTACAGGAATAAGCGGTGGAGATGTAAAGGTACAATACAGAATCGAAAAGTATGTGAATGGGACAGCGTATCCCCTACTGCTTGAAGAGGGTACCTCTACCTTTATCACTGTGGCTAATGGTGAAGAGGTTAGTTATTACCAGATACGAGCAGAAATAACACAAAACGGAGTGCCGTACTTACCGGCAGGGGTACAAATAGTATCCGATAAAGTATTGTTAAAGGAATCCGAAATTCCGAATACACCTGCCATGCCTGAATTAGTGCCCTATTTTGAGGATTCTACAGGAAAGACCATAATATCCTACGAGGATATTTTAGGTTCAAACGGAGAAGTTGTTACCAAGGGTGAACTTGGTAAGGACACAGCCACCATATTGTGGAGAACTCCAAAAAAAGGCGACGGGACTATTGATACTAATGTAATGTATGATATCTGGCTGGTAGAAGATCCTACACAAATAGACAGTCCTCCTCTAAGTACACTTATTGAAAAAGACTTTGTACCCGGTGATGCTAATCAGGTTAAGGATTCAACCAGCAGCAATCAGGTGGTGGGATACAAATACAAGCTTCAGAGATTAAAGCCAAACAATACATATTATTTTAAGATAGTGGCAAAAAAGGTTTTTGCCGATGATGTGGATGGAGTTATACAAAATGTAGAGCATGTATCAAATCCTGCTCTGAGAGTGGTGACGACACTTCCGGGGGGAGCTATTGACACGCCTCTTATCCCGTCAAACCCTCCCCTTGATATAAAGAAGTCTTCCGATGGGAGAAAAATGATAACAAAGGACAGTGTTACCGTACAGACAAAGGACCGATGGTACGAACAGTTTGATCCGGCATCAGGAAAGTGGGGTTTTATCAAGGCCGACAAGGATAGTCCAAATGACACGAATGTGCCTTATAACCCGGTGACCAATCCCCCTGATAATAAGACATACAGAAAGGTTCAATATGACGAGGGTGTTTCTCTCTATGTAGGCTTAGAAGAGTTCTATGAAGGAATTGATATCTCTAAAATAGAGAATTACAAGCTTGAGAAACTTGATGTAACACCAAACGATGATACTGAAGATCCGAATTTGAATGCGCCTGAAAACATACCGAATGAAACAACCCCGCCGGTGCATGCAAAACATAATGTGGTAATTCCTGTTAATGAACTTAAGCCAAACACTACCTATATATTATGGGTCAGAGCGGCAAGAGATATGGGTAACGGAGAAGCGCCAATGTTCTCCGATGTATCAAATCCCATAATATTTACTACCCTCCCCCTGCCGACACAAATTGTGGAAAAACCTGTTGTACCAACCATCACATATGCTTACGCTGCAGACACCTACGTTGACTTGGGCTGGGAATACAAGGACGGAAATACATACTATATTAAATACGGTACTGTAGATAATCCTGCAAGTGCAAGTACCCCGATAACAGTTACGACAAGCCAGATAAGGATGTCGGGTGTGGACTATGTGAGAATACCAGGATTGAAGCCTGATACGCAATATTACTTCTGGATACAGGCCGAGGCCTTCAGCACTGACGGTTCTCAAAGTGCGAAATCCGATTGGAGTGATTCGCTGCCCATGAGAACTTTAAAGGACATTCCTCCTGCAACTCCTCGAGGCTTTGGTGTAAAAAACACTTCTGATGCCATAACAAAAAACAGCATAACCTTTGAGTGGGTACAGGAACCAGGAATGGAGTATATTCTTGAAGTGGCAGGAGGTGTAGATTATACTGATGTTAAGGAGTATTCAGCCGGAGCTGTTTCCGAATTCAAGGTTGACGGTTTGAAGTCAAACTTCAGATATTTTGCCAGACTGTACGCATATGATCCTGCTAAAAAGCTCAAGTCACTTCCGACACAAAGCTTAAGTGTAAGAACCTTAAGAAGCAGTGATGATTACGATTCCGATAAGGATGTGGATAAAGTAATATCCGGTGATATAGTGGAAAAAGCGCCGAAGGTTGTAAATGGCACATGGGTTGTCAAAATTGTGGGAGTGAATGCCGATAGATTTGTGGAGCTTATGAAGACAGACAATAGGTTGGACTATACTTTAGATGTTTCTAAACCTCCGTCAACAGCAAGCTATATTTCAATATATATATCAAAGAGTGTATTTGACAAGCTTGAACAGCTACAGGAGAACATTACCTTCAAAACCTCTGCAGTGTCGTATACCTTAAAAGCAGGGATACTATCAACCGTAGTAACCGAAAATACCAACAAGGAGCAGATTTACTTGTTTAGTCTGACATTGGCACCGGTAGAGCCGGTAGCGAAGGCTAACGAGATTGTTCTGAAAAGACCTCTCGGGAGGATGGATGTATCCCTTGATACAGGATTTAGTAATACCCCAATAACTCAGTTTGGCACTCCCTTGGAGGTGAAATATCCTTATACAAACAGAGCTGAATATGTTGAGGGTAAAACTTATGGTTATGTATATAATGAAGTAGCAAGTGAATGGGTTAAACAGATCACTATTAATGAATTTGATTCCGACAACCGACGGGGCTTTATCAGTCTGAAATCAAAGGTTCCCGGAATCTTTGGGTTTGCTGACAGGACCAATCAATTATATGATGATATCTATGGTTATGAATATGAAGATTCAATTATAAATGTAGCGTATGCACATGAGTTGAAAAGTGTGCATGGCAGACTTTTCAGACCTGAGGATAACGCAACTATTGGAGAAGCCATACAGCTTGTATTTGATACTTTGGACTACAGCTATGACAGCAGTTTTATGGAGGCTGCTGTAAAGGCGGGTTTAATAAAGAACGGAAAGCTGGCCGGAAATTCCTTGACAAGGCAGGAGGCCGCAAGGATGGCTGTTGTTCTTTATGAAATTAAATCAGGCACAAAGGCCAGAGAAAATGCTTCAGTATTATCAAGCTACAGTGACTACGGAAAAGTAGACAAGGATACGTTGGACAAGGTAGCCTATGCCGTTCAGAACGGATTTGTTCCCGGAGCTGCTTCTGCAAAGCTTAATCCGACTGGTTATGTTACTAGAGGTGAACTGATGTATATGATTGAAAAGGCACTTGTACTGGCCGGCGAGATTGAGTAACACTCAATGGGGGCAGTAGTGCCCCCTGGCTAACACAAGATAATTTTCGAGCAAAGACAGAGTAATCAGACTGGGCACTAAACAGATTTGTGAAGAAATTTTCTTAATGGGAAATGAAAATTTTAAATGTATATCACTTTTTAAAAAGGCAATAATTTTATTATAAATAAAATTGTTGTTTTTTTATGCCCGCAAAGGTTTTATGCATCAATCGACATATATGAATATTACTAGTGTTGACTATGCGGGAGTTAGGAGGAATAATGAAAAAGTTTTTTTTACTTTTAACTGTAGGTATACTGGCAGCAGCAATCATCGGTACGACTTATTACATAAATACTTACAGAAATTCTGAAAACACTAAGATATCAATATCTGACGCGTTTAGGTCCTCAGGGGCAAAAATGGTAGTAAATGAGCTTTATTTTTTTGTAAGAGCTGATAAGAGTATGAAAAAGCTGGAGGACTTAACTGCGGTTTGTGAAGATGTTTTTAATGTTCTTGGAGTTTCCGGCTACTCAAAGAACGCAACAAGTACCGATACGCTTGTTAAAAATGACATGTCAGGAACCACTAAAGATGGCGTTAAAATAACTGCAATGGCAAGTATTGTAGGGAATAAATCCGGCGCTGGAGACAAATATATAACTATAGATGCAACTGATACCGTTAACGGTTCGGCTTTGCTCTTAAGAGATAAAATCGACAGCGTTTTTAGTAAATACGGGCTTAAAGCAGTTGTCAACTCATGTATAACCGGAACCTACGAAGGCAATCTGCAGGATGCTCAGTTGGAGAACATATGCAGAAAGATTCTTAATGACAGTGATGCAAAAAAGGTTGGCAGCACGAGACAGGAAAACATTATCAGCGTATCTGCATTCTCACCTATGATTGAAGATAAGCTGAGTATCGATGGGAAGAACATTAACTTGAGTCTTGCTATCAGATACAATAAAATCGAAAACAAGACTTACCTTTGGGTGGCAACACCTGTGGTGAACACCGAATACTAAGTGTAGCAGTACAAAATTTACAGAAGAAGGGAAGAGCTCACTTGGCTAAATATGTTATAAGCGAAGGTGTACCTTTAAAAGGAAAAGTAAGAGTAGATGGTGCAAAGAATTCAGTTCTTCCGATAATAGCTGCATCCCTGTTAGGTGAGTCAAAAAGCATTATTGAAGAAGTCCCGGATTTATATGATGTCAGTGTGATGTGTGAGCTTATAAGGTCACTGGGGGCTGAGGTAGAACCAATCCCAGGCTCCAATTCCATAGGCTTTCACGCCAAAGATATCACTAATTCAACGGCACCCTATGAATTAGTTAATAAACTCAGGGCTTCTTTTTTAATAATGGGCCCCATGCTGGCCAAAACAGGATTTGTAAGGGTTGCACTGCCTGGAGGCTGCGCAATAGGATCGAGACCTGTGGATCTACATTTGAAGGGGTTCACGGCATTAGGAGCTGAGATAACCCAGGGACACGGCTATATTGAAGCAAGAAGAACAAAAAGACTTACCGGTAATAAAATATATCTGGATTTTCCCAGCGTGGGCGCCACAGAGAACATTCTCATGGCAGCCGTATTGGCTGAGGGCCAGACAAGCATCGAAAATGCGGCTATAGAACCTGAAATAGTTGATCTTGCCAATTATTTGAATGAAATGGGGGCCTCCATAAAAGGAGCAGGTACTGATACCATAAGAATAATGGGTGTTGAAAGTCTTCAGGGCTGCTCACACACAATTATTCCCGATAGGATCGAGGCCGGAACTTTTATGGTAGCTGCTGCAATAACCAACGGAGATGTTGAAATTGTAAATGTCGTACCTGATCATCTCAAGCCCATTATTGCCAAGCTTAAGGAAACCGGTCTTGAGATCAGCGAAGAATTAAGTTCAATAAGAATTAAAAGCAATGGCAGCTTAAAGCCGGTAGATGTGAAAACTCTCCCGTATCCCGGTTTCCCTACAGATATGCAGGCACAGATGACGTCACTTTTAAGCAGCACACAGGGAACAAGTATTGTAACAGAAACGATTTTTGAAAACAGGTTTATGCATATCAGTGAACTTAAAAGAATGGGTGCAAATATTAAGATTGATGGAAGGACTGCAGTTATTGAAGGAAGGCAATGTCTCACAGGAGCTGCGGTAAAGGCAACAGATCTGAGAGCCGGAGCAGCATTGGTTTTGGCAGGACTGGCAGCTGAAGGTGCGACCGAAATAGGTGAAATACAACACATCGACAGAGGTTATTGTCTACTTGATCAGAAGCTAAGAGCACTTGGTGCTAAAATTGAAAGGGTGGAAGAATAAGCATTAAGATGATTACCGAGAGTAAATAGCTATAATTGTTTCATTATTGTGAAATAATCATAGCTATTTTAATTATAGAATTATATATTGTTATAGAATTTTGAAGACTTTGAGTCATCCACAAGTTCTTTTTGAATTTTATTAATACAAAATGAGGACTCATAATTTTACTCCCAAATTAATATAAATAAACATGTCCCGGGAATTCGGCTACATCATTGGGAAATTACATGGGGTTAGCGTGAAAAATACATTTTGTAAGTCATCGTGCATTTCACGCAGCAAAAACCCGCTAAGCTGCTTTTTATTACTATTTGTATACGCGTTCTGCGCGTATCAAAGCCACTTACAGTGGCTTGGGGGGTTAATATGAAGAAGGTCTGCCTTTACATAGTTTTAATGTTTCTGATAATCATATTTATACCCATGCTGTTTATTCGTGATTTCAGTATTATCCAGCAGCAGATCAGCAGTACCGTAGACAAATCAAAGAAGGCATTAACGGTGAATGTTTATTTTGCAGACCAGAAAAAAATTGTTAAAATGAAGCTTGAGGATTACATTATAGGGGTAGTAGCAGCTGAAATGCCGGCCTCCTATGAAATGGAAGCCCTTAAGGCACAAGCTGTTGCAGCAAGAACTTATGCATTGGGGCGGGCCACCAAGCTTTACGGTTCCTCCGAAAATGCTCATAATGGGGCGGATGTTTGCACCAGTCCAGGCCATTGTCAGGCATGGGTCAGCAAGGATACAGCCATGAGACGCTGGGGGCTTTTTTCCTCATTCAAATACTGGAATAAGATATGTAAAGCTGTAAGTGATACGTCAGGGGAAATTATTGAATATAACAGTGTCATTATAAACCCTCTTTTCCATTCAAACAGTGGAGGACATACTGAAAATGTGGAGGATGTGTGGGCAGGAACAGCTGCACCATATTTGCGGGGGGTAGAAAGCCCCGGGGAGGATACCTATTCAGAATACAAAACCGAAGTTGTATTAGAACAGGAGGATATGGTTAAAAAGCTAAAGTTGTTCTATCCGGATTTAAAACTGAAATCAAAGGACCTTTTGTCCGACACTGAAATCAAAAAATATTCGTCAGGTGACAGAGTATTGGAAATGAAAATAGGTAATATAACAATAAAAGGCACCGATTTCAGAAAGGTTTTCCAATTGAAGTCCGCTAACTTTAAGCTCTCCAGGCTGGCTGACGGGAAAGTGGCAGTTACAACCATAGGGTATGGTCATGGTGTGGGAATGAGTCAATGTGGTGCTAATTATTTGGCAAAAAAAGGGTATACTTATACAAATATTTTGAAATATTATTATCAGGGAGTCAATTTAAACAAGATTTCCAATTAGAGATACCGCACAGGATAATGAATAAATGGGAGAATACTCAGTGATTAAATTGTAAGTTTAATTTCCATCTTTATGTATATTGTTGCCAATATAGGAAACAATAATTAATGGAGGTGGAATATATATTATGAAGAAACTTATTCCAGACGAAAAGAATTGGAAAAACAAACTGTCAAAATTCTTTAATAATAGGGGATTTTACGTAATATTGGCAGTTTGTATAATCATTGTGGCAGCCACGGCTATATTTGTAACTACTCAAAACATGAACTCACCTGATACCGGTATTAACAGCGAAGGAAAAATAATTCCCGGTGAAGCCAATGCTAATCAGCCAGTACAGGATGACCCTGCAAAAGCAGTTGCAGCTGGTGCAGCAACAAAAAATTCAGCAAATCAGTCACCTGCTTCTAGCACTGCAAAAGAGCCGGCTAAGAGTTCAGCACCGGCAAAAGACAAAACCACTGCATCAAGCAAAGTCCTTACATTTATCCGACCTGTCGAAGGTGATATTATGAAGGACTACACCAGAGATGTAAACACTTTCTCAGAGTCAAAGACATTGGGCGACATAAGAGCTCACTCAGGTCTTGATTTTAAAGTAGATAAGCTTACCAAGGTAAGAGCTGTTGCAGACGGAACAGTTTCACTGGTTGAGGACAATGCAAATGGTATCACTGTTGAAATCACTCATGGCACCAGCGGTTTGAAGACCAGATATGCAGGTCTGTCAAAGCAGGGACTGGAGGATATAAGCTGCGGGTTAAAAGTTAAGGCCAATGAAATCATAGGTCTTGTAGGTGACCCTATTCAGAGTGAATGTGAAGATGGTGCGCATCTTCATTTCGAAGTTTTGAAAAATGGAAAATCTGTTGACCCGGTGCCATATTTAAAGGCAGCTACTACAACAAACAAGGCTAAATAATTACAATTAAGAATAATGAGTAATTACTAAATAATAAAATAGAAATTAAATAAATAGCGGAACCTCTATTTAATGAGGTTCCATTTATTGTTCAGAAAAACATTATTATTCGTTAATGATATACTTGTTTTAAATAGCTTTTAAAGGGTATAAAAGCAGTAATACATACTAAAGGAGAGTCGTTTATGAGTAATGTGAAACAGATTATTGAATACGCCATGAGAATGGAAAATGATGCTCAGGAGTTTTACAGCTACAATTTGGAGAGAGTTCACTCAGAAGAACATAAAAAGTTATTTGAGGAACTGGCTGAAATGGAAAAAACTCATTATGCTGTTTTAAACAGTATTTATGACTTGCTGAAGATCACCCCTCCGCCAATAGAACTTTCCTGGGTGGTTGACGATACATCCAGAGAGAAAAATGTAGCTATAATAGCTGACAACTCTGAGTTGATATCTAATGAACAGGCTGTATCCGATCTGGCTATTATAAGGATGGCATATTTAATGGAAAGTGATTTTGCGCTGTTTTATTCAAATGCCGCAAATCAGGTTGAAGACGAGGAGGCCAAGAGATTTCTGCTTGAACTTGCCGATTGGGAGAAAAAGCATGAGACAATGTTCAAGGTAAGATATGAAAAGCTGCTTAAGCAGAGCTGGAGTGATGTTGCAGGTATTATATTTAAATAGTATTAAGCACAGACATAAATAGAGAGAATATATTTGGGGATTTATCAAATGAAGGCACCGTAGAAATCCCGGGTGGAAAGGAAACCCGGAATATCTACGGTGCTTTAACGGTAAATTGAAGTTGAATCCTTCACTTTCGTCTTAACCTTAACCCTCATCTTTCAGCCAACAGTAAATTCCTTACTCATATTTTATATTCTCGGCAGTTTGTAGTATCAAATCTATTTTGGTTATCCATGGGGCATCGTTTATAGATTCCATATTGATAATGAGTCATTAATTCCGCATTCCCTTTATCAGTTGCATGACCCAGAATTTTGGCCAGCCCTTTTACTTGATAATTCGCACAACAAAGTGCAACATGAGGATTTTCTCGAATATGTGTACATTTCTAAAAGCAAGTATCGATTTTCTTGTATTATTGGTTCTTAAATAGTAAAATGTAAAATATAATTTAAATGGTACCATAAAAAGCTGGTACCGATTAGTATACGAAGTCTTCCGAGGACTTCGTGCATGTGGCTCAACACCACAGAAGTGTCAAAGCCATAATATGGCTTAGGAGGTTAATATGGCAAAAAAAAGAGTAGCTGTAATATTCGGGGGACAATCCTCTGAACATGAGGTGTCAAGGGTTTCGGCTCAATCGGTAATTGAGAATATAGATAGAGAAAAATACGATATTGTTATGATAGGTATTACAAAGGAAGGTCAATGGCTTACATATGAAGGCCCTACCAATAAAATTGGCAGCGGAGAATGGGAAAAGCTTGCGTTAACTGCCGCTCAGGAGAGAAACCCAAATACTCTGCATATGACTACCGGGAGTAATCAGACATGTACACAACCGGAGGAGTTGGCTGTAAGCAATACAGCAAGAGGTATCTTCGGTGAAAGCGCAAAAGAACCTATAGATGTAGTATTTCCGGTGCTGCATGGCTGTAACGGTGAAGACGGTACTATTCAGGGTCTGTTTGAACTGGCAGGTATACCCTATGTTGGCTGCGGGGTTCTGGGCTCTGCTGTCGGTATGGATAAGGCCTATACCAAAATAATATTTGAAAAGGAAGGCCTGCCCCAGGGGGATTATCTTGTATTTAACAGAAAACAGGTCAACTTCCGTATTGACGAAGTAATAGATGAAATTGAGGGCAGGCTTACATATCCCTGCTTTGTTAAACCTTCAAATGCAGGTTCTTCTGTAGGGGTTAACAAGGCTTCAAACAGGGAACAATTGAAAAGGGCTCTTGAGATTGCAGCAAAGAATGACAGACGGATTCTGGTTGAGGAATTTATTGACGGAAGAGAGATAGAATGTGCAGTGCTTGGAAACGACAATCCGATAGCTTCAACTGTAGGAGAGGTTATTCCATGTAATGAATTCTATGATTATGAGGCAAAATATCAAGTAGGTGATGATTCAAGGGTAATGATACCGGCTGAAAATCTATCGGCCGAAACTGTGCAAAAGATAAGGGAGTATGCAGTCAGAGCATTCAAATGCCTTGATTGTGCCGGGCTTTCAAGAGTAGATTTCTTTGTACATAAGGATACAGGTGAAATATATATTAACGAAATTAATACACTTCCCGGATTTACACAGATCAGTATGTATCCCAAATTGTGGGCTGCTAGCGGGATACCTTATTCTGAACTGATTGACAGGCTTATTGAACTGGCCTATGAAAGATATGAAGACTGTAAGAGGGAGTATACTAATTCCTGATTTTTGTTAACAACTAAAAACCTTTTTATTAAAATTGCTCCTTCTAGTTGAAAAAGATGTGTGATATATATATTATAACGTATAGGTTCAAAAGAAGTAAAAGTTGTGTAATTTGAATTGAAGGTATGAGATGAATTGAGGAGGAACACGAATGAGTAAGGATGTGATAATTAATGTAAAGGGTACTCAGACTGATCCGGAAAACGATCAGAATACTCTTGAACTTATCACAGAAGGAAAGTATTATCAAAAAGGTAATAATTACTATATAACCTATAAGGAAAGTGAAGTAACAGGAATGGTCGGGACCACTACTACTTTAAAGGTCTGTGACGGAGTTGTTACCTTGATGAGATTTGGAAAGGTAAACTCGCAGTTTGTTTTCCAAAAGGGACAAAAACATATCTCATCCTACGAAACAGAGTATGGGGTTTTTACTATAGGTGTATACGCTAATAATGTTGACATAAATATAGATGATTCAGGCGGAGAAATTCGTGTAGGCTATCTGATTGAGATAGACAATCATAACACCGGAAGAAATGATTTTTATATGCAAATTAGAGAGGTAGGAACTGTAAATGAAAAACATAACAGAGGAAATACGCCAGCAAATTAAAGGGACAGTGCAGAGCTCGGTCAAAAAAGCCATAGAAGCCGGAGAACTACCCCAGCTTGAAATCACTGATATAGCTATTGAAATACCAAGAGAAAAGGGACACGGTGACTTTTCAACCAATATAGCCATGCAGATAACAAAGGTAGCAAAGAAAGCACCACGTCAAATTGCTGAAACTATTATTAAAAATATGGATTTAAGTAATACTTATATAGTTGAGGTTGCCTGTGCAGGTCCGGGATTCATTAACTTTACTCTGGACACAAAGTACCTTTATGACGCTGTCAGAATAATAAAGGAAGAAAAGGAACAGTACGGACGAATTAACATTGGCAATGGTAAGAAGGTAATGGTAGAGTTTGTAAGTGCCAATCCTACCGGGCCTTTGCACATGGGTAATGCCCGCGGAGGAGCCCTTGGAGACTGTATAGCAAGTGTTCTTGATGCGGCCGGCTATGATGTTACCAGAGAATTTCTTATAAATGATGCAGGCAATCAGATTGAAAAATTCGGAATATCCCTTGAAGCCAGATATATTCAGCTTATAAAGGGAGAAGATGCCATTGAGTTTCCCGAGGATGGCTATCACGGAGAGGATATTATCGAGCACATGAAGGAGTTTATCGCTTTAAACGGTGATAAATATATTGATGTGCCTTCTGAAGAAAGAAAAAAGGTTTTTGTAGATTTTGCACTTCCAAGAAATATTCAAAGAATAAGGGAAGGTCTCGAAAGTTATGGAATCAATTTTGACGTGTGGTTTTCAGAACAGACTCTTCATAAAAGCGGAGAGGTAATGCAGACCATTGAACTCCTTAAAAAGAATAACTGTACTGTTGAAAACGACGGTGCTCTCTGGTTGAAAGGTTCAGTTATCGGTAGTGACAAGGATGAGGTCCTTATCAGGAATAACGGTATTCCGACCTACTTCGCGGCAGACATTGCCTACCACCGCAACAAGTTTGAGACCAGAGGTTTTGAATGGGTAATCAATCTTTGGGGTGCAGACCACCATGGCCACGTTGCCAGGATGAAAGCTGCCATGGCTGCTATCGGAATTAATCCAGACAAGCTTGACGTCGTGCTGTTTCAGCTGGTTCGTCTGTACAGAAACGGCGAAATTGCAAGAATGTCCAAGAGAACAGGCAAATCCATTTCCTTGATGGATTTGGTGGAGGAAGTTGGCAGGGACGGAGTAAGGTTCTTCTTCAATACTAAGGCGTCCGGCAGCCATCTTGACTTTGATCTTGATCTTGCTGTCAAGCAGTCAAATGAAAACCCTGTGTTCTATGTACAATATGCTCATGCAAGAATATGCAGCATGCTCAAGCTGTTGGAGAGCGAAGGAATTATTATACCCGAGGTTAATGCTGCAAAGCTTGAACTCCTCGAGAAGCAGGAGGAACTTGAGCTTATAAAGAAGCTTTCTGAATATCCTGACGAAGTGAGAATAGCTGCTGAAACACTTGAACCAAGCAGGCTTACAAGATACGTGCAGGAAGTAGCTGCCTCCTTCCACAGCTTCTATACCAATTGCAGGGTAAAGGGCGAGGAAGAGGAACTGATGAAGGCAAGACTGGTACTTGTAGATTCCACAAGAATAGTTATAAGGAATGTGCTTGATTTGCTGAGCATCAGCGCGCCTGAGAGGATGTAAAGATTATAAAAGAGTAATGCCCTTTTGCAGGGCATTACTCTTTTACCTGAACTCCCTATTGTTATTTTATACAATTCACTGCTTTTATGAAATTCAGGGCTTGTGTAGCAAGGCTACCCAACTTTATCACTATTCACTCTTTACTGCTTTACTATATCGTAAAGTTAGATACATAATCCTTCAAATTCTCGGAAGCAGCTTTAGACCCCTGTGAAATTTTAACTACTTCATTTCCCTTTTCCATAATTTCTGCAGCTTTTATAGCTATGTTAGTAGTTCCCTCGGCAGACTCGTTGGTAGATATTGTGACTTCATTGATAGCTTTCATCATATTGCTGATGGCAACCAGAAGTTCTTGAGAGGTTGAGCTGAAAGCCAGTACCAATTCATCAATATGGGCAGCATCCCTGCTATATTGCTCACTGTTTTCAACCTGGTTGTTATAGTCGTTGATAACAGTTGCTTCAATAAAGGACAGAATGTTCTGAGAGCTTGTAACGAGATGTTCCACCGCGCTTAAAACACTCTTTGTAACCCCCTGTATTTCACCGACAGCTTTCTTTGAGTCTTCTGCAAGTTTCCTGATTTCATCAGCTACCACGGCAAATCCGCGGCCTGCTTCACCCGCACGGGAGGCTTCAATTGCGGCGTTAAGAGCCAACAGGTTTGTCTGGCTGGTAATCTGCATTATGGCATCCGATAACAATCGTATTTGTTCAATGGACTTACTTTGCTCAATGGCGCTGGTGAGCTCGGAGTTGGTTTCTTTATATATATTGTAAGCATATTCCTTTGCTTCTTTTGCCGAATTTTTTAACGTAAGTGCTCTCGTGCTGATTTCCTGAGCAGCAAAGGAGGTTTCCTGAGCTTTAGTTGCTATATTTCCTACTGCTGCTTCTATTTCGGCAGAGGTAGCATTCATTTCCTCCATCGTTGCAGCAGTTTGCTGCATCCCCGCAGAGAGCTGCTCAGTTGTAGCCGATACATCCTCAATGTTCCCGCTAAGGTCGGAAATCCGATTGTCGGTAAGGGTAGCAGCCTCGTTAATTCTGTCAGATTCCTGTATAACCGACTTGATTATACCCTGAATTGACTGCTGCAGCCTGTTGGCAGAATTTGAAATCTGACCCAGTTCACCTCTGAGCCTTAAGCTGCTTTCATCAAGCTTATGACTGAAATCACCTTCAGAGAATTTATTCAATTGAACATTTATTTTACCTATAGCTTTACTGAAGGAATGTCCTATAAAAAAGGCAAGAGCTGCGCCAACAATAAGTGCGCAAATGATTAGTAGTGCTATGTTTTTAAAAATATTTGAAATCTGTTTGTCTACCATCGCCTTTTCAACCCCAACAAACCACATTCCAATTACTTCGCCTTTATCATCCTTAAGTGGAGAGTAGTATGTAAATACATTTTTTCCTACAACCTCTGCTTCTCCATGATAGTTTTTACCCTCTTTCAGGACTGTGCTGATAACCACTTCGGAAGCCTTGGTACCTATAGCTCTTTTTCCATCTTCAAGAAGTACATTCGTAGCTACCCGGGTATCCCCCATAAATATTGTAGCGAGATAACCGCTTTCTTTTTGGATGGTATCAACGAATTCGGTGGAATCATTCATTTTTTCCTTTCCTTTATAGAGTACTCCGTCTTTTATACTCCATTCTCCGTTAAATCTTTCATCAAGAAAGGCCAGAGAAAGTCTGGCATTTTTCTCTATATTAGTTTGATAGTTTGCCTGAATTACGCCTGATACCTTGAAATACACAAGCAAAAAAACTGTAAGGGCAAAAAGCATTAAGATTGCTGAAAAGGATAAAACAAGCCTTGCCTTTATCTTCATTTAAGTCAACTCCTTATTTACATTTTATATTTGGGAAATTGTTATCTCATAATATTTTATAAATATCAAATACCCTTTAATGATACAAAATAACATGATGATATAAAATAACATGAAAAACAAAAACAGATTTCATAGTATGATGTCGAATATAAGCAAAAAAATGTTGTTCCATCTACTAGATTATCGTCAGACTTGCTAAAATATTTACATGTAGATTTTAGGAGAATTATGCTTATTCCCGGTATTTGGTATTTAACCGAATCTCACCATTGTAATGAAACTTTAATAAAAAATATCCAAAAAAAGCCGATATAATAAGATATACAGAAAATTTGATTAACACAGGGGTCAAATAAATGAATCTTAATAAATCTTCGAAAAATAAAGTAAATTCCAGAACTATTTCCGGAGTATTAAAAAAAATAATAGCTATCGCTGTAAGCGTTGCAGTTGCAACTCAGACAGGCTTAGTTCATGGGGCGGTTACAAAAGAGCCTACAGTGAATACATACAAATCCACCCAAAACGGACAGGCTGTAATAAATAACCTAAAATATTCGGATATTGAAAAAGCTTCTTATGATATGAAGGATGCTATTTACCAGAATGGGGCACTGGATTTGTTAAAGGGGTTCGGAAATACAAAGTTCAATCCCAATGGAACTGTGTCTAAGGAAATGGCATTATATCTGGTTTATATGGCAGCAAACAGGGTACAGGACATAACTGCTCAAGGCCAGGCACTAAATGCTGTGAGAGCTGCAGGTCAGAAAAAAAACGGACTTCAGGCTGTTTTGTTCGATGGAAGTCTCCAACTGGCAGCGAATGAGGGTCTTATAACCCAAAAGGAACTTGCAGATGCCATGAGTGCTGACCAAACCAGCCTTGAGGCTGATGATTTCAAAAGGGGTTCAGCCGTACAAAGACAGGAATTTGGCACATGGCTTGCAAAAGCTCTCATGCTTCCGCCTGCGTATGAAGAGCAGGAGCTGTTTAACAGCTTTTCCGATTGGAACAGTACAATAGCCGAAAATGTACCGTATATCGAAGCTGTTCTGCAGAACAATATCATGAGCGGTGACGGAAATGGAAAATTTAACCCTACCAAAGCGGTTACCAGAGAACAGGCGGCAAGAATTCTTAAAAATGCAGAAAATGTTATTCTTCCTTTGAAAAACATGGAAAAGAGAACTGCAACCATCGAGGATATCCAGAGCACAAAGGATACCTCAAAAGGCTACAGAATTGATTATAAAACCTTTGTTGTAAGAAATTCCGACGGACTGCTTGATGAACTGATAACAGAGACGCGTTACCAGTCACCCGCCACTACATCAAATGAACAGACCGGAAAGGTACAGGCAGAATTTAGTACCGAAATACCGGTATTTAAAAACGGAAACATAACAAATTCCTCCAGTCTAAAAAAGGGTGACAGGCTTGAATACATCGTCGGAATTGAGGATAAGACGGTAAGATATGCCAGAGTCCTTTCCAACAGCGGTGAAATGAAATATGTGGCAGCAGCAGTTAACAGTGTAAACAGTACAGGCAGAACCATAAATTATACTCCGTTAACTCAGACAGTCAAATATCCCAATGAGGATATTTCAGAGCCCGTTAAAAAAACCTTAAACGGGAATGTAGTATACGAAAACAGTTCCTATTCTAGCAATATTCTGAACGCAATAACAAAAGCACCTGTGGACATGGCTTTATTAAAACCTGAATCAATAGTTATTCTGGGAATAAAACAGAATATTGTCACAGAGATAGTTCCCATCAAAGTAAAAAAAGAGCGTGAGGGGGGGCTTACTGCAGGTATTGTTGAAGAAAACAATCCTCAGTTGGGTTATCTTACTCTGTACAATTCTGACGGGTCAGGTAAGATTCCTTTAGAGCTTTCAACCTTAAGAACCTTTAATTATTCAGATCCCAACAGTGTTGAGGTCTTTAAGAATCACGAGCCGGCAGAATTGGAAGATATTGTAGCCGGAGACACGGTTTTTGTAAGAATTGATGATATCGGGGCTATATCTTCAATCAGCAGTGTTGACAATTACAAGCTCCGCTATGGAAAAGTTGTTTCCAAGAAAATAAACTCTATTACCGTTGAAACCGATAAGGGGGTAGTCCAATACAGCACCGACGGTGTTAATGTAATCAAGAATGGGAAGCTGTCCAAGATAAGTCAGCTGAAGGACGGAGACAGGGTAAAGCTGCTTATAAACGAAGCTCCGAATCTTACTATTCTCAAGGAGATTACTGTCGAAAGCGGAGACAGGCTGGTAGCAAATGTATATAAGGGTAATTTTAAGAGTTATAATAATCTGTCAAATCAGATAACCTTAACTGACCCATGGACACTAAGGAAAGGTGTATGGGTTAAGGACGAAATTGAGCCCCTGAAAACCTTAAAGCTGGGTGAGGATTTTGAGGCATACTATGGCGGAACAGCCCAGCCTGTAAAGAATTTGAATAAATATCTTACGGGAACTACGGTGTACCTTGTAAGCGAAAGAGACTACGGCAACAATGAAAATGTTATTATGGCCAACTTTACAGGTGATAAAGAGGTTGCATATAATGACAAGGTTTATACTGCAGGCTCAAACAGGTTTACACTTCAGCAGGCCCAAACCAGTATAACCTACGATAAGGGAACAATTGTGATAAAGGATGGAAGACTTGTTCAGTCGGGAAGTGTTCAGGCTGACGATTATACATATGTAATCGCAAACCGTGATGCTGACAGCGGAGCTCTTGTAGCAGGAGTTGTAGCTATAGAGAAAAGGGCGGGAGCTGACGGAATTCAGCTTTACAGAGGAAGGATATCAGGTATTGATGAATACAAGAATGTGACATTACAGTCTTACTCCAAGCTAAGTGGAGTAAACTGGGAATACGCAAACACTCCAATTACGTTTACACTTGACTCGGGTACAAGAATTACAGACACCGACGGTATAGTTGGACAGGGTGATTTCTTCAGCCACAACGGAACGGGGACCTTTAAGAACAGAACCGTTTATGTTCTCAGTGACGGAACCAATGCCGTAGAAATCAGTACGGCACCATACGGAAATATAAATATAACAGGTGCGCTTATCTCAACTTCCGGAGGGACCTATGACGATGACGGAAATCCGGTTAGTCAGCCTACGACTCTTGAACTAAGGAACTGCAGATACTACAACACCTCGACAAATATGTATGTTAATATGGCAGACAGCAAGTTCAATCTGCTGACAAACTCTATAATAATAAAGAATAATAAAAGAATTAGCCCTTCCGAACTCAAAAAGGGTGATAAGGTCAGAGTACTGAAGAAGGATACTTTACCAACAGGTGATGCCTACATTGTAATAGTAGAAGAGTAGACAAACGAGACTATAATAATATCATGAAAAAATCATTGGGGGTCAGTACATTGCATAATTTATTAAAGAGACTAAAAATCGAAAATAAGGAGAAGCGGGGAATGACAAAGAAGAGGTCTGCGATAGGCTTTACCCTTGCAGCAGCAATCCTTTTATCAGCAATCCCCGGTGATATTTACGCAAGGCAGGGAGACAGCGGCTACGAGGGAGGGCTTTCCTCTGGAGAAACTCCAAGTATGACTTCACAAACTTCAAAAAGTAAATATCAATACCAGTATCAGGAGCCATTCTATCTAACAGGGGTACCCGTTATTATGAAAGGAACACTAACTCTGAATAAAAGCTTTTCAGAGGATAAAAAAAATCAAAAACAGGTATTGACAACCAAATATGTGTATTCTCTCAGTAATGGTACAGCTGATAAACTGACCAGGACTTTGAATTTTGTAACAACAATTACAACAAAGCCTAACGGTCAAAAGGTAGAATCCACACAGTTGACTCAGGCTAGTGAGTCTGCTACTGTAGGCGGAACAACTTATGTGATACCATCAGTTGCTGATTATGAACTGACCAAGTCTATTCTGAATGACACTAAACCGGCAGTAAACTATTACCAGGGGGAAATAATCAGCAGAAAAAAATATAGAATAGGCAGTTCTGCTACATCAAAGGATTATGTTGTTGTAAACTCAACCACCAGCTATACAGGCTATGACCAGTATTGGAGTTCTGCAGAAACACAGATAATTAATCAGGAAATAGTTCAGCAGAGAGCAGGTAAGGCACCTGTGACTGTAGGCAATGTTAAAACTGAAGTTTCTACAACTACAAAAAAAGAACTGCAATATTATGAGAACCTTCCTGAGCAATCAAGTATTGCTGGAGGTTACGTTCAGACCCAGGTAAACGAAAATGTACTAAAGTATACAGCCGAGTTAAGCGAGTTGGACAGAAAGAAAATGCCTACAACCAAGCTGGTTACTTATACCGGTGATTTAAAGCTGGAAAGTTTCCCGACTTCAACAAGAATGGTTTCACCTAACCTCAATAAGCTAAGAGGTCATCCTTCAGAGGAAAATATTGCGCTGATGTTTGGACTTGAGGCCTTTCAGTCCGGGGAGGCAGCAGATTTTGATCCTCAGGAGTATATCAGCAGAGACGAATTTGTTGACGCCTTCTTGAAGGTAGCCCCGGAGGTTCCACTGGATCCGGCCTTTAAGCCAAAAAAGACTACTACAAGAACCAATAAAAATCAGGTTATTACTTCTGCATTTTCAGATGTTCCAACCAGTCACGCTTTTTTTACAAGTATAAATGAAGCTTCAAAAAGAGGCATTATCTCAGGGAACGGAAAAAGCAAATTCAGGCCTGAAGAGCTTATAACCTTTTCGGAAGCGGTTGCAATGATGATAAACACGCTGGGGCTCAACGGACTGGCACCAAATCCAGTACCTGTTACAAGCTTCAAGGATAATGATAAAATTCCCGTTTACGCCAGAGCCCCAATGTATGTAGCAGAGCAGATAGGATTGATTTCGGAAGATGCAAAGGGCTACATTTATCCCAACAACAAAATAACTAAAGCGAAATTTGCAGATATGATGAGGACATATATAGATTATATGGGTAAAGATATCAGAAAAGAGTATATGGATAGACTGATAAACTATTAATCCTTCACTATATATGAAAAGGCCATTTACCTATTAATTGCTTATGAATTATGAAGCATAGTAGTTGTTACAGGGGGTACAGAATTATATGATTCAACTGAGGAGATTTACAGCGCTTATTTTAGCGCTTGCTATAGTTTTTACTTTTTTCGGCACCGGTGCTTTGGCTGCCGGAAACCAGCCGGATAACCAAATACAAGTAGCCGACCAATATCAGTCGACTGGCCAGACTCAGTCAACTGAACAAAATGAATATTTGGACAGTGTCAGAGCCTTTATAAAAGAGAAGTATAGCGGAGATATTCCGGAAGAGGCCTTGAATAAAGCCACTAACCTGAAGGATATGTTTTCGGTTCTCGACGATTATTCCGAATTTTTGACACCTGAGGAGTTTAATACAGTTATAACATCTCTTTCAGGTTCTGTAGAAGGTATAGGGGTTCTTGCCAATCTTGAAGAAAAGTCAAAATATATTACCATAGACAAGGTGTATAAAAACTCTCCGGCCTGGAGGGCAGGGGTGCTGCCGGGTGATCAGATTACTCAGATAAACGGTGAATCGGTAGCCGGAAAGCCCTTCGATGAAGTTATGGATATGATTAAAGGCGCTGAAGGAACAACGGTAAAGCTGGGACTCCTTCGTCAGGGAGAGAAGAATATTATCACTCTGGTAATAACCAGGGAGAAAATAGACATACCGACAGTTCATTATGAAATAAGGGGAAATGTCGGATATTTACAGATTGATTCCTTCTCTACCAATACAAGTAGTGGAGTGGCAACAGCTCTTGAATACTTTGACAGTAAAAAAATAACCAGAGTAATAATGGATTTGAGATATAATCCCGGAGGATATGTAGATGAGGCAGTAGCAGTTGCCAGGTATTTTGTTCCAAAAGGTGTCATTACAAAATTGGATTACAAGGATGAGGCCGAAACCGATCAAACTTATTATTCGTCCAGGATAAAGCTAAAATACAAACTTGCGGTACTTGTGAATGAAAATTCAGCCAGTGCGTCTGAAATACTCACAGGTGCAATAAAAGATTCCAAGGCAGGGATTATTGTAGGAACGAAGACCTTTGGAAAAGCAAAGGTTCAGTCCTTCTTTCCCCTTTTAAGCGAGGAAGCCTTTAAAATTCGCAATCAAGATAAAGAAAAAAAGAAGGTCAATGTATTAGATTTTACATATTTCCCTATGGAAGACGAAATTGTCGGTTGGGCTAAAATGACAGTGGGTCTTTACTATACTCCTAACGGGGAATGTATAGACCTTAACGGTATTGAGCCCAACGTTAAAGTTGCCGAAGATAAAACAATAATACCGGTAAGCCTTGTAGAGCCTTTGACGGTATCTGTGAAACCAAAGCTCGGAACCGCATATGTGGATGTATTTTATGCGGAAGCTATATTAAAGCATTTGAACTACAACGTTGACCCACCGGATAAGGTGCTTGACATGAAGACTGTAGCAGCAATAGCAAAGTTCCAGAAGGATAATAAATTATCTAGTTACGGCGTTTTAGATTTTAGTACGCAAAAGCTTTTGAACAGCAAGCTTGCTGATATGAAGCAGAGCAAGGACCCCGTATACTTAATGGCATCAAAACTTATAAAGTAAATCTCTTTTACTGAAAAAACCTTGCAGACTCGACTATGAGGAGTCTGCAAGGTTTTTTGTCGCTTCAGCAGCATAAAAGATAGCTTATTATCAGATTTTTCATATAATAAATTTACTTTATGTAAATTTAAAAATAATATACCCGGAAATGTATAAAAGAAATAAAACGAATATTGATAAGTTTATATCAATTAATTACAGCGGCTATCTAAATCCAACAGAGATAATTACGACATAATACGTTTTATTGTAGAAAACCTGCCATAATAAATGGGAAATGGCGAAGTTATTAATTTTACAAAATTTCTGTTCTGAGTATAATTTCATATTAACGGAATAATTTTACAGTTATTCTAATAAATACAATAGGGTCGGACGGAAACCGTTATGAAATTTAAAAATGAAGCAGGATGGTACGCTTTGTTTGTAGCAACGGGTGAAGAAGAGAAGGTTAAAGAAAGAATAAACTTTCGATTGAATAGCCAGCTAAGAGCAATTGTTCCAAAAAGGAGAATGACTGAACGAAAGCAGGGAAAGTGGGAAGACAAATTACGGACACTGTTTCCGGGATATATTCTTTTAAATGGAGTAATCAGTAATGAGACTTATGATCTTGTCAGGGACATTCCTGGAGTAATAAGGCTGCTTAAAGATAGCGACGGTCCACAGCAGATTTACCAAAGTGAGATCGAAATTATAGGTAGATTGACTTCAGACAATGAAATAATTGAATGTTCCAAGATATACGTTATAGGTGGAAGAGTTGTAGTAGTAGAAGGACCCCTTTACGGACTGGAGGGCTTTATTCAGTCGGTAGATACAAGAAAAGGCAGAGTAAAAGTAGTACTGAACCTGATGAGTGAGCCACGGACAGTAGAACTAAGTGTGGCATTGGTTCAGCCGGCATAGGATCCCGGAAGGTTTTTTCACTGTTTCGGCGTGAAAGAATAATATGGAGGATATAAGTTTAGTTTAAGTGGCGGAGCATACTTTTGAGGTTCCGAGTGGCGAAGCACTGCCATTTACATGAAATTTGTTTCGCAAAGCTGTTTAGTGCCCGTTCCGATTACTCTGTCTTTGCTCACAAATTATCTTGTTCTCAAGGAACTTACAGTTCCTTTTGGGGCACTACTGCCCACTTTGTACCCCCGCTACACCGGAAAGGGGAATCCACTTTTCAATCCCCGTATAGGAATTTTACAATTGGTATTTTTGTGTACACCTTCAACCTCAATATTTCAGGCACTTTACCCCTATTTCAAAACATATAAATTCCTATATTCTAACAAATTTTATTAAGGAGACAGGTTTTTTATGGAGATTAAGAGATTTTTTCATTCAATATTAAGAATGCTATGGTTAATTGTTTTATTGGCAGGAATAGGCGGCGGAATTAGTGCATATTCAAGTTATTTTACGGCAGTACCTGTTTATAGTGCAGAAACAACTGTTTATGCCTTAAGCAAAAGTATTGCTGTTGACGGAAAGGATAGTGTTAATTATCAGGACGTAATGCTTAGCAGACAGCTGCTTCAGGATTATCAGCAGATTATTACAAGTGAACAGGTATTAACTTTAGCCTCTAAAAACCTTGATAAATACAAGATTACACCTGACCAATTAAAAGGAATGATATCGGTTGTACCTAAGAATGATTCAGCCGTGTTGGGGATAAGTGCCGCATCCTATGATCCTCAGATTGCAGCAGAGGCCTCCAACGAAGTTACGAAGGCGTTTGTGAAAAGTCTGCAGACACTTACTAACAGTAATATAGTAGGTATACTGGATGAAGCAAAAATACCAAACTACCCGATTGGTAATGATTTTATTAAGAAAACTTTTATTGGTACAATTGCGGGCATAGTTATAGCTTTAGCCATTATATATATAAAGGAACTCTTTGATACAACATTAAGACATATAGAGGAAGTTGAAAAATATACAAAGATTAAGCTTATGGGAGTTATACCAAAATACAATATTAAATAGGAGGATAAAATGCAGGATAGGAGATACAACTTGATTGAGCAGGACAATCCGGCAGTAAAAGATGCATTTTCTATGCTTTCAGGTAATATTCATATAAACTCGGAGAATAAAGTTCTGAAGAGCATCGTTATTACAAGTGCCGAACCTAAAACAGGTAAAACTTCTGTGGCGACAAACCTGGCCATAACTATGACAAACTGGGGTAAGAAATGCATTTTAATTGATGCTGACATGAGAAAGAAATCTGATACCAGAGCTTTAAAATGGGGAAGTGATATGGGTTTGGCCCATTACCTTAACGGTATGGCTGAATTTGAAGAAATTCTCTCATACACCAGTATTGAAGGGCTGCTCTATATTCCCAACGGGAATACGGCATCAAACCCTATAGGGCTATTATGCTCATCCCGGTTCTCTATATTAATGCAGAGGTTAAAAAATGATTTTGATTTTATTGTTATAGATTCACCTGCACTTGACTCTGTATCTGATGCAGCAGTTATATCTACCAAGGCAGACGGTGTATTGCTGGTTGCCAACATGGGGAGAACAGATCTGGATGTATTGATCAGGACAAAGGAGAAACTGGAAGCGGCTAGTACAAACCTTTTGGGGATTGTACTAAATAGAGTAGGCAAGGGACATTATAAAAAATATCTCAAAGCATTCAGTTACTTTTACAATATCCAGAAAAAAGCGGTAAAAAGACGCAGGCAGCAAAAAAGTTCAGTAGTAGCTTAATGTAACGTGTATGTAGTAAAAAAGCTGTTTTGGAGGGGAATTATAAATGAAGATTACAATTACCGGTACCGGATATGTAGGATTAGTAACAGGTGTTTGTCTGGCGGAGATAGGACATCATATAACATGCTTGGATATAGATCAGATTCGGATTAAAAAGCTTCAAGATAATATAATTCCAATATTTGAGCCTGGGCTTGAGGAATTATTTTCAAAGAATAGAGAAAGGCTTAAATTTACAACTGATTTCAAAGCTACATATTGCGAAAGTGATGTAGTATTTATTTGTGTTGGAACACCTGAGAAAAAAGATGGCTCTGCCAATCTAAAGTATGTGTATGAAGCGGTTCAAAACGTAGTAGAGTGTGCACAAAAAGACTGCATAATAGTAATAAAATCAACCGTCCCAATTGGGACAGGAGATAAAATAGAAGAGCTAATCAAGCAAAAGCTCAATACCACTTCAATTAGTATTGAGGTAGCCAGTAATCCCGAATTCCTTTCGCAGGGTACGGCAATAGCGGATACAATGAATGCTTCAAGAATCGTCCTGGGTGTTAGGAACAAGGAAACAGCTCAGGTGCTTAATAAAATTTATGAGGGCTTTAATCAGAATTACGTTATTACCGACAGAAGAAGTGCTGAAATGATAAAATACGCATCAAATGACTTTTTGGCGCTTAAGATATCCTATATAAATGAAATTGCTAACTTGTGTGACATGACTGGAGCAAATGTTGACGATGTTGCACAGGGCATGGGTTTCGATCCGAGGATTGGCAACCGCTTCCTGAAAGCAGGAATAGGTTATGGCGGCTCATGCTTTCCCAAAGATACAAAGGCATTACATTGGCTGGCTAACTTTAATGATTGTGAATTAAAGACTATTAAGGCTGCAATAGATGTTAATGAAAACCAAAAGATTAAGCTTATAAAAAAAGCCAGAAAATACTATGATAGTTTTCGCGGCTTAACAGTAGCAATCCTTGGATTAACTTTTAAACCCGGTACAGATGATCTTCGTGAAGCACCGTCTTTACAGAATATACCTATCCTTCTGGAGGACGGAGCAAACATAAAAGCTTGGGATCCTATTGGAATGGAAAACTTCAAGAAAATCTATCCCAATGAAATAAAGTACTTTAACTCCGTTGAAGAGACAATTAAAGATGCTGATTTATGCTTGATACTCACTGAATGGCAGGAGATAGTCAATTTCAATCTTGAAAAATTTCCTTTACTCATGCGCAATCCTATTGTTTTGGATGGAAGAAATTGTTTTGACCTTAAAGCAGTGGCAGGTAAGAATTTCGTTTATGAATCTATTGGCAGAAAGGTTTTAAATTCTAGCCTTGATGTGGAAGAGGGGATTTATAAAAGTGAAAGGGTTGGATAGCAAATTAAATATACAGCACAATGAGGATTTGGATTTTTTAAAGGGTATTGGAATATGCATGGTTGTCTTGGGACACTGCATAACATCAGCTCTAGAGGCAAATAACTATATACTCCACACTATTAAGGAGATAATATATACCTTCCATATGCCTATATTTTTTATAGTTTCGGGATATATACAGGGATTGCGAACTTATGATATCAGAAGATTTAAAAAATTCGGCTTTAGCCAGACCAGAAAATACCTGCTTCCATACTTTGTATGGTCGCTGACCTTATACCTGTTCTATTACTTGCTGAAAACTGTAAACTCCGACATAATTCCAGAAAAGTTAACCTTGAATCCTATTGGTGTATTCAGGGATATTTTTTTATTCAAGGTGCTGACAGGCAATGTATTGTGGTTTGTTTATATCTTGTTTATTGTCACCGTTGTATCCTATCTGGTACATAGTTTTATGAGTAATAAATATATAAATCTGATATTTTTACTGGCTGTTTTAATTGGAGGGTTTTTGGCAAATAACTTTATCAGCAATCAGCTTTTTGTACCAAAAAGATTCCTGGTGGTATGGATATATTACGAAATAGGTGTATTTATTGCAAGATATATCAGGAATATAGAGTTCAGAGCTAATCCGCTTCTGAATTGCGTACTGGTAGTTTTATATGCCATAGCATTTAAGTTTTACACCACATCATACGGCTTTATCGGAAACAGCTTAAAAGTATTTTGTGCTTTAACAGCCGTATTTGTTTTATACAGTCTATCAAAATATAAGAACAATGTTGTATACAGAATATTAAACTATCTGGGTAAAAGAACTGCAGCAATATATTATATGCATAATCCCTATATTGTTCTGATTTCGGTAACTGCAATGACAGGATATGCGAATCTTAACTTTGTGCCTGCAATTGTAATAGCATTTTCTCTCGGTCTTTTTATACCTTTAATCCTTCAAGAGTTGTTGTTTAATAAAGTAAATCTGCTTAAAGGTGTATTTTTCGGAGATAGGATTTGGGCAAAATAAATAATTTAGTGGGAGCTTTATGTGAATAAAAAACTTTTATCAGCAGCACTGGTTGTAACAGTAATATCATCTGTGGGTAAGATACTGGGATTAGTAAGGGAAAGCGCTCTGGCTTCTTACTTTGGAATGAGCAGGGATACTGACGCATTTAAAATCGCTTTTTCTATTCCCGATATACTGGTATCCATACTGTGTGTTTCCATATTGCAGGTATTTGTTCCGATATATACAGATATCCTGAAAGAAAAAAAACCCGAAAGAACAAAGAAATTTCTAGATACCATATATACATTTGTCGGATTGGCTGCCATAGTAATGGCTTCTTTAGGGATTATATTCTGCAGACAGTTAATAAATGTCATTGCTCCGGGTTTTGAATCGGAAACCATAAATAAAACAGTGATTTTGGCCTTTATTATCTTACCCGGCACATTTTTTTATGTCATGGGCAATCTTACTGCCAGCTATTTGCAAATTCACGGACGGTTTATAGTCTCTTCGCTGATATGGTTCTCTTACAATGTCTGTATTATTGTTTCACTGGTTTTCTTCAGCGGGTTTGGTATAAAATGTGTTGCAGCCGGAGCCTTGGTAGGGCTGGTGGGAATGCTGCTTATACAGCTGCCGTCACTAAAGAAAGAAGGTTTCTCATATAACTTTAGTTTGGATTTCAGGGATAAAGGTCTTAGGCAAATTGGAATTTCTATAGTACCTGTAGTAATTGCATCGGCATTTAGTCAAATATATAACATAATAAACAGGATGATGGCATCAGGGCTGGACGCAGGAAGCATAAGTGCCATGGATTTTGCGTATAAGGTAGCAATGCTTGTATACGGTGTTTTTGTAGTATCCTTAGTAACTGTAATTTACCCTTCAATGGCCGACAAAAGCGACAATTCAGAGGAGTTTAAAAAGAATATTTCCAGTAATCTTTCTATAGGAGGAATAATTGTATTACCTCTGGTAACACTGGTTTATATTTTAAGAGTTCCTGTAATTCGGGTTTTGTTCCAGAGAGGCTCCTTTTCGGAAGCCGATACTGCAATCACAGCGGGAATACTTGGGTTTACGGTATTTGGAATTGTCGGGATTACTTATAGAGAAATCTTAAATAGAGCCTTCTATTCTTTAAAAGACACGAAAACACCAATGATAAACGGGATTATTGCAATAACTTTAAATATTATACTTAACCTTAGTTTGGTACGAGCAATGGGAATAAACGGTCTGGCTCTTGGTACGGCAATTTCGAGTTTTATCAGTGCGGGAATGTTATTTCTCAGATTAAATAATAAAATTGGGGGAATTAAGCAGGGGGTAATTAGCGATTGTTTTATAAAGCCACTGTTTGCATCTATGATAATGGGGGCAGTTATTCTTCTGAGTGACAGCTTCCTAAAGAGCTTCATAAATACTCAGGAGGGACTTGTAATTTCGTTGATAAGGATGAGTTTGTATTCCATGTTTGGTGTATTGGTTTATATATTTGTGATTTTACAGTTTAATATTGCAGAGGTAAATTTGTTTAAGGAAAAGCTTTTAACTAAGCTGAATAATAAAGGCTATCTATTAGGAGTAAAAAATGATTGAAAAAGAACAAAGAAAAGCTGTAAGCGTCATTATACCAATGTTTAATGCAGAAAAATACTTGGATAAATGTGTGATATGTTTGAATAATCAGAGCTACAAAGACTTTGAAGTTATATTTGTCAATGATGGATCAACTGACGGCACGCTTAGCTTAATCATATCCAAATCTCACAAGTTCGAATTCTCTTATAAGCTGATATCAACAGAGAATAAAGGTGTTGCTTCTGCAAGAAATACCGGGCTCGAAGCTGCTGAAGGTGAGTACATCGTATTTATTGATGCTGATGATTACCTAGAGCAGGATTATCTCAAAGATATGTATACCAGCATACTACTGAATAATGCCGAGTGTGCTGTTTGCGGTTGGAAAAAGGTGAATGAACAGCAAGATATTTTAAGTGTGTCATATATACCGGAAAACAGGTATATAAACAAAAGTGATAAAAAGACTGTTCTGGAACAAATGGAAGTCGGCAGATTTGATCCGCAGATATGGTGTACCATGCTGAAAAGGGATATGTTGACCCATAACCAGATAAGATTTACTGATGGATGCAGATATGGAGAGGACAGTGAGTTTATTCAAAAAGCACTTTTATATAGCCAAAGTGCTGTACATACAGGAACCAGAGGGTACTACTATGTAGTCAGAAGTTCATCCTGCAATAAAAAGAAGGTTGGGTTACAAAGGCTTGATAGTTTGCATGCTTTCAAAAGACTTTTGTCATACATCAATGAAAAAGGGATAATATTTGATGACAGAATCCTCACTAAAATGTATACCCGAAAGATATTGTATTTGGTTAAGTGCTTTATCAAAGAACAGGATGCCGGGTTGTATTATCAATTAATAAATGATGATGCTAACAGACAAATAATTTTTAGAGAGTTGAGTTCAACAACCTCAAAGAAACAAAAAATCAACATATTAATGCTTCTGAAATTCCCCAAAATATACTATTTCACATATAACATTCTGTACTCGGGGTATTTACATTTTTACATCAGAGCGGGGGCGTAAGTATGAAAATTCTATTACTGAGAAATATGGGAGATCAGATAAATATACATAATTATAACGTTCAGGAAATAGGGTTGGCAAAAGCATTGGTAAAGAGAGGGCACGAATGTGATATTGTACTTTACTCCTTGCACGATAAGTTCAGGACTGAAAAAGTATATATTGAAGATGATAAGTATATAACTCTTTATTGGGTCAAGGGAATCAATATATACTATAACTCTATATTTCTTAAACTAATAAGAAATAAATTTTTTGATGATTATGATATTATCCAGACACATGAATATAATCAGTTGATGACATTTATTCTGCCGTATATTACAAAGAGCAAACTTGTAATATACCATGGACCTTATCAAGATATACGCAACAAGGCTATTCATGGATTATTTGACAGATTGTTTCTCTCCAGCATCCGGAAAAATTACCCCTACGTAATTGCAAAAAGTGTACTATCTCAAGAATATCTTCTGAACAAAGGCTTTAAAAAAGTTAATGTTCTTGGTGTTGGTCTTGACCAGAACAGGTTCAAAGCTACTCAGACATTAAACGGCAGTTTGAGCGAATTTTATTTAAAATGCCGAGGTAATTATCCGGTTCTGGTTTATGTCGGGTCTTTCTGCAGATGGAAAAACACCCCCTTCCTTTTAGACATTGCAAAAGAACTTAAAAAGAAACTGGATTTCAGACTTTTAATAATCAGTAATGGAGCGGGTGAATACAAAGATGAATTTTTTAATAAGGTTAAGGAACTACATTTGGAAAACAATATACATTACGTAGAGAAAGTGAACCAACAGGAAATCAGTAGTATATACACTAATTCTGATTTGCTTTTGCTGCCCTCGATATATGAAATATTCGGTATGGTATTGTTGGAAAGCTTGTACTTTGATTGTCCGATTTTAACCTCTTACAACGGGGGGGCTTCAGTATTACTGGATAAAGCTTATCCTGAAATGATAATGAAGAATTTTGATGCCGAGAAATGGGCGGACAGGGTTATTTATTTACTCAAAAATAAAGAAAAATATAAGCTCAGAGAGTATGTAAACTCTTATTTTACTTGGGAGAGTATAAGTGAACAATTTGAAAGTAGATATCTGGAAGTAATAGGATCCAATAATAAATAAAGGCTGCTTTTTAATAATTGGCTTACATCGGAGGAGAAATGAGAAAAAAATTGCTAAGTATAGAAAATTTGATTTTACTTGGAGTTTTCTTATCTCCATGTTCTGACTTGTTTGTGCTTAAGACGGTAATTTTTGATGTAAAAATACTTCAATTTCTTTGGAGTGTAGTTTTTGTATCAATATTAATCTGTAAGGCATCAATTAAGGATTTCAAAATAGGTGAGAGTTTAATCAGTAAAAAAGATCACATTATTTTTGTTTTATATATTATTTCACTAGTTTTATCCTGCTTATTCTCCTTCAATTTTGGTCTTTCCTTTAAAGAGTTGTTACAGTATATCTACCTTTTTCTTATAATGTTAGTTATCTATAAATACTCAAATAATGAGGATATGTTTAATAAAATTATTCGTTCAATAATATTATGTAATATATTATTGGTCACTGTTTCGATAATCAGTTACTTAAACGGAAAACTACTTATTCCATCCTTTATAATGTATCAGGACGGATCCTTGCAGGTGATTGACAGTGTATACAAGACCCAGGCACTCGTAGAATCAAATAGTATTATAAATAGGTTGGAAGGGGTTATGGGATTAGGGACTGTAGGAATTGCGAACTGTATCCTTATTCAATCCCTTTTTATAAATTACATGATAAGAAAAAGCTCCGGAAGAATGAAAACGTTCTATCTGGTTGTATTTGCTGCCAATGTTGTGGCGATGGGGCTAACATACTCCAGAGCTGCGTTAATAACCTTTATAGTAATCCATTTCATCTCTCTGCTTGGGAGTAATAGAAAAGTTAATTTTGCCCTTGCAATAATAGGTGTTTGTAGTATTCCTGTCGTACTATCCTTTTTTCCCAGTTTATATGAAAGGCTTTTGGAGGCATTTAATACTCAGGAGGGCTCAACAAAATATCACATAGTACAATGGATGGTTTCACTAAGAGAAGGGTATGATCACATGGCAACCGGTATTGGTATAGGAAATGCTGCCTTTCAGCAGGATATGTACAGGGATATGTTCAGCTATCTATTCAGGAAGTTCGATTTGTACAACGTCAATGGATCCAATGTTCACAATTTTATATTGCAAATATGGGCCGAACAAGGCTTAACTGGGTTGGCTGCAAATGTGGCATTGATTTTCTATCCAATAGTAAATAACTTAAAATTCAAATATATAAGTAGAACTAAAGGTAAAAAAACCATAACGGATTATATTTTATTAGCGTATGCTGCAACACTATTTTATAACCTTACCAATAATAACTTTTATATCGAGACATTCTGGATATTGGCGGGATTGGCATATGCCTCCATGAAATTCTATCCTGCTGATTTCAAGGAAGCAAAACTTATTTCAGGGAGGGATTACTGTGAAGAAACTTATTTCAAAACTGATTTCAAAATTGAAAAATGAAAATTATGAAATTGATCCTAATTTAAGTGTAATTGATATAATGAACACCCTTGTAAACAGAGGCTTACAAGTATTGAGGGGACTAATTAAAAGAATTGGAGTGAAGCAATGTAAGGGGATTCTATTCTGCGGATCAAAAGTAAAACTAAAGTATAAAGGTAAGCTTTCTATCGGTAAAAATGTAATATTTGAAGATAACACCTGCATAAACTCATTAAGTAAGGCTGGAGTTAGGATTGGAAATAACGTATCTATTGGGAGAAATAGTATTATTGAGTGCACAGGCGTAGTAAGAGAACTGGGAGAGGAACTGATAATAGGTAATCATGTAGGTATAGCACCTAATGCCTTTATAGCTGTTAGAGGTAGGGTTGAAATCGGTGACAATACAATTATTGGACCGGGAGTTAGTATTCATGCCGAAAACCATATATTCAGCGATCAATATAAACCCATAAGACTACAAGGTTCCAGCAGAAAGGGAATAACTATTGGAAATGATTGTTGGATAGGATCAAAGGTGGTTATTTTAGATGGCGTGAAAATAGGAGATGGATGCATAATTGCAGCAGGAGCAGTAGTAAACAGCAATATTCCGGATTATGCTGTTGCAGGTGGAGTACCTGCTAAAATAATTAAATACAGAGGCACAATCGAGGCCCGGAAAGCATAAGGTACACAGAGGATGAAGATATTAGTAGTAAATAAATTCCTATACTATAAAGGCGGAAGTGAAACATATATGTTTCACTTGTTTGAATATATGAAAAAATCAGGCCATGAAATCGAGTATTTTGGTATGGAGGATTCAAGAAACGTTGTGGGGAACAGTGCCGGAGAAAATATATCCAATCTCGATTTCAACGGTAATATGCTAAAAAAAGCTTCATATCCGTTTAAAGTAATTTATTCACTTGAAGCGAGAAGTAAAATCGGTAAAGTAATTAAAACTTTCAAACCCGATATAGTACACTTAAATAACTACAACTTCCAGGTCACACCATCAATTATATATGAGATTAAGAAATATAATCTTCCTGTTGTTCAGACACTTCATGACCCCCAGTTGGTTTGTCCGTATCATCGTCTATATAACAATAAAAGACGGGAGTATTGTGAGAAATGCAGCGGAGGTAAATTTGTAAAGTGTGTAACAGAAAGATGTATAGACAACTCAATGTTAAAAAGCATAGTAGGTGCACTGGAAAGCTATATCTACAGGCAGCTTGGAACATATAACCACATAGATTACTTTATATCTCCAAGCCACTTCCTTAAAGAAAAAATCATTAGTATGAACTCGACCATTTCGAGAGAAAAAATCATTGTATTACATAATTTCACAAACGGCTTTATTACAGAATATACTGCTATCAAGGAGCCTTATGTTTTATATTTTGGGAGAATCTCTGCAGCAAAAGGCATACAGACTTTAATATCTGCCTGTAAAAACCTACCCCAGATAAAGTTCATATTTGTGGGATCAGGACAACTTGAAAATGAGTTATCGGGTATAAACAATGTTGAATTTCTGGGATATAAAACTGGTGAAGAGCTGAAAAATCTTATTAGCAAAGCTTTATTTTCAGTCTGTCCTTCGGAATGGTTTGAAAACTGCCCAATGTCTGTACTGGAATCACAGATGTATGGAACTCCCGTTATTGGTTCCAATATCGGCGGGATTCCGGAATTGATAAAAAATAATTATGATGGTCTGTTATTTGCCTCGGGGGACTCAGAGGATTTGACAAGAAAAATAAAATACTTGTATGACAATGATGCAATTCTGAAAAGGTTTTCAGAAAACTGCATAAAGAAAGCGCGAGAGTTTTCCATAGAAAATTACAGCGATAAGCTAAAAAATATATACCATTTGGCAATCGAAAAACATTTATCGACTCAGAGGGTATCTGGCTGACTCAGAGAATTTGTGCCGCAGAAAGCCGAGTTATGTATCTGTCCTAATATACTTTTGATTGAAATAAACTCAAGAATTTATTGCAGGGGAGAGGAATCAATGAAAATTAGCCTTAAGAAAGTTTTATTTATGCTTATACTGGCTGTAGCGTTAGTAATATTATCAGCGCCAACCTTATTTGTAAGCCATACTGATAGTATTTATCCCAAGGCAATTAATAACAGTTATCAGGATTATGGAGTCGGAGGTAGAATTATGGACATTGCTCAAACTCAAACTGTTAGTGCTGCTCCAATAAATAAAAAGGGAAATGCGAATTACTATAACGATAAAAACGGTGAATACTATGCTGATGTCAAATATAAGGTGAAAGCCAATGATAATACATCCTATCTTGTCAGCTTGCTGAATTCAGGAGAGACGGTGAATCTTCCTGCCGGGAATTATTTATGCAGGACAAATCTTGTTTTAAAAAACAGACGATCGACAATCACTGGTGTGCCTGGCAAAACCAGAATAGTATTCGACTCAAAAAATTATGTTCTTAATGATACCATAACCTTTAGGGAAGGCTTCATTATTAATGATAGTTACTACAGTGAATACAAAGATAATACTGCTCAGGAAATAAGTATTTCAGGTGTTACCTTTGAGTATAAAAGATTTACTTCAAATTCACCAAAGACTATTTTACTGTTTAAGAATATAAAGAAGGCCGACATTAATAATTGCTCCTTTATAGCAGATTTACCCAACAAAATTGATGTTACCAATATAGACCTATACAATGGCTGTAAAAATGTAACCATTTCAGATTGCTTTTTCAGCAATAGAACTAAAGCCTCCAGTGGTGGATGTATATGGGTCAGAAATTTAACAGCCAGTAAGGTAAGAGTAAACGGGAACCTGACCGAAAACATTATCATTAACAAGTGTTCTTTTGATAAGGATTCAAAGGATGAAGTAATTGCCGTATACTCGTCAGTAGGTGATGTAAAGGACGTAACAATAAGTAACTGCAGTATAAATGATTATTCTGACGATCAGGAAATAGTATTAAGTGCATATTCAAGTGAAGATAAGTATTACGGAATTGTGGAGAATGTCACCATACACAATAACGATATATATTCCAAAAACTTTAATGCGTTTGTAATTATGATCGGTGTTGAAAATAGAACTAAGCCGGCTAGCAACATAACAATTGCAAACAATAAAATTGTCACCGATTCCACCAACTCCAAGAGAAAAATAACAATATACAATTCGACCAATAATAAAAACGGTAATGTTGTCTTGAACAACAATGTTATAAACGCAGCCAGTGGTAGCTATTATGTGGCTATTGCCAATGCTACGGCTTCAGTGGGGAACACTGTTACAGGAAATTTTGAAAACGGCATTGTAGGAGGTACAGTAATTAATAATACTATCATTGGTGCAATAAACGGTATAGTTACACCTGATTTTGCGCTGAATAATAAAGTATCGCAAGGTAAATTCGGAGTAAGGGTATACAGCAACAGTGACAGCATGATAACAAAGAATGTTATTGAACTTGATAAAAGTATTGGAGTATGTGGTATCGATATACCCTCTCAAGGTTATGTAACGGTTCTGAACAATACAATATACACTTTGACCGCAAATCAGACGGGAATTACAGCAAAAAGCCCTAATACGGTTCTGAGTGGTAATAATACTATAAGTATTGGTTAAATGGACAAATCAATTAAATATCTATAGAAAAAGGGCTCATGATTAAAAAAATCATGGGTCATTCTTTTATATAAATAAGGAGGCATGATAAGTATATGGATAAACTTATGAATCTCTTAATCAGTATGAGAAGGAACTCTATCCTGGCTAAATTATCTTACGTTTTAATGCGTCTTTTAGGTTTATGCATCCCTCCAAGTGTAAAGATCGGAAAGAATTTAAAACTTGTCCATTGGGCATACGGGTTGGTCATTCACCCCAATACCATAATTGGGGACAATGTGAGAATATATTCCGGAGTTACTATTGGAAGAGCAGATATATTTATTGAAAACCGGACGGATATAAAGATAGTTATAGAAGATAATGCAATAATCTGTACAGGTGCAAAAATCCTGTGCAAGGGGGAGCAGCTTGTAGTTGGTAAAGGCTCAATTATTGGAGCAAATTCAGTATTGTTTAGATCAACAGGGGCAGGAGAAATATGGGGTGGTATTCCTGCCCTCAAGATAAAAGATGTTATTAAATCCAGTATATAGTGTCAGAAAGATTATTATACCAAAATGGAAAGAAGAGGTACGGTGCGTTATGTCAAAAAGAACATTATATGGTTCAATTATAATTACATATCGCTGCAATGCTAAATGCAACATGTGTGATTGCTTTAAGGACCCGAGTAAGCCGGAAGAGGAAATAACCTTGGATATTATAAGAAAATTGCCCGAGATGGCATTTACCAACATAACAGGCGGAGAGCCCTTTATTCGGAGGGATATCCATGATATTGTCAGGGAACTTTACAAGAAGACCAATAGAATAGTTATTTCGACTAATGGTTACTTTACAGACAGAATACTTGATTTATGCAGGGAGTTTCCGGAGGTAGGCATAAGAATAAGCATTGAAGGGCTGCAGGAAGCAAATGATAATATACGGGGAATACCCGATGGCTTCAACAGAGGCTATAATACACTGAAAAAACTTGTTGCAGCCGGGCATAAAGATGTCGGCTTTGGCTGCACGGTGCAGGAAATGAATTCGCAGGACCTGATTCCGCTGTACAAGCTCTCTGATGAGCTGGATATGGAATTTGCCACTGCAACCTTGCACAATTCCTTCTATTTCAGGAAAACCGACAACAAAATCAACGACAGGCTAAAGGTAGCCAAAGCCTTTGAACAGCTGGTAAACCAGCTTCTTAAATCCAGGTCGCCAAAAAAGTGGTTCAGAGCCTATTTCAATCATGGACTTATAAACTACTTATACGGGAATAAGCGTTATTTACCTTGTGATATGGGAAGCAACGGTTTTTTTGTCGATCCCTTCGGTCATGTGCTGCCCTGTAACGGAAGTAACGAAAGAATGTCTATGGGCTCGCTGCAGGAGAATACCTGGGAGGAAATCTGGAATTCACCCCGGGCAGAGGAAGTTAGAAAAATGGTTAAGAATTGTCCGAAAAACTGTTGGATGATAGGAAGTGTTGCCCCAGCCATGAAGCAAAGGATTTGGATTCCCACGTGGTGGGTTGCAAGGCATAAGCTGAAGGGCAGCTACAGCCTTAAGGAAAATAAATTTATAGATTGTAAGGAGTTTAGCTCATATGAAAATCGCAATGATAGGGCAAAAGGGTATTCCGTCTAGATCAGGGGGGATAGAGATCCATGTGGATGAAATATCCAAGAGACTTGTATGCCTGGGGTGCCAGGTGGAGGTTTATTGCAGAAAGGATTATTGCGATCAGGAGTTTGAGGGGGGGAATTACGAGGGTGTAAAGCTGAGATACACTCCATTTTTAAATTCAAAGCATCTGGATGCCATAACTCATACCTTTACCTCAACTATAAGCGCTCTTTTATCAAACTGTGAGATATTTCACTATCACGCATTAGGGCCATCTACGCTGGCTTTTATACCAAGGTTGTTCGGCAAAAGGGTTGTATGTACTGTTCATGGACTGGATTGGCAAAGAGGAAAATGGGGGAGATTTGCAGCTGCCTTCCTTAAGTTCGGGGAATATGCCACTGCAAAATTTGCCCATAAGACAATCAGTGTCTCCAGAAATCTTATTGGATATTACAAAGAGAAATATGGCATGGAACCCACATATATTCCCAATGGAGTAGAAAGGCCGGATTTGTTGAAGGCTCGAGTGATAAAGGAAAAGTATAATCTCGGCAGTGATGAGTATATTCTTTTTCTAGCCCGGCTTGTACCCGAAAAGGGAGTTCATTACCTGATAGATGCCTTCAAAAATATAAAAACGGAGAAAAAGCTGGTGATTGCAGGCGGCTCAAGCCATAGCAGCCATTACGAGCTAGAAATAAGAAAGCAGGCTGAAGGAAATAGAAATATTATTTTTACCGGATTTGTACGGGGGCAGGAACTGGCGGAGCTATACAGCAACGCTTATTTTTATGTCCTGCCTTCCGACATAGAAGGGCTGCCCATAAGTCTTTTGGAGGCAATGAGTTATGGTAACTGTTGTCTGGTAAGTGATATACCTGAAAACACAAATGTTATTGGAACTATCGGTTATAGCTTTTGCAAATCAGATGTTGGGGACTTGATAAATAAACTAGCCATATTACTTAACGATAAAGATAAGGTTTTAAAAGTTAGAGCCCTTGCGGGTAATTACATTCTAAACAAATACAATTGGGACAGGATAGCTGTTGAGACTAAAAACCTTTATAAGAGTGTACTTAAACCAAAGGGCAAAAAAAATCACAGCTGGAGGTTGGGAAATGAAGGAAAAAGACATAATCTTAACTGAATTATTAAGTGCTGCCCTAAGAAAAGAAGTTGTCAGTTTTAAAAAGTACAGAGGACGGAGCATTGATTGGCAGGAGATATTCAAGGAGGCCAGGGCTCACCAGGTACATACCTTGATTTATCCCATTATTAAAGAGGTTGATACTGAAATAGGGGTTGATAAAGAGACTATGGACGCCTGGAAGCAGTCAGTTATATCTTGCGGCTTTCAGATGATTTGCAACGAACTTTGGATAGGTGAAGTAATAGAGATACTTAACTCCTATGAGATAAAAACCATAGTTCTTAAGGGGATGGTTGTAAGTAAATGGTATCCCCACCCTGAACTCAGGACAATGGGGGACTCAGATATACTTGTGCTGGAAAAGGACTTGAAAAAGGCAACCGAACTTCTTCATGGAATGGGATATACCTCACAAAAGGATAGGAATACAAAACATATTGAGTTCTATAAGAAAAGTTTTATTGCTATAGAATTGCACAGGCTTCTTGCAGATTACAACTTTATTAAAAATGCAGATTTACTTAATAATGATGCCTGGAGTAAGCCTATGGAAGTAAAAATTGGTAACACAAAGACTCTTGCACTATCCTGGGAGATGCAAATAATACATTGCTGTATACATATGGCTTCCCATATTTCCTATGAAGGTATAGGCTTGAGGCAATTGTGTGATCTGGTGATTATTGTTGAAAAAGGTGGCAAAGAAATAAATTGGAATATTGTACAAGATAAGTCAATAAGATATGGTGTTGACCAATTCATGAGTGCCATATTCACGGTATGTCACAAGCTTTTTAATTTGGAGATTCCAGCTATTTTCTCTAACAGTGCGGATTCAAACTTTTCAAATATAGATTTACTTATTGAGGACATTCTCGACGGAGGTAATTTCGGCAGAAAGGATCTTCGACGCGTATCAGCAAACGTGCTGGTGAACAACACAAATGGCGGAGAGGGTAAAGAATACAGTAATAAGCTGATTAATGCCTTACATTTACTATTTCCGAGCAGAAATAAAATGTCGGCCAAATATAAGTATATATATGTTAAAAAATCTCCATTACTGTTGCCGGCGGCGTGGATACACAGGATTGCCTTCGGTATTATACGTAAGGACTATAAGTTTGAACATAAAAAGGCAATATTTCAGGACAATTCTTTAATCGATATGGCCAGCGACAGAAATAACCTTCTGGAGTGGCTAAAGCTAAGGTAAAGGTAAAACCTCAAGATAAAAATTAAGTTTTTAATGCAAAAGGAGGCTGTTTTATGAAAATGTATGTAAAACCTGAAGTACTATTTATTGAACTTCGTGCTGAAGAAGGTATCGCGTGCTTTGGATCAGGGGATGACCACCAAAAGCATGGCGGTGGAAACAATGGTAAGAATCATGGTGGTAAGAACCATGGCAGAAATCCGGGTGGACGGAATGGTGGATGGGGATGGTTTTTCCCTTGGTAAAATCAACTTTGTTAAGCTGAACTTGTGAATGATACAGGAATTTCCAATTACTATATCATTTGATAAGTTCAGCTTAACAAAAGACCACGCGTGAATTATTTTTCTATAAAAATTTACTGTGCTTAGAGGAGTTCTTTTTGGCACAGATTGTAGGAGGTTAGCTTGAAAGACTTAGCTAATGCTCGTCTTCCAAACTAACCTATGAATTTATGGCCGTGCGAAACATTCAAAGTATTTATATTCATAAATACTTCGAAAACGCACATGGCCAATTAACCTCCTTTATTCGCCTTTTAGCGGATATGGGAGTAGACAAATTTCATTACATTTTGTGACCGCTAAGCGGCTAGGAGGTTAATATGCAAATTAAAAATGGATTTATGTTACGAGATATAGCAGGTCAGGCAGTGGTAGTACCTTTAGGTTCAAGGGTTGTAGAATTTAATGGAATTATGACTTTGAGCGAGAGTGGAGCTTTACTTTGGAGAAAACTTGAAAACAACTCATCCTTTGAGGAAATGGTTGAGCTTCTATTAGCTGAGTATGATATTGACAAAGAAACAGCCAGTAAGGATGTAGAAAACTTTCTGGAAAGTATGAGAAGCAACAAAATACTTGAGTAGGGTTAACCTCCTTTATTCGCCCCATTGCGATAAAGGATATATATTTTCATCACTTTTTGTGCCTTGAGCACAGCGAAAGGAATGATAGTTAAAATGAATTGGCAAGCATTTCACAATAAAATATCAACTTTGGCAGTAGAAAAGGGAATTCCTCTGTCGGGGGCATTCGAGCTGACATCCAGATGTAACTTCAGTTGCAAAATGTGTTATGTTGCGTCCCCTGCCAATGATAGAAAAGCAATGGCAGCTGAACTGACAGCTGACCAATGGCTTGAAATGGGAAGACAGGCAAGGGATGCCGGTACATTTTATCTGATTCTGACAGGCGGGGAGATATTTCTGAGACAGGATTTTGAGAAGATCTACGCAGGGCTAAGTGAAATGGGCCTAAATATAACCCTTTACACAAATGCCAGTCTTATAACACCCGAAAGAGCCCGCTGGTTGGGTAAAATACCCCCTAACAAGGTTAGCGTTACTTTATATGGAGCATCTGCGGAAACATATGAAAAGGTTACCGGAGCAGGTGAAAACTATTATAAAACACTACGGGCTCTAGATAGCCTTATGGATGAAAATATCAGGCTTGAGATCAAAACTACTGTAGTTGAAGGGAACAAGAGGGATTATAAAGAGCTCTTAAAAATAGCTCATATTTATTCAAAAGGTCTTGGAATTGTTAATTACATATCTCCAAGAAGAGAGGGCTGCGGTAGCGATCCCATGGGAAACAGGCTGTCAGCCCGGGACTTGGTGGAATATGAAGACACAATTCGGGAGTATATTCAGAAAACATATGCTTCTGAAAATAGAATAGATGTAAGCATTGATGAAGATACCATGCAGGAAAAAATAGTTCTGAATGAAGAGACTCTTAACAGGTTGAAAAGCTCGGCCTTCAGATGTCAGGCCGGAAAAACAGGTTATTGGATAACCTGGGACGGAAGAATGATACCCTGCGGGTTATTGGATACACCCTCGGCAAAACCCTTTGAAACTACCTTTATTAAGGCATGGGACCAAGTTAAGGCGGAATGTCTAAAGGTTCCTAAATGTCACGATTGTGAAGTCTGTGAAATTAAGAGCGATTGTATGGCATGTCCCGGAAGAATTAACTCAGAAACGGGATGCTTTACAAAACCGGCTGAATACCTGTGTGAGGGTTCAAGATTAAGAAACAGTCTTAAGAAAGGTGAACTGATTACGCAAAGAATCGCAAATTAGTGAATGGGTCGAACAGCGGCAAGGACTGCTGATTAAATATGTAAATATTTTACAGGAGGTGAAATAATGAAGAAATACATTACTCCTAAGATCGAGTATGTTGATTTAAGGCTGGAAGAAAGAATGGCTGGAAGTATTTGTAACGGAGCGTGTCATGAAGATGTCACTTATGGAAATCTCAAATTCTATGCTGGACAGAATCCAACATAAAATTAAAAGAGAAAAATTCTAAAAATGAAACGAGGTGAAAAATTATGAAAACATACGTTAAACCAACATTTGAGTTGGTAAATCTTCGTGTAGAAGAGAGAATATCAGGCAGCTGTACAGTTGTTGGCTCTTGCCCGGACGGACAGGGTGGATACTTAACCACACCGGATGCTCAATATAAACCTTAAATATATCAATGTTTGGAGGGTTGTATAACCCTCCAAAAACTTTTATTGAGGAGAGATGGAAATGTACGCATATAATGTGGCTGGGACATTAATAAATGTTAATACCAGCAACAATTACCTGATAGATAGAATGAAGAGTTTTATGTGTAACAGCGAGGATAATCCGGATATTTCAGTGGAAATTGAACACTGCCCGTATATAAATGAACCAGAGGGGCATTTAATTATAGAAGATAGCATAAAATGGATGAAAAAAGATTTAGAGACAGGTTTTCATATATATAGTGTTAATGAGACTGGTAATAAGGTTATGGCGCATATAGATACAGATATGACTTGGAGCAGGGCTCACATTCGATGTGTAACACTTGAAAATGAGCAAAGCGCACCGGATTTTGTAAGAACCGGACCTAACCTGTATTCCTTCCTGCTTTTAGGGATAGTGTTCAGAAACAATATTTTAAACAATGGAGGAATAGTAATGCATGCATCTTCCATAGCCTGGGAAGGAAAGGGAATATTGTTTACCGCACCTTCCGGAACAGGAAAGTCAACACACGTAAGACTTTGGGAAAAGTACTTTGGTGATGCTGTATCAGTTGTAAATGACGATACCCCTGTAATAAGGTTTCGAGAAGATATTCCAATGCTTTGCGGAACACCTTGGAGCGGTTCATCTGATAAATTCTCTAATTTAGAAGTGCCTGTAAAAGCAATTGTTGTATTGAGTCAGGCTCCAGAGAACAGTATAAGAAAGCTAAGCGTATTTGAAGCTCTGCCCGCAGTCATGCCGAGATGCTTCTTACCATATTTTGATGAAAAGTTAATGGAAAAAGCATATATGGTACTCGAAAAGATATTAACAAAAGTTCCGGTGTACTATCTGCAATGCAAACCGGATAAAGAAGCAATGGAGTTGGTGCATCAATGTGTCAAGTAAAGAAAATTAAATCCTCGGAGCTTTTTCCGGTTATAAAGGATATATTGAAGGAAGGAAAAACGGTGTGGATTACTGTAACCGGTAACAGCATGTATCCGTTCCTTAGAGAAGATATGGACAGCGTTGAGCTTTCAGCAGCAACCCTTGAGACTATTAGAAAAGGGGATATTGTTCTTATTAGAAGACTTACCGGTGAGTATATCCTTCATCGAGTCATTAGAAAAGAAGAAGATTGCTTTTACATGGTTGGTGATGCCCAACGATGGATTGAGGGTCCGTTGAAACCCGAACAGTTAATTGCAGTAGTTATCGAAATAAAGAGGAAAAACCATCAATTAACATGTAAAAATCTTATGTGGAGATTGTTGGTAGGTTTCTGGATCAATATAGTCCCCTTTAGAAATTATTTTTTAAAAGCAATAAGAGTTTTTTCAAAGCTCAGACGATGTTTTACATCTACTCAGATGACATGAGTTTTATTGAAGCCAGCTTGAGCTTATTCAGCAATAGCTTTTTGGAAGTGGAGATAGCATGCGTATTACTAAAGAATATAAAAAAGTATTTCAAGAAATTAATTGGATTGCAGGTAATGCCAAAACCGTTTTAAGGAGTCTGTTGTCCATAATATCGTTTGATATAATAACTTCTTTGACAGGGGTCCTTACTGCAATATTGTCAAAAAACCTGATAGACAGTGCGGTTAAAGGTTCCATGGAAAGAGCGGTATTGTATGCAGTATTATTTGGTACACTGATTATTTTAAATCTCGTTATAAGAGCAGCAGCTTCAATGTTGGTTGTCCGGACCACTGAAATTCTATCAAATAATATAAGAAAGCGCATATTTTCGAAAATCACGAAAACTGAATGGATAGCCGTAACGCAATATCACAGCGGAGATATTCTGACGAGATTGACCAGTGATGTGGGGGCAATAACCACAGGTGTTGTTGATACCCTACCGGGTATAATTTCTCTCTGCGTACAACTGACAGCGGCATTTTCAACATTACTCTACTATGAACCTACGCTGGCTGTGCTTGCTTTCATTCTGGGCCCCTTCACTGTATTGTTCAGCAGAATATGGGGAAGAAAAATCAAGAGATTTCAGGTTAAGGTACAGGAGTCGGAAAGTGCGTATAGGTCCTTTCTTCAGGAATCTGTAGAAAATATGCTGATTGTTAAAGCCTTCAGGCTTGAAGAGCAAAGTATTGAAAGTATAACAGATTTACATAATACAAGACTGGGGTGGGTAAAAAAAAGGAACGTCACCAGTGTTTTCGCAAGTACCATACTAGGATTAGGCTACTGGGCAGGCTACTTTTTGGCTTTCTGCTGGGGTGCTTTGAAGCTTAGCAGGGGAACAACCTGCTTTGGAACGCTGACGGCTTTTCTACAGCTTGTATCTCAGGTACAGGGACCGTTTGTGGGCCTGGCGAAAATGATTCCTCAAGTAATAGCGGCGGTTGCATCTGCCGGAAGATTGATAGAGCTTGAAGCCCTGCCCCAGGAAAAGGAACAGCATAAACTTCCGGAGGCATCGGAGGTAGGAATTAAGCTTCAGGGAGTTTCTTTTTCTTATAAAGAAAACAAGCCTGTCCTTGAGAAGCTCAGTGCTAATATTAGGCCGGGAGAAATAATAGGTTTGATAGGGCCGTCCGGAGAGGGAAAAACCACACTTATAAGAACACTTCTGGCATTGCTTAAACCTGATGGGGGCAGCATATCTCTGGTAGCTGAGGATAACAAGGAATTTGTGGTGTCGGCAAACACCCGTGATTGGATATCCTATGTGCCTCAGGGAAATACACTGTTCAGCGGAACTATAGAGGAAAACATTAAATCAGGCAGCAAGGGAGCTACTAAGGAAGAAATAGAAGCAGCTGCCCGGGCTGCGTGTGCCATGGACTTTATCAATGAGCTTCCCGATGGAATTTACTCAAAAATAGGAGAACATGGAATAGGGCTATCTGAGGGTCAGGCCCAAAGAATATCCATTGCAAGAGCTTTACTTAGAAAAGCACCAATTCTGATTTTAGACGAGGCTACTTCAGCTTTGGACAGAGAATCTGAAATGCATGTGTTAAAAAGCATACATGAAATGAAGCCGGCCAGAACCTGTATAGTAATAACACACAGGTATACCGCCCTTTCCATATGTTCACGGGTACTTAGATTAAATGACGGTAAATTGGTTGAGCAGCGTTTAAACGATATAAAACTGAAGGATGAGTTTATTGCCAGTGCTTAACTTACATACAACGTAACAAGCTAAGATTTATCGAAAGGAATTAAGAGTTATGATTGATATTCATAGTCATATAATACACGGGGTTGATGATGGACCTTCAAATATTACTGAATCTCTTAGAATGATTAAAGAGGCTGAAAGGCTTGGGATAAGTCAGATTATGGCAGCTCCCCATTATCAGGAGAGCATTTTCGGACTGGAGCGCGTTGAAGAAAACTATCAGGAATTGCTTTACAGGGCACAGGACTATGACGTTGTCATTAATTTGGGTTTTGAGGTGTTTGTAGACCCAAACAACCATTCCTATTTTAAAAACAGGAAAAAACTTAGCTTGAATAAATCGGGTGTTATACTTTTAGAATTTCCTTTTAATGCTCCTCCATCAAAATGCGTAGATATGGTATGGAAGTTCAGGGTACAGAAAATAACTCCTGTAATTGCTCATATAGAAAGGAACAGGTCCTTTATTAACAGGTTTGAAGCTTTCGTAGCCTTTATAAAGGCAGGTTGTTATATTCAGTTGGATGCAGCGAGTATAGCAGGGGTTTACGGTTTGAAAATTAAAGATTTCTCCAAAAGGCTGCTTCAGATGAAATTGGCAGATATGGTTGCATCAAATGCGCATTGTGCTCATGATTACGCCGATTGGTACTCCGAGGCTTTTAAAAATGTATCGAACTGGGTAGGGAAAGAGGAGGCAGGTATTCTTTTTCATAATAATGCCAAGCAAATACTGGATGGCAGAAGCAGCGATGAACTTGTAAACAGAAATATTTTAAGGTGGGAGCGTATGGTATGAAGGATATAGAACTTAATGCAGAAGCTATCGTGATTCAAAGGGGCATGTTTAATAATGTGTCAAATTTCTATAGAATTACGAAAAGATTATTTGATATTGCATTCTCAATTATGGCAATAATAATTTTATCACCTGTCTTTCTGCTCGTAGCTCTTATAATTAAATCCGATTCCATAGGACCGGTATTTTTTCATCAAAGGCGGGTAGGATTGATGGGAAAGCCTTTTTACATGCACAAATTCAGGTCAATGGTTTCTGATGCTGAGCAAAGATTCAAGGAAGTTGAAGATAAAAATGAGATCAGCGGCTTTATGTTTAAAATCAAGGATGATCCCCGAGTAACGAGAGTCGGTAGAATAATCAGGAAAACCAGTATTGACGAATTACCTCAACTGTTTAATGTCTTAAAGGGTGATATGAGTATAGTAGGACCCAGACCGCCAATCGGCAGAGAGGTTCAAAAATACGATGCCTGGCATAATTTGAGGTTGTCTGTGAAGCCTGGTATAACCGGCCTATGGCAGGTGAGTGGCCGAAATGACATAGGTTTCGAAGATATGTGCAGATTGGACCTGAAATACATACGTGAAAGAAATTTCATATATGATATAAAAATTATTTTAAAAACACTGCCAGTTTTACTGGGAGACAGCAGAGCGTCATAAAAGAGAGTCGTAAAGCGTTTAAGTTAAGTTCGGACAACGATTAACTAGAACCGAAGGAGCGAAATGAAAAGTAAAGGAATAGGCATAGCAGCAGCGTTCTTGTTGTTGGTATGGGTTGGTTTAATTTTGTACATGTCCTCACAAAGTGCAGAAAGTTCTGGTCATATAAGCAGGACAGTCACAGTTCAAATACTAAAAGCTGCTGAAAAAGCAGGACTTATAGCAGAAGGAGCGTCAAAATCCACCCCACTTATTGTTATGGTTGATCAAAAGGTAAGAAATCTTGCTCACGTATCCATGTACTTTCTTCTGGGATCTATTTTTATGGTAATGCTATGGGTTTGGGGAGTTAGGCGAAATAAAAGGATTGCCATAGTTTTTTTTGTATGTATGGGACTGAGTATTATTGATGAAATAAATCAAATGCAATATTACGGGAGAAACAATAGTGGCCTTATAAGTGCCGGACTTGAGGATATAATGAAGGATACATTGGGTATATGCTCAGCCATAGTACTGTTTATTGTGATAAAAGTTGTTTCTAAACCATCGGTTAAAAATTAAACTCAAAACGATATTTTCGCGCTTTTTATAAATAAAATATAAATTATGCTATAATAAATCATAATATATTAAATTATATTATGATTAGGAACATATGATTTTTCATATGTTTTTTTTATTGTCCAAAAGTAATTATTGAAAAGGTACTAAAAATAAATATGAGCAAAAAAGTATATGTAATAATATCCTGGCTGGCAGTTTTTTTTTGGATGGTATTAATTTTCAGATTATCTTCCCAGCCTGCATTTGAGTCTAATGACCTTAGCCTTGGTATAACAGACCGTATAATTAGATTTTTAGGGACTCTTATCCGGTATGACATTGATAGACTGAACCATATAGTTAGAAAAGGAGCTCATTTCAGCGCTTACCTCATATTGGCGATATTAATTTATAATGCTGTTAACCAGAGCAAAATCTCAGGCTGGAAGAGCGTGGTTCTTGTGATTTCCTTATGTGTTCTATATGCCATAAGCGATGAGGTTCATCAGCTCTTTGTTGAGGGAAGAAGCGGACAACCGTCGGATGTGCTGATTGACAGCATTGGAGCCGTTACAGGAATGGGGATTTTTAAGCTGCTGCAAAGGCTTTTTCCCAGTATATTACACGGAAAAAAATAAATCTTACTTATATATTGACCTTTGGTATGTCAAAATATAAAATATAACGAGGGAATGGATGTCATAGTATCAACCGAGACATTTTTTCCCTTAAAACGTGCTTAATTTAAGCCTAAAACACATTTTTCAGCATTTCTATATATTGTAATCGTATGAACATGTCGAGAGGAGTAAAACAATGTCAGTAAAGTATATCTTCGTAACTGGTGGTGTGGTTTCCGGGTTAGGTAAAGGAATAACGGCAGCATCGTTGGGGAGGCTTTTAAAAGCAAGAGGTGTACACGTAACAATCCAGAAATTTGACCCGTATATAAATGTTGACCCGGGTACAATGAGTCCATATCAACATGGAGAGGTTTTTGTCACTGAGGACGGTGCCGAAACAGACCTTGATTTAGGGCACTACGAAAGATTCATTGATGAGAATCTAAGTAAAAACAGTAATGTTACAACAGGAAAAGTATATTGGTCAGTTATCAGCAAAGAGCGTAAAGGCGACTTCCTCGGAGGAACAGTTCAGGTAATCCCTCATATCACAAATGAAATTAAGGATAGAATTTACAGAGTAGGCAAATCAGAAAGAACAGATGTTGTTATTACTGAAATAGGAGGGACAGTTGGTGATATTGAAAGTCTCCCGTTCCTTGAGGCAATAAGACAGGTATCTACTGAAATCGGAAGAGAAAATGTAATGTTTATTCATGTTACCCTGGTTCCATTCCTGGGTAAGTCTGGTGAACTCAAAACAAAACCAACTCAGCACAGCGTAAAAGAATTAATAAGTCTGGGAATTCAACCGGATGTTATTGTTTGCAGAACCGAAAAATTCCTTTCTCAGGATTTAAAGGACAAGATAGCATTTTTCTGTAATCTTCCTGCGGGAGCGGTGGTTCAGAATCTTGACGCCGAGGTACTGTATGAGGTTCCTTTAATGTTGGAAAAAGAGGGACTTGCTAAAACAGTTTGTAAGAGGTTGGGATTAACCTGTAACGCACCGGACATTTCCGAGTGGGAAGAAATGGTTAACAGGCAGAAAAATCCGAAAGGGTCGGTAACAATAGCTCTTGTTGGTAAGTATGTTGAGCTCCATGATGCATATCTGAGTGTGGCAGAATCCTTAAGACATGGCGGAATCGGTAATGATGTTGAAGTTGATATAAAATGGGTAAACTCTGAAGAACTTGAGAATGAAGCAGTGAGCGACTATCTCAAGGGAGTTGATGGAATCCTTGTTCCTGGAGGTTTCGGGGACAGAGGTATAGAAGGTAAAATTCTGGCCATTACTTATGCCAGAGAAAATAAGATACCGTTCTTTGGAATATGTCTGGGTATGCAGATGGCTGTTGTTGAATTTGCAAGAAATGTTGCCGGATTACACGATGCAAACAGCTCAGAGTTCGGTGAAACTCCCTATCCCGTTATAGATTTAATGCCGGAGCAGCGTGATATTGACGAAATGGGAGGGACAATGAGACTTGGTGTTTACCCTTGTAAGATTATGGATGACACAATGATTCAAAGGATATACAAGGATGAACTAATATATGAAAGACACAGACACAGATACGAATTTAACAATGAGTATCGTGATACATTAACAAAAGAGGGTATGGTTTTATCGGGTCTTTCACCTAGCGGAAAGCTTGTTGAAACAATTGAATTAAAGGACCACCCTTGGTTTGTGGGAGTACAGTTCCATCCGGAATTCAAGTCCAGACCCAACAAGCCGCACTATTTGTTTAAAGACTTTATAAGAGCGGCTTATGAGTATAAAACAAGATAGTATTTTTCAATAAGATAAGGGGCTGTTGCACAATGAATAAATTTTATTCATTGGGTAGTAGCCTCTTTTTTGTCGACTACTTTTAAGTAGTTTTGCGATACTAACAACAATATCTTTGTTAACCATTACCTCACAGGTATGATTGTCATAATGAATCTGGCAAATAAATTTTCTGCACCTTCCACAAGGCGGAATTGTCCAAAAAATCCTCTATAAAATTTAAGTATCAACCATAAAAAATTTCTCAATTGTATAAAAAAACGAATTACTGACAATAATTAATATGAAACCTATTTACTAAATATTGATAGGTTTAAATAAAAAATGATTGGATTAATGAAGAATATTTGTTCATTCAATAGGGGAAAATGCGGAGCATATTTAGCATCAGTGAAAATTTACCTGTACCTCTGAATTAAGATATGCATTACCGTCGGGAGGGGAAAATTATGAGTAAGGGACTGTTATATTTAAAGCCGGTATCAAGCGGTCAGAAAGCAGTAAACATTATCAAAATATCCATAGCTGTTCTGTTATTGGTAATACTAGGAGCATGGATAATTTCATACACTTACGCAGAAGATGTGAATGCTGGACTCTCACAAAATCTGGTTAGACTTCATGTTGTTGCAAATAGTGATTCTGCCTCGGATCAGGCACTAAAGCTTAAGGTCCGGGATGCTATTATAGAGTTTATGAAGGACAAGCTGGCAAATTCTAAAAACATCAATGAAACCAAAGATATAATTAATGCCAATTTACAAGCTATTGAAGAGGTTTCGCGAAAAGTTATTAAAGCTAACAATAGCAGTTATGAAGTGAAGGCATCGATTGGAAATTATTCATTTCCTACAAAAACATATGGTGATATAGCCTTACCGGCAGGAGAATATCAGGCCCTTAAGGTGGTAATAGGAGAGGGTGTCGGTGCTAACTGGTGGTGTGTACTATTCCCACCGCTGTGTTTTATTGATGCAACACACGGTACTATACCTGATTCGGTAAAGCAGGATTTGAAGACTTCACTTTCAAATGAGGAGTATAAATTGATTACCACCTCGGACAGAGATGAAGACATCCCCGTAAAAATCAAGTTTAAAGTAGTTGAGATTTTAGAGGGATCTAAAGTGAAGCTAACAGGAGCAGTAAATAAAATGTTCAAGTAAACCTATGAAATTAATGCGGCAAAAATGTCCCAGGGACGCCTTGTCTCATGAAACGCGCAGAGAGAACGAAATTTTTCTGCAGTCGAAAAATTTTATCTGAAACTATGCGTTATAATTGAATCTTCCTTAAAGCGAAAAGAGCTATGTAGTTATATCTGCATAGCTCTTTTCGGTAAAAAAATCTACATTTATTTAGAGTATTGATATATAATAATATCATTAATAATGATGAATGGCGGTATTCTATGGGGCTATTGAATAGCTTTATTAATTATTTCAGCAGTCAGGCTGATTTTTACTTATCCATGTTTTTAAGACTTGTAGCGGCATGTATACTTGGGGGTATTATAGGCTTTGAACGTGAGCATGTACATAGGCCGGCCGGTCTCAGAACCCACATACTTGTATGCGTTGGGTCTGCTCTTGTTATGGTTACCTCTGAATTTATATACTTCAGGTATTCTTCTCATGTAAATGTGGACCCGGCCAGACTTGGCGCACAGGTAATTAGCGGTATAGGTTTTCTTGGGGCTGGTACAATTATCAAAGAGGGGATCAGCGTAAAGGGCTTGACCACTGCTGCCAGTCTTTGGGCCGTATCCTGCATAGGTATAGCGGTCGGTATAGGCTTTTATTCCGGGGCGTTTATTGCAACGGTTATCATCTTTCTGATACTAGTGGTTATAAAGAAAACTCAGAGTACAATTTCCACACAGAAAAATACGAGAATATTTATTCACACCCAGATAAAAAGAGGGGAAGTAAGTGAATTATCAAAATTAATACAGGAAATGGGAGTTAAAATCAAAAAGACCGATTTTGTAAGCAGTGAAAGAGACGGAGAAATGGTCCTGCGTTTCACTTTAGATATATCAAATATACCCATGGCCGAACTAATAGAAGCCATTCTATGCCATGAACACGTCAGACGGGTTTATGAGGAATAGTTTCTATATATAATCCGTTTTGGGGTACCTACATCCCATCAAGATCATTAGTTATATTTACTTCGATTCATCTGGACAACTTATCGTAAAATTGAACAGGTAAAATCTTGTTTATTCTGTTATGATTTGAATGTGAGGAGATGGTATTATTGGGCTGGGTTGAAAAAATTCAAGAAGCCATAGACTTTGTTGAAAATAATCTTATTGAGTCTATAACAATTGAATCGATAGGAAAAGCAATAAACTATGCCCCTTCTTCATTTCATAATCTATTTACTGCTATTACTGGTTATTCAATAGGTGAATATATTCGATTTAGACGGTTGTCATGTGCAGCTGATGAACTTGAAAAAGGAGAAGTCTCTGTTACAGAGATTGCTTTTAAATACCACTACGAAACAGTTGAGGCTTTTTCAAAAGCATTTAAACGATTGTTTGGTTGCTCGCCTTCGCAAATCTCAACTTCAGCTTCAAAATACCAGAAATTCTCACCTATATCTATTCAATTTGGATTAAAGGGAGGATTTACTTTGAAACGCAATATCATACCGAATTTATTAAAAGTAGACTGGTCAGACACAAAACGGCAAAGCGAATTTGTAAATAGTGTTGTCTCGGCAATGAACGGACTTGGTGAAAAAGTAGATTACGATTATGTTTGTGCTGTATCAGGAAGTGCATTTCGCACATCCTTTTCAATGCCTTCTGTGCAAGCATGGAATTTTGGAAACTATTACGCATGCTATACGCCCATTATTTTAGAGCATACATTCAAAATGCTTGGCTACCATGCCAAGATTCATAACAGAAGTGATTATGAATCCGACCGGAAATTGATTATTGACTCAATTGATAAAGGTATTCCTGTTATTACACTGGCTGGAGTACTTCAAAATTCCGACACGTGCTTAATTTCGGGGTACGATAATGATGGAGCCGTTTTACTTGGTTATAATCCATTTATGTATATAGAAGATGACCATAAAGAAGCTGCGGATGAATCTGGTTATTTTCGTAAATCTGACTGGCACAATGGTTATTTTGCAGGTGCAGGTGCTGAACACTTAATCAACGGCAGCGGCCGCGAACGAATAGTTATTATAGGCGATAAAGTTCAAAAATTTACTCAGGATGAAATTTTCGCTGAAACTTTAAAATTGGTAAAACGCCTTATTCTTGAAGAAAATATTTCTCCGGGACAATATAATGGATTGGCTGCTCATAAAGCTTTTGCAAACGCATTAATGACCTACGAATGGACTGACAATTTTGAACCGTATATGTGTGTAATGTGTACTTATAAACAATATCTTGATAAACAATATGCTGTCAAATTTATGCAAGATAATGGAAGAAAAGACCTTGCACAAATATATCAAGATATTGCAGTTCTATGTAATGAATTAGGGATACTTATTCCACAAGACTTTTCTGCCTTTGATCTATTTAATGACAAAGCAAATCTTAAGCCATATGTGGAAATATTGATAAAAATATGTGAACTTGAAAAAGAAGCAGCAGGTTTGATGTAATGTTCAAAATAAGCATTTTCCGCATTTTAGCTTGATAGCGTCAGATAGTTGGAGTTATATTTTCAATAAGTTACCAGTAAAATTAAAATGTCTTTAACAGTACAATAAAATGGATACTATTGAATAAAAAGTACCGCACATTCAGTTAAACGGATGTGCTTTTTTGTTGCACGAAATTAGTCTAATGCGACGGAAAGTTGATCGTTGACAACTGAATAGTGCGGTAAAGGTTGAAACCTAATTGTATTCCAGATATAGTATTAATTGTAATAAGTCTTATCAATATGACGAAGCACTGATAATTTATATTTTTAAACATGGAGGATGTGTATGTTTAACGAAATTTGCATATATGAAGCAAAAATAGAAAAACAGGATGAAATTGAAACCCTGATGAAAGAGGTTGCAGAGTTTTATTTAGCGCAACCGGGCGTAATTGATGTGAAATATATCAAGCGTACACACCGACAAGAAGATTTTAATGCTGTTAAGGAGGGTAAGCCACCTATTCGATTAACCCGCTATGTCGGAAAAGTAACTTATATGCTTTACTGGGTATTAGAGGATGAAGAAGCCCACGCAAGAATATCAAAATTGGGTTTAGAGCAGTTCTTTAAACGGTGGAATCGATGCTTAACCACGATGCCTAAGATATTGCTTGGAGAAAACATTGTGTAGATATTAAGCATAATCAGAAGCAAAATATTGTGTAATCTGTATATATCAAGAAGAACTCAATTACCGCACATTCATTAAACTGAACTTGCGGTTTTTTCTTGTCCACAAATAAATCGTAAAATAAGAATTATGTGGTGCGACAAGAAGTCGCTGATTTGTAGTGTTTCATACGGAAACTACGCTAGTTACAAAGCGTATCCCCGCTCGAAACTGCATTCTGAGTAATTGGATTGTAGGTTGCAAGAGAGTTAAATGACTAATGAACTGTCTTACACAGAGACAAATCTGGACTAGGGGAAGAATGGGAGAATATAAACCAAAGTATTAAGAAATTTAATACGTCGGCTGTTTCTCCAAGTCTCATGGATTGGAACTCTGTCAGCTGGAAGAAAGTTAATGAGTACGTGAAGAAACTTCGTCAACGGATTTTTCGTGCCGAACAGCTTGGGCAAAAAAGGAATGTAAGAAAACTTCAAAGACTAATGATTAGGAGCAAAGCCAATCTGCTACTATCCATAAAAAGGGTTTCACAGATAAACAAAGGAAAGCAAACGGCAGGAATGGACGGTTCTACGGTACTTACATCAGAGGGAAGGAAAAAGCTTTATAACCAAATCAAAGATTACAATATTAAGTACATAAGACCAAAACCTGTGAGAAGGGTATACATTCCAAAGAAAAATGGAAAAATGAGACCCCTTGCTATCCCAATTATCAGAGACAGAATATTTCAGAACATTGTAAAGAATGCTCTTGAACCTCAATGGGAGGCAAAATTTGAATCAACTTCATATGGATTTATACCTAAATGGAGTGCGCAGGACGCAATAACGAACCTATATCTAAAATTGCATTCAGGAAGCACAATAATCTTGTACTAATTTACAGCCCTTCCGAATAAAAATATTCATAGTACAGAGTTCCAAATGTGAACCGAATTTAGTGAATAGCGTACTTAATACAAGAGAGGGCGAGAAATTGATATGAGTGTTATGGAATCCATGTTGAATTATGCAAATTCGGAAAGCATACTAACGAAAGGCCTTACGGATAAGGAGGCAAAACACAAGCTACAGAAGCATGGCCCCAATATACTGGCCGAGAGAAAAAAAATATCGCCTTTACGGATATTATTTGAGCAATTTACTGATTTTATGGTAATAATTTTAATTATTTCAACTATTATTTCAGGCTTTATGGGCGAGATGACCGAGGCGGTCACAATTATAGCCATAGTGGTGGTTAATGCCATAATGGGCTTCGTTCAGGAATTCAAAACCGAGAAAACCATGGAAGCACTGAAGTCACTTGCAGCACCCAGTGCCAAGGTCATAAGGGACGAACAGCTGATAAATATTCCTGCTGAAGAAATTGTCCCCGGAGATGTACTGGTAATAGAAGCTGGAGACCGTATCGCCGCCGATGCCGCAATTTTGGAAAGCAGCAGTCTTCAGGTGGATGAATCCCTTCTTACGGGAGAATCGGTTCCCGCTGAAAAAGCTGCCCTGAAAAATCATAAAGCTATTATAGATCCTTTTGACAAAAAAACCTCTGTCTTTATGGGAACCGTTGTAACCGGCGGCAGGGGAAAGGCTGTAGTCTACGCAACAGGTATGAAAACTGAAATGGGACATATAGCGGACATGATACAGAACATTGAGGATGATGAAACTCCTCTTCAGAGAAGGCTTGCCCACCTTGGAAAGTTCATAGCCATCGGCTGCCTTCTGATATGTGCCATAGTGTCGGTAACCGGAGTTATCAGAGGCGAAAAACTCTTTACCATGCTGCTCTCAGGAATCAGTCTAGCCGTTGCTGCCGTACCGGAGGGCCTCCCGGCAATAGTTACGATATCCCTTGCTCTGGGTGTTCAAAGAATGCTGAAAAGAAATGCTCTCATCAGAAAGTTGCCCGCGGTAGAAACTCTTGGATGTGCAAGTATAATATGTTCTGATAAGACAGGTACCCTGACAGAAAATAAAATGACTGTCAGAAAGATATATGCTTCTGGTTATCAGCTGGCGGTTACAGGTAACGGATATAATCTGGAGGGCAGCTTCCTTGTCGACAACCGGCCCTCCGACCCGCTTAAAGTGGAAGGAATAAAGCTGGCGCTGGAGATAGGAGTATTATGTAATAATTCGGTTATAACAAGACCTGTAGCCGAAACTACGGCACTTGGGAAAATCAAATCCATATTCTCAAAACAGGACACCTTGAAAATTTCCGGTGATCCTACAGAAATTGCCCTGACCATTGCCGCAGCCAAGGCTGGAATAACCCGTGTCGGATTAAGTGCTGCATATGAAAGAATTGATGAGCTTCCTTTTGATTCTGACAGAAAATGTATGTCCATTGTCTGTAAAAACAGCAAGGGAGAGGTATATGTATTTACAAAAGGTGCTCCAGACATAATAATAGACAAGTGCAACAGGATAATGTCTGCAAAAGGAATAATTAAGCTGGATGAATTGACTCGACGTTCAATTACAAAGATAAATGACGGTATGGCCAACAATGCTTTAAGAGTAATGGGTCTAGCATTCAGAAAGCTAGAAACAGGCTCTTATAATTCAAACAAAAACATTGAAAATGATCTGGTTTTTGTAGGTTTAATGGGTATGATTGACCCGCCGAGAAAAGAGGCAGTAGATGCGGTTCAGAAATGCAAGCTGGCGGGAATCAAGCCGGTTATGATAACCGGTGACCATAAGCTGACTGCTACGGCAATAGCAAGAGAATTGAATATTTTCTGCGAGGGGGATAATGTTCTGACAGGTGCTGAGCTTGATGTCATGAGCGAAAAACAGCTTGAAGAAATGGCACCGACTGTCTCTGTATATGCAAGAGTTTCACCGAAACACAAACTGTTGATTGTCAGAGTATTAAAAAAGCTCGGGCATATAGTTGCCATGACTGGCGACGGAGTAAATGATGCCCCGGCGGTTAAAGAAGCCGACATCGGAGTATCCATGGGTATTACCGGAACCGATGTAACAAAGGAGGCCTCCTCAATGGTACTGCTGGATGATAATTTCGCTACCATTGTTGCCGCAGTTGAAGAGGGCAGAGTAATTTACAACAACATTAGAAAATTTATAAGATATATGCTAGCCTGCAATCTTGGTGAAGTCCTGACGATGTTTCTCGGCATGATTATGTGGCTTCCGATACCGCTTTTACCTATACAGATACTATGGGTAAATCTTGTTACAGACGGATTGCCTGCTATTGCACTGGGACTTGACCCTGCTGAAAATGACATAATGCTGAGAAAACCCCGCGGAGCCAAAGATCACATCTTTTCTCAGGGTTTACTGAAACTTATAGTATCAAGAGGAGTCTTTATCGGCCTCAGCACTCTGGGGGTATTTGTAAGTATTCTTTACTTTGTAAATAATGTTGAGCTAGCACGAACCGGAGCATTTATGACACTGGTTATGACACAGCTCATTCATGTATTCGAATGCAAATCCGAAACAAAAACAATTTATGAAATACCGTTATTAAACAACATTCCTTTGATACTTGCTGTACTTTGTTCATTGGTAATGATATTGGGAGTAGTCTATATACCTCTGTTCCAAGGAATTTTCGAGACGGTTCCTCTTGGACTTAACGAATGGCTGATCATACTTGGATTTACATTTATGGGGCCTGTGTTATCGGGACTGTTGGGAATAAATAAAAAGAAATATGCCTGATTCAGCAACCAGGTTCAGAAGAGCCTTATAACTGGGGCGGTAAAGGGATAATGGGAGAATTATCTACAAGTATTCAATTTGAGGAATGCAAATATAAGCAGATAGCAGAGTAAACGGGACAGCAATTTTAGCAGATGTTTTTTAGTAGTACGCGAGTACAGCATAAAGTAACGGGAAGCACGGTAAAAAGGCTTACTGAAATTTTAGGTGAACTATAATTTCAGTAAGCCTTTTGTGTGCAACAGTTAATTGATGCTGTACGGAAAGTACTACTACAATAAAACGTAACTAAAATTGCATTATGTTTACTTACCCTATTAACCTTATATGGCCGCAAAAGCACATTCAATGCACATTCAATCTTTCCCACTTGAAAACCTGTCCAAAAAACTATATAATCTTAAATTGACTAAACAGTAAATTCCATTTTTGATTGACTTACTGTTAGGGATCCCGATTAATACTTTGGTGAAAATGTTACATTTCGTTCATAGTTTATTAAAATTAATTGTGGATAATAATAAAGAATTGCTATGCAATTCTTTCAGCATAGCTGAAATAGTCATTACAACTATGCTTTGGAATGGCTGCACCATTCTTTTAGGATAGCAGTACTATTGATTTAGGCTATTCTTTTGAGTGTATTAGCAGAGTTAATTACGGTAAAACTCCTGGATCGAAACAATTACGATATAACGTAATTGACTTGTATGTTTCTGAATGCACGAAAAAATTAGGGGGGAAAAGAATGATTGAGATTCAAAATTTGACCAAAAGCTATGGTCAGATAAAGGCTGTAGACAACATCAGCTTTACAGTTGAAAAAGGTGAAGTGCTTGGTTTCCTCGGACCTAACGGTGCCGGAAAATCAACTACCATGAACATTATAACCGGTTTCATTCCTTCTACCGAGGGTTCGGTTAAGGTGAACGGATTTGATATCATGGAAAATCCTACAGAGGTTAAAAAAAGGATAGGTTACCTGCCTGAATTGCCACCGCTGTATATGGATATGACAGTATCCGAATACCTCAGTTTCGTTGCTGACCTGAAGGATGTAAGCAAGAAACAGAAAAAGAGTCAGATGGCAGACATTATGGAGCTTGTTAAATTAACCGATGTAAGAGGAAGATTGGTAAAGAATCTTTCAAAAGGTTACAAGCAGAGAGTTGGCTTGGCTCAATCACTTTTGGGAAATCCCGAGGTTCTTATACTTGACGAACCTACGGTTGGTCTTGACCCCAAGCAGATAATTGAAATCCGTAAGCTAATAAAGGCACTTGGCAAGCAGCATACAATTATTCTGAGTTCTCACATACTGCCTGAGGTAAGTGCTGTTTGTGAGCGAGTAGTTATTATTAATAAGGGGAAAATTGCTGCTATTGATACACCTGACAACCTGTCCAAGGGCATGAACACAGTTAGTAAGCTGTCAGCTACCATTGCAGGACCAAAGGGTTCAATTGCCAATGCTATTGAGGAAATTTACGGAATCAAATATGTTGAGCCTCATATTGAGAAAGAGAAAGATTTAACTGAATTCATTATTGAATCAGATAAGGAAATAGATATCAGAAAACCTCTATTCTTCGCTATGGCTAAAGCGGGATACCCAATTATAGAGTTGAAATCCCTTGACCTTACACTTGAAGACATATTCCTACAGTTAACAACGCAGGAAAAGGAGGTTATATAAGCCATGCTATCCATATTTAAAAAGGAATTTAAATCATATTTTAATTCTCCGATTGCTTATGTAATGATCGGCTTGTTTATATTTATTTCTTCAATGCTTTTTTATATAAACCTTGCTTCGTCAACGGCGGAGTATAACTTCAATCTGAATTATATGGCACTGATATTGGTACTTATAGTTCCGATATTAACGATGAAGACCCTTGCAGATGAAAGAAAGAGCGGCACCGAGGTATTACTTATCACATCGCCCGCATCACTGACAAGTATAGTTGTTGGTAAGTATTTGGCTGCTTTCGCAGTATTTCTTGTTATGACCGGTATTACTTTTATCTATCCCATAATTCTATCAGTGCTTGGGGAACCCTCGGTTTCAGAAATCGTGGGAGGTTATATCGGCTTTATTCTATTAGGAGCGGCATTTATAGCTTTTGGTGTGTTTGCATCATCACTAACTGAAAGTCAGATAATCTCTGCAATTGTTAGTGTAGTCGGCCTTTTGGTTATGTGGCTACTTCAGGGGATAGCACCTTCACTGGGAGGTATATGGTCAAAAATTCTGAACTGGTTTTCCTTATACTCCAGAACAGAGGACTTCTTCTCAGGTATACTTTCACTGGGGCCGATTGTATACTATTTGAGTTTTTCGGCTGTATTTGTATTCCTGACAATTAGAGTAATAGAAAAAAGACGCTGGAGTAAGGGGTGATAAAAAGTGGGAAAATTTAAATTAGATAAAAGATCTCTTAAATACGGTTCAAATTCAATAATTTTAATTGTTGCTGTATTATTTATAGCAGTAATTGTTAACCTGCTTGTAGGTATGGGTGACATAAAGTGGGATTTGACCGCTGACAAACTTTATTCCCTGAGTGACGAAAGTAAAACTATTCTTAAGGATATAAAGAAAGATGTTACAATATACGGATTGTTTGATGACGGTGAAATTTCAAACGGAGATGCGTATAAAGACCTGATTAATTTACTGGAACAGTACGAGAAGTTTGGAATTAAAGTAACCTATGTTGACCCTGATAAGGACCCGGGTACAATAGCATCCTTTGATAAGGACAAGACAAAGAATATAGCTAAAGGTGACTTTGTTGTAAAGAGCGGGAACAAGGTTAAAAGGCTTGGTGCTGCAGAGTTGTACGGTGAAAACTCTCAATATGGCCGATTGTACAAAGCTGAACCATTGATAACAGGAGCAATAAAATTTGTAACATCTGATGTTACACCTGTTGCTTATTTCGTAGAAGGTCATGATGAGTATTCTATAAACAGCCATTTAACACAGATTGCAGCAGTTCTTGGAAATAATAATTTCGAAGTTAAGACATTGTCACTGGTTACTTCTGAAAAAGTTCCTGAAGACTGTAAGCTGCTTGTTTTTGCATCACCTAAACAGGACCTTACTGAGGCTGAAATGATTAAGGTTAATGCTTATCTTAAAGATGGTAAGGGAAGAATTGTATTCCTGTTTGACCCTGTTGAATCAGGAAGCAAATTTACAAAGTTTGAAGAGTTGCTTGCATCATATAATATCGGTTTAAACTATGACAAAGTTAAGGAACTTGATGAACAAATGCATTTGCCACAGGATGAATATTCCCTGATTGCAAAGCTGGAGAGCAATGATGTAAACAGTTCCTTCAGCAGTTCACAAGGGTATGTTTTCATGCCTGATTCAAGAAGCATTTCAATCTTGAAAAATGACAAGGAATGGCTTAAGACCTATTCTCTCATTAAGACAACGGATAAAGCTCAGGCTTCAAGCATATTAGAACAGGGCTCAACCCAGTCAGGACCTTTTGATCTGGCTGTTGCTTCTGAAATTTCAGGAGGCAGCAAGATGCTGGTATTCGGTAATGGAATATTCCTTACAGATTCCGCATTATCAAGCCAGTATTCATCCTATTTTGCCGAGGGTGCAAACTACTTCCTGAGTACAGTGGTGAACTGGATGCAGGACAAGGATGACCAGACAACAGTTTCTTCAAAATTAGTTACTGCTAAAGCCCTTACAGTTACTGCAACTCAGGTAAAGGGAATATCAATTGTTTTATTGGGGGTTCTACCTGTTCTGATAATGGGATGTGGTTTCGTTGTTTGGTCAAGAAGGAGGCATTTATAAAATATGAAGTTATTTAGGAATGCTATAATTCTCGTTGTTGTATTGGGTCTTCTGGCGGGTGCATATTTTTACCTGAACAATAAAAATGCAGGCAAAGAGGATCTCACCGAAGAGCCGCCACAAGAGGATGAAATTCTGGTTATTTCTTCAGACAGAGATAATATTAAATCTATTGAGTTCAATAACGAGAGCGGTAATTTCAAAGTTGTCAAAAAGGACAAGGACAACTGGGCCATTGAGCCTGCAATGGAGTTTCCTCTAAGTAATCAAACTGTTGAAGCAGCTGCTTTAGATTTCTCATCGGTGGTTGCAAACAAAATCATTGAGGAGAAAGCCTCGGATTTGAGCAAATATGGTCTTGATAAACCCAAGTCTTCAGTGAAAGTGGGACTATCCGATGGAACCTATAAAGAAATTGAAGTTGGAGAAGTGACTCCTACCAGTGACGGAATTTACGTTAAGAACAAGGGTGAAGACAAGGTTTATGTTGTAGGTATGTATTATCAGAGTAAATTTAATTACAGCAGAGGCTATTTTGCTGTAAAGGATATCCTTCCAGTTGAAGCTGCCACTATAAAAAAGGTCTCTTATGAAAAAAATGGTGAGCTGCAGTTTGCTCTGGATATAAAATCCGAAGCAGAGGTTGATATTACCGAACCAATTAAGGAAAAAGCCGAGACCTCTGAAGTTGCCAAGATAACAGCTGCAGTTGTCCAATTGGCCGTAAAGGATATCGTTGACGAAAACCCTGATCTGGCAAAGTACGGTCTTGATAAGCCTGCATATGCTATTGAGTATGGAGACGATAAAACTACTAAAAAAGTTTTATTTGGTAAAGAACTTGAAAAAGGTAAAACAGTATATGCTAAATATCCTGATGGGAAAAGTGTATTTACTGTCGATATATCAGCCTTGAGTTTTCTTGATGTTAAGTTCAGTAACCTTGTGAGCTCCTTTGTTTTCCTGCCTAACATAGCTGATGTCAACAAGATTGAACTTACAATTGACGGAAAGACCATTGTATCTGAAATAAATACTGTTAAAGACGATTCCAGCAAGGATACCTTCAAGGTTGACGGAAAAGATGCCAATATGAAGAATGAAAAAGACAATTCACTTTTCAGAGCTTTCTATTCGGCAATGATAGGTATAACCATGAACAAGTATGAACCGGGACTGAACCCTTCGGGAACTCCTGAGGTTACTATAAAGTATTATATGAAACCCGATTCAAAGCCTGTAACAATAGAGTATATACCTAAGGACGAACATTACTACTATGCAATGAAGGATGGAGTATATACAAACAGAATAGTATTGAAGTCCAAGCTTGATGAACCGGAAGGAATAAGAGAGACTTATAAGACTTTAAAAGCAGCAATTGATAAGGAAGCCGGAAAGTAATAGCCGGAAACTATTTTATTGTGAATACAAGTCAATCTAGGCCGGTAAGCCAATTAAATTAAAAGTAATGTGATGGGCAACTCCCTCATAGAATTATACAGAGGATTATCAAATAATCCTCGGATTAACCAGAGAATAATCCATAGGGCTATCTTCTGGAACTATTAGATCCAAATATTCTATGTTGGGAGTTGCTTTTTTTGATAAAGGGAGAATTTGGCAATATTTTAAAAGTGGCATTTTTATATATGGCTACTATAATAGGAGCAGGTTTCGCATCAGGACAGGAGATAATTCGATTTTTTTCCATGTATTATGCCGGAGGATTTCTTGGTATTCTATTAGCCGGTCTGTTATTCTCGATTGTAGGATATGTAGTCCTCAACAAGGTATTCTCAGAAAGAATAAACAGCTACGATGAGTTTCTGTTTCCAATGACGGGGTATATTCTCGGAAGAATTATGGATTTCATAGTGATGCTGTTTATGACCTGCATAATGTGTGTTATGATCGCAGGTTTGGGAAATGTGCTGGCTGAACTGACAGGACTTGATTACAGGTATTCCGTTGCAATTAGCGCTTTGGTAACGATGATAGCCATAATGACCAATATCAAAGGAATAGTTACAATAAATACTTTTTTATCTCCGCTGCTGATAGTAGGAATCATTTTTATAGGCTTTTATATTCTTGCTTCAAAGGACACCTCTGTTTTCAGTATTTCCGGAAAGATAAGAATGCTTACAAACAACTGGATATTTTCGGCCATTCTATACGTCAGCTATAATACAATACTTTCAACCGTTCTGATGACCAAAATGCTGCCTTACCTTAAATCAAACAGAGTCAGTAAATGGGGAGGAATCCTTGGAGGGGGAATGTTGTGTATTACTGCACTGGTATTGAATTCTGCACTGTATTTCTTTTATCCCCATTCAATAGTATCTGAAATACCTGTACTCGGAATCATCCAAAACAACAGCAAGCTCCTGGCTAATATCTATAGTGTTATTCTAATACTGGCCATGTTTACCTCTGCAGTAACCTCCGGTTTTTGTTTGAGTGAAAGGATCAGTTCAAAACTTAAAATTAATTATAGACTGATTACAGCCATACTTTGTGCAGTGGTAATACCTACCTCATCTCTGGGATTTTCAAGCCTCATTGCTACCTTGTATCCCATATTCGGATACCTTGGGCTATTTCTGCTGTTTATAATACTATTCAATTTTATAAAAGGACGTTTTTCAAAACCCCAATTACAGACAAATACAAAGATACGAAACAAGGCAGGCTAGAGGAAGTGAAATATCCCTTTTGAATATGTTGGTCGGATATAGACATCAAGCGTATCTCCCGTCTTGATAGACTCATAAATAGTTATTTGATATAATGTTACTAGTTGTTTGGAAAAGATACAATAGCGGAATATACAAAAGAAAACCAGAGGTGAAATTGCAAGTATGACTTCCCAACCAGAAATCAAAGTCCTTAAAACTAAAAAAAAGTCCAACTCAGTCTCGGGTGTTATAACGTTCTTTTTACTGGTTATAGCCATCTTGATTATGGCGTTTGCGGTATACCTCAAGTCTATCGGTTATGATTTCAAAAAATTCAGTATAGAGAGTTCAATTGAATATGTTAAGACAAATAGCCGTAATTCCATAAACACATCGGCTTCAGATATTTCATTCTCCCAGGATGGAAGCGTAGACTGCAAGGTTTACAGGGGAAACATAGTAATCCTGTCACGGGATGGAGTAAAGTGGTTTGATAAAAAGGGTAAACTTTTACAGGAAAAAGCACTTACCTTCTCAAGACCGGTCTTGAGAAACTCCAAGAAGTATATGGCCATAATAGACATTTCCGGCAGAGATATTTATTTCTTTAAGGACCAAACCCAGCTATGGGCAAGAAAGCTCGATAATCAGATAATTAATGCAGAGGTAAGCGAGGATGGGTACACAACAGTTATAACCCAGTCAAAGGAATTCAAATCGGCTGTACTGGTTATTGATGTGAACGGTGTCGACAAATATAAGAAGTTCTCGGCAGAGGATATTGTCCTCAGTGCAAAGTCTTTAAATGACGGTGATGATGTACTTTTAAATCAGGTAGTTACAAAAGGAATCAAAGCCGGTACTCAATTTGAATTTAATAACATATATGAAGAAAAGCCCTTTGCTGTTCTAAGCATTGAGGAAAATGTCTTTCCCGTACTCCAGTCTCTAGGAGAGAACACTGCGGCAATAGGCCAGAACCTTGTACTGCTGATGGACAAGGAGGGTAAGGAGCTTTGGAGAAAAACTGCTGAAGCTGTATATTGTGTTGCTCCGAACAGTGGCAAATACTTAATTGTGGCAGGGAAATTCAGTGATTCTGCCGGAACGGTCAGTCAAAGGGTGGTGGTATTAAACTCAAAGGGTGAAGAGGTTTACAGCTTTGATCAGCCTGAAAATATAAGCGGTATTAGTCAATACGGGGACAAGCTTGCCTTAAGGACCCAGAGAAGTATATACCTTTATTCAATGCAAGGGAAAAAGCTTGGGCATTACATCGCACGAAACGAGATTAAGGATGCGTATTTGACAGGTGATAATGAAGCAATTGTTATAACCGGAGGAAATATATCTCTGGTAGAAATAAAGTAAAGGTGAAAGGACTGCGGATGAATTGGACGGATATTAGCGTATTGGTTATTATTACAATATTCACAATAATAGGTGTAAGGAACGGGTTCTTATACTCTGTTTTCAGGTTGCTTTCTTACATATTGTCGGTTATATTTGCAATAAAGTTTTATCCTGTACTATCGGCTATGCTGCAAAAAACTATAGTTTACTCCAACATAAAAACAGCTGTTATCAATGGAATAACAAAACAGCAGGCAGCCGACGGGTTATCCCTTCAGGAGCGGACAGCCCAGTCCATTGTAGATGGTTTAAAGCTACCTGGTTTCTTAAAGGATACAATACTTAGAAATGTGGGAGAAAAAGATATTTTCGGTGTTCAGAAAATAACAGATGTCATAAGCTCAGAGGTAGCTACTCTTGTAATTAACGTTCTGAGTATGATATTGATTTATATTATTATCAGGTTCGGTCTTATCTTTGTGAAAGTTATAATAAAGGCTATTGCAAAAATTCCGGTATTCAAACAGCTGGATAAGGCAGGGGGATTGGTTTTAGGTGCCATAGAAGGTATTTTTATTGTTTATATAATATGTGCTCTTCTTGTGCTTTTCAGTGCCTTCCCTAAATTTTCAAAGGCAATAGATTCTGTTCAGAATTCCCAATTTGCAAGTTATTTCTATCAAAACAATTTTATAATGAGTTTTTTATCGACCGAGGAAGACCAGCATAAGTCGGAGGAACTTAAATCGTAAAATTAATTAGCAGTTAATGTTTTCACTCCTCACCATGAATTTGTTTCATGTTTTTTATCCACTTGCTCAATCAAGCTGGACACATTTTATTCATAAGTGTAAAATAAGGTTAAATCAGGCTGGGGAAGTATTATCCCGGCTATTATTTTAAGTTCAAATAGAAAATTAGTAATAGGTCAGCATGTTAAGTTTACTTTATTATCATAATTATTACTTTGGGAATATGTGGCTTATGGAGGTTAAGATGAGAAGTGATATCGTAAAAAAGGGGATTGAAAGAGCTCCCCACAGAGCACTCTTCAAAGCGATGGGATATACCGATGAAGAGCTGGAGAGACCATTAATCGGAGTTGTTAACTCACAAAATGAAATTGTACCCGGACATATTCACCTTGATAAAATAACTGAGGCTGTTAAGGCCGGCATCAGAATGGCAGGAGGTACACCAATAGAATTTGGTGCCATAGGTGTTTGTGACGGTATAGCCATGGGACATACAGGGATGAAGTATTCCCTGGCTACCAGAGAACTTATAGCTGATTCCTGCGAAGCAATGGGGAAAGCGCACAGCTTTGATGGAATGGTATTCGTACCCAACTGTGACAAAATTGTTCCTGGAATGCTGATGGCGGCTGCCAGAATCAATGTACCATCAATTGTAATCAGCGGAGGGCCCATGCTTTCTCTTAACAAGGACGGAAAGCAGCTGGACCTCAATACCATGTTTGAAGCAGTAGGTGCTTTCAAGGCAGGAAAGATTACTAAGGAAGAAGTAGATGACTTTGAAAACAGTGCATGTCCCGGCTGCGGTTCCTGCTCCGGCATGTTTACAGCAAACTCCATGAACTGTCTGACAGAGGTTCTGGGACTTGGTTTGACCGGCAACGGTACTGTTCCGGCAGTGTACGCTGAGAGAATCAGACTTGCCAAACATGCCGGCATGAAGGTTATGGAGCTGGTAGAAAAAGATATCAAGCCTTCTGACATATTAACCGAAAAGGCTTTTGAAAATGCATTGACTGTTGATATGGCCTTGGGCTGTTCAACCAACTCAGTGCTTCACTTACCGGCAATAGCCAACGAAATAGGCTTACAGATAAATCTGGATATAATTAATGAAATCAGCTCAAAAACACCCAATCTGTGCAAGCTGGCACCAGCCGGCAACTACCACATACAGGACCTTTATTCTGCGGGTGGAGTTCAGGCTGTAATGAAGGAACTATCCCGTAAGGGCTTGCTGCATCTGGATTTAATTACTGCCACAGGCAAAACTGTAGGCGAAAATATCGAAAACGCAAAGGTTAAAGATTATAACGTTATAAAAAGTATAGAGGCACCTTACAGCCAAACTGGCGGAATAGCAGTACTCAGAGGAAATATTGCACCTGACGGAGCTGTGGTAAAGAAATCGGCAGTGGCTGATTCTATGCTGGTGCATAAAGGGCCTGCGAGAGTGTTTGACAGCGAGGATGAAGCTATCAAATCTATCTACGAAGGTAAAATTGTTAAGGGTGATGTCGTGATAATCCGCTATGAAGGACCTAAAGGCGGCCCCGGAATGAGAGAGATGCTTGGGCCTACTTCTGCTATAGCCGGAATGGGTCTGGACAGTTGTGTGGCCCTTATTACTGACGGTAGATTTTCCGGTGCCTCAAGAGGAGCCTCCATAGGACATGTATCTCCGGAGGCTATGGAAGGCGGTCCTATTGCTCTTATTCAAGAGGGAGACATCGTTAACATCAATATACCGGAAGGTCTTCTAAACATAGAATGCAGCCAGCAGGAGCTGGACAGAAGAAAAGCTCTGTGGAGTGCACCGGCGCCAAAGATAACAAGCGGATATCTTGGCAGATATTCAAGACTGGTAACATCTGCAAGTACCGGAGCGGTGCTGAAATAGTTAAAATTAACTATTTCACTGTAAGATTTTTGTTATAGAAGGAGTGATTGAATGAAAATACTGGGCGCTGACGTAATTATTGAATGCATAAAGGAGCAGGGGGTCGATACCGTATTCGGCTACCCGGGCGGTCAGGCTATAGTTATATATGATGCCTTGTACAGGGCAAGAAATGAGATAAAGCATATACTTACCTCCCATGAACAGGGAGCCTCCCATGCAGCCGACGGATATGCCAGAGCTACAGGCAAGGTTGGTGTGTGTATAGCAACCTCGGGTCCGGGCGCCACAAACCTGGTAACAGGCATAGCTACAGCATACATGGATTCTGTACCGATGGTTGCCATAACAGGTCAGGTACCAACCGGCCTGCTGGGCAAGGACTCCTTCCAGGAGGTGGATATCACAGGCATAACAATGCCAATAACTAAGCATAATTTTATAGTCAAAGAAGTTACAAAGCTGGCCGATACCATTCGGAAAGCCTTTGCCATAGCGAGGGAAGGCAGGCCGGGACCCGTTCTGGTGGACGTCTGTAAGGATGTTACTTCAACTCTGGTGGAATACACCCCAAGGGTTCCTGATAAGAAGGATTATATATCAAATAAATATCACGACATAAGCAGCAAAGAACTTGAAGCTGCCGTCACAGCAATTAACAGGGCTTCCAAGCCTGTTATTATAGCCGGAGCAGGTGTAGGAATAGCAGGAGCTGAAGAAGAGGTACGAAGGCTGTCCGAGCTTGCGAGTATTCCTGTAAGTACTTCCCTTATGGGGATGGGAACCTTCCCGGGAACTCATGAGTTTTTTCTTGGAATGGTGGGGATGCATGGAACAAAAAGCTCAAACTATGCTGTACATAACTGCGATCTTTTGATTGCTATCGGCAATCGCTTCAGTGACAGAATAGTGAGTAAGGTAAGCAGCTTTGCACCTGAAGCTGAAATAATGCACATTGATGTGGACTCTGCCGAAGTGGGCAAGAATATAAATGTTAACTATCCTCTGGTGGGTAATATAAAGCAGATTCTTCAAACTTTGATAAAAGGTGTAGAAGCCAGGAGGGATACCGAATGGATATCCAGGATAAAAGACTGGAAGGACAAATACCCTTTAAAATATAACAGGTCGGATGACTATCTTCGCCCTCAGTATATTGTTGAAAGGATATATGAACTCACTGCCGGCGATGCCATCATAACCACCGAAGTAGGTCAGCACCAGATGTGGGCGGCCCAGTATTACAAGTATACGAGATTCAGACAGTTTGTTTCCTCAGGAGGGTTGGGGACAATGGGCTATGGACTGGGAGCCTGTATCGGAGCACAGTTGGGCAGACCCGACAAAAAGGTCATCAATATCGCCGGCGACGGCAGTTTCAGAATGAACCTGAACGAACTGGCCACTGCGGTAGAATACAAACTACCCATAATCATTGCTCTCTTCAACAACAGGGCTCTCGGTATGGTAAGGCAGTGGCAGGAGCTGTTTTTTGACAGCAGGTTCAGCCAGACCTCCATTGACAGGGGAACTAATTTTAAAGCACTGGCTGAAGCCTTTGGGGCAAAAGGCATAGATGTAACGCACCCGGGTCAGGTTGATGGGGCAATCAAAGCAGCACTTGCCGAGACGGATACACCGGTACTGATCAATTTTGAAACTGATAAGGACGACAAGGTATTTCCTATTGTGCCTCCGGGTGCAGGGATTAACGAGGTAGTAGACTGTTAAGTAAATCCATAAGGACGATTGAGGCTGTAGCTTGATTTTCTGGTATACTTGCTTTACCTGAGTTATCTTAACGAATTCAAAGAATAGAAAGTATATGAATTCCTATACGCTGAAAAGGTACGGATAAACTCCGTACCTTTTACCTGCTCTTCTTACCACTTAACAATATCACTTAACTTGAACTTTGAGTCGGTGTCCAACTTCACAGTATAACACCAGCTGTAATTATTATTAACATAGTCTTTACCTGAGTACTTCACTGCAACTTCTTCCAAGACAAAAACCCTGTAGGTACTTGAATCATCCACTTTTTCAATGGTATAAATCTCGTGTTTGACAAGCTTTTCTTTGGTATTTTTCTTGTAAAGGCTTGAAACCAGCTTTTTCTGAGAATTATAAAGATTACTTCCCTTCAGAAGGTAAGGTTCTACCGAGGAAAACGTATTATTGTTGATGGCTGTAATAATATTTTGTTCATAGAGGTTGATTGTGTTTTCAATCTGATTGGCCGTTGAGTTGTTTATATCCCAGTACAATTTTGGTTTATGATTTACTATCGTTTTATCGAAAGCATTCCAGAAAGCACCTTTTGTATCTATTATACTGCTGATTTGACCGTAGGGTATTTCAAATTCCGGGAAGCCTGCCGCATAAGCCGCAATCTCATATGGATAGTAATAAACTTTTATGGAATCATTCCCTAATATAAAATATTGATCATCAGATACTGTAACGTCTGTTTCAAAATATGCCAGACCACCGGTAATAGTTGAAACCCTGTTGTCCAGAAGCATTTGATTTTTAACCAGGGAAGCAAGCTTATCTGCATAATTACTGTCGGGTTTGAACAAATCCTTCAGCTGGTAAAATACTCCCGTTTTTAGATCAATATATAAGTAATCCTGTGAGGGCATTCCGTGGGCAGCACCTATGGGGTACAAATACCCATTCTTGTCTATAATCAGTAAATCCTTGTTTAGCGTAACAGTGAATTTACAGGTTAATTCTTCAGGGTATTCCTCATCATCAGAGGTTTTAGTGCCAATGTCGTTCAAAAATTCAGCTTTCAGCTTATCATTTATACTGTTTTGTACAGCAGTATTTTCCATGCCTGATAATTCGGGATACTCAATAAAGGTAAGATAGTCGGGACGCGAGGTAACTTTTTTCACTCTAATTCCATCTCTAAGAGGAATGGAGTTATCCTTCTGCCAAATTACTTCCCCATTTTCCTTCAGGTAGGTAAGACCGCTGTCCAGCTTGGCCTGCAGGACATCTCCAATGAATTTAATTTCTCCTATACCTGAAAGCCTTGGAAGTTTATCCACTATATTACCCATTTTATCAATAAAAAAGGTGGAGGTACTGTCGCAGGCTGTGGCATAGTCATTTTGAAATTCATCGATTCTATAGTATTTGAAATCAGTAAGCTGTTCACCCTTGCTGTTAAACAGGGCTTTAGGCAAATAATAGCTGGAATACGGGATATCTGAATAATTACTAACCGCGTAAAGGCCTGAGCCCACATAATTTATACCTGAGTATTCAGGCTTTATAACGAAATTACCCTTCTTATCTATCAAACCGAATTTGTTAGCTGATTTATCAGACTCAATTTCTACAACGGCATAACCGTCCTTAAATGGGCCAGCTGTATAAAACAAGGGCTGAATGGCTATATTGCCATTATAAAACTTATACCCCGTCTTTTTGCTCTTCTCATCATAGTAGGAGGTGAGTCCTTCAGAACTGGTGTATGTATTATAGTACTTATGTTCTTCAATTACCTTACCCGCTTTATTGATAACAGAAAACTTTCCAGGGCTGACTTCAACTTCTGCCTTACCATTTTCAAAATTACTTATATTGAGGTACTTTGCAGGGATAACAACCTTACCCTTCAAGTCCATAAATCCATAGTGTAACTTGTTATCATAAAAACTCAGCATTTCATCCTGATAATCAATAACTCTGTACTTTGTCTGGAGTATAACTTTACCTGATGAATCAACCACTACAGAGCCCTCATTAACACCTCTCAGAATAGCTAAACCATTCCTGAACTCCGGTATATATGAAGAAAATGGTCCTGCGATGACTTTACCCGATTTATTTATAAAACTAACCTTGCAGACGTCATATTGAGAAGTACCATTGGCAACGATAGCGACTCCGTTATCATTGAATTCTCCGGCAAAGCTATATCCTGGTTTTATAGAAAAAGTTCCGTTACTATCTATATAACCCCAGTTGTCTCCAGATGAGGTTAAAACTGATGCAGGGTAAAGAGTATTATCCTCGGCAGAAGCTGTGATACTATGGAGTGATACAGACAGGAATACTATAAATACAGATAACAATATAGATAATGTAGTCTTAAATTTCATTTAAGAGACCCCCTTCACAATGATAAATAGATTGTATCATGGATTAAAAAACTTAATAATAAATAAATTATACAAAAGAATGAGTATGAAAAAGTGTCAGTATTGTAATATTCTTCTTAAAACTACTGTCTTTAGCTTACATTCAATCCTCTGGATTTTCTTCTGATCGCGCTAACATTCCAACTACTTATCTCCAACCTCCAACTTCTACCTTCTAACTTCTTACTTCCAACCTCCAGAAAAAACATATGCTTGACTTTTTTTCATGTATATGTTAAATTAGTTATTGCTCGTTGTGTAAGTCTTTTTTTTTATGTCTAAAAAGTAAATAATATAAATGACTTATATGGTGAAATACACATTAAGCGGCTGGAGGTGTTATTGATGAGAGTTAAAATTACACTCGCATGTACTGATTGCAAACAACGAAATTATTCTAACATGAAGAATAAGAAGAATGACCCGGATAGACTTGAATTAAAGAAATTCTGTAAATTCTGTCACAAGCACACAGTCCATAAGGAAACTAAATAATTAATACAGTTAAAGCTGTTTCGTTTTGGTTTCCTTAGGAGACTAAATAGAGCTAACTAACTGCATACTTATTAGTCTCTTTGGAATTTTCATAGGTTATACTTTGAAGTTCCAAGAGTTTCCCTTGAAGGACTAATATCCTGGAAATCGGGTGGCAATGTTTATTGAATCATATGTTTGGATATAATCTTGCATGTGATTCATATTATAGTAATTGTGTCAACAATTACTGTATAACTGCCAATTGATATTTTAAAATATTATTATTGGGATGTGATTATAATGGCTGAAAACGAGGTTAAAAAGGTATCTCGGTTTAAGAGAACCGGCCAGAATATGGCAAGGCTATTTAGAGAAATAAGGGCCGAATTAAAAAAGGTTATATGGCCTAATAGGACTCAGCTAATAAACAATACTGTAACAGTACTTATTTTCTGCCTGGTTGTTGGCATAATAATATGGGCTGCTGATTTCGGTTTGACAGCGTTAGCTGATGTTGTATTTGTAAGATAGTGTGCAAAGTCTTTTAAATATGAATTCTGATTGGGCTGGTTAAAGGCCCAATTAAAATATTTAAGTGGCTAAAAGAATTAAAGGGAGGACATGAGGCTCTGAATTGGTGGGCCTGTTTTTGATATGTCTGAAGACGCTAAGTGGTATGTAGTCCATACCTATTCCGGGTATGAGAACAAAGTTAAGGCTAATCTTGAAAAGATAGTGGAAAATAGAGGCATGCAGGATTATATAGTCGATATCGTTGTTCCCATGGAGGAGCAGATTGAGATTAAGGACGGCAAGAAGAAGGCGACGCTCAAGAAGGTTTTTCCCGGTTATGTGCTTGTCAAGATGATTATGTCGGACGAATCCTGGTATATTGTCAGAAACACCAGAGGAGTTACCGGTTTTGTAGGACCGGGATCCAAGCCGGTGCCGTTATCTGATGAAGAAGTAAAAGCAATGGGTGTTGAGGAATTTGCACCTGATATTGATTATGATGTCAACGATAATGTTAGAGTTACTTCAGGTCCTCTTGAAAACTTTATCGGTATTGTTGAAGAGATTAATCTCGAAAAGAAGAAGGTCCGTGTTTCTGTTTCAATGTTTGGCAGAGAAACTCCTGTTGAACTGGAACTGACACAGATTACAAAAATTTAGGCCATAAGGCAGATAGAAAACAATTTGTTTTCTGTCCTTTTAATAAATAATTATAAGCAATACCGCGGCGAGTGCAGATGCATTCGCAGAAAATTGGGAGGTGGAATTAATGGCAAAGAAAATTGCAGGTTACGTAAAACTTCAGATTCCTGCGGGGAAAGCAACTCCGGCTCCACCGGTTGGACCAGCTTTAGGACAGCACGGCGT
>JAEZKZ010000101.1 GCA_023415305.1 Bacillota bacterium
GTATTATTGTTCCTATAATTATATCAGGTGGAATTAGCCTTACGGATTGGAATGGGATGTCCTCGCCGAAATTCGTTGGCCTTAAGAATTTTGAACGTCTGATGTCACCGAGTGAAGGTTTTACTAAGGCAGCAATTAACTCTTTAAAATATGCATTTTGCTCTACTTTTATTCAAGTCCCATTTGCTATGTTGCTGGCATTAATTCTTGCCAGCAAGGTAATTGGGGAGAGATATTATCTCACTGTATTTTTTATTCCTGTTCTGATTTCGAGTGTTGTAACGGGGCAGCTGTGGATGAGAGTCTTTGATTCACAGTACGGAATTCTTAACCAATTCCTCAACATAATAGGGTTAGAAAGCTTACAAAGGAATTGGCTGGCAGATACTAAAACGGCACTTGGTTGTGTGTTTGTAGCATTGATTTGGCAAAATATCGGTTATCATATGCTTCTGCTGTATGGAGCAATTAAAACTATCCCGACGGAAATATACGAGGCATCAAAGATTGATGGGGCTAATTTCTTTCAAACCTCATGGAAGATAACAATACCTTTATGCAAGCCTATGTTGCGAGTATGCCTTATTTTTGCAGTAGTTGGAGCACTGAAAATGTTTGACATTATATATGTTATGACAAATGGAGGACCTGCCAGGGCAACTGAAGTTCCAAGCACCTTGATGGTCACTACCATATTTGGTCGGAACATGTACGGATTTGGTAGTTCAATGGCAGTGTTTATCATAATTGAATGCTTTCTCTTTGCATACTTAATACGAAAGCTGGTAAAAGTTGATGAATAATTTTCGGATTGGACGGTATATGGTATGAAAATAATTGAAAAAAAGAAATTAGTTCCTCAAACTCTGTTACAAATAATGTTAAGTATTTGGGCACTAATACAAATTTTCCCTCTTTATTGGTTAATTACCTTCTCCTTGAAATCCAATGATGAAATATTTACTTCAAATGTTATTGGGTTACCAAGAAAATGGTTGTTTAGTAATTATGTGATAGCGTTAAAAGATGCCAAAGTTGGGCTGTATCTGATGAATAGCATCATTGTATCAGGTTCCACCATTGTCTTAACCCTTATTTTTGCTTTGATGGCATCCTATGCATTGAACCGTATGAAGTGGAGATTAAGGAAAGCCGCGAATACTTTGTTTATGCTTGGGTTAACAATACCGATTCATGCATCGCTTCTGCCTATGTTTTTAATCCTTCGCGAGGCGAAGCTGTTAAACTCATACGCTGCACTTATTATTCCTTATACTGCTTTTGCAATTCCGATAGCAATACTAATGTTCTCTGGTTTTATGAATAGTGTCCCATTTGAAATGGAAGAGTCGGCATGTATTGACGGGTGCAATATTTATGGCTTTTTTATTAGGATTATGTTTCCGCTGATGAGACCAGCGTTAGCTACTGTAACTATCTTTACCTTCATTACCGCTTGGAATGAATTAATGTTTGCGAATACTTTTATCAGCAAGCAGCAGTATAAGACACTTACAGTTGGTATTAGATCCATGGTGGCTGATTACGGAGTTCAATGGGGGCCGATTGGTGCGGGTTTAGTTGTAGCTACCCTCCCTATCCTTATCATTTATCTGTGTATTAGTCGTCAAGTGCAAGACTGTCTAGTTGCCGGTGCTGTTAAAGGATAAGAAGCTATGTTTGGATAAACATGAAAAAAACTAAAGGATTATACTGTACTGGGATGGATTGACCGTGGTTTCTATAATATCGGTTGTACGGGATATTAATCTACTTTAAAATGCGGTGCGAACGTTGGTATCGTTCGTACCGCATTTTAAAAGTTATACCATTATTAGTGGGAGGTACATCAATGATTATTGATAATCTTAAAAATGCAAAATTGTATTACAACCTTGGCAAAAGGATTGAGAAAGCATTAAAGTATTTGCAAGAAAATGATTTTAGAAAACTTGAGCCGGGAAAATATATGGTTGATGGCAATAATGTTTTTGCATTGGTGCTAGAATATGAAAGCAATGCCATGGATACAGGTAAATGGGAATCTCACCGAAAATATATTGATATACAGTATTTAGTTGATGGAATTGAGAGTATAGGTTATGCATTTAATGAAGATATGAAGGTCATTCAGGAATATAATGAGGAAAAGGATTTTTTATTTTTAGAAGGCAATGGAAGCTTTTTTACTTTGAAAAGCGGAATGTTTGCTATTTTTGCTCCAGATGATACTCATATGGGTGGAATAGCCATCGATAAGCCTCAACCAATAAAAAAAGTTGTGGTAAAGGTTTTAGTTTAGCTTAAAATGTTTTACAATACTTCGAATGGAATTACGAAGCTCAACAGCCTGCCTTCAGTATTATACAACCATATAACTGACAAAATTGGGAAATACAATTATGTAACGCAAGGGAGGATTACACGTGTATGATGTTGTGGCAATAGGGGAACTACTGATTGACTTCGCACCGTCGGGTACTAAAGAGGAGGAGACAGCCTTGTTTGAGAGAAATCCAGGTGGAGCTCCTGGAAATGTTCTGGCGATTTTAGCTAAGCTTGGGAAAAAGACAGCTCTGGTTAGCAAAGTCGGTCAGGATCAGTTTGGAGAATTTCTAATATCTGTGATGAAGGATATTGGTATCGAAACAAGGAGCATTCTTTCTACAAAAGAAGCAAACACAACTATTGCTTTTGTTCATCTGGACAGTAATGGGGACCGGAGTTTCAGCTTCTACAGAAAGCCGGGAGCGGATATGCTTATCAGCGAGAAGGAAGTGGATTCCAGTTTGGTGTGCGATACCAGAATATTCCACTTTGGGTCCGTGTCCATGACTTGTGAACCATCCAGGGGGGCAACGCTCCATGCAGTGAAAATTGCTAGAGAAAAGGGAATAACGATTTCCTTTGACCCGAATTTGAGACCGCAGCTCTGGAATGACCTTAACGAAGCAAAACAGATTATTGAAGTAGGGTTGAAGTATACGGACATTTTGAAGGTTTCAGAAGAAGAGTTGGAATTTATTACAGGACTGGATGATCTGGAAGCGGGCTCTGAATATATACTCAAAAAATACGGTATTAAAATGATTTTAGTAACACTGGGGGCAAAGGGATGCTTTTACAGAGCGGGTATACAAACCGGCAGCCTGCCTACTTACAATGTGAAAACTGTTGATACGACTGGGGCTGGAGACGCATTTCTCGGTGCTTTCCTATATAAGGTTATTGAAAACAAGAAACCATTCATGAATCTAAGCAGAGCTGAGGTTGAGCAGATGATAGACTTTGCTAATGCAGCTGGTTCTATTTCAACAACGAAAAAGGGTGCAATTCCAGCAATGCCAACAGTTGAGGAAATTGAAAGATGTATGAAATCGGTGAACAAAATTGTATGATTTTCATAAAAGCATTAAGTGTGTGTATTTACTATTCAAGTCCGTCTCGTACGCTGATGTGCTGATATATAGCAATTGGATACAATGGAAAAATAATTAATTTTTGCTACTCAGATTAATTGATAAGGTAACATATTTATGAAAACCCTTAAGGTTAAGTTTAAGGGCTTTATTTTTGGGCAAAAATCAGCTACTATTTATCATTGTATGGACTTCATTGTACCTCATGGAATATATGCACTTTTGATTTACTAAAACACATAAATAAAACATTGTCCACGAAGTGCATGCACTATATATGTTAGCTCACATAACCCGAAGGAAATAGCACGGCTTGATATTTTTCAATGTAATCGTTTACTAAATTACATAGCGGGCATATAATTCTTGTACCCTCCTAAATTTATCAGCATTGAAAAAATACATTAAACAACTCTTTGTATTAGTTCAAACGACTTGTACTTGACAAGTTGCACAAATTATGTAGATTTTTATTATTAATTATTGTAACAATTTATAAAATCTATATTGACAGCTAAAAGTTCCTGGAATATAATAAAGATGCAATGAGATATGAACGCCATTCAATAATGATGAACGGAGACGAAGCGTTATGGAAGATGTAAAAGTAAAATCTTTATATAAAGCTATAAAGCTACTTGACTATTTTACCATAGATAGTCCGGAAAGAGGTATCTCTGAATTAGCTGAATTATCTGGAATGTATAAAAGCTCTGTTCATAACACTGTAACAACGTTTGAAAAGTGTGGTATTCTACAAAAAAATATAAAAAATAATAAATATAGACTGGGATTAAAGATTCTTCAATTAAACTATAATCTCTGTACCTCAGATGATTTTAGAAAAATCATGCAACCTTATATGGAACGAGCAAGTAATTTTGGAAAAGAAAGCGTTTACTTAGCAGTGCCTTCAGGCTGTGAAATTGTGTATTTAAATGCCCACTACCCAACAGGGATAACACCTGGCAGATCTATTATAGGAGTTAAGGCACCGATGTATTGCACAGGAGTTGGTAAAGCAATACTTGCATATCTTCCGGAAGAAATCCTGGATCAAGTAGCAGCAAATGGTTTTGAGAAATTTACCACAAATACAATTTCCGACATAGTAGCCCTAAAGGAAGAATTAGCTCTGATAAAAGAACGAGGATATGCTATAGATAATATGGAACATGAATATGGTATAAAGTGTGTCGCTGTTCCTATTAAAAATATTAGAGGAGAGATAGTCGGAGGCTTTAGTATTTCAGGCCCTTCCCTCAGATTTTGCGATCAAAAGCTAAATGAGTATGCAAATCTACTTACCAGTATGAGCTTGGAGCTGAGCAATATAATTCAATAGTATTAAATGTTACTATTAAAATAGTAAATATCAAATATTAATGCGGTATATCCGCATTTAATTTGTTCATCAATATAGAACGATGTTCAATATTATATATTTCAAGCATAAAATGTAATATTGGAATAAAAACTTGCGGAGTATCCGCACTTTATTTGTTCACTATAAGTGAACGACGTTCTAAATTTATCCAGTGATTTGTATCATTTTTATATGTTTTGGAAAGCTAATATAAACTGCTTAATAGAAACCTACGGTTTCTTTAAGAACTATAAAAATAATTAATGGAGGGAACGAACATGAAGTTAAAGAAGATTTTGCCAGTAGTGATGAGTCTTGCTATGATTACTACAATGTTTGCCGGATGTGGTACAAGTAATTCAACTCCTACCGATTCAACTACTGGTACAGCAACACAATCAACAGCACAAACTGGAGAACCAATCAAGCTTACTTATTATGGAGGTTGGACGGGTACAGACCTTGACAGAATGAAAGCTCTGGTAGATAAGTTCAATTCAGAACAATCGAAAATCCAGGTTGAATTTTCATCTTTACAATGGACTCAAATGTTCACAAAATTCTTAACAGATTATAAAGCTGGAAACCCACCAGATATAGTTGCCGTCCATACATTTGAAATTGGACAATTTGCTGATATGGGAGTTCTCGATGACAAAGCAATAGCTAACCTTGGTTTAAATGAAGCTGACTATCTTGAAAGTGCTTGGAAGGGTTCAAGCTACAATGGAGTTCAATATGCAGCACCTCTTGATGTTAATATGCATGCACTAATTTACAATAAGGATATGTACGAAAAGCAGGGTATTACAGCTGCTCCAAAAACTGCTGAAGAGTTTATAGCAACAGCACAAAAGTTAACACTTGACAAAAATGGTAAACATCCAAATGAAGCAGGTTTCGATGAAAACAATATTGTTCAGTATGGCCTCGGTTTTAATATGAACCATCATGTTTTCTATCAGTTCTATGGTTTACTGAATCAGCAAGATGCTAACACATTTACAGCTGATATGTCTGAATTGAAGTTGGATGAAGATAAAGCAGCAAAAGCTCTTAGCTTCATACAGGACTTGATATTTAAATATAAAGTGGCTCCAAAGGGTGAGAAATCAGCTATAGATGATTTTAAAGCCGGTAAAGTAGCAACTATTATAGATGGAAACTGGCAGTTATCAGGCTTGGAAGAAACTAACCTAAACTGGGATACTGCAGTATATCCAACAGTATTTAATAATGGCAAAATGTGGGGAGCATCAGAAGGTTTGGTATTCCCATTAAACGAAAAGGCTGATGATGCAAGAAAAGCTGCAATTTCAGAATTTGTAAAATGGCTGTCAGCTAACTCAGCTGAATGGGGTGAATCAGGACAATTACCAGCACTTAAGAGTGCGCTGGAAAGTGTAAAGACTCTAAAGGGTAGAGCTGCATACATTGAAGAACTTAACAATGTTACTTTCCTTCCTGCACATCCAATGGCTACACAATTGTTCTCAAGTGCAGCACCAAGTCCAATACTGACAGCTGCTCAGGATACAGTGCTAAACAATAAAGATACAAAACAAGTTGCCAAGAAATTAGTTGAAGAAATAAACGCTTTATTAGCACAAAAGTAATACTGTAACGTCATATATAGCCACCTCTGGTATAAAACATAGGTGGCTATATATAAATTGACATAGCATATTTGTTAAATGCCAATTTTGAAACTTAAGTAAAGAATTGTTTTTAGAAAGCTCTTTACAGCAGTGAAATAATTTTATGAAGGGTTGACTAAGATATGAAAAAGTCACAAGGTAAAGTAGCAGCGTTGTTCTTATTACCATATCTATTGATTTTCTTTATCTTTAGAGTCATACCTAGTGTTGGTGGACTTGGTATGAGCTTATTTAAGTGGAATATTGTTGGGGCGGCCAAGTTTAATGGAGTTAAAAACTTTGTACGAATGGCAAAAGACCCGTATTTCGCAATATCATTAAAGAACACGCTGATGTTTTTTTTAATGACACTTCCAATTTTAGTAATAGGAAGCTTGCTTTTGGCAGTACTGATGAATCAGAAAGTAAAATTAACGAATGCGGTAAGAACAGTATCAATTATTCCATATGTCTTAATCCCTGCAGTAGTAGGTATTATATGGAACTGGTTATATGATAATAACTTCGGTATTTTAAACTACTATTTAAAGTCTGTAGGACTTAACTCAGTAGAGTGGTTGACAAATGAAAAATGGGCACTATTCTCGGTAGCCATAGTTACAATATGGTCTTATTTGGGATATAACATGATATTGTATTTGGCAGGTTTACAGGATATATCTAAAGAGCTATATGAGGCCAGTAAAATAGATGGTGCCAATGGAGTTCAGACCTTTACCAGGATAACACTGCCGTTACTAATGCCTATCACATCAATGATTGTTACACTTACTATGATAAATGTAATTCAAATATTTGATCAGATTTTTGTAATGACAAATGGTGGCCCTGGTACATCCACATTGACTATTGTTCAATATTTATACAGTTCAGCTTTCCAAAATTATGATATTGGCTATGGTTCAACATTAGGAGTAGCCTTATTAGTTATCCTGGTCGTACTAATTTTAGTTAAAAATAAATTAGTCAAAGATGAGATATAGGGGGGAATAAACCGTGAATAATTCAATTAAAAAACTAATTACCTATGTACTGTTAATATTCACAGGAGCAGTTTTCCTGTTCCCTCTGCTATGGTCATTGGTATCTTCAGTTAAACCAGAAAATGATATAGTATCATATCCTCCTAATTGGATACCTGTTAACTTTACATTGGAGAATTATGCTAAAGTGTTAGAAAAATATCCCTACTTAAGTTGGGGGTTAAATAGTGTAATTATGACTGTAAGTTCCACCTTATTGGTGCTTGTAATAGCTTCCCTGGCAGCATATGCTTTCGGAAGATTAAGATTCCGCTTTAAAAAAGCATTATTTGCACTGGTTGTTTCAATGCTTCTTATACCAATGCAAGCATACATTGTACCGTTGTTCTTTATGATGTCAAAACTAAATTTACTCAATTCATATGCATCAGTAATTTTAGTTGCAGGTGCTAATGTAACAAGTGTATTTATATTAACCAGCTTTTTCAAGGGTATACCAAATGAGCTTGAGGAAGCAGCCAGAATAGATGGTTGTAATGAATTTACTATCTTTGGCAAAATAATGCTACCCCTGGCAAAGCCTGCATTAGCTACCGTAACAATATTAACATTTATATCGAACTGGAATAATTTCCTCTGGCCTTTAATTGCAATCAGAGATAATACACTAAAGCCATTGCCGGTTGGTATTGCACAGTTTATGGGAAATGCGGGATCAAATGCTCAATTCCAGTACGGTCCGTCACTTGCAGGCGCTTGTATGGCAATAATTCCAACCGTTATAGTTTTCCTGTCTCTACAGCGCTACTTTGTTGAAGGTATAGCTAGCTCAGGTATAAAAGGCTAATTCCCGGCGGTCAAAGTAAAAACACGAGGTTAAATAATATGTTTACTGAATTTAAAAAGGAAATGATTTTTGAGCCAGATAAATACTTCCAGTCCTGCCATGCTTCTACTGTAACTATATTAGAGAATGGCGATATAATGGCAGCTTGGTTTGCAGGTTCAGCTGAAGGTGCAGATGATGTAGCAATATGGGGTTCCCGCAGGCAAAATGGTATTTGGAGTATTCCGCAAAAACTAGCAGATGACATAGGGCAGCCAAATTGGAATCCTGTTCTCTATACCTCAGATAATGGAAATGTTCTATTGTTCTATAAGGTAGGCCGTAACATCAGCGAATGGTATACAAATTTAATTATTTCTGAAGATAACGGAGATACCTGGAGCGAGCCGGCAGAACTTGTTAAAGGTGACACAAGTGGTGGCAGAGGCCCTGTTAGATGTAAGGTTATTCAGCTGTCAAACGGTAATATTCTGGCACCAACATCTACTGAAAAAGGTGCTTGGAAGTGTATGTCAGATATATATGATAAGACAACTAATACTTGGACTAAAAGTAGCGAGGTTATGATTGAAGACCTTGATTATGAAAATATTCAGAGCGTAAAAAGCAATATTGCAGTATCCGAGCAATCTTTTAAGGGAAGAGGAATTATTCAGCCAACCCTATGGGAATCTGAACCTAATGTAGTTCATATGATGACAAGAAGCAGTGAGGGGAAAATATACAGAAGTGATTCCTATGATGGTGGAAAAACGTGGGACAAGGCATATGCCACTTCCCTGCCAAACAATAATAGTGGTATTGATGTCACTAGGCTGGATGATGGCACGTTGGTGCTTGTGTATAACCCTGTAGGAATAAATTGGGGACCGCGAACACCCATAAAATTAAGTGTTTCTCATGATAATGGAATTACATGGGGAGAAAGTATTACCCTTGATGAAGGTGAAGGTGAATATTCATATCCCGCCATAATAACAAAAAACAAAGAATTATTTATCACATATACATTTGACAGAAAAAGCATTGCTTTTTGGAATATAAAGCTTAGAAATTCTATTTGATTTTCCTATGGGATGGCGAGGTAAGGATATGATAGTGGATACATTTAGTAACTTGGAAAAGTATAAGGAGTCACTGCCTCAACTGTTATTGGTCAAGAAGTTTATTGATGACCACATGCATGAGGAGAATATGGAATGCTGTAAATATTTGATTGATGATGAAAATGTTTTTGCTCTTGTTCAAGAGTATGTTACTAAAAACAGCAAAGAAATCAGATGGGAATCACATAGAAAGTATATTGATGTGCAGTTTATATTAAGCGGTAATGAGAATATAGGATATTCACGGTGTGAGGCTCTCAAATTAATGGAGGACTTTAGTGAAGGTAAGGACATCGCATTTTACAAAAGTCCAAAGACTTATACCGAAATTACTCTTTCAGAAGGGATGTTCGCAATTTTTTATCCAGGTGAAGCACATTTACCATGTTGTATAAGTGAAACACCAAGTAATGTCAAAAAAATTGTTTTTAAAATAAAGAAGACTTAGCAAATATACAAAATTAATATAAAAGAGGCGTATGAATTATGATTACTAATTTTCCTGGCGGAGTTTGGCCAACGATGATAACACCTTATACCGCAGACGGAAGCATCGATTATGAGAATTTAAGAAAAATGATAGATTGGTATATTGAAAATAAGGTACAAGGCTTGTTTGCAGTATGCCAATCCAGTGAGATGTTTTTTCTTTCTTTGGAAGAGAGAATTGAAATTGCAAGTTTTGTTAAAGAATATGCTAATGGGCGGGTCCCGGTCATTGCATCAGGACATACATCCGATAAGCTGGAAGATCAAATTATAGAGTTAAACAAAATGGCTGAAACAGGTGTGGATGCTGTAATACTAATATCAAATCGACTAGCTGCTCAGGATGAACCTGATACTGTATTCATTAAAAATCTTGAAAAGATACTGGAAGCTCTTCCAAAAGATATACCGTTAGGTTTCTACGAATGCCCATATCCGTACAAGAGACTTATTTCACCTGAAATAATTAAATATTGTCTGAAAACCGATAGGTTCTATTTTATTAAGGACACAAGCTGTGATGTTGAAAATATTAAAGAAAAAATGAGTCTTATAGAAGGATCACATTTAAAGCTTTATAATGCAAATTCCGCAACCTTGCTTGAGACTCTTCCATTAGGAATTGCCGGTTACTGTGGGGTTATGGCAAATTTTCATCCTGCACTATATGATTGGCTCTTGAATAATTGGGAGAAAGAGCCACAGAAAACGAAAGAATTAATGAGTTTTTTAAGTTTGGCATCTCAAATAGAGAGGCAGTTCTACCCTGTAAATGCAAAATATTATTTAAGCTTAGAAGGTATTCCGATATCATACATCAGCAGGTCTAAGGATGTAAGTCTGTTTACCTCTGCAAACAAGCTTGAGGTAGAACATTTACATGAATTAGATAAGAAAGTACACGCTGATCTGGGCTTAAGAAAATAAATTCAGAGCATCAAATGTAGTCGGAATACCACATGACGCTTTCAAGTCTGTTTAAATTATTAATTTGAAGCAAAGGCAGGTTAAAATCATGAAAACTCCTAAGATATTAGTGGTTGGAAGCCTTGTAATGGATTTAATTTATAGTACTTCAAAGGTGCCAAACGAGGGCGAAACATTAAATGACGGCATATCGTTTACGTCTGCTCCGGGTGGAAAAGGCGCAAATCAAGCAGTTCAAGCTGCAAGGCTTGGTTCTGACGTTACGATGGTTGGAAAACTTGGTAAAGATATGTTTGGAGATGAATTACTCAAGGCAATTGAAGAAGCAGGTATTAATACAGAAAATATATTGAGGGATGAAACTTGCTCCTCAGCTGTCAGCAACATCATTTTAGAAGTTATTCCAGGTAAAAAAACAAAGAATAGAATAATAGTTGTGCCAGGTGCTAACATGAAGCTTACTGTTGATGATGTTGCATTTTTAAAGGACACTATTTCACAGTATGATCTTGTTATTATGCAGCTTGAAATTCCGTTGGAAGTAAATAGAAGAGTTATAGAATATGCCTATGCAAAGGGAGTTCCGGTAATGCTGAACTCAGCCCCTTATCAGGCTTTAGATGACGAGCTGCTTTCAAAGCTAACCTATATCTCCCCTAACGAGCATGAAGCATATGGTTTGACTGGAATAAAAACTACTAAGGATGACGGTAGTATAGATATAGAAAAGGTTGAAATGGCCGCAAAAGCGTTACTAAATAAAGGAGTTAAAAATGTAATTATCACCTTAGGCAGCAATGGCGTAGCATTTATGAATAAAGATATGTTTGTTGTAAAACCTTGTATAGATATTGTGAAGGTAGTTGACCCGACTGCAGCAGGGGACTCTTTTACAGGTGCTTTCAGTACAGCTGTATGTATGGGAATGTCACCGGAAAAAGCTCTTGACTTTGCAAACTATACAGCAACTGTCACTGTTTCAAAAATGGGAGCAATTACATCTTTGCCCTCACTGGATGAGGTAAAGGCTTTAATGAAGAAGGATAATTATGAAGCAGATTGAGATAGGAGGGCGATTTTATCTCCACTTGATTTCTAGATACACTTATGGAGGAAATTGTTATGGATAAGTCTTTAAACAATATATTAAAGGATTTTGTAGATATTTCTAATGAAGAAATGCAAGCACTTACTAAAGAAATAAGCATAGACTTTTACGATGAAGCAGTTGAAGTGATATTGGCTGCAGAGAAAAAAGGTAACAGGGTTCATGTTACCGGCATTGGTAAACCGGGGCATGTTGCCAGCTATGTTGCTTCACTTCTATCATCTACAGGAACGCCTACCTATGAATTACACGGAACAGAAGCAGTACATGGTTCTTCAGGGCAAGTGAGGCCTGGGGACGTGGTTATTGCAATATCAAATAGCGGTGAAACAGCTGAGCTAAAAGCAACTGTTACAACTTTGAAGAATAACGGGGCAAAAATTATTGCCGTTACAGGTAAAAGAGAATCCTGGTTAGCTAAAAATAGTGATGCATTCCTGTATGCAGGCGTTAATAAGGAAGGAGACCCACTTAATAGAGCACCTAGAGCGTCAATACTTGCAGAGGTTTTTGTACTCCAGGGTCTGAGCCTGCTACTTCAATGTACAAAAGGTATAACACCCACACAATATGTAAAGTGGCATCCCGGAGGAACTTTAGGGCAGTTGAGAGCTGATGAAACGAAATAAGTAAATGGTCATTTTATTCATTGATACTTTCTCAGTTGCAGCAAACATTCTATTAAACTGTAAAAGGAGCTAACTATGCTTAAAACAGCGTGTATAAATCCTGATTTAATTGGTCTGCTTGCACAGTGCGGACATGGAGACAAAATACTTATAGCAGATGGGAACTATCCTCTTGATTCAAATACCGGGGATGCTACAGCCAGGATATATTTAGGGCTAACTCATGGGATTCCTTTAGTTACGCAGGTCTTAGAGGTCTTTGGGAAAACAATTACCATAGAGAATGCAGAAGTTATGGTACCTGATACTGGAAACGATCCGGAGATATTTAATGAATTTAATAAAATCCTTCCGGAAGAAGTTAAGCTTATCAAGCTTGGGCGCTATGAGTTCTACGATGCCTGTAAAAAGGATAATGTAAAAATAGCTATTTCAACAGGGGAACAGAGAGTATTTGCCAATATTCTTATAACTATCGGCGTAGCATAGGTCCAAGTCCTGCTCCCGCTACCATGAAAATCAAAGCCTCTCAGGAAAATTCCTGAGAGGCTTTGATTTTTTACCATAGCTGTATCTCATTTCATTTAAGCACTAAAAACCGTATCATATAATACGCTATGTAATTATTTACATTATTACTGAGAATTTCTAAGCTTGAAAAGAATTACAGTGAAGTATATTATTAAATCGAATAAGAAGTCAGGGGATACCCCTTGTTTTGCAAAAGACAAAGCTATAGAATAGGCAAGATTGTTAAATTATTAACGATTTTGAACTTAAAGAATTTATAACAGAATGAAGATTAATAACATGAATATGTATTAATTATTAAAAGGTTATTAGAGGAGAAAAGTCTTGATATGAATTCAGACATGAATGTTAAATTTTTATCAATAAATAAAGCATATTTATAATACATCGTGGCCGTTATTCGGCTCATGGAGGCTAATATGGAGGCTAATATGATTTATAGTTACTATCCGGGATGTACATTAAAAAATAAAGCTAAAATTCTGGACAAATATGCCAGGATTTCAGCCCAAGTGCTAGGGTTTGAATTGGAAGAAATAGAAGACTGGCAATGCTGTGGCGCAGTATACCCACAAGCAGCGGATGAGATTGCAACAAAGTTATCCTCTGTTCGTGCTTTAAACAGTGCAAAGGAAAAGGGTCAGGATTTGGTTACTCTCTGTTCAGCCTGTCATCACGTTATAAAGCGCGTAAATGATGATATGAGGCGTATAACTGATATCCAGACAAGGGCCAATAATTATCTTCAATTTGACCAGCCATACCTTGGTGAAACACAGGTGCTTCACTTTTTAGAAGTACTACGTGACAAAGTTGGATTTGATGTTCTGAAGGAAAAGGTAAAGAATCCTTTAACTGGAAGGAAGATTGGTGCATATTACGGTTGCATGCTTCTTCGTCCAAGCAGTGTCATTCAATTGGATGATGCCGAAAATCCAACAATCATCGAGGACTTTATACGTGCTCTTGGTGCGGAAGCAATTGTGTATCCATATAGAAATGAATGCTGTGGTGGATATATCTCTTTAAAAGAGAGAGAACTGGCAGGAACAATGGTAGATAGAATCATGGAATCTGCGGCATATAAAGGTGCCGAAGAGATTATTACTGCTTGTCCTCTATGTTTATATAATCTAAATAGTAGTGGTCAGGCTAACAAGCTTCCTGTTTTTTATTTTACCGAATTACTAGCAGAAGCATTAGGCTTGAAGGATAAATAAGGGGGTGTACTAAGGTGCATAAAACAGAAATGGAACAAGCGCAGCTGATAAAAGAAATCAGTAATGTAGATACAAATAAATGTATGAAATGTGGAAGATGCTCTGCCTCATGTCCCTCCTATGATGAAATGGATATCAGGCCCCATCAGTTTGTATCCTACATACAAACTGGCAATGTAGCTGAATTGATGGAGGCGACAAGCATTTGGAAATGTCTCTCCTGTTTCGCCTGTGTAGAGCGTTGTCCAAGAGGTGTAAAGCCTGCAAGGCTAATAGAAGCGGTTCGTCTGATGGTGATTCGCCAAAAAGGACAGAATTATTTATTCCCAGATGAGATACCGGCACTTTTAGATGAAGAGATTCCACAGCAATTATTGGCAAGTGCATTTCGAAAGTACAGTAAGTAAAAAAAGGTTTGGAGGTGAACAGAGTGCAAAGAATAGGAGTATTTGTATGCCATTGCGGTACAAATATAGCAGCAACTGTAGATGTCGAAAAAGTTGTGGAGTTGGCTAAAAAAGAGCAGGGTGTGGTACATGCAGAAGAATATCAATACATGTGTTCAGAGGCAGGTCAAAGCAAGATTCGCGAAGCAATTAAAGATATGCAACTGACGGGAGTAGTAGTTTGTGCATGTTCCCCGCGTATGCATGAGAATACATTTAGAAAAGCAGCAGAAAAGGCCGGATTGAATCCATTCATGGTGGAAATAGCCAATATCCGTGAGCATTGTTCATGGATTCATAAAGATAGAGAAGAAGCAACACAGAAAGCAGTGATTCTTGCGCGGGCAGCAATAGCAAAAGTTAAATTAAATACACCACTCCAGGCAGGCGAAAGCAAGGTAGTGAAGAGAGCTTTGGTTATTGGCGGCGGAATTGCCGGTATTCAGACTGCAATTGATATAGCAGATGCAGGATATGAAGTAGACATTGTTGAGAAGACACCAAGTATTGGCGGAAGGATGTCTCAGTTGGACAAAACATTTCCAACCCTAGACTGTTCTGCTTGTATACTAACACCGAAAATGGTAGAAGCAGCCTCCCACGATAAGATTACCATACATACTTACAGTGAAGTAGAAAAGGTAGCTGGATTTGTAGGAGATTTCATTGTAGATATACGTAAGAAAGCACGTAGTGTTGACATGAGTAAATGTACCGGATGTGGAGTTTGCTCAGAAAAATGTCCTTCTAAAAAAGGAAAGAGTGAATTCAACAGAGGTATGAGTAATAGAAGTGCTATATACACTCCGTTTGCACAGGCAGTACCTAATGTGCCGGTTATTGACAGGGATCAATGTACAAAATATAAGACCGGTAAATGTGGAGTATGTGCAAAAGTTTGTGCGGCGGGAGCCATTGATTATGATCAAAAAGATGAGATTATCACAGGTAATTACGGAACTATAGTAGTTGCGACAGGTTTTGATACCATCAACTTGGATAAGTTTGACGAGTATTCCTATGACCAAAGTGCAGACGTTATTACATCTTTAGAATTTGAGCGTCTGACAAATGCAGCAGGTCCTACAAAGGGTAAACTGGTTCGTCCTTCAAATAATGAAAAGCCAAAGTCTGTAGCATTTATTCAGTGTGTTGGATCCCGTGATGTAACTTGTAAAGGAAAGAGCTATTGCTCTAAAATTTGCTGTATGTATACTGCAAAGCATGCAATGCTTATAAAAGACAAGTATCCTGATATCGATGTACATGTATTTTATATTGATGTACGTACCCCGGGTAAGAATTTTGATGAATTCTATAGAAGAGCAGTAGAGGAATACGGAGTGAATTATATCAAGGGTCAGGTAGGTAAGGTGGCAGAAGCAGATGGTCACTTGCTGGTACAGGCTGTTGATATGCTAGACAATAAAAGAATTATGCTAAATGCTGATATGGTAGTCCTTGCAACTGCCATTGAGCCTGAACCTTCAGTTAGAGGGCTGGCTACAATGCTCACCGCCAGCATAGATACCAACAATTTCCTGACAGAGGCTCATCCAAAGTTAAGACCGGTTGAGTCACCAACTGCAGGAGTATTCTTGTCAGGAGTATGTCAAGGTCCAAAGGACATTCCAGAAACAGTAGCACAAGCAGGAGCCGCGGCTGTAAAAGCAATCGGACTTTTAGCAAAAGATAAGCTGGTAACAAATCCATGTGTAGCAAAAGCAAGTGAGCTTTTCTGTAATGGTTGCTCAAATTGTGAGCACGTATGCCCTTACGGGGCTATATCCTATCAGGATAAAGAGGTTAACGATCATGGCGTGAGAGAGACAAGAAGAGTAGCATTTGTAAATAGTGCCCTTTGTCAAGGGTGTGGAGCTTGTACAGTTGTATGCCCGTCTGGAGCAATGGACCTTCAAGGCTTCTCCAACAGACAAATTCTTGCGGAGGTAGATGCAATATGCAAATAGAGAAAAAAGAATTTAACCCGAAAATAGTTGCATTTTGCTGCAACTGGTGCAGCTATGCAGGTGCTGACCTGGCCGGAACAAGTCGACTGTCATATCCTGCAGATGTAAAGATTATAAAAATACCGTGCTCCTGCCGTGTAAATCCCATGTTCATTATGAGAGCCTTCGAAAAAGGAGCTGATGGAGTTATTCTTTGTGGATGCCACCCGGGAGATTGTCATTACAGCACAGGTAACTACTATGCAAGAAGAAGAATGACATTACTGTTCTCCATGCTCAATTATTTGGGGGTAGAAAATGGACGCACTCGAGTTGAGTGGGTTTCAGCAGCAGAAGGTGTTAAATTCTCCACAGTTATGAACGAATTTGTAGAAAAGATTCATTCATTAGGTGAAAATGTAAGATTGGGGGATTTACGATGCAAAGGATGATAGAGCGTGCAAAAGAACTTCTTTCCAGTGGCGATGTGGCCAGAGTATTAGGATGGAAGAAGGGTGACTTGGCTTACAATCCTGAACCGGCATATTTTAATTGTGCAGATGAGCTGGATAGGTTTGTCTATAATGGCTTCTGCGGAGCTAACCTAAGCAAATATATGATTGAAGCCGGTAAACTGGATGGAAAGACATTGATATTCTTAAAGCCCTGCGACACATATAGCTTTAACCAATTAATAAAAGAGCATAGAATTATCAGAGAAAAAGCACATATCATAGGTGTGGATTGCTCAGGGAACTTCAGTGTAGAAAAATTAAATAGAGCTGGTATCAAGGGAATTGAGAGCATTGAAATAGATGGAGATAGCCTAAAAGTGCAGACAATCTATGGTCAGAAGACTATGGCAATTAAAGATGCACTTATGGAAAGATGTACTGTTTGTAAAGGAAAAGACCACAAGATATTTGATGAAGTTATAGATGCGGACTCTATTAACCAAACCAACAATCCAGACAAAATAGTTACCAACCGTTTTGATATGGTTGAAAAGCTAGAGGATATGACACCGGATGAGCGTTTCACATTCTGGAAGGGTGAATTTTCAAAGTGCATAAGATGTAATGCTTGTAGAAATGCATGTCCGGCTTGTAGCTGCAAAAAGTGCGTGTTTGACAGTAATAATTTTGATTCTGCACAAAAGGCTAATACGGATACCTTTGAAGAGAAAATGTTCCATATTATACGTTCATTCCATGTTGCCGGACGTTGTACAGACTGTGGAGAGTGTAGCAGAGTATGTCCTCAGGGAATACCACTACACTTGTTGAACAGAAAGTTTATCAAGGATATTAACGAATTTTACGGTGATTTTCAGGCAGGTGAGGATTCGGAAAGTAAAGGGCCTTTAACAAGCTTTACTCTTGAGGATGTTGAGCCAAGTATTGTTGGAGAAAGGAAATAGGGTATGTATAAGATTGCTAAGAATCAATTGCAAACGTTATTTACTGCCATTGCAGATACTAAAAATTTGTATTTGCCGGTAAAAGAGTCTGACCAGGTAAATTATGGACTCTGGACAAAGGATGCAGAAGTGGATTTGGATACCCTAAAGACTGTTAAATCTCCAAAAGACTTCTTTTTTCCACAAAGTGAAACCTTATATAGCTGTCATAAGGAAAACGGAAAGCTGGTAATTAATCCGACTGAGTTAACAAATCAGCCTTTTGTAGTTTTTGGGGTGAAGGCATGTGATATAAAAGCAGTAGAAATACTTGATAAGGTATTTCTAAGTGAGCCCATAGATACCTATTATGCGGCTCGTAGAGAGCATGGAATAGTAGTGGCTATGGCATGTCATCAACCCGAGGAAACCTGTTTCTGTAATGTGTTTGGTGCAGATGCAAGTATTCCTGCAGGAGATGTTGCGGTATGGCAGGTTGAAGATTCAATGTACTGGAAGGCACTTACTGAGAAGGGCGAGTTACTTACAAAAGAAGTTGCTGATCTTTTAGAAAAAGTGGAAGATACATCAGCAGTAGAAAAAGAACAAGCAGCCATTAAAACAATTATTGAGAAACTACCATATAGCCATTTGGATATGAGCAAATTTACTTCAGATGCGTTGGACGAAATGTTCAATTCTCCAAAGTGGGAACAGATATTCAAGGTTTGTCTGGGATGTGGAACCTGCACCTTTGTATGTCCAACCTGCCAATGCTATGACATTAAAGATTATGATACCGGAAACGGTGTGCAAAGATTCCGCTGCTGGGATTCATGCATGTATTCAGACTTTACAATGATGGCTCATGGAAATCCCCGTACCAGCCAGCTGCAGAGGTTCCGTCAGCGATTTATGCACAAGTTGATTTACTTTCCTGCAAATAACGGTGGTATGTATTCCTGTGTGGGCTGCGGGCGTTGTGTAAGCAAATGTCCGGCATCACAAAACATTGTTAAGGTTATAAAAAGTTTCGGGGGTGAAAGCTAATGTGCAATTGCGGAGGACATAACAAACCAGATTCATTGATTCCACTGATTGGTGTAATTACTGATATTCGAACAGAAACGCCAGATGTTAAGACCTTCAGAGTTGTAAGCAGAGAAGGTAAAAAATTATTTGAACATTTACCTGGTCAGTGTGCCATGGTTTCTGTTCCAGGCGTAGGAGAGGCTATGTTTTCCATTACTTCTTCACCAACTAATAAAGAGTTTCAGGAATTTAGTGTTAAACGCTGCGGAAGCTTAACAGATCATCTGCACTCTATGGAGGTTGGAGAGGAAGTAACAGTTCGTGGACCATATGGAAATTCATTTCCCGTTGAAACTGCACTAAAAGGAGAAAATCTTCTTTTTGTAGCAGGTGGAATAGGTCTGGCGCCTCTTAGATCAGTTATTAATTATGTATTAGATAATAGAGAGAACTACGGAAGTGTTGACATTTTATATGGATCACGTTCAGCTGATGACCTGGTTCAATTAAAAGAGATACAAGAGGTTTGGTGCAGAACAGAAGGTGTAAATGTTCACTTAACTATAGATAGAGAGCAAGAGGGCTGGAATGGCCATGTTGGATTTGTTCCCAGCTATTTAAAAGAACTGGAACTGGCTACAGATAAGACTGTATTAGTCTGCGGACCTCCGATTATGATTAAATTTGTATTAGCTGCACTAGAAGAGATGGGCTTCAATAAAACACAGGTATATACTACCTTGGAACTCAGAATGAAATGTGGTGTGGGTAAATGCGGCCGCTGTAATATCGGATCAAAATATGTATGCAAAGATGGGCCGGTATTTAGATGCGACGAAATTGATGAGCTGCCACCGGAATATTAAATTAGTGCAATATGTTATGGAGTAATTTAAAAGCTCCAACGAATATATATCAGAAGGAGAAAAGAAAATGCAGGAAATGGTTAACGTATTTTTATATGGAAAAAAGTACACAGTACCAGCAGACCTCACCATTATGACAGCTATGGAATTTGCAGGATATAGACTTGTAAGAGGATGTGGATGTCGTCATGGGTTTTGCGGTGCATGTGCAACAATTTATAGAATCAAAGGAAACAATGAATTAAAAACTTGTCTGGCTTGTCAGACACAAGTAGTGGATGGTATGTATGTGGCCAGTCTTCCATTCTTTCCAACAGATAAGAGGAATTATGATATAGAAGAAATAAGGCCGGAACAAAAGATTATGATGGAGTTATATCCTGAGTTGTACAGCTGTATTGGTTGTAATGCTTGTACAAAGGGCTGCTCTCAGAGCATAAATGTAATGCAATACATTGCTTACGCTCAAAGAGGTGAGTTTGAAAAATGTGCGGAAGAGTCCTTTGACTGTGTGAACTGCGGCATTTGTACCTCCAGATGTCCAGCTGGTATCTCACATCCAATGGTGGGGCTGCTGGCACGTAGACTGACTGGTAAATATATTGCACCAAAGACTGAGCATCTCAAGAACCGTGTGGAAGAAATTAATGAAGGTAAATTTGATGATTTGATTTCTCAAATAATGGAAAGACCAATCCGGGAAATGAAAGAACTTTATAATAATAGAGATATTGAGAAATAGGAGGGGAAAAGTATGTTTACAACAGAAATGTTGGAGTCTATAAGAAAAGTTGAAGCAACCAGAGCAGAGAGAATAGGTTCCGATCCAAGAAGAATGACCGCTGAAGAAAAAGATACTCTTCTTCGCCAATATCATCCGGATTTTAAAGAGGATGGATTTTCAATTATCCAAATTGGACCTAATATGGGGGAAAAGGTACCGGTTGAACTGGGTACGCTTCTTCATTCAAACAGCAGAATTAAAGATGAGGCTATAGATTTAACAAAAATAAATTATGATGTGGATGTATTAGTTATAGGTGGTGGAGGTGCAGGATCATCAGCAGCTATTGAAGCACACGAGAGCGGAGCAAAGGTTATGATAGTGACAAAGCTTCGTATCGGTGACGCCAATACTATGATGGCCGAAGGAGGAATCCAGGCAGCAGACAAAGCAAACGACTCTCCACAGCAGCATTATTTGGATGCTTTCGGAGGTGGGCACTTTGCCGCCAGACCAGAGCTTTTAAAGAGATTGGTAATGGAAGCTCCAGACGCTATTGCATGGCTCAATAATCTGGGGGTAATGTTTGATAAATATGAAGATGGAACTATGGTAACTACCCACGGAGGTGGAACTTCCAGAAAGAGAATGCATGCTTGTAAGGACTATTCCGGGGCCGAAATCATGAGAGTTCTTCGTGATGAAGTAATTAACCGTGGGATTCCGGTTGTAGATTTTACAGCAGCGGTAGAATTAATCTTGGATAAGGATGGCCAGGCTGCAGGCGCTGTGCTTCAGAATATGGAGACAGGAGAGTATCTGGTAGCTAAAGCCAAGACTGTTATTATAGCAACTGGTGGAGCCGGAAGGTTACATTATCAGAACTTCCCTACTTCAAATCACTATGGGGCAACAGCAGACGGATTGGTTATGGGATATCGTGCAGGAGCACCTCTTTTATATCAGGATACTATTCAGTACCATCCAACAGGAGTTGCTTATCCGGTACAGATTTTTGGAGCCTTAGTAACAGAAAAAGTACGTTCATTAGGAGCTATGCTTGTAAACATAGATGGAGAAGCATTTATGCATCCTTTGGAAACACGCGATGTATGTGCGGCTTCTATCATTCGTGAGTGCAGTGATCATGGAAAAGGCGTTCCCACACCAACAGAAGGCATGGGCGTATGGCTTGATACACCAATGATTGAGATGATTCATGGAGAAGGTACCATCGAAAAGAGAATACCTGCTATGCTTCGTATGTACCTGAACTATGGAATAGATATGAGAAAACAACCTATTTTAATATATCCGACTCTGCATTATCAAAATGGTGGTCTTGAAATAAACGGAGAAGGTTTTACAAAGGCAATTGACAATCTTTTAGTTGCGGGTGAAGCAGTTGGAGGAATCCACGGGAGAAACCGTCTAATGGGGAATTCCTTGCTGGACATCATTGTATTCGGAAGAAATGCGGGAAAAGCGGCAGCTGAAAAGAGCAAGAAGATTACTTTGGGTGAGCTGTCACTAGAACATCTAAATAACTATGCAAAGGAATTGGAGGCTGCGGGGATTGAAACAGGTACTGTATCGCCGTTACTACTTCCGAAGTATACTAAGGGAGGAAACTAAGAATGCGAGAAATATCTACAGAGCAGATTATTGATGTTGTTAAACGTTTGTGCATTGAGGCAAATCAAAAACTACCCGGTGATATAAAAGCATGTATTAAAAAGTGCAGAGAGCGCGAAGATGGTGAAATTGCACAGGACGTTCTGGACAAAATTATCACTAACTATGAAATCGCAGAATCAGAAAATGTACCTATTTGCCAAGATACTGGAATGGCTTGCGTTTTTATGGAAATTGGTCAGGATGTACACATCGTAGGCCAAAGCCTTGCGGAGGCTGTGAATGAAGGGGTACGCCAAGGCTATGCTGAAGGTTATTTGCGGAAATCAGTAGTAAAAGATCCTGTAAGACGTGGCAACACAGGGGACAACACACCTGCTGTGCTATATACAGAAATAGTTGACGGTGATCAGATTAAGATTACTGTTGGGCCTAAGGGCTTTGGTAGTGAGAATATGAGTGCTATCCGCATGTTTAAGCCATCAGCAGGAATTCAAGGAATTAAAGATTTCATTCTTGAAACGGTAGAGAATGCAGGTCCAAATCCATGCCCTCCTATGGTAGTGGGAGTTGGAATAGGTGGAACTTTTGACAAGGCAGCTTTATTAGCTAAGAAGGCATTGATGAGAAATGTAGATATTCCAAATGACGACCCATATTATGCAGAGCTGGAAGCTGAAATGCTGGAAAAAATCAATAAGCTGGGGATTGGCCCACAGGGCTTTGGTGGAAAAACTACAGCTTTGGCAGTAAATGTAGAAACAATGCCGACCCACATTGCCGGTATGCCCTGTGCAATTAATATTAATTGCCATGTCACACGACATAAAACGGAGGTGATTTGATATGGAGCGTAAAATTCAACTTCCATTAACAGAAGATCTTGCAAAAACTTTGCACGCAGGTGATACAGTCTATTTGACCGGTGAGATATATACATCCAGAGATGCCGGACATAAGAGAATGTGCGAAGCTCTTGAAAGAGGTGAGCAATTGCCCTTTGATCCAAAAGATGCTACATTATATTACGTGGGTCCAACTCCTGCGAGGCCTGGTCAAGTCATAGGTTCTGCAGGGCCAACAACCAGCGGTCGTATGGATGCGTATGCACCTACGATGATATCAGTAGGGGCTAGAGGAATGATTGGAAAAGGTGCCAGACTGCCGGAAGTAGTAGAGGCTATGAAAAAGCATAGCGGAGTATACTTTGGAGCCATTGGTGGGGCAGGTGCATTACTTGCAAAATGCATCAAAAGCTCAGAACTGATTGCCTATGAGGATTTAGGTGCAGAAGCATTGAGAAAACTCTATGTGGAAGATATGCCTTTGGTTGTCATTATTGACAGTGAAGGAAAAAACCTGTACGAAGAAGGACGAAAATCTTACCTTAGTAGAATTAATCAACCATAAGTGTTGATTCAACTAAAGTAAATAATTAGATTGAATTCATGCAGAAGCTTCGCAAAGGTGTGAAGATTTTTTGCTTGTAATAAAACTTAATAAAATAAAAGGGGAATACAAAATGGAATTATTATCTGAAGTATTGGAAACATTGATGATTATAGGTTTTGGTGTGTCATGGCCGCTATCAATCATGCGTTCATATAAATCACGCTCAACAAAAGGCAAGAGTGTTTTGTTCTTATTCTGTATAGTATTTGGATACATTTGCGGCATTGTCTCAAAGCTATTGGCAAACAATTTGAACCTGGCTTTCTGGTTCTACATTCCAAATATTATTATGGTTAGTACAGATATATGTTTATATTTTAGAAATAAGAAGATTGAGGCCGGTGCAGTTAAGTAAATATCCTGGTATCCCGTGTGAGAGAAGTAATATCTATTTTACAATACAGTTAACAAATAAATTTGTACAGTGTAAGTAGTAATGTTAAAATACCATTATTATGAAATTGATATTACTTTTAGGGGGTGTAAGTTATGAGCAAGCAAAGGAACTATTTGTCAGAGTATGTCAATGTTAATGGAATAGAACAATACTTATTACACTACAGCTCAAGTGATGAACATCCAGTCCTTTTGTTTTTACATGGCGGTCCGGGAATGTCAGAATCAACATTTGCGTATGCTTTTCAAAAAAACTTATCTGGTTTGTTTACTGTTGTGCATTGGGATCAGAGAGGTTCAGGGAAAACATTAACCAGAGCCAAAGGTAACAAAAACTATCCTACTGTTTATGAATTATTGGATGATTTATTTGAAGTTGTTCAATATTTAAAAGAGAAATACAATAAAGAGAAAATTGTTATTTTAGGTCATTCTTGGGGGAGCGTGCTGGGAACCTTATTTGTAAAGAAATATCCTCAAGAGGTATTGTACTACATCGGTGCAGGACAAGTAATAGATATAGTGGAGAATGAAAAGACTGGTTATGAAAAGGTAAAAGAGTTGATAATTAAAGCAGGCAATAAGAAAGATTTAAATAGTCTGAATAAAATAGGTATTTATCCCGAAAAAAATTATGAAAAACCCATGATTAAGAAAATACAAAAGATTAGAATATTACAAGGGAAATATAAGGTTGGAATGAATTTATTACCTATATTAAAAGTACTATTTAAAAGTCCTATTTTTAAATTTACAGACATTTCAAGTCTGTTTAAAGGGATGAGTAATAATAAAAAAATCTGGGATTTTTTATTCACCCATAATCTATATGAGGAGAGCAGAGATTATAAAGTACCTGTTTTCTATATACTTGGAGACAGAGATTTTCAAGCCCCGTATACAATAGCTAATTGTTATTTCGATACAATAAATGCACCAAACAAAAAAATGTTTATTATAAAGGATGCCGGTCACTTTATGATGCTTGACCAACCAAAGTCGTTCGCTGAAGCTCTGGCTGAAATTTCTAAATTATGACTCAACTATTAATAGTAGACTTACCTCCCTATGCTATTAAATATAACTTAAATTGAAGAACTTTAAGCATGAAATATGTTCTCAAAATTTAAATGGTTTTATTCACCAGTTTTTAAGTGTATAATATTTACATATAACTTATTGGAGATACTCAAATTGCATAGGGGGGAAGAGCATGCTTCGTTTTATTGATTTCTTAAACAAAATGCTCCACGCAAAGTCTACAGTGTGAACAACGGCGATTAATTGTGTGGAGCCAAAGATGTAATCGCCAGCTTTCATTCCGTCATTTTGGAAAATGTTCATAGTGTAGATTTTGCTGCCTTAAGATTTTATATTATTTTAAGGAGCGGAGTAGGAATGAAATATATTAAAGCTGATGTGATTCTTCCAGAAGAATTACTTAAAGAAATACAGAAATATATACGTGGGGGATTGGTCTATATCCCTCAACCTGACGGAGTACGAAAAGGGTGGGGCGAATGTTCTGGAAGCAGGCTGTACCTTAACCAACGAAACAATGATATCCGGGAAAATTTTCGTAAAGGATATACCATTGATCAGCTCTGTGACAAATTCTGTCTTTCTTATGACAGTGTTAAGAAAATAATTTATTCAAATAAGTAACTGTGAAAAGCTCGTCAGGATAATTCCTGACGAGCTTTTTGTGCAAATAACAATTGATAATCATTTTTAATATATTATCCATAAAGTGCCATGCTTATAATATGTATGTGTATAAGAAAGAGAGAATTTATAGTAGACGGAGGTACAACATGAGAACATATCACCGCAATTTTATTTATGAGAGCAGCGATTTTGATAGTATGTGTAAATACATTATCCAAGACAACTCTTTTAAGAAGGATTTCTTTAATTGGCATATTGGTCGTATTGTAGATTGGAAATATAATCTTGCAAACTTAAGAAGACATTTTCCTGACAACTTCAATAATGCTGCACATTTATGGTTTGATTATTTCCATAACCTTATTGGATTTGTTATTTCAGAGGAAATGAATAATGAATACTCAATATTTCTTAAAAATGAATATTCCTTTCTGTCTTTAGAGTTAATCGGCTGGGTTAAAGCTGAATGGGGAAGTAAATACGACTTGTTAGTAACACAAGTAGTAGAAAATGAGACAGAACTTATTCAAACTCTTGAAAGTGAAGGTTATAAAAGAAATGATTGTTTAGAAAAGACAAGAGTATTTAATACAAGCTTATTCAAAGATTTTTGTATTGAGGATTCATCAGTGGAATTTCAGAGTATGTTTGAAAATGGAGATTACACAGAACAAGCTAATCTAAGAAAAAATGCTTGGACAAAGACATATAGTACAGAATTAGATTTACAGATCAGGGAGTATTGCCGGAGGAGCCCTATTTATAATGCTAAATATGACTTTGTGCTGGTAAATAGCGAAGGAAGACATGTTTCGGGCTGTGAAGCTTTTATTGATTATGAGAATAACACAGCAGAGATAGAAAGGGTCTGTACACATTCTGATTTTTACAATAAAGGATATGCTCAAATGACTCTTAAGGCCTGTATGAAAAAGTTATTTGAGAATAATATTTTAACTGCGTTCATTTCCGGCGGATATGATAAAACTATTCACTTGTATGGAAGATTAGGGCATGTAAAGGAGTTTAGCAGGTATACTTATGAATATGTGACTAAGGAATAAAAAACGTTGACTGAAAAATGATTTCAGTCAACGTTTTTTATTGTCTTTATTTGTACTGCTATTTACACCCACATTGATGTAGCCAAATTATTGCATACCGCATAATTTGAACTATAAACTCATGTGGCTAGGAGCGCGGTATGGCTAGGAGAAGGTATACTGGGGGATCTAACAGAAAAGAAGCTGAAACCGGAAAATACCAACCGGAAGAGATAAATCATCGGGTTCTGGAGAATAGTATAAGTGACGAAGCGACCAAATCACCGGATGACTTTATAGAGAATAACAGTTTCAGCGATAGTGAAGAGTTGGTAAGAAATAAAAAAAGTAATAAGAGTAAACACAGCTGTGCTGAAATATGTTGCAAATATAATGATTATGACTGTAATTTTGCTTGTGACAGTGAAAAGGAATTGCTTATAAGAATTATTTGTCTTTTGATTAATAAAGAATATGGTCTTAAGGCAATCGAACAAAAAATAAGAAAATCAGAACTTAATGATGACATAAAAAATATTAATTCTATTACCGATTTGCTGGAGAGGGCAATTGTAGGTCTGGGTGAAACAGCACTGGGAGCAGTTGAAAAGGCTGTTGATGCGGCAGGAACAATGTCCGACATAACATCGGGACTTGCAAAAATAGCCGCAGGTGCAGCCGGAACAGCAGGATCGGTTGCTTTTACATCACAAGGCTTAGCAAATGTGGCTGCGGGAACCGTCGGAACAGATGGAGCAGCTGCTTTTACAGCGCAAGGCTTAGCAAATATAGCTTCAGGAACCGCAGGAACAGCCGGAGCAGCAGCTCATACTGTGAGTGGATTGACAAATACAGCAGCTGGAACTGCAGGAGCAGTAGCTGCAGGAGCGGCCACCGCAGGAGCGGCAGCAGATGTAGCAGCTGAAACGGCGGGCTTGGCAGCTGCGTCGGCAGCAACAGTAGGAGTAGCGGGAGATGTAGCAGCAGAAACGGCAGGTCTTGCAGCAGCGGGGGCGGCAACCGCAGTAGCGGCAGGAGACATACTTGCTGAAGCAGCCGGAGCTGCGGCAGCAATATCAAGCACAACATCCTCTTTAGCCGAGATAACAGCTGACGTGGCTGCAACAACAGCCGCAGCATCGGGAACGGTAGAAGGGGTTTCACAGACAGTTTCTGGAGCAGCAGGGACAGCGGCGGCAGTAACAAGCACAACAACTTCTGCAGCCGAAACAGCAGCTAATGTGGCAGCAACAGCCGCAATAGCTACAACAGCTGCAAAAGTGCCGGTTGTACTTGATAATGAGTCGGACACCATTCACGTATGCATAATAAATAACAATAGTAAACCCTCCGGGATTATCAGGATCCTTATGACTAATTTGTCGGGCAACGCGAAAACCAACAGTTATGAGCAAAGTATTACAGTACCCGCTGCCAGCGCTGTTTTCTTAACTATTACTTCGTCACCTGCTGAATACGAGATACAAATAAATGGATTATCACAGGATATATGTGCATATTTCGTAGTATCAAATAAAGCAAATAATATATTAAGTTCACAAACACCCGTAGAAGCTAAAGTTCTGTACGTGTTTCCTTATGCAGGTAAATAACTTCGCAATTAAGGGCGATTATAGAAATTTGCCGGTTTATTTGCCATGCCGAAGTTGAATTAACAATTAAAAGAATATATTCATTCTATTATTAGGGTCAATAATATATAATTAACTGTAATATCTGGTAATAGATTAACATTGAAGAATATATATTTTTCTGTAGCCACATATGTGGCTCATTACTATTTGTGTACGCGCCATGCGCATAGATGGGAGGTAGTATGGATTTAACTTCAAAACGTGTTTTCTACAGGTTTTTTCAGCAGGAGGATTTTGAACTTTTTTATTCTGTCTTTTCCAACAGAGAAATTATGAGATATGCCTGGATAGATGAAATAAATAGCATTGAAGAAATGAAACCTTTTTTCGAAGACTTTATAAGTGTTGATGATAAGCCTAATAAAAACAACTCCTATGCATTTGCAGCTTTTGAAAGAGAAAACGACAGCTTTATAGGCTTTGCGGATATTCAGCTTCATAGTTTGAATGATGACGGAGGGTGCGGAGAAATAGGCTATTTTCTCAGGCCTGATTTTTGGGGCAGGGGCTATGCAACTGAACTGGCCGGTGCTATGATGGATTTCGGCTTCAAAAACCTAAATCTTCATAAGGTTTGCGCCAGGTGTAATGCCAATAATCTTAAGTCTGAGAATGTTATGAAAAAATTGGGCATGACAAAGGAAGGCGAACTTAGAAAGGTGAGATACAAGCGTGGCGGCTGGGATGATGAAAAGTGCTATGGAATACTTCGTGAGGAGTGGCTGGCAAAAAAGGTTTAACTAAATAAAACTAATCCCTCATATTGTCGGTACATTTAGGACATATGCCCAGAAATTCAAGGCTGTGTCCTGTTATAACAAAACCTGTTTTTTGGGTTAAGTTCTCTTCCAGCGTTGTTAACGGACAGTCCTCAATTGGCACAGTTTCGCTGCATAAGGTGCAGACAAGCTGGTGCTTGTGCTGATGATTATTTATCTGATAGTAGGTTTTGCCATCCTGACTTAAGTTTTTCAGCAATATTCCCTTTTCTGCAAGGGTTCCAAGTGTGCGGTATGTAGTTGAAAGACTCATATTTACCTCTGCTACAACCAGTGAATAAATATCCTCAGCTGTCATGGGTTCTGAAGATTTATCCAAAATCTTCAGTATTGCCAGACGGCTTTTTGTTGTTTTAAGATCTGTAGATTTTAATACGTTCTCATTCATAGAGAAAAACTCCTTCAACGGTTTTAATATTCCTTTAAGCCTTGATTCTAATATATATCTTCACTTTTTATATGTCAAATAAGAGTTGATGTATTTAATTTGCATTTATTTCTGTCTGTAAGAATATTATTTTAATGTGGAAGTGAAGGGAGAAATAGATATGGCAGTAAAGATTGACATTATTTCTGGATTTTTGGGAGCCGGTAAAACTACCCTTATTAAGAAGCTTTTAAAGGAAGGACTAAACACCGAAAAGGTTGTTCTGATAGAAAATGAATTTGGGGAAATAAACATTGACAGCGGCATTTTACGGAATTCCAGTATAGAAATAAAAGAGATGAACTCGGGATGTATCTGCTGCTCACTGGTTGGAGACTTTGCCACAGCTTTAAAAGAAGCTATAAAAAAGTTTTCTCCACAAAGAGTTATTATTGAACCTTCGGGAGTAGGTAAGCTTTCGGGAGTTCTGGAAGCCTGCAAGAGTGTTTCAGAGCAGACTGACGCATGCATTAACATGTGTATAGCGGTAGTGGATTCTGTAAAGTACAGGCTATACCTTAAAAATTTCGGAGAATTCTTCAGAGATCAGATAAGATACGCTAAAACCATCGTCCTGAGCCGTACACAATTTATGGATGAACATAAGCTTTCAGAATTAGTAAAGGATATTCAAAGCCAGAATTCCAAAGCCAATATTGTAACTACGCCCTGGGAAACTCTAACCGGAAACCTGTTGGTTTCAGCTGCTGAGAAGGAGGCAGACAAACCTGTTGAAAACAGATTAAAACTAAAAATCCAATACTATAATACGGATTTAAGCAGTAGGCAGTCCATAAATCATCATAACCATGGCTCCACTTGCAATTGTGTTACAAGCCCCCAGAAGTCAGTGGCTTTTGAAAGTTGGGGAGCAGAGACACCTAGAAATTTCTCAAAGACAGATCTTCAAAACATACTTAGGCTGGTTGAAAATAAAAAGTATGGAAATGTACTAAGAGCAAAAGGGATTGTTCCGGCTAGACAGGAGAGTTGGCTCCAGTTTGATTATGTACCCGGAGAAATTCAGATCAATCCGATAACTCCAGACTATACCGGTAGAATATGCGTTATTGGCGAGAACTTGAATAAAGCCGAGCTATCCAAGCTTTTTAACCTTTGATTCAGGAGAGTTTATGGATTTACAAATTTATTTAATCGGTGGCTTTTTTGAGTCAGGAAAAACCACTTTTATTAATAGGGTATTACAAACAGAAGAATTTACAGATGGAAAAAAAACATTACTGATATGCTGTGAACAGGGTATTGTCCAATATGACAGAAGAAGCCTCGAGGGAAGTAATACAGCTCTCGTTACCATATGTGACGAGGAAGAATTGAATACCAGCTTCTTTCGAAATATAATAAAGCAGTACTCGCCTGACAGGATTATTATTGAATACAACGGAACCTGGGAAATCGGCGGATTTTTAAGACTTAGACTTCCGGAACACTTGAGTGTTGAAAAAATAATTACCTTGGCTGACATGAACACCTTTCAACTTTATATGAGTAATATGGGTAATATAATGACTGAGCAGTTTTCAAATAGCGATGTGATTATACTGATTAACAGTAACAACATGGTTAAAACCCATATGAAAAGCATAAAAAGAACTCTGAAGAGTATAAACAGACATGCTGATATCAGGGAACTGAAAAATAGCCGTGAGGAAGAAGAGCTTCTGGAGATATTGGAAATCAGCCCTGCTGGCATTGGGAATATTACTAAGAAATTTATATGGTTAATCATCCCGCTAATAACATTATTTTTTGTATATATTTCTTTCCAGGCTAAGGTTAATGGGGAGCTGTTAATAAAAATTCAAAGCCTTAACACTATTTTCATCAGTATATTAGTTCAAGCACTTCCTTTTATACTTATTGGTGTATTTGTTTCATCCTTTTTACAGGTTTATATCAGTGATGAAAGAATTATCGGTCTTTTCACAAGGTACAGGGGAATAGGCTTTGTTATAGCAATATTGCTGGGTGTATGTTTTCCCGTGTGTGATTGTGCCATGGCCCCCATCACTGCCAGAATGGCAAGGAAGGGAGTGCCGGTTTGTTTTGTAACAGCCTTCTTACTCGCAGCTCCGGTAGTAAATCCTGTTGTAATATTATCAACCTTGTATGCATTTCCCGAGGACTTTAAAATCGTCTTCCTCCGGATTACCTTTGGCATATCAATTGCTTTATTTACCGGCATGTTTGCTAAGGTGGCAGGAGTAACCGCCCAAAGTGCTATAAAAGAAAGAATATACAATAATTCTATTTGCTCGGTTGATTATACGGGTAAAATGCTGGAGTACGGCTTTAAATCAAAACTAAGGATGCTGGTACTCCACTCGGGCATAGAATTTTTTAAGTTGTCTAAGTATGTAATACTTGGAGCTTTTATAACCTCATTATTTCAAATCCTGGCCGAAAGGAACTCTCTTTCGGGCATTAGTGTCAAGCCTATGCTTGTTTTACTGGTGATGACTCTGACATCAATGCTGATGTCAGTATGTTCAACCTCTAATGCCTTTATGGCTAAAAGCTTCTCTTACAGCTTTCCTCTGTACTCGGTAATTTACTACATGGTAATAGGTCCAATGCTGGATATAAAAAATATTCTGATGTTGTCTGGCTCCTATAAAATGAAGTTTCTCGCTGGACTGGTTTTTGTAATATTAGCAGTGGGGATATTCGTTTTCTCGTGTGGAGCGCTGTTGATTTAAGCAGTTTAAATAAAGGTGGAAGCTATGAAGAAGATAAACTTTGAATGCCTTATGCAGATATTAACATTACTAATTATGACTGGTATCCTCGTTGCGGCTCTGTTGATGGATGCCATGAAGCACTATATTCATCCGAGAACAAATAAATATCTGTGGTTTTCAGTCGCAGCATTATTAGCTATTGCCCTTTCCATGCTTCCGGCACTTTTCAGACCCAAACGAAAAGCAAGCTATTTTTCATGCATAATTCTTCTGATTCCGATAATAACAGGTGCTATTATTCCCGCGACTCCGGGAGGATATTTAAGAGAAAACGACAGGTTAAATTACCCACAAAGGACTTCTGTAAAACATAGCAGCCTCAATGCCTATAAAAATTTAAACAAGACTAACCCAGAGAAGCACAATTCGGAGAAGCACATATCAGTAATTGGTGACGATGAATACCTGCAATGGTTTATGAAGGTTAGCAATGATCCCGAAGCTTATAGGGGGAAAACTATAAAGGTAAAAGGCTGTGTATATAAACGGGAGGATTTCAATATGAATGAATTTGTTCTTGCCAGAATGGCCATGAGTTGCTGCGCTGCCGACCTCGCTCCTGTTGGCTTTCTTTGCAAAAGCAACAGAGCGCGGGAGTTTAAAAACGGTGAGTGGATATACATAACTGCTGTAATAAAAATAGAGTACGAACAGCACATGAAAAGCAAGCTGCCCGTACTATACGCACATGATATTATCAGAGCAGAAAAACCCGAGGTTGAATACGTTTATCCATGAACCGGAACCTGCTCGTAAATAACCCGCACATTTATTCCCTGATTATAATTACCGAAGTTTTTTCCGAAAATCGTCAGACCGCCGACGTGCTCGGCTTCTTCAGGTACAGACATTTTGAAAATCAAATCGCTTTTATGGTTTAGATTCAAATCCTCCAGGGTGATTGGAGAAATTTGAAGACCGTCTATAAATGTTCCAAATTTATTAACCGTAAGAAGCTTTAGTAATCCGTATTGATTCCAAACAGAAAACCACCAGGAGGGAGTCAGTATACCTTTAGTATCTGCATAGTCTCCCGGACTGGTCCAACTGCCAAGATGAACGTTATTTATGGAAAAATTAACATCCGATGGCCAGTTGCTGCAATTTCCGGGGGCTTCAGAACTGATTTCCATAGATATCTGTATCTCGGTAAAGTCCTGCCCGAACTTAAGATAATTCGGTATTCTGTATTCCACAAACCCTTTTGTAAACCAAAGAATATCACTGTAAATTCTTTCGGGATCAGCAAAATAACTTGGATTATCAACTTCTCCAATTAGCTTATCCTTTGTAGCCAGCCCGCATGTGGGTGACACTTCATAGGAGGAATAATGCCCCACACCTATCTCGAGTTCATAAGAGTTGGCTACCTCCTGTTTGGCTATATCTATAACAAACTTGTCCTCATGCAGAGCACATATTTTTTGTATACCATGTTTCGCTGTTAATATGGAGATTTTAATCAGACCACATTCCTGCAGCTTTTTAATATGCATTGTTACCGCACCGTTAGTAAGATTAAGCTTTTCAGCTATATCATTCATATTAAGCTGCTTGTGTTCAGCCAGGAGATCAATAATCTCAATTCTTATTTCAGAGCTTAGAGCTTTGAATATAGGAAGGCTTTCTTTTAATTTAGTAATGTGTATCATTTTTATCTCCCTTATAATATTTTAGAAAATAATAAAATAGTCTCAAAATACTTAATAATAATATTCTAACACAAACAAATAAAAGGGAAAACAGTTCAATAGTAATAAAACTCCCAATTATTTTTTGTATTAAGTATCTTAAATATCATATTTAAACCAATAAAAAAACTCAAATCTGTATAGTTTTAGGTAAAATTAAAATAATTTAGTATTTATTTTTCATTAGCTTAAGCTGTACATAGCAAAGATACAACAGAAATCAATAAAAAAGAGCTTTTATTATATTATATAACGAGTTACATAAAATGGAAAGGTATAATTTTAAAAAAACATTAATTAAAAGGCAAATTAATCGAAAGATAATATACAAATTGAAAATTAAGCATCAAATATTATTGAAAATTTGTCAAATTGAACTAATGTTTTAGACAAACCTAAAATGTTTAATAAAAAAGCAAATTTTTATATTGACAGTTATTCGTAAAAAAGAGATAATAAATACATGAAATACAGTACAAAAATTGTGCAACTTTTTTCGGAGTATTGATATAACTGTTGGAAATTGGATTATTGCTGAATTGATTTAAATATTTTAAGAAATGTAGTCACTGTTTTAATGAAATATAAAACAATAATTTATTAGCTTTTGTAAGGTTTCCTAAAGCGGAGGGCAAAATGAGTTTAATTTTGGACTTGATGATTGAAGTTGTATTTGATGGATGTACATGTAAACAATAGTACTGTACATATATAACTAAGACTTCAATTAGTAAAGTACAAATTAAATATAAAAAATTATTTGGAGGAGGATATTTTTTATGAAAAAAATTATCAGTTTAATGCTTGTGGTGGTAATGCTTACTGCTCTTGTATTATCAGGCTGTGGAAGTTCATCAAGTACTGGAGAATCAACTGCAACGGGAACTTCTGCTGCTTCAACACAGCAAACACAGTTGGGTTCTAACGCAGGTGCTAATGCAACTGAACTAAGCTTTTGGACATTTGTAGATTTACACGGAAAACATCTTGATAAGATGTTAACCTTATGGAATGAGAAAAATCCTGACAAACAGGTCAAATTAAATGTTACCGTTATGCCTTATGATGATATGCATAACAAGCTTCTGATAGCTGTACAGACCGGGCAGGGGGCTCCTGATATCGCTGATATCGAACTTGGAAGATTCCCTAACTTCCTTGAAGGTGACAATGTTCCATTGGAAGCTTTAAATGATGTGCTTGAACCTTACAAGAGCACAATAGTTCCTTCACGTCTTTCGATATATAGCAAAAATGATCAGGTTTATGGTTTTGACTACCACGTAGGTGCTACACTTGCTTACTATAATACAGAAATACTTGAAAAAGCAGGCGTTGATTATAAGACAATTAAGACTTGGGATGATTACAAAAAAGCTGGTATTCAGGTATATGAAAAGACCGGAAAATATCTCGGTACTGCTGATACCTCCGCAACCTGGCAGGCTTCATTACTGTTAGCTCAGCAGGGCGCAGATTTTACTGATGAAAATGGTCAGCCGAAGGTTAACTCTCCTGAAATGGTTAAAGCTATGGAAATGCTTGTAGATTTACAGAAGAACAATGTTATTCACACTATTCCAGGTGGTCAGCCTGACACAGAAGAAGCCAAGGGTGAATACAACAAGGGTAACTATGCAAGTGCATTAATGCCTGAGTGGTACATGTCAAGATTTATAAATGAAATGAAGGATCTTAGCGGCAAATACGCAATTGCTCCATTACCTGTATTCAAAGAAGGTGATCCGCGTTCAGTTGGTCTCGGTGGTACAGGAACAGTTGTAACAAAGACTGCTAAAGACGTAAAGCTGGCAAAAGAATTCGTAGCTTTCGCTAAGCTATCAAAGGAAGCAACTACAGAAATATGGAACACTTTAGGTTTTGACCCTCTTAACATGGATGTTTGGACTGACAAAACAGTAACTCACAATCCTGAAAATGAATATGTTAAGTACTTCAAGACTAATGCTTTTGATACATTAAATGAAATAAAGAGTGAAATCAAGGCAATTAAATCAGTAAAAGCTTCACCAACAATTAATAATATCCTTTGCACAGTTACTCTAAATGCTATCTTCGAGGATGGACAGGATGTTAAGGAAGCTTTAGATGAGGCACAGGAATCTATAGTTCAAGAATTGAAATAATATAAATGGCATTATGAAATTAAAGTATAAACTATTTTAAGCAGTATTGTAAATATATTGCATAAAGGTCAGAACATATGATTAAGGACTGCCATATATTCGATTTTATGATACGGTATATGGCAGTTACTTTATCGTGAAAGGGGGATGTCGAATATGATAAAGAAATTTGTCTATTCTCAGAAAGTTGCACCATACATTTTCATATTGCCATTTGTAATAATATTCTTGGTATTTTGGTTGTTCCCGCTTGCAAATTCCTTTCTTATGAGTTTCCAGGAAAGAATGCTTGGTCAGGAACCTAAATGGATTGGGGCAGCAAATTATTCAAAATTGCTTACCGACAAGGTTTTTATTAAGTCCATTACCAATAGTATAGTTTACATGGTTGGAACACTAGTACTACTTATACCTTTTCCAATGATGTTTGCATGCTTGATTAACAGTAAACTTATGATTGGAAGAGAATTTTTCAAGTCCTCATTTTTTCTTCCTGCACTTACTTCTGTAGCCGTTGCAGGTACCATTTTCCGCTTGATTTTCGGTGAAATGGAAGGTTCCTTAATGAACAGTATATTAAGTTTGGGAGGTATTGGTCCCTTTAAATATCTGAAGGATCAGACCTTAAGTATGACAGCGTTACTAACCCTTGCCTGTTGGAGATGGACAGGTGTAAATATGTTGTATTTCTTATCGGGATTGAAAAGTATTGACAATGAATATTATGAAGCTGCATCTATTGACGGTGCAACAACCTGGCAGAAGTTTAAAACAATTACAATGCCATTGCTTAAGCCAACCACCGTATATGTATTAACAATTAGTATATATGCAGGTTTGGCAATGTTTACAGAGAGTTTGATGATGTTTAATGGTAATAACTCACCGAAAAATATTGGTTTGACAATTGTCGGATATTTATATAGACAGGGTATAGAAAAAAATAAGCTGGGCTATGCAGCAACGGTTGGTATAGTTCTTCTGGTTGTTGCTATGGCTATAAACCTTACTCAGCTTAAGTTTTCAGGACAATTCAAGAAGGAGGAGGATTAATTATGAACCAGAATAGTTTAAGCGAAACTAAAAAGAACATGGTTGCTAAAGTTTTATTGCTTATATTCTTTACAGTCTTGTTTGTAGTTATAATCCTTCCTTTCTATGCAGTAGCCATTTCTTCCTTTAAGCCGGGTGAAGATTTGATAAGATACGGCTTGAACCTGAAATTTGACTTGGGTGTAATGAGCTTTGATAATTTCCGTTTTCTCTTTACCGGGGAGCACGATTATTTTATATGGTTTAAAAACAGTATGCTGCTTACCATAGTTCAGGTTTCACTAACATTATTTATAAGTGCATTTGTTTCTTACGGCTTTGCAGCATATGACTTTAAAGGTAAAAATATTTTGTTTATCTGTGTTCTGTTGATAATGATGGTACCCTTTGAAATATTACTGCTTCCGTTGTACTCACTTATTAATGACCTGGGAATGATGAACAGCTATAGTGCCATAATAGTACCGGGTATAGCAAATGCAGGCACAATATTCTTCTTCAGACAGTACCTGAAAAGCATACCTAAAGAGCTTATACAATCAGGCAGAGTAGATGGTGCAAATGAATATAAGATATTCTTCAGACTGATTCTTCCTATAATGAAGCCTTCCTTTGCTGCTATGGCCATATTAAACGGTATGAACAGCTGGAATAACCTCCTGTGGCCTTTCATGGTGCTTGGTGACCAGAATAAATTCACTCTTCCAATAGGCTTGAAAACCTTACTTACTCCGTATGGTAACAATTATGATCTGTTGATTGTGGGTTCTTTCTTCTCAATACTTCCTATTTTCGTACTATTTGTAGCCTTCCAGAAGTACTTTATTGACGGTATGACTGCGGGTGCTGTAAAAGGATAATTTTTCATAGCTATCACGCAGGTAATCATAGACTTAAGAGATGATGTCTGTTTTTTTACTGGTGTACCCTCATGTTCCAAGTATAGTGACAACATCCGACGTACTGTATTAACTCTCATGTTCCAAGCATAGTGACAACTTCTACGTACTGTATTAACCCTCAGGTGGACAGGTGACTTAAATAAATTATTCAATTTAGCAAAAAAATGTTTGATAAGTTTGAAAGAAAATATTTGCTTTCATGTGCTGGGGGGTGCCGGATATTAAAAGATTTATTGCAGTTTTATTTGTGGGGTTGTTTATGTTGAATGTGACTGCATGCGGCGATGGTGACAATGCAGCTTTGGTTTATCCCGGGGAACCACCGAAGGAAACACTCTACGACCATTCTATTACAAGTGATGAGACCAAATGGGGCACATTGAATTCTCATGACCCATCTATAATCAAGGATGGAGATTGGTATTACATCATTACTACCGATGTAAAAGTGGGCGGTTCTCCCAAGGGGGGTATACCCATAAGAAAATCCAAGGATCTAGTAAATTGGGAATGGGTAGGTAAAGTCTTTGAAAAGGTTCCTGAGGAAGCACGGAAATGGACCAGGGCAAGAGTTCTTTGGGCCCCCGATGTCATCAAAATAGGAGATACCTTCTACCTATATTATGCTGCTTCAAGGTTCGGAACAAATCAATCCTATATCGGACTTGCAACGTCAAAATCCATGGAAGGCCCCTGGGAGCATAAGGGTGAAGTTATAAAATCCACAAGCAGTTCATTATGGAATGCTATAGACCCCAATCCGGTCTTGGATACCGAAGGAAACCTATATATGTCTTTTGGATCATTTTTTGGCGGGCTTTTCATAGTTGAACTTGATAAAACCACCGGAAAGCTGAAAGTGGGGAGTGAGCCCTCGCTGATAGCAACTAGAAGCAATAGTGTAGCTTCTGCCCTCGAAGGTCCGTATATTATTTATAATACTGAATACAAGAAATATTATCTTTTTGTATCTTATGATTCTTTATCAAAGGATTATAATGTGAGGGTCGGAAGATCAGATAAAATAACCGGTCCCTATGTTGACTTTAACGGAAACGAGATGACCAATACAGAGTTGCCGCCTAACGATGTAGGAACAAAGTTGATTGGAGGATACAAGTTCGGCAGCAAGGATGGCTGGGTTATGCCGGGACACAATTCGGTACTGAAGGATGGGGAGGATTACTTTATAGTACATCATGCCAGAGGAGACAAGGACACCAATTGGCCTTATCTGCATGTAAGGAGAATACTTTGGTCAGATGACGGCTGGCCTATGGTTTCACCAGAGAGATATACAGGAGAACGGGAACAGAGACTGTATAAAAACCAGATTGCTGGGCAGTGGGAAACCATAGTAATGGATAAGGATAACAACCAACAACTGTCATCACGTAAAATAACCCTAAAATCCAACGGAAAAATAGATGATGGGACAGGAAGAAGCAAATGGGAATTTAGAGCTGAAAACACGTTAATAATGAAAATTTATGATTCTGAGAAGAATACGGGTTCAAAATATATAGAACAAACAGTAAAAGTGCTGCCGTCCTGGGATTGGGAAAATTGGAAAACTACTTTAGTTTTCACCGGGATAGATAACTCCGGTGTGTGTGTATGGGGAAAGAAAGAATGAGTGTATTCAAAACAAAAACCGTGAGGCTTCTTCATTGTTTGTATTACTTCAATTTATTTATTATATAATTATTATGAAAACAAGGGTGATGATGTAATGACTGAGAAAATGATAACTAAGCCCATTATAGAGCAGAGGGCAGACCCGTGGATATATAAATCTTCAGATGGCTATTACTATTATACTGCTTCAGTTCCGGAATATGACCGGATTGAAATAAGAAGGTCAGAGACTATTGACGGTCTGGCGGACAGCGAGCCTGCTGTAGTATGGAGAAAGCATGATAGCGGCTTAATGAGTAAACATATATGGGCACCTGAAATTCATAATATCGATGGCAAATGGTACATCTACTATGCTGCCGGAGAAGTGGATGATATATGGAAGATAAGGCCTTATGTTCTTGAATGTACCGGCCCGGATCCCATCAATGACACGTGGGAAGAAAAGGGGAGAATTCAAAGTGAAAAAGACAGAACTGCTTTTACAGATTTTTCTCTTGATGCCACAACCTTTGAGCACAAGGAGAAAAGATATCTTATCTGGGCGGAAAAGCGAAGGAACGTTTCTAACCTATTTATTGCAGAAATGAAAAATCCTTGGACCATAGCAACAGAGGCTGTTATGATTACAACACCGTCATATGACTGGGAACGGCTGGGATTTTTGGTAAACGAGGGGCCTGCAGTTATAAAACGAAATGGAAAAATATTTGTCAGCTATTCTGCAAGTGCTACAGATTCAAACTACTGTATAGGTCTGCTTAATATCGACGAAGATGCTGACCTTCTGAATGCGTCAGCCTGGTCCAAAGCTGCCGACCCTGTGTTTAGGACAAATGAGGAAGCAGGGCAGTACGGTCCGGGACACAACAGCTTTACGGTATCAGAAGATGGAGCAAAAGATATTCTGGTTTATCATGCCCGCACTTATAAGGAAATAGTTGGTGACCCCCTTTACGATCCAAACAGACATACTTTTGTAAAGGAACTGTATTGGAACGAAGACGGATCACCCGACTTCGGAAAACCCTGAAAGAACTGAGATATGCTATTTGTCCAAGGAGGAAGCACTACAGCTAAACTGTAGTGCTTTTTTTGTCAAAAAAGGTAATTGCAAATATATACAATAAGTTATAAAATTGGATTATATGAAAAATAATGTAATATGGCGATGGGAGATGAAAGGTCATTGATAGAATCATGCTTAAAGGATTTAAATTTTTTTAAGGAAAAAGACGGAACCACAGATATGTTTTCATTGCAGTTAAATTGCTTTGAGACCTCTGTCTACAATATACTTCTGAACCAATTTAAATTGGACAAAAAGCAAATTGCAGCCCTGTTCATAAGGGATATCAATCCTACCTGCTGGATTAACAGGACAACAGGAAATTTCCGTATGTATAATCTGAGCAGAAATATCACTCCCTTATGGACAAAATACGTTAAAGTGAATACATATGTCAGGGAAGGTGACCGAGAATCGGTAAAGTACATTGAAGAACTTTTGAATCGAGGTCAGATGGTAATTATTAATACAATATTTGAAATATTAAGCTTTTACAGAAGATATGATCCTGCCTATGATACTAAAGATTATAATCCGGGGGCTGAGGATCACTTCTGTATAATTCTGCACCATGATAAGGAAAATTTTTATTATGTTGAGAAAATTCCATATACCGTAATAATGGATAACTATGTCCCGTATGAGTATAACAATCAGATAGGAATTATACCAAAATCTGATATAGAAAGAGCTACCAACCTTTACATGAAATGCTGCACATTGGAGGTAAGAGAAGATGAACTTAAGGGAGAAGAGTTTAAAATGGATGTTGCAAACCTTTTCCAGAGGATGGCAGATAATTTTTCGGCGCCTGAGATACAGGACGGACAATATACAAGGTATTATGGCAAACAGGCCATTGAGCAGTTTGCCGGATTATGTTATGAGCAATTTAATATGGAGGATTATTATAAATCTGAAGGCTGGCCCATCCTGGACAGAATAAGCTTTGATATTTGGATGCTGCACGGTGCCCGGGCTCTTCTTCTAGAGTATATTAAGCTTAAGAATGGTGAACTTGATTATTCGGGAAGCCCGGAACTCCTTTTGTCAAAAGTGCTTGAGACTAAAACACAATGGGAGGTAATGGAGAAAATACTAAATAAAAAGGTACTTCTTGGAGGGCCTCTGGACTCAAAAATTGGAGACCGCTTAAGGCAACAGTTAGCGTCGGAAATAACACTATCAGAGCTACTAAGGAGTTTTTAAATGTAATTTACTGTTGACTTACGGATTGGTTAGGTTGAATCTCCTTACCTATTATCAAATCCAGGTTTTTTGAAATAAGGTCAATCCTCTGCTGTACGCAAGCATGGCTTCTTAATGGATCTTCAGGAGTATTCATAACATAATCCAGCATCTTTTCAACTGTTGTAGTAGCAACATGGCATCTGGTGTCGGAAGAGGCATAGTAAATGGGTATTTCTCCGTTAGTCCTTACTACGGCACCGTTGCAGAATATAACATTGGAAACATCGCAGATCCTCTCTTCACCCTCGGGAGCTATCAAAAAGCCTCCTGGGAGTTTGATGACCTGCTCCGGATGCGCAGGGTCAGACAGGAAGGCATATACAACGTAACGCAGCCCGGCAGCAGTATTTCTTACTCCGTGTGCAATATGGAGCCAGTCTTTGGGCGTTTTTATGGGCGCAGGAACCTGTCCGTTTTTAACTTCTTTTATTGTGTGGTATTCCTTATATTCCATCAGAATTTCTTCATCTATATGTGCGTTTTCCTTCCATACTGTCTGTGAAACCGAAGCCTATACCGCCGCCCTTGTTTCTATAAAACCGTCCTGGGGCCTGGTGTACAGGGCATATTTACCGTTAATGAACTCAGGATGAAGTACAACGTTGCGCTGCTGAGGTGATAATGTAAGCAATAAATAATATAATTTGTAATATTACAAATTATATTATAGATAAGTTTTTTTATGCTATAATTCATTACATATTCATCACAATGGAGGAACTATGCCAAAAAAAGTAACAATGGATTCCATTGCTCTAAAGCTGGGTATTTTTAAATAATACAGTTTCATTGGCTTTACGCGGTATGCCGGGAAATAAGTGAAGCCACAAGAAAAGCAATAGAGGCTGAGGCCGAAAATATGGGGTACCGTTATAAAAATAAGGTAAAACAGACTGCAATAAAAAACCTATGTCTTGTAATTGCCAAGTGTACCAGAGATTCCATAGGCTTTTTCAGTTTTATACAACTGGGTATTGAGTGGTGGACAATTATTTTGATGATCTTGTTCTGGATTGTATCAGTTAGAATAATTTGAGTATAAAATTAATTGCTATTTAGCTATATAAAATACTTAATATGGGAGGTGGTTTTATTCAGATTCTCGTTGATGCCGATGCATGCCCGGTTAAGGACATAATTGTAAGAAATGCAAGAAAACGCGGCATACCTGTGACCATGATAATAGACACCAGTCATGAACTCTTTGACGGCTACAGTACAGTAGTAATCGTCGACAAAGCAAGAGACAGTGTTGACATAAAACTTATAAACCTTCTTAAACGCGGGGATATAGTAGTAACACAGGATTACGGTGTTGCAGCCATGGGTCTGGGTAAGGGGGCCAAAGTCTTAAATCAGAATGGACTGGTGTATAACGATAATAACATAGACAGGCTGCTGTTTGAAAGGCATCTTGGTCAGAAGGTTCGTAGAGCCGGGGGCAGAACCGGTTCCATAAAAAAGCGGTCGAAGGAAAATGACGAGACGTTTGAAAAGGCGTTAATAAAGCTGCTGGAAGAAGTCGAATAAAGTGGAAAGTTGAATGTGAAAAGTAGAAGTGAAAAGTAGAAGTGAAAAGTAGAAGTCAAAAGTAAAAGTGAAAAGTAAAAGTGAAAAGTAAAAGTGAAAAGTGAAAAGCTAAGGAAGGCTGCTTCGCAAGCCGTTAAAATAAAAGACCTGCGCAGCCAGTCAACTTTGCTGTTTACTAAGCACTTATTCACTACTCACTATATAAGGTGCACGGGAGGTTAGTATGAAACAAATTAAACCGGGAAAATACAGGCATTTTAAAGGTAATGAATATAGAGTGCTTTATATTGCCAGGAACAGTGAGACCCTTGAGGATATGGTAGTTTATCAGGCATTATATGGAGAAAGGGGTATATGGGTACGACCTGCTGTCATGTGGAATGAAATAATTGAAAGAGATGGTCTGACCTTTACACGATTTGAATATATCGGAGAATAATGAAAAGCTCATGGAGGGAACAGTTAGTATGGATGAGAATACTAGAGCAATAATAGATAAGAGAATAAGTAAGACTATGAAAAATCTTGAGAAAAACAATATGCAGGTACATTATGTTAAAACAAAGGCTGATGTGCCACAAAAGGTAAAAGAGCTGTTGAAGGATGGGGATACAGTAGGTGTAGGCGGAGCTATGACACTGTTTGAGAGCGGAGTAATAGAGCTGTTGCGTTCGGGAAAATACAATTTTTTGGATCGCTATGAGCAAGGGCTTACAACTGAACAAGTTAACAAAATATTTATAGACTCCTTCTCTGCAGATACCTATATATGCAGTTCGAATGCAATAACTGAGAACGGGGAATTATATAATGTTGACGGAAATTCCAACAGAGTTGCTGCCATATGCTTCGGACCCAAATCAGTTATAATTGTTGCTGGATATAATAAGCTGGTAAAGAATCTGGAGGAGGCTATTATAAGGGTTAAGACCACTGCTGCTCCGGCAAATTCCACAAGACTTTCCTGTCAGAACTATTGCAAGGAAAAAGGCGAGTGTATGTCCTTTACAGCCCATGCATCTGAAATGACCGCGGGCTGTTCAGGTCAGGGCAGAATATGCTGTAATTATGTAGTATCAGCATATCAGAGACATAAGAACAGAATAAAAGTTATATTGGTTGGAGAAGAGTTGGGGTATTGATTTCGGAGGATATTATGATAGTTTCATCACTTACGTTAAAGCTGTACGCTCCACAATGTCATTCACTTAAAGATAAGAGAATGATAGTAAAAAGCCTTGTCCAAAGAGCCCGTAACAAATTTAACATATCAATGGCAGAGGTGGATCAACAGGATTATTACCAGACAATTGTAATAGGTGCCGTCTGTGTTTCAGACAGCAGAACCCAGGCTAATGCCGTACTTGATGAAGTGATGCGGTTTGTTGAGGAAAATACTGAGGCTGAAATTGTTGATTATCTATATGAAGAACGTTAAGTAACCTGAATCATTTCCATATTTCGGGTGTATATAAGGTGGATATAAATGTAAAATTGAATTATTTACTTATTACACCTAATATTACTCCCGAGACATTATGGAAGGAAGCTATAATAACAACTGGTGCCAATATACTGAAACGGGTAAATAGTAAACCCTGTAAGATTAATTAACAGTATAACGAAGACTGATAAAAAAGTTAGAAAGAACAACTCCAACTATTCACTTTTACTCTTAACTTTTCACTATTTTTTCCGCTTCCCCGTGCTTTACACAAAACATACAGATGATAGCCACGCCAAAGGCAACAGCAGAATAAATAAAGAGTGAATCATAACTTATTACCAGATCCCTGATGAGACCGAATAAAATGGGGCTTATAATAGCAGCGCTAAAGGAAAAGAAATAATAATAGCCCGTATATCTGCCGATATCCTTCCATTTTGCCATTTCAACCACCATTGGCAGTGAATTGATATTAACACAAGCCCAAAAAACTCCTCCTGACAGCAGAAGAATCCTTAGTATTAGGATATTATCCGTAAACATCATAAGAGTAAATAAAAGCATCACCCCGAAGAGACCGATGAGAATGGTTTGCTTCCGTCCGATTTTTTGGGAAATAAATCCTGCAGGTATGGAGAAAAATAAGAAACTCAGAGAAAACATAGCCAATAAAAGTGAAGCATCCCCTGCTGTTAGCAAGTTACCGGAGGAATCCTTAAGAGTGTTTGTAACATAGAGACTAAAGAAGGTTTCCACTGCGTTATATCCGGTGAACCAAAACAAGATAGCCAAAAGTAAAAATAAAAGACTTTTGTTTTTATCCGTGACTCGGGGAATACCAGCTTTGAATAAAGGCTTATCCTTAAGTGCTGTTCCAAGCCCCGATTCGTACTCTGCTGAATACTCGGTGCCGAACTCCGAAGCCACGCTTGGACTGACATCCGGACCTTCACCTGAACCGACATCCGAACCTAAATCTGTACCTACATCAGAACCAAGTTCTGTTTTATATGCCGGAGAGATATTTTCTCTGACAAAAAGCTTTAAAACAATTACCGCTAAAAGCATAAGGACAGCACTTGACAAAAAGGGAAGAGGAATCCCTCCCAGCTTGAACAGCAAGCCTCCGGCGAAGAAGGCAAACAGGCTTCCCAAACCTCCCATGAAGTTGATAATACCATTGGCCTGACTTCTAAGAGGAGGGGGTGTCAAATCAGGCATAAGTGCTACGACCGGGGCTCTCCAGATAGACATTACAAAATTGAAAATTATAACAACTGCCATTAGTGCAAATAGTGATTTGGTAAAAGGGATAAAGGGAAAGGCGACAGCGCATATGGGTATTCCTATTAATATGAAAGGCATTCTTCTGCCGAAGCGGGTATGGGTTTTGTCGGACAGGGCACCGAAAACGGGTTGAAATATTACACCAAAGATGTTGTCGAAGGTCATTACTATCCCTATTAATGTAGTACTGGTCAGATAGTTCTTTAACAGGATGGGTACGAAATTATTATAAACGGCCCAGGCTATGGAACTGGCAAAAAAGCCAAAGCCTATCAGAAAGGTCTGCTTATAGTTAAGCTTCATAAGGCTCCTCCCAATTATAATCTTCCTTTGAGTTGTAAATAACAGGTCAATGCTGGTCCATTTGTTTTCTAACAGATGAAGCAACATCGGGGAAATTTGTAATCACGGCATTTACACCTTCCTTAAACATCCATGCCAGATGCTCGGCTGTGTTAACTGTCCAGGGGTTGACAAGGATTCCTTTTTCATGGCACTTGGTAACAATATCCGGAAGTGCAAGTGTGTAATAAAACGGATGAATGGCTTCAGCTTTTAAATATTCTGCGTACAAATGAGGATCAACTATTGCTTCAGAATATAACAAACCTATGGGAACAGTTTTGTCTATCTGCTTTACAAGCATTAGGCTGTAATGATTGAAGGAGGAATAGATTACTTTTTTCTTTAGACCAAGTTTTTCTACAAGTGAAAGGGCTTTTTCTTCAATGCCCTGGTAATTAACTATTCCGGACTTTATTTCAATATTTACCGTCATACCTGTACTTTTTACAAAGTATAATACCTCTTCTAATGTGGGAATCTTTACATTTTTGTAGTCCGGCAAGTGATTTGAGAAATCATAGGACTGAAGCTCCTTTAAGGTCATATCAATGATGCGACCTGTACCGTTTGAACAACGATCAATAGTTTCATCATGAGCAACTACAAGACGACCGTCTTTAGTCATATGAATGTCAAGTTCAATTCCATCAGCCTTCAGTTGGTTTGCCAGCCTAAAGGCCTCCATTGTATTTTCGGGAGCATAGCCGGAGGCTCCTCTGTGAGCCCAGATTTGAGTTTTCAATGAAGTTCACCTTCCTTTAGCAATAATATGATACTTTCTATCTACTATATTACAGTGATAAAAGAATTATTTAAATCCACGTAATGTTAACAATGTAAAATATATTTAGTTGTAATTCCTAATTATGAAATGAAAATATTTTCAGTTTAAATATGGTTTTAAATCAGCTGTTTAGGGTAATTTTAATGATATAAGCAGCTATAAGTAATATAGTATAAAGGACGTGAAATTATGATAAATCCAAACAAAAGATTTTCAGAGATTTGGCTGGCAGGCGGCTGCTTTTGGGGAGTGGAAGCTTTCATGAAGCATGTTCCGGGAGTTGTTCATACTGAAGTGGGATACGCAAACGGTAAAACCGAAAATCCCACGTATGAGGAAGTATGCCACAAGGATACCGGACATGCTGAAGCGGTTTATATAAAATATAATCCACACCGTATTCCTCTAAAAAGCCTCCTCGAGTATTTTTTCCAAATTATAGACCCTACGCTTTTAAACAGGCAGGGACATGACATAGGAACCCAGTACAGAACCGGCATATACTATAAAAATCTCGCTGATAGAAGAATAATCGAGGAATATGTTATCGGGAAACAAAAAGACTATTCCATAAAAATCCGGACAGAGGTTTTGCCGCTGGAAAACTTCTATAAAGCCGAAGAATATCATCAGGCTTACCTTGATAAGAACCCGAACGGATACTGCCACATTGATTTTGAGTTGATAAACAATCTAAAAAAACAAGCCGGTGTAAGGGTTGATAAAGAAAAATACTCAAAGGCAGATAATGAAGTTATAAAGCAGAAATTATCCCGCGAACAGTACGAGGTTACTCAGAATAAAGCTACCGAAGCACCCTATGAAAATGAGTTCTGGGATAACAGAAAGAAAGGGATATATGTGGATATTGTTACAGGAGAACCGTTATTTGTTTCCACCGACAAATTCGAGTCAGGTTGCGGCTGGCCCAGCTTTACAAGACCTATAGCTGACGATGTTATAGAATATCATGAAGACAAGAGCTATGGCATGTCCAGAACAGAGGTTACAAGCAGAATAGGCGGTAGCCATTTGGGACATGTATTTGATGACGGCCCTACAGATAAGGGAGGTTTAAGATATTGTATCAATAGCGCGGCTTTAAAGTTTATTCCAGTTGAAGAGATGGACAGAAATGGCTACGGAGAATACGTACCAATTGTAAAGTAGAACTCCGTGCTGTGTTAAGTAGAACTCGGTATTGTTATGAATGAATTAAATATACCGGTACGCCAGTACCGGTATATTCAGCCTGACGGAACAGCTATTTATTATCATCAGTTGTTTTCTTTGTAAAAAAATAAGTAACAATCATTGTAGTACTATTAGAGAAAAGCAGGAAGATGTCCGAGTCTATTTTTTTACCCGAAAGGACAATTACAACCAGTGTAAAAACCAAAGCAAGTGTTACAATGCTTTTAACATTGATCAAATTCTTAATTTTATCCTTCATTATTTCTGCCTCCCATTCTTTTCACAATATTTAATATAAAATTGTCAAAATGTTTGATTTCGTTTAGTCTGGAAATCCACAGCTCCGGATTACTCTGTGTTGCGACAATTACTTCCCTGGGACTTGTGAAATTGTTGCCTAAAATCTCCTGACATACCTGTAGAACTTCCTTTGCCTTTTTTTGAGTTTTAGGACCGGGGATACCGTCGGGCTCCAGGGATGTTATGGCTTGAAATTCCTTGATATTCATAGTATTATTCACTCCTTTAAGGATACTTTCTCTGATGGCGATTTTACGGCTTTCTCCAATACCTGTTAGTTCAATCAGCTGAACATGCCAGGGCTCGTATTCCAGTGGTTTAACAAGGCCATACTTCTTTAGCTGTTCATTGGTTAATTTCTCAAACCAACCATCCATATCCATAGCCAGACCAAAACAGTGATTTGATTTTCCATAAGCAGATGCAAGGCATTTTCGGTTACTGCCGTTACCTATATAAACCGAACCGTCATTTAACTGGTAGCTGCCTTTATATTTTTGCAATACTAATTTTGCAGTGGTTTTCTGACATTCAAGTGTACGGTAGCCTGCAGTACATAGAGCATCTTTGCCAAAATCTCTGCATACCTGATTTATTGCTGTAAGCAATTCCGGATAGACACAGGATTGCTCCGGATACTTAAATCTTACATGACACATCTTTTCCCAACTCCTCTCGAAGCTCATTAATTCTAAGATGAGCCTGTTTGGTGCTTTCTTCAACTCTTGCCAGCCTGTCTGCATGATTATTCACAGTTTTGTTCAAGCATCTTAGTTCAAGCAGAGTTGTGTCGCTGCTGCGTTTAATATATTCGATATCAGCTTTTAGTTGACCGACCTCGATTCCGCTTTGCTTTGACTCCCCCTTAACTCTCGCCTGAAGGGTAAGATACCCGAAAACTATTCCACAGACTGCCGCAACGCAAGTAATCAATATATTTGTTTCCACCTGCACCCCTTCTTTCATGACAGATATCACGATGCAATAAATATCCCCCCACCTCTATAGCTCGCCATATACCCCAGTTTCCTTTAAATGCGTTATAAAAAAGACTACCTATACCCATAAGTAATCCTCGGTGGTTGTAGTACAATCTTCTAAAAAAATCAATTACAGATCATATCCTCATATACTATATTTATAAGTTCAACTTTAAGCGACTGAATAGCATCTTCTCTGGGCAGCATTATATATTTGGCCAAAAATTCAATGTCATCAGAAAATAAGTTTATTATTTCATTCATTGACACTTTGTCTCCCTGCTGAGCCTGTCTAACTATTTGAAGGAATCTGTCAGGGTTTGCCGTAATAATTCCAATCCTTTCTTTTTCCATTTATTCACCCCCTGTTGAGTCATGTTAAGCTCACGTGCAACTTCCTGCTCTGTCACACCGTCAATTACTGTTTTGCGTATTATGTACCTACACTTCTCCCACGGTATGGAATCCAGCAATTCCTTAATATAGACACTAGACAATATTTCTGTCTCAAAACCGCTGTCGCGCAACTGGCTTTCAAAAAGAAGATAACATTCTTTTGACTGTTGCATACGAGCTTTGTACTGCAATCTCCATGCTGCTCTTCTCAGTAACTTTCTGTAGTTTTCTACCGAGATACTGTCGTTAGTTTGCATAAAAACCTCCGTTCGATTAAATTTTAGGGATTCATATAAACTTAGGATTAGAATTACTGTAAAAAAATGTAATTTATTCAATAAGTCATTTTACTATTATAGTAATACTTTTTGCCCATATAACAACCATATTTTTAAATAATATCCAAAATATGTATATTATTTTTTAGTTGTAATTTGTCTTCCAATAATTCCTGTTATATAAGAAGGAGGTTTCATTGTCGTTACATGCAAAATTTCAGCATGTAGCATTTCAAAATTATGTCGTATAGCAACAAATAAACCTATGGATTTATTGGAGGAATGCAAATGAAACATTTGAAGAAACCCTTTATAGCTTTTGCTAGATACACGGGTAAACAATTTAAATGGGTATGCTGCTGGATGATAATTCTATTAATTTCTTTGGTAGTAATACCTAATGTAAATGAAGCCTATTCCGCCGGAGAGGCAGGAGAAACACTTTATGCGGTTTCGCCGCTGCGCCAGCAAATGAAATTAACGCAGCCAACCACTTCAGCGCCGGGAGGTCGAGGCTTCATGCTACCGCAGACAGTAATAGTTAAAGATACCTCCGGCAAACCGGTTGCCGGTGTTTCGGTAACCTTTGAAGTTTCTGCGAATGACATGATAACTTCACTTATGAGGGGGTATAACAGCAGAGTCATAACAGTTACAACCAATTCCAACGGTATGGCATCTGCAGCTAACACTAATTCAAATTACTTGGGTGAAGGATATCAGGTTTACTCACTTTATCCGGGTTTGGTCCAAGCCTTACAGGTTAAGGCCAGTATTCCCGGAGGTACTGCTGTTACATTTAATGTAGAAGTAGGAACATACAATTCAAATATAGTAGATAAAACACCGCCCTTTATTTCAGTTAATGCTAAGGAGGATACCGGAGCTGATTATGTTGCCGGAACATGGACAAACCATTCGGTATCTGTGTCATATAGCGCTACAGATTCCCTGTCAACTATAAAGTCCTGCACTGCTGAGCAGACATTTACCGAGGAAGGAGCTAACCAGTCTTCTACCGGTACGGCTGTTGATAGTTCAAATAACTCAGCAAGTATAACCTTTGGTCCAATATGCATTGACAAAAGCAAGCCGGTAACAACAGCTTCATATTCAAAACCCAAATCCGGCGGATGGTATGACAATAAGGTTGCTGTTAGATTTGAGTCAACAGACAATCTTTCAGGAGTCAAGGCAATGTTTTACAAGGTCGATGACCGAACGCCAGTAAAGCTTGAGGGACAGAGTGATTTGGTGGATATTGATATTGAAGGAGCAAGTTCAATATCTTATTGGTCTGTAGATAATGCCGGTAATGAAGAGCAAGCAAAATCATTTGTTTTAAAGATAGACAGATCGGTACCTACAATAACAAGCATACTGAGTCCTGAAAAAAATGAAAGCGGCTGGAATAAATATGAAGTAACGCTTACTCTTTCAGCACAAGATGTGTTCTCCGGTGTTAAGGAAATCCATTTCAAGGTGGGTGAAACGGGAGAGGAAAAAATCATAATTGGCGATACTACATCAATATTCTTTAATACTGAAGGAATAACCACTATTTATTACTGGGCCATAGATAATGCAAATAAATCAAGTTCGGTGGAAAACGTGGTAGTCAAGCTCGACAAAAGCCTGCCAGTTGTAACTCCTCCTAAGGATATTACGGTGGAAGCAACAGCAGTTAAGACACCTGTAAATATCGGAAAAGCTACGGTATTGGACATAAGTGAATGGACTTTGGAGGCTATAGCTCCTGAAGATGGTTATCCTGTGGGAACTACAAAAGTCATATGGAAGGCTACCGACTCTGTGGGCTTTGTATCTCAGGTAGTACAGAACATAACTGTTACAGATAAAACAAAGCCTGTTCTTACTGTACAGAGCGACATTGTAGTTGAGGCAACAGCTGTCGAGACTCCCGTAAAACTTGAACAGGCTACTGCAACAGACATTTTTGATGTGACAATAACCAATGATGCTCCTGATAAGTACAAGTTGGGTGATACCTATGTAACCTGGACAGCAAAGGATGCAAATAACAATGAAGTCTCAACCGTTCAGAAGGTAACGGTAATAGACTCAATTGCACCGGTACTGACACCTTCTGAGGATATTACGATTGAAGCTACAGGAAGAAGAACACATGTGGATTTAGTCACACCATCAGCCATAGATATTTTCAAGGTAACCATAACCAACAATGGTCTTCCCGATTATCCCATAGGCACAACCTATGTGACCTGGAAAGCAAGGGATGAAAATAATAATATTTCTGAAGACGTTCAGCAGATAAAAGTACAGGATACCACCAAGCCACAGCTTACAATTCCTGAGGACATTACTATGGAAGCACCAAGCAGAAGCGTTAAGCTAGATATCGGTGATGCCAGTGCAACGGATATATTTGATGTAACCGTTTCCAATAATGCTCCAGCAGTATTTGAGGTGGGTACAACCGAAGTAAAATGGACAGCTGTTGATGAAAATAAAAATGTGGAAGAGAAAATACAAAGAATAACAATAACAGATAAAACTAAACCTGTAATAACCCAACCTTCTGATATGACAGTTGAAGCAACGGGAGAATTAACCTTTGTACCGATAGAACCGCCTTCGGTATATGACATTTTTGATACAAATTATTCCCGGACAGGCCCAAAGGATAATATGTTCCCTGTAGGGCACACGGTAATCACCTGGACCTTTACAGATGTAAACGGTAATTCAGCATCCTGTGACCAGCATATTAACGTCAGGGATACTACAAAACCTTTAGTTACACTCCCAAAGGATTTAACGATAGAAGCCACCGGGCGAAGAACACCAGTAGATATTGGGGTACCTCTTGTAACGGAAATATTTTCTTATGAGCTAAAAAATAATGCACCAGAAGAGGGCTTTGAATTAGGTAATACCCCTGTTAAGTGGGAAATTACAGATAAACATGGCAACAAAACAGAGGGGATTCAGAATATAAAGGTTGTTGATACAACTAACCCCGTGCTAAATGTGCCTGAGGACAAAAGAGTTGAGGCTACAGCAGTATTAACTCCTGTTGATATAGGAATTGCTTCAGCGACTGATATATTTGATGTATCAATAACCAATAATGCCCTGAAACAATATCCCCTTGGGACAACGGTAGTTACCTGGACCGCAAAGGATGAGAGCAAGAACGAAGACACCCGGACTCAGATAATTACAGTTGTTGATACAACTGCTCCGGTGATTAGTGTACCTCCAGACATAACTGTCGAGGCCACAGCTGAAAAAACTCCTGTGGAACTGTTAAATGCAGAGGCTTGGGATATTTTCGCAGTTACAGTTACAAACAATGCACCAAAAGAAGGCTTTGGTGTAGGTACAACTGATGTAAAATGGACAGCAACGGATGCAAACGGAAATTCCAGTTCGGGTATACAAAAGGTAACCGTGACCGACAAAACCGCTCCGGTACTTAAGGTGCCTGGAAATATATCAGTAGAGGCTACTGCAAGGAGAACTCCTGTGGATATAGGGCAGGCTACCGCTGAAGATATATTTAAAGTCAACGTAATAAGTAACGGTACAGGAGATTATCCTCTCGGAAGAACAATTGTAACCTGGACAGCAACAGATGCAAACGGTAATGCTACTACCGGTACTCAGGAAATTACCGTAACCGACAAGACTCCTCCTGAAATAGCACCGCCTAAGGATGTGACAGTAGAAGCTAAGGCAGTTATAACAGAGGTTGTTGACATAGGTCAGGCCAGTGCAATTGACATCTTTGATATCAAAAAGATTTGGAGTAATGCTCCGGGGGTTTATCCATTAGGAACAACTACCGTAACCTGGTCAGCAATTGATGTAAATGATAATAAAAGCGAATGTACTCAGAAAGTAACAATTGTTGATACAATCCCGCCCGAGCTTACAGCGCCTGCGGACAAAACAGTGGAGGCTAAAGCAGCCGAGGGAACCACGGTAGAACTGGGCACACCTGTATACAGCGACATCTTCGAGGTCACTGTTTCAAATGATGCGCCAAAGCTATTCCAGATAGGAACCACAAAAGTAACCTGGACAGCGGTAGATAAAAACAATAACAAGACCGAAAAAGTACAGTACGTAAAGGTACAGGATACAATACCTCCAGAACTGACAGCGCCTGCAGACAAAACAGTGGAGGCTACAGCAGCCGAGGGAACCACGGTAGAACTGGGCACACCTGTATACAGCGATATCTTCGAGGTCACTGTTTCAAATGATGCGCCAAAGCTATTCCAGATAGGAACCACAAAAGTAACCTGGACAGCGGTAGATAAAAACAACAACAAGACCGAAAAAATACAGTACGTAACAGTACAGGATACTACAAAGCCAAGGCTTACAGTACCTGCAGATATTACTGTTCCGGCAACCGGGTCAAGAACCAGGGTTCAGATAGGTATGGCAACCGCTACAGATATATTTAAAACAACGGTTACCAGCAACGCTCCAGTAGATTTTCCTGTAGGAACCACAATAGTAATTTGGACAGCTACCGATGAAAACGGAAATTATACTACGGGAACTCAAAAAATTACTGTTGTTCAAAGTGTTAAGGTATCAGCATACAACATAACCAAAAGTAATAGTGTAAACACGATTGATCCTTATATCATGGTGGAGAACACAGGAGACACTGAAATCAATCTGTCAGATATTAAAATAAGATACTACTATACAGTCGAGGGTGATATAGCTCAGACGTATTACTGTGATTATGCCTCGGTTTCAGGGTCAGGGTCCCATAAAAACATTACGACAAGTGTATCCGGTAAGTTCAATAAGGTCACCGGAAATAGCGGTTGTGACTATTACCTTGAAATATGTTTTTCCAGTAGTGCCGGTGTTTTAAAGCCCGGTGAAAAGGTCATAGTTCAGAATAGATTTTCAAAAATCAACTGGTCAAACTATACACAGGGCAATGACTATTCATTTAATCCAACAGCAACTGAGTATACAGTAACTTCCAAGATAACTGTATACTCATCCGGAATTCTTATTGGAGGCATGGAGCCTTAAACCATCCCTTATATACAAGCTGCAATCCTAAATGGACTGCAGCTTGTATAAATCTATTTAAGTTCATATAGGAAGGAGAAGGGGCAATGATTCCAGTTACCACTGCGAACAAGCAGAAGGAGAAAGCCTCGGCCGGACACAGCAAAAGTTCCCAGAACTCACTATCCTTACATAAACAAAAAATTAAGCCGCCCAACTATTTAGAAACTATCCAACGTCTCCGAAAACAGCCGAACTCATTGACACAGGAGGATATATACGTTCTCCAGAAATCTATTGGAAATCAGGCGGTTATCAAGCTTTTATCAGATATTAAAAGGATGCCGCCCCAATATATTCAACCCCATAAAGACGAAGAAAATACTTCAAACCATAAAGATAATCAACAAGACAAACAGCAGCCGGACAGTGACGGCAAGTCATCTGAAAGAAAAAACAATAAACAGGGAGAAGCAAGAAAGGAAGAAAATTTAAAAAAGAACTCACAACATAAAAATTTAAACAAACTTGATAACAAGGAGGCTTCCAATCTCCATAAGGATACAAACGTTAAGCCTGCCGCGAATAAAAAAGACAAGGATATCGCGAGTGTTAAGGTTGAAAATAAAAAAGCAGCAGAATCTGCTTCCGAAAAGATTACACAAATTAAGCTAGAGAAAGAAGCACATTCGGAAGCTGTGTCGAAAAAGACTTCACAAGTTAGTAAAGACAGTGTAGTACATTCAGAACCTGCACCCAAAAAGACTTCACAAGAAAGTAAAGACAATGCCGCATATGAGGAGCCTGCTCAAACCACTGTAGCAGCCGGGAATAAATCAGCTTCAGCTGTTCCTGTACAACAGAATGCTGCTGCTAATAAAAAGTCTGCGAAACAGGTTGCTAAGTCTGCACCTTCTGTCAAGATTACCGGAGATGATCCTGCAAAAATTTTGAATCAGATGGGCAATGTTCCACCGACAGAAATATATAATGCTTTTTCACAGGCAAGTTCGGTATCTGACGGTGCTTTTGAAAAGCAAAGAGATAAAGCCCAGGCAACCATACCGGAAATTCCTGCACCAACAGGACTTCCACCTAAAAAAGGGGGACTTACTGCTAAAATTGCTCAAAAAGTAAAGGAAATAAAGCATAAAGAACCATCAAACTTTAAAAGTGCAAAAACCGGTGGGAAAGCCGCAGAAGGAATACCTACCGACATTAAGCTGAGCTCTGACCCTGAAGCCGACGCTGATGACGTAATGGCCGAGGCTAGGGAGTACTCTAAGAATACTCCTGCAATAGGAATGGAGGGTGAAGCTGATCCCGGGCAGATGGAAGGCTTTGAGGCCGAGGCGGCACAGAATGTGTCGGCGGCGCAGCAAGCAGAACTGGAACAGTCAAACCAGGATTTCGGTGAAAACAGTATAGCACCTCAGGAGGATTCTACAATACTAAAGGCCCGAAAAGCAATAGCAAAAGTAACGCCTTTAGGAATGGATATCAACAGGGTAGCTCCAATAGCCCCGGATGTTGCTGCTATAGCTAATCCGCAGCTGAATTCAGAGCTTAGAAACTTTATGACAGGAAAAGAAGGCCAGTTTGCTCAAGGAAAGGGTCAATTCGATTCGGGATTGGTAAATGCAAAGAAGGATGCCAATGAGAAAATAGAAGAGGAAAAGACTCAGGCAAGGGAAACACAGCTTAAGGAACAGGCAAATGCAAAAGCAGAGGTTGAGGGTTATAGGAATCGATGGAAAACCGAGATAAATGCGGCAACTTCTGAGTACGACAAGGACGCCGGTGTCGAAGCTGAAAAGAAGAAAAAGGAAGTAGGAGATATAAAGAAGGAAAAAGAGGGAGAAGTCAAAAAGACTATGTCCGAGGCTGAAAAGGATGCTGATAAGGAATGTAAGTCAGCTAAGAAGGAAGCCGAAGAGAAGAAGCAGGAAGGCGAAAAGGAACGTAAGAAGAACATATTTGAGAAAGCGTGGGATTGGGCCAAGGATAAGGTAGAAAAGGCAGTAGACTTTGTAAAGAAAGCTGTTAGTTTTGTATTTGATAAATTACGTCAGGCTGTAAAAACCATATTTGAGAAGGCGAAGCAGGCCGCACTTGGTTTGATAGAGCAGGGAAGAAAGCTCATTGTTGGAGCAATAAAAGGCCTGGGGAATGTGCTGAAGGGTCTTGTAAAAAAGGTGTTTGCAAAATTCCCGGGCATATCAAAGAAATTGTGCGGTTTGATTGACAGAGCTGTCGATAAGTCAACTAAAGCTGTAAATGCCGCTGCAGACAAGCTTAAAAAAGGAGTCAGTGTAGCACTTGACTTTATGGCGAAGACAGCTGATGGTTTGCTTGCCGGAATGCAAAATCTGTACAAGTCAGTAATGTCGGGAATTAAGAAATTCCTTAACATGGACTTCAAGAAGATATTCAACTATGTAATTGAAGGAGCAACCATAGCAGCAGAATTAGCGGCTGCCGTATTAACAGGCGGAGGTAGCGTAATAGTTCAGATAGTAACCTGGCTTGCGACCACGCTTCCGCAACTGTTGAAACAGGCTGGCGCTGTAATGGATTTTGTTAACACAATCAGAAGCATAAAACTTACCGATATCAAGCAGTTCCTAAGCCCTGTAGGAATTGGAGACTTCCTTGTAAAAGGCTTGTTTGGAAAATTGAAGAACCTGCCACAGGAGCCAAAGGACAAAGAGGAAAAAGAACCAGCATCAGGCAAGGAGTCTAAAGGATTAATTAAGGTACTGCATGTACTTACGAAAGTCCTTAATGTCTTGAAGAATGTGTACGACAAGGTTGCCGGAGGAGTAAACAAGGTACTTGGCATTATCAATATAACTAAAAAGGGATGGTTTGAGCCCTTTAGTGCAATATATGCCGGAATAGTGACAGTTATTGAAAAGGTAGGAAATCCTGCACAAGCCCTGAACGAAGGAACAGAAAAGCTTAAAGAAGCTGTAGGTGGCTTCTTCGACAGCGTTAAGACCAAGGTAAAAGATATCTCAGGCAGTATTAAGGAAAAGGTAACGATACTGGGTAAACCTGCACAACTTATGAAAATGCTAGCCAACAAGGCTGTAGACATGGTACTAAACTTTATCATTACACATCCGCCATCAGCATTAATAAAGGCATTATTCAAAGGAATAGAGGCAATAGCCGGAAAGTCCATAGTGGAATTAATCAGACAGTACATACCATATGCTGACAAGATTTTTGACAAGATCGCTGGTTCAGGTCCCGTACAGGGAATAATGAAGCCTCTGGAGGGCCCTGTTAATACAGTCGGAGGTATGATAGACCAGGTTACCGATGAGGTAACAAATATGGTTGATAGTGCCGAAAAGACCACATTATCCAGTGTAGGCAGCGGAGCAAAGCTTATGACAGCAATGGGTCTGGGAGGTGCAGGCAGCCCCGGCGGCTCCGGCAAAGGCGTAAATACCGCAGCAGGAAGCAAAGGAGCCGGACAAGCCGAGGGAGCAGGAGGAAAAACGCAAGGAGGCAGTAAGGGAGACAGTAAAGGTGGAAGTAAAGATGGAGGCGGAGACTTCTTTGGAACAATTAAGAGCGGCATACATGATAACCTCATGTCCCTCGGCCTTGTAAATCTGAAGAAGCTCGGAACACAGATACTGGCAGCCGGAGCCTCCAAGGTAGCAAGTGCCATAAGAAAAGCGCTTACTCCAAGGGTCAAGTTCAAGCTGGGGACTGAAGAGCATCAGCTGTGGGTGGAAAAAGGCCAGAATAGAAACATGGTTATGATGGCAAGCGATGAAAAAACATTGGATGCTCAGATACAAGCAGGAAAAATACCAAATAATGGAGAAGTATTAAGTGACAAGAAAAAGGCTGAAGATCCTAAAAACGAAACAAAGGCTGAGCCAAATGTAAGGGAACTTGCTGGAACCATAGAAACTATTACCTCTGGAGATAAGGATAAAGAGGAAAGTAGTGGTAAGGGTAAGAGTACAGATGGGAGTAAGGATGGTAAGGCTGATAGTGATGTCGGAAAAAATGGAAGCATTGTAAATGGAAAAGGTATCCCTTATCCAAAAGTAAATGTTAAAGGATATGGAGAAGTTCCTTTTCCAGAGGGACCGTACACACCAAATAATTCAAATTCCTTAAGACCATTATTTACTGAAGCATTTAAAAAACAATTTAAGGAATGGTGGATTAATCAAGGAAGGCCTTGGCCAGAAGGTGAAGTAAATATTCATCATATTAAACCTTTGTCAAAAGGTGGAGATAATAACTTTAAAAATCTTGTACCACTTATCCAACCTGAGCAACATCAACCGTTTACTAACTGGTGGAGAAGTTATCCATAAGAGAAAGGAGACAATTATGAGTGGATTAGTCGAATTTAAAAAATTAATTTCAGGTTTAGAGGATGGTAGATTGAAAAAAATGGACAGTGAAGGTAATCCTGTCGAGGTCATATTCAAATTAACTGAACCAGCTAATCAAAATGAAATTTTACAAGTCGAGCAAGATCTTGGAAAATTATTACCTTATGGGTACAAAGAATTTTTGTTACAATACAATGGTGCTAGGTTATATGATTATGAAGGATTAGATGGATATGTTTTATTAGGAACGAAGGACATTGTAAGCACTAACAGATTTGTAGCAAGTACATTTGAAGAAGATTGGATAGATAACTTTATTATATTTGCTAAGTATATAGGTGAAGGTAATTATTTAGCATTTGATAGTAGGACAGAAGAATACAAAGTTGTAGATTGTTTTATGGAAGAACTACCACAAGATTGGAATGAGGTTGCAAGTAGCTTTGATGTTTTTTTAAAGGAGATAATAAAGAGCCAGGGTCGTAAGTATTGGCTGTAAATTTTGTGTAGAATTAGTATGAATCAAATAATTAATTTATTTTGATTGATAATGCCAAATATAGTTATAGGATTAGTTGATTACTAATTTTGATAGGTCTCATAGAGATGTATGCTCTGTTGAGACCTTTTCTTTGTCCCGTCAAGAGAAAGAGTAGCCGCAGAGTTACCCAGTTCTGAATTAATCGCCTTTACACTAAAAATAAAGTTATAGTTCTTCTCAGATAACAAAGAATCTTCCAGAAAGTCAGGAGTCTAGTAAAGGCCGTGTAGCAATATTGATGAGGTCAACCGGTATGCGTTCCAGCATGAAAAAAATATAAAGCGACTACGTAAATAAATCATAGCCTTCCTATGGTAGATAAAATTCTTAATTGAGAATTTACGGCCAGTAAACCAGGGTAAGAAACAAGGCTGCTAGGAGTAGATTATGTATGAGCCGCAGGATATAGTAATTGCATTTAACATTGATATTTTATACAATATGTTTTAGCATTTTAAGAGAAACATTTATACATACCTGCCGTCGGTTGCCTGAAAATGAGTCTTGCAGCTTCTTTCGAGCAGGGAGAAAGAGAGGCTTTATGGAATATCATGTATCAAAACAGGGAAATGATCAGGCAAAAGGAACTGCTGATCAGCCCTTCCGTACTATATCACGCGCTGCAGCTCTTGCCTTGCCCGGAGATACTGTTACCGTGCACACCGGTATATATAGAGAATGGGTTAACCCTGCTAATGGTGGAACTGAGGAGCATAGAATCAATTACCAATCGGCTGGAGACGGAGAAGTGGTCATTACGGGGGCCGAACGGATTTCTGATTGGAAGGATGAAGGGAATAATGTCTGGAGTACAGAAGTACCCAATTCGCTATTTTCCATACGTAACCCCTTTGAAGTGGAGTTAAGCGGGGACTGGCTGTTTGACGGAGCATTCAGTGTTCATCTAGGTGATGTATATCTGGATTGCAAATCGCTTTACGAATGCGATTCTGTCGATAAGGTACGAAATCCTGAAATTTGGCCTGATGCTAAATATCCCGAGGATTCATTACTTAAATGGTATGCCCAGGCTGGTTCTGTAACAACAAAAATCTGGGCTAATTTTGGTGGAAAAGATCCCCGTAAGGAAAATGTAGAAATTAATGTCCGTCCCTATTGCTTCTGGCCTGAGAAGCCAGGACTTAACTATATAACCGTAAGGGGCTTCACACTTCGTCAGGCATCACCTCAATGGGCACCGCCTACTGACTACCAGGAAGGTTTGATCGGACCTCACTGGAGTAAGGGCTGGATTATTGAAAACAATATTATCAGTGAATCCAAAAGCGTTGGCATCAGCCTGGGTACTGAAATTGGCACAGGTCACGCCAAGTGTTTGGACAAGCATGTTAAAGGTGGTACTCAGCGTGAGCAGGAGGTTATTTTGCGAGCATTACGCTCTGGCTGGCACAAGGAAAGAGTAGGTAGTCACATCGTTCGGGGCAATGTGATACATGATTGTGAACAGGCAGGCGTTGTGGGACATATGGGAGGTGCCTTCAGCCGTATATATCAGAATCGTATTTACAATATTCACCACAAAAGGCTTAGACATGGTGCCGAAGTAGCTGGAATTAAGCTGCATGCATCTCTGGATACTCAGATTAGTGAAAATGTAATCTATAGCTGCTACCGTGCGCTTTGGCTCGACTGGCAGGCTCAGGGCACTCGCATAAGCCGTAATGTATTTTTTGACAACCTTTCTGAGGACTTGTTTGTTGAGGTTTGCCATGGCCCATATATGGCTGATCATAACCTGTTCCTTTCCCCGATGAATTCCAGAAATATGGCGCAGGGTGGAGCGTTTGTCCACAATTTGTTCGCAGGAAGGTTTGTGATTCAATCTGAGATTACCCGTGTTACACCATACCACTTCCCACACGAGACGGCAATGGCCGGATATTCAAATATTTCGGGAGGCGACGACAGGTACTACAATAATATCTTTTTGAGTGACAATGATAGTAATAACGAACCTGTTCCTATAACGTTTTTTGAACATCTTCCGCTTAAACCCAGGGGTGAAGTTGGCGACGACGGCAAGACGGTCATGGATGGTGTCCCGGATAATTCCCGCTGCTATTTGCATCCTGTGGGACTGGGAGGGTACAACGAACATCCTGATGTAAAACATAAGAAATGGTGGGAATACACTAAAGCAGAACTTGCTGAACTAGGCGATGCCGCAAATGACTTCTTTATCGGAAATGCAGTTCTTCCGGTTGCTGTAAGTGGTAATGTATACCTTAACAATGCTGTTCCCGGGATACATGAAGCCAATCCGAAAATATATGAGCAAAATGGTATAAAGGTGGAATTTAACCCTTCACAAGGTAAGGTACACCTTCATATCGTCGAACCTGAATTAATTCGGAGAGCATCTCCAATGTTGGTCACCACCGATCTGCTTGGCAAGACTTATCACGCTGAAATGAATTATGAGCAACCGGATGGCACTCCATATCGTTTTGACTCGGACTTTTTTGGAGTAAAGAGACCCGATGCAAATGTGACACCCGGTCCATTTGAATTGACTGAGAATAATACAATAGATTTTGAGCTCTAGTTAATAGTAAATTTTAAAGGAAATGTCCTCAAATGTTAGTTTAACATTTAAGGGCATTTTTTTATTTTCGGTTGTTAAATGTTACCTGTTTTTACCATAGTATGTGAGAAAGCAATAAAACCCAATATAAGGCTGAAAATAATCATATAAAGGAGAACCCTGTATGGAACAATTAAAAAGTGTTATTGATATGCTGAAAAAAGTAAATTTAAAAAACAGTTCGGTATTGGACTCATGCAAGGAAGATAAATTACAGCAGGATATGGATTATGAAAACCTCTTTAAGGAATTCTGGACGGCTGATCTTAGAATAAAGAACATCATTATACTTTTGGAGGCTATTGAAAAGGAATTAGAGGCAGTGAGTTAGCAAAAAATTTAAAAAATAAAAAAAATAAAAATTTTAGTTGTAAAGCAGTCCTTAATTTTACCTAATATAGTGAAATGGGAAAAACACAATATATTGAGTTGTTTCTATTTCTGCAATCAAGATGTATTTAAATTCATAAAATTAAAATGTACAAAATTCCCCCGAAGAGTTGTTTAAATACTTCGTTATAAAAGGTAGGCCAAATGAAAATTACAGAAAACTACATTAACAAAAAAGCGGGTAAGGCATTTGCTAATATGGAGTCGGAGACTGCTAAACCGTATTCCTCAAATATGGAATACATAGCAGAGGAATTGAAACTGTTGGATTTGAAGCTAATATTACACCTGCAACTCAGCATTGAAACAGGAACTTTATACTCAAGTACTCTGGGACTTATATCTGCGGAAGAAATATTTAATTTGCTTGATGGTTATGGCAAATACGGTAGTGACCGGAAACAGTTAGAGAAGCAAATACAGCAAATGGACAGACAGATTGCCGAAAGACTCCATATGGGAAGAACGAGGGGGATATACAATCCTCTCCAAAGACTTTCTGATTTATATGGTTTTGGACCATTCGAGAAATTCTGCATAATAGCCTGTCTTGCACCTGAGGTCAACCCAAAATACCAACGAATCTACGGGTACTTACAAAATGACACAGACATTATAAAGCCTAGCATTGGCCTTGTTGCAAGAATATATCCTCTTGAGGAGTGTGAAAGGTATCTGGTCAGAAGTATATTTGACATTCAGGCTCCGCTGACAAAATATCTTATGGAACAAACAGGGGGGCTGACTGACTACAGTACCCCAATAATCACCAGGCACCTGAAATTGGATGATTGGGTTGTCAACTATCTGCTTAATATCTCGGCAATAGATGCTCAACTGGCACAGGTGGCACAGCTTATTCAGCCCGAAGGCAGACTAAAAGACGTCACACCTTGCCAGCCGGAGGGAAAGCTTGAAATGCCCTTGGGTGAAAGGGTTTCTCAGTTCATTGCCTATTACAGGGATACAGGCAGAGATAAGTTTAACAAAGTGTTTTATTTTTATGGTCCCAAAGGTGTGGGGAAAAGCGAAGAGGTCAACGCTGTTTGTAGCCGTCTGGGCTTGCCTCTGATTATAGCCGATATGGAGCGAATGCTTTTGACCGACTCATTTGAGGAATCATTAAGGCGGATAGAGCGCCAGGCCATGATATGCAATGCAGCCCTCTGTTTTAAGAACGCTGAATTGCTATTAAA
>JAEZKZ010000076.1 GCA_023415305.1 Bacillota bacterium
GAAGACAAGTGGGGGCGGAGCAGTATCCTCAAGCACGCGATTGAAATGTGCGGAGGGCCAGACGCAAAAATTACAGTTTTGACAACCGCTACTCAAAAACCCCAGGAGGTTGGTGAGGAATACAGAACTGTATTTTCCAGGTTGGGTGTACAGAATATAGATGTCTTAAATATTGATAATAGAAGTGATGCAAATGACAACTCTGTAGCACAAAGGATATCAGGTGCAGCGGGGGTTTTTTTTACGGGAGGAGATCAGCTTAGGATTACAAGCATTTTAGGTGGAACAAAAACCTTTGGCACTCTCCTGGATTTATATAAAAAGGGAGTGCCTATCATAGGAACCAGTGCCGGTGCCTCTGCAATGAGCAGTGTAATGATAGTTGATGGAAACAGTAATTCAGCTGCCAGAAAGTGCACTTTGGGTATGTCTCCGGGACTGGGCCTGTTAGAGCAGGTAATAATTGATCAGCATTTCGAACAAAGAGGACGCTTGGGCAGACTTCTTGTAGGGGTGGCTCAAAACCCGTCGGTGCTTGGAATAGGTATTGACGAGGATACAGCAATAAAGGTACATGCAAATGCCTCTTTTGAAGTTGTGGGTACAAACTGCGTTACCGTTATTGACGGCAGAACTATACAGAATTCCAATGTTTCAGAGTTAAATCCTGAAGATATAATATCTTTATCAAATGTTACTATTCATGTACTTCCAAATGGTTATGGCTTTGATCTGGAAAAAAGAACTGTTCAGAAGAAAAATTCATAGCTACAGTAATTACAAATAAATACAGACTGCATAGTAATCATATTAGGAGGGTTTTACGGTGCAAATTCAAAGCATTTATTGCTTTCAAGGAAGAAATATATATAGTCATAAACCGGTAGTGAGAATGATTGTTGATATAGGAGGTTTTGAAGCCGGACCCACAAAGGATATCCCCGGCTTTAATAAAAAATTGTTGGAGAATTTTCCAGAGATTGCAGCACATACCTGCGGAGTAGGGTATGTAGGAGGTTTTGGAGAACGGCTTATTGAAGGAACTTATATAGGGCATGTAGCCGAGCATCTGATAATTGAACTGCAAAACAAGTTGGGCTACAATGTGAACCATGGCAAAACAAGACAAATAGGGACAACCTCGAAATATTATGTCATATTTGAATATGTTAACGAAGCAGTTGCCGTTGAATGCGGTAAATTAGCTATTGAGATATTAAAAGCCTTTGCGGAAGGTATAGAAATCAATACCAAAGCAATAATGGATAAATTGAGGAAACTTTCACTTGAAACGGATATGGGGCCAAGCACCAAGGCTATTTATAATGCCGCAGTGAAAAAGGGTATTCCTGTGGTACGGCTCGGCAACAGCAGCATGCTGCGTATGGGTTACGGGAAGGGAATCAGAACCATAGAAGCATCATTAACCGACAGCTCAAGCTGTATATCCGTAGACCTGGTCTCTGACAAGCAGCTTACAAAAAAAATATTAACGGAGAATAACATACCGGTTCCATATGGTGTTGTTACACAGACTGTTGAGGAGGCAATTGAGGCTGCTCAAAAAACCGGGTTTCCAATGGTTTTAAAACCCCTTGACTCAAACCAGGGTAAAGGAGTGACAGTTAATATAACTTCTGCCGAACATATAGAAGAGGCCTATGTCGAAGCCAGAAAGTACTCTAAAAAAGTTATGGTGGAAAAACATATTAATGGCAGGGATTACAGAGTGCTTGTAGTTGGAGGACGGGTCAGTGCAGTAGCAGAAAGAAGACCGCCTGAAGTGATTGGAGATGGCGGGAGTACTGTTCGGGAGCTTGTAGAAAAGGAAAATGAAAATCCTTTAAGAGGAGAAGACCACGAAAAAGTGTTGACCTATATAAAACTGGACGATATAGCAATTAGATGTCTTAGAGCGCAGGGCCTTGCACCTGAAAGCATTCCGGGGCAGGGGCAGTCGGTTAGGTTAAGGCAAAATGGTAATCTAAGTACCGGTGGTACAGCGCGAAATTGTACCGAGGATATTCACCCTAAAAATGCACAGTATGCAATTGCAGCGGCCAGAGCAGTTGGACTGGATATAGCCGGGATTGATTTCTGTACCAGTGATATATCCCTTCCGATTGATATGAACGGCGGGGCGATAATTGAGGTAAATGCCGCACCGGGGCTCAGGATGCACCTGCATCCGACAGAAGGTGAGCCGGTAAATGTAGCGGAAGATATTATCAATATGATGTATCCTGAAAGCAGCTGGAATATTCCTATTGTTGCCATCACCGGAACAAACGGTAAAACTACGACTACAAGGCTTATAAGGCACACTCTTGCCTTGGCTGACCTGACTGTGGGAATGACTTGTACCAGCGGCATATATATAGGAAATGAGTGTATACAAAAGGGTGATACTACCGGTCCGGTCAGTGCAAGTGTGGTATTAACAAACAAAAAGGTAGAGGCTGCTGTACTGGAAACCGCCAGAGGTGGAATTATTAGAAAAGGGCTGGGCTATGATTTGGCGGATGTGGCTGTACTTGTTAATATAAGTGACGACCATCTGGGAATTGACGGTATAGATACCCTCGAGGATTTGGCAAAAACAAAGTCACTGGTAATAGAAGCAGTAAAACCTGAAGGATACGCTGTTTTGAATGCCGATGACAGTATGACGCCATTCATACTAAAAAGGGTAAGGAGTAAAGTTATATTATTCGGAAGATCTTTATCAAATCCCTTGCTGAAAAAACACTGCAAAAACCCGGATAACATTGCACTATATGTTAAGGAAAACTATATATGGGTAATAAGAAATGGGAAAAAAGAACCTATATTAAGCCTGGACGATATCCCCATAACTTATGGAGGCCTTGTGGATTGTAATATAGAAAACTCTCTGGCGGCTGTTTCAGCATTAATAGGGCTTAACACGCCTATGGAGGTTATCAAAAAAGGGATGAGCACCTTCAGACCGAGTGTAGAATTGAATCCCGGCCGATTCAATATATTCGATATGGGCGCCTTCAAGGTTATGATAGATTACAGTCATAACATTGCTGGCTATTCTGCAGTGACCAAATTTATGCAAAAGATGAAGGCGAAACGTCTTGTGGGAATTGTAGGCATGCCCGGAGATAGAATGGATGCAAATATTAGAGAAGTCGGGGAGCTTTGCGCAAGGTCTTTTGAGAAAATATATATTAAGGAAGATATAGATTTAAGAGGAAGAAAAAAAGGAGAAGTTGCAGCAATACTCGAAGAGAGTATATCAGGTACGGGCTACAAAAAAGAGAATATCGAAGTGATATTAAGTGAGACAGGAGCACTGGAAAAGGCCATGCTGGATGCACAACCCGGAGATTTAATAGTACTTTTTTATGAGGAGTTCGACCCGGCAGTTCAGATGATTACCAAATTCAAAAAAGAACAGGATGAGGTTAACCATGTTCTTGAAGGAAGCCTAAAGAGTATTGAAAAGGAAGGCGTCAGCCCTATCAGCCTTGACCTTATTAATAATATTGTGACAAAACCTGATATGGTAGAATTCAGAGATATGTAATATAATGAAAGAGGCGTGTGCTGTAAAAGATGAATGTATGTTGAGAAACATCCTTTTCGGGTTATTCCTGATCAAAAATATATAAAAGTGTCGGACACTAAGCAGTTGGAGAAATTCTCTTTCGATCATTTCTCCAACTGTTTTAACCCATTACTGCTTAATTTATATAGGATGCTTCCGGCGTATTAAATATAGATATCAAATACACTGATCCGCATTGTTATGCAACAGCACCGATTAAATATTCTCGTAGATTACATTTCATGGGGTGCGTTAATGATAGAGGTCTATTATTATGTAAAAGCTGAAGATGTATCAAATATTCTTGATTGCGGGTTAAAGCTGTCTTCATGTTACAACAGGGAGGCAGTTATAGATGGCGAGGAGGTAAGGTGCTTCGCAGGACTGTTGAATCCCAAGGACAACCCTGAACAATACAGGTCCTCAGAGTTTACCTGTCTGAAAATACAGGTTAAAAATGAGAAGTGCTTTGTTGCAGATAGGTTTTTATATGAAAATGCTTCAGCCCAAAACTCTGAATTGGAGCTATACTATAACTCTATAATACCTGTAGAAAAATATATTTTTGGAACTTACAGACTTCCTGAGTGTTTAATAACTACTACTATTCTTGCGGGTGAGGCGGCCATTCTGGATAAAAGAATGGATTCGCCGGTTATATATACAAATTCTGAGGAATTATACATACATAATATTTTGCAGGAATTAAGAGAACGGCTTGCAGAATCTGATGATTTTCTTCTATATTACTTCTTTGATAAGCTGGCGGATGAAAAATTCCTTAAAAAGCTTGAAAATGTGGAAAAAGGGACTGCCGTTTTTAGGACTGCTGCAGGGAAAACCTATTGTATCAAAAAGCCAGTACTTACAAATTGGGATGGTGAAAAGACAGTTTGAAAAATTTAATTCTACATAAGCTCAAAGAAATACAGACATATGTGTCGGGGGAAGAGCTCAGTAACAGTCTTGGAGTATCACGGACCGCAGTCTGGAAGCATATTAATGAACTGAGGAAGGAAGGCTACATAATCGAATCCTCCTCTAAGAAAGGGTATATGCTTGTGGGATCTCCAGATATACTGGACAAAAGAGAACTTGTTATCCCGGAAGGTCAGCAGATAGGCCGGGAACTGTTCCATTTCGATGAAATAGACTCCACTAACAATTATGCAAAAAAAATGGCCAATGAAGGGTGCCCCCACGGCACAGTAATTGTTGCCGAAAGGCAAAAATTGGGCAGGGGTAGGGTGGGAAGACAATGGCAGTCCGATAATAACAGCGGACTATGGTTTTCAATTGTGGTCAGACCTGATTTGGAACCTGAACGGGTCCAGATTATAACACTTGCAGCATCTATTGCCGTTGTGGAAGGGGCAAGGAGTGAACTGGGAATTAATTGCGGAATCAAATGGCCTAATGATATAATATTAGATAGCAGTAAACTTGGAGGAATACTTACCGAGTTAAGTGCCGAGCCCGGCCATGTTAATTATGTGGTGGTAGGAATCGGTATTAATGTAAATCAGACCTTGAGCGATTTTGATACTGATTTACAGAATAAGGCTACCTCCATTTATATAAAAACCGGAAAGAAATGCTCCAGAGTAAAATTACTAAGCAGTATTTTAAGCTCTTTTGAAGAAATATACGGTGCGTTCCTTAAAGGAAGAGCTGAAGAGATTATTAACAGATGGAACCGATACTCCGTTACCATAGGAAAAGAAGTTAAAATAGTGAGTAAGGATATCGAATATATTGGAACTGCACAATCCATTGCATCAGATGGTAAACTTGTTGTAAAATGTAAGGATGGGAAAACAATCAATGTTTCGGCGGGAGAAGTTCAGGTAAGAGGCCTGCTGGGGTATACGTAGGGTACAAACATGTGCTATTATTTATTTGTTGTTAGAAAGCTTAGGAGGAATTAACTAGTGGTTAAAAGGAATGATTACCAAAGAAAGAATTTTACAAAGGATGGAGTTCAGAATGGCGAGCATGTCAATTCAAACACTCAACAGAAGGCCTTTCAAAAGGATGCGGAGGTATCTCACAAGGATAACCATGTAAGAAATAACAGACCTCCAAGAGACAATCAGCAAAGGGAAAACAACAATCAATCCCAGAGAAGAGAAAATAGGGATAATCAGGGCAGAGACAATTCCCAAAGAGAAAACAATCAGAATCAACACAAGGAAAACTTCCAGAGAAATTACCATAGAGACAGAGATAATCAGAACAGAGAAGGAAGAGAAAACAGGGAGCCTGCCAGACAGCATTTCCAGCGCCCCGCTATAAAACCCCGTGCTGAAGAAACAGTTGCTGATATTGCTGCTGACATAAGCAGGATTGAAAAGGAAATAGAACTTGAGATAAAAGAAATCCGGAGCCTAAGGCTTGGAGTTTAACAGGCAAAAATATTTTATTAGTGCGGTGGAGGAATATGATTTTAGTAATAGACGTTGGAAATACGCATATTGTTCTTGGTGTTTATGAAAAAACAGAACTTCTGGCCAGTTGGAGACTGAATACCGATAAGGAAAGAACGGCCGATGAGCTGGGGATGTTTTTGCTCAATTTGTTTGACCATGCAGGTCTTAAGGCTGACAAGGTTGAGGCGGTTATTATAGCATCAGTTGTGCCTCCGATAATGTATACGCTGGAGCATTCCATAAAAAAATATTTGAAGCTGGAGCCAATGGTTGTTGGACCCGGTACAAAAACCGGAATAAATATCAGATACCAGAACCCTAAGGAAGTTGGTACCGATAGAATAGTAAATGCCGTTGCAGCGTACGAGTTATATGGCGGTCCGTTGATAATTGTAGACATGGGCACGGCCACAACCTTCTGTGCTATATCTTCTAAAGGTGAATATCTGGGTGGTGTTATTTGCCCGGGAATCAAGATCAGCTTGGAGGCATTATTCCAAAAGGCTGCAAAGCTTCCGCGAATAGATCTGATAAAACCCGAGAGCGTTATTGGAAAAAATACCGTTTCCAGCATGCAGTCAGGTATATTTTACGGATATGTCGGACAGGTTGACTATATTGTTAAGCGTATGAAGCAGGAGATGCAGGAGGACGACATAAAGGTCATAGCTACCGGTGGTCTCTCCAGATTTATTGCAGAGGAATCAAGAACCATAAATCATATTAATCCTACTTTGTCACTGGAGGGCTTAAGGATAGTCTACGAGAGAAATTAAATATAGAACAAGTCAAAAGGGCGGGATTTCGTCCTTTTTTAACGTCCGGGAATTTATATATTTTCTATGTGAGTAAGGTATTGAAGGCTTTCTATGGAGTTCATGAGATGTTAATGTTAATTGTGAAAATTTACTCAATCTTTACTCAAACCCGCATGAACTATGTATAATTAGCTACTGAAGAAAACATTGTATACAGATCAATTAAAAACGTATAAAAATTTAAGCTTGGGCTAAAATATTAAATGTAATCTCAGAAAATAGCGATTTTTGGCAATAAAATATATCAAAACCCTGATATTTATGTTTGTAAGTTAATACAAGTTGTGATACGCTAATAGCAATTGCGAAAAAAATGGAGGGAATTTTGTATGGGATATAAGGTAGCTATAATTGGAGCGGGATTTGTTGGAGCATCAGCAGCTTATGCTATGTCTATTAACAATTTGGTTTCTGAGTTGGTATTAATTGATGTAAACAAGGAAAAAGCTTACGGAGAAGCTCTAGATATTAGCCATGGCTTATCATTCGCAGGTCACATGAAGGTATACTCAGGTGATTATGCTGATGTTAAGGATTGTGATGTAATAGTTGTAACTGCAGGTGCTGCAAGAAAGCCTGGCGAAACTCGTTTGGATCTTGCAAAGAAAAACACTTCAATAATGAAGAGCATTGTTACTGAACTTATGAAATATTACAATAAGGGAGTAATTGTAAGTGTATCAAACCCTGTTGACGTTTTGGCATACATGACACAGAAGTGGTCCGGATTACCTGCAAGCAAGGTTATCGGATCAGGTACAGTACTTGACAGTGCTAGATTCAGAACTCATATCAGTCAGGCTTTGGGCGTAGACATAGCTAACGTTCACGGTTATATTATGGGTGAGCACGGTGATTCACAGCTTCCTGTATGGAGCCAGACTCATATAGCCGGAACTCAGTTCGATGCTTACATTAAAGCTAACGGCTTAAACATTAATAAGGACGAACTCTTTAACGAAGTTAAAGCAGCAGGTGCTACAATCATCAAGAATAAGGGAGCAACTTACTACGGTATAGCTCTTTCAATTAACAGAATAGTTGAATCAATATTGAAAGACTTCAACACTATTATGCCTGTTGGTACTGTTCTTGACGGACAATACGGAATAAAGGACGTATTGTTAAACGTTCCAACAATAGTTGGTGGCAGCGGAGCTGAAAAAGTTCTCGAATTAAATATCTCTGACGCAGAATTGCAACTTCTGAGAGAATCTGCTGAAAAAGTTAAGGCAGTTATTAATGAAGTTAAAGATATCTAATCAGTAACTGACTGAAAATGTCGAAAAGTTTTTCATAAAAAATAATAAATGACTTGTGAAACTTTTCACAATAGTGTAGAATGGATAAGGAACAGATAAATGATACTCGGTTATTATTTGTTTGTTCCTTATAACGCATAAGTAAGTTTAAGTATTTAAGATTTATTAATTAATCGTCTGGAGGATAAAGAAATGGGAACTATTTACGAAGATTCACTTAAGGCGCACGAAGAGTGGGCAGGCAAAATAGAAGTAATATGCAAGGCTCCTTTAAAGGACAAGAGAGATCTTTCACTTGCATATTCACCAGGAGTTGCTCAGCCATGTCTTGAAATTCAGAAAGATGTTGAGAATTCATACAAGTACACAAGAAGACACAACATGGTAGCAGTTATCACTGACGGTACAGCTGTATTAGGTTTGGGAGACATCGGACCGGAAGCAGGTATGCCTGTTATGGAAGGTAAATGCTGTCTGTTTAAAACTTTTGGAGATGTTGATGCATTCCCGCTTTGTATTAAATCAAAAGATGTTGATACAATAGTTGAAACTGTTAAGTTGCTCTCTGGCAGCTTTGGTGGTGTTAATCTCGAAGATATCGCTGCTCCAAGATGCTTTGAAATAGAAGAAAGATTAAAGAAGGAAACAGATATTCCAATATTCCATGATGACCAGCATGGTACTGCAATAGTAACTGCTGCAGGACTTATCAATGCATTAAAAGTTGTTAACAAGAAGATGGAAGATATATCAATAGTTGTAAATGGAGCAGGCGCTGCTGCTATAGCTATCACAAAGCTTCTCTTCTCAATGGGTCTCAGAAAAGTAGTTCTTTGCGACACTAAGGGTGTTATATATGAAGGCAGAGACAACCTCAATCCAATTAAGGCTGAAATGGCTAAGATAACTAACCTCGAGGGCAAGAGAGGTTCATTGAAGGATGTTATGGTAGGCGCAGACGTATTTATCGGAGTATCAGCTGCTAATCAGGTTACAAAGGAAATGGTTCAGTCAATGGCAAAGGATCCAATCATTTTTGCTCAAGCAAACCCAACTCCTGAAATTATGCCTGAAGAAGCTCTCGAAGCTGGTGCTGCTGTTGTTGGTACAGGCCGTTCAGACTATCCAAACCAGGTTAACAACGTTCTTGCATTCCCAGGTATCTTCAGAGGTACTTTCGATGTAGGCGCTCGTGAAATAAATGATGAAATGAAGATCGCTGCAGCTTACGCAATAGCTGGTCTCGTTAGCGATTCAGAAAGAAATGCTGAATATGTAATTCCTAATCCTTTCGATCCTAGAGTTGCAAAGGAAGTTGCAGCAGCAGTTGCTGAAGCAGCTAGAAAGACTGGAGTTGCAAGAAGGTAATCTTTTAACTTAAAGAGATATATAATATAAGGCTTCTGCAAAATATTCCGATTATTTGCAGAAGCCTTTGTTTTGTTTACGGCTGAAACTGTATCCAGGCAATATCAATGTTACTTCCCGGGAGGAAAATAAGGGCTACCGTTTTTTTACCTGTGATGGGTTCCCCCAGAGGAATAACCTTACTTGTGTAATCCTCTGAGCCTTCAACAAATATCATTTTCTGGATTTTTTCCTTTCCTTCTGTAAATACCAATTGAATTGAGTTGACTGGAGTTTTTGATTTCCAGCTTAGTGAAATACTTCTTGTACCAGTATCTCCAAAGTCCATATTTTCATATAAAATTGATACGTTGTTTCCGATATTCTCAATTGTGTTACCTTTGACAGTGAAGGTATCTCCGTATATAGTGTCATATTCGGAGGCAGAGAGCTTCTGGAAAGCCTTGTTGTACTTTCTGAAGATAAACCCCTTTATATGGACCTTTTGACGGAATACCAGACACAAGGTGGTTACCCCTCGAAGGCGGCGAGGCAGCTTATAGGTTACCTCCTGATAGGTGTTCCACACAGACCCTTTGTCATAGGTGACCGTACAAAGACGGTCTCCATTTTCCAAAGGCATACCCTCCCATATTTCAAAGGTGAAGGGCTCTTTTTCCAACGGGAACAGCGGTAAAGTGATTTCATCGGAACCATAATCTCCGAAATCTACATCTTTAAAGCCTAAGTGGCTTTCTCCGTGACGAAGTGTAGCAACACCCCTTTCATTTCCGCTGGTCAGTTCTACGTTGCTTGAATTGTACAGACCGGCAGATACAAACTTGTAGGGATCTATAAAGGCTTTCCCCATACCTGTAATACTGATGGCTTGCTGAGAAATAATGGACAAATGCTCAAGGCCATTCTTTGCTCCGCAACGGACAAAAACATCACCATCACCTTTGGGAATCACCGTTGCGCTTCTTCCATTCTCTGAAATACTAAGACTTCCAAGAGGGCTGTCAATACCACCCCCATCGGTCAACCGCCAGTAGAGGTCGCTGTAGGTTGCATTTTCAGGATATATCTTAGCTGTAACAGAATAACCGTACACCGATAACTCAATTTTCCGTATCGGAATATCACTGTCGTCCAATGTAGCAGTAACATGAGGGCGGCTGGAACTATGCTTTTTGACAATGGCTAGAAGTCTGCCGTTGAAAAGTCTTCTGCTGTCAGTCCGGTACTGGTCATAATCGGTGGAGTCACCATTGTCCAATGACAGAAGCCTGCCGCCCTCAACAGCAACCCTGACCCGAGAGTTGGCATTCTCGACAGTATTACCGTTCTCATCCACAGCAATAATGGTAGCAAAGACCAGCTCACCGAAGGTGTCATATTGCACATTAAGATTTCTCACGTCTCCAAAGGAATGCTTGAACTCTTCAGCAATTACTTTACCGTCTTTATCATAGGCGACTGCACGTAATGTTCCGGAACTGTATGGGAGCTGCCAGTCGGCGATAAAACGGTCAGCCAGGGTAATTGCTCCTTTGCTCGCATTGTTAAAGAACAACTCAATCCTTGGAGCATTTGAACAAACCCGGATGTCTATGAGCTGACCTGGTGAAAAGTCCCAATAGGGAAAGACATGTATCATCGGTGCTTCCTGATAGTGGGTCCAGGCTGCTTGAAAAAGATAATAGGAATCCTTCGGGAAACCTGCGGTGTCAATGTGTCCTAGATAAGAGTTCTTGGTGTGGTAGGGAGTTGGTTCACCCAGGTGATCCTGTCCGACCCATATGAACTGACCCAGAGAATAGGGGGTCTTCAGGTCGGTCATTATGCAGGTTTCAACATTTTTCGCACCCCAGCTGGTAGTACTGTTGCCAAGCGCCGAGCACTGCAGGTCATCATCAGCTAAGATTGACTTGCTGAGAGGGAAGTGGTATACTCCTCGGCTCTGTACGGTAGAACAGGTTTCGCTGCCATAAATAATCCAATCAGGATGTAAGGAGTGGTGGTTTTCATATAACGCCTCCCCATAATTATATCCGATAAGCTTTATTATATCAGCGCACTTCTGGGTATTTTCCCAGGACATGTAATTGGAACAAAGAGTAACTTGTGCATGTCCTTTATAGTCATGGGTTTTAACCATTGATATGAGTCGTTGCATAATATCTGCCCCGGTTACGGCGTCCAGGTGAGTATCTTGAATTTCATTGCCTATACTCCACATGATGATTGACGGATGATTTCTATCCCGGCGTATCCAGGATGCCACATCCTTTTCAATCCAGTCCTCGAAAAATCGGGAATAATCATAAGTATTTTTAGGCTGTTTCCACATATCCAGAATTTCAGACATCACTAGAAAACCCATCTCGTCAGCAATATCCATAAATACTTTTGCAGGAGGGTTATGGGCAGTCCGAAGGGCATTCACTCCCATATTTCTAAGTAGTGTCAATTGCCGTCTGATTGCATCGGAATGTACAGCTGCCCCAAGTGAACCTAAATCATGATGAAGACAAACACCCTTCAGTTTAATATGCCTTCCGTTAAGAAAAAAGCCTTTATCGTTGGTTAAGTCTATTGAGCGGAAGCCAAACCGTGTATACTCGGTATCAGCTAAAATACCGTCAACAAGCAGTTCGGAACGCAATGTGTAGAGATGTGGGTTATCGATGTCCCAGGGAATAATCCCGCTATCGGCATCAAGCAGTGTGTGCTTTATCTCGTAGGGCTTACCACCAGTCTCCACCTCGGAATCCACTTCATAAAACCAATGGTTATCGCGCTTACCTGTAGTAATATAAATGCCGTCCGAAACAAAATGGCAGGAGTTTTTGACTTTTAAGAAGACATCCCTGTAGATTCCGGCACCGGTATACCAGCGGGAGCATGGTGCTCTATAGTCAACCTTCATTAATATTGTATTGCAGCCGTCCTTATGTATAAAGTCGGTAATATCAAATTCAAAGGCAGTGTAACCATACTTCCATTGACCGACACACCTGTTGTTAATATAGAGCGTGTTGTCCATATAAACTCCATCGAATCGTAGAAAAAGGCGCTGTCCTTCTTTGATAAAGCTTGAATCAAGATCCCTCCTGTACCAGCCGATTCCACTCTCGTGCAAATTGTTGACATCAGAAATCAACCAGTCGTGAGGCAGTTCTACCGGAACAAAGTTTACGGGCTCTCCTTTGGCAAACTGCCATCCATCATTCAACAGTCTTGCATTTGATAGTTGCTTATTTGATAGTTTCATATTACCCTCCCATCCGCGTGAATAGCGAATACACAATAGTAAGGAAAAGACAAATAGTGGCTTATAACTGCTTGAAAGTCACTATGAATTAACATGTGCTTTTACTTTGAATAAGGAACTTCTCGCACGGAATTCCGGATTTGCAGCTTAGGAGGGAACAGAACGCTCTTTCCCTCGTTACCATTTATTATAGACAAAAGAAGATTGGCAGCAGCTTGGCCCAATGCTTCAGAAGGATGTTCTATGCTGGTAAGTGAGCTGATTTTTGCCAGCTCCGAATTGTCTATACCAATCACAGACAGATCCTCAGGTACGTTTTTACCAAGTTGGCGTAAATAATCAATTAGGGTCAGGGCTAAGTGATCATTAAAGCACATCGCTGCTGTGCAGTTGTTTAAAGATTCCATAAATGAACTTCCTCTGAGGACATGATTTAAAGTTTCCTTTGAATACCAGAAAATACGATCTTCCTGGACGGAGATGCCGTATTCGTTAAGTGCTTTAGCATAACCCAGATAACGTAAATGTCCTTGGCGATTGATGTGTGAAAAAATTCCGGAGATATTTCGGTGACCTTTAATCAGAAGATGCTGGGTTGCCATATACCCTGCCGTTACATCATCCAGTGCTGCAAACGGAGCTGATAGCTCAGAATAATAGGAATCAAGAAAAACAATAGGAATCCCACTTTGCATAATTGTATGATATAAATCAAGATTTACACATGGTAATGCACTTCTTGTAGGAACGATAATAAGTCCATCTACCTGTCGTTCCAGCATAAACTGAAGTGATCTGGATTCCATACCGACTAAATTGTTGGTTGATGACAGCTGTACGGCATATCCGTCTTTTGAAAGAACACTCTCTATACCGCGAACAATACTGGGAAATATATAGTTATCCAGATAAGTTGAGATTATTCCCACAGTCATTGAGCGATTTCCGGTTTTAACATGGCGGCGTTGCTTCAGCCCTGAAATATAGGTACCGCTGCCTTGAACACGTGTAATAAGGCCTTGATTCTCCAAAACTTCCAATGCACGTCGTACAGTTTGACGGGATACATTGAACTTCTCTCCAAGTTCGGTCTCTGAAAGGAATTTGTCATTTGACTTAAAGACTTCATCTTTTATCTGCATTTTCGTCCATTCAACAATATCCATATATTTAGGAGTGGCAATCATTGATAAGCCTCGCTTTCAAATCCTGTTAATGAAAATTCACTAATAAGCCCTTAATAACAGGAGAAAATTTATTTTTATGTACTTTTTAATACTATAAAGGTATTATATAGTTTCAATACAAGTGTGTAAAGTTGTAATTATAAGTTGTACTGTTGAGTCTTGTAAAAGATAGATATACCAACTAATAGAGCGGATTATTGAATACGAGTACTTACACATCATACCATTTGTTCACATAACCTGTATTGTAATTAAATACAAGTTATATGAAATATATTCATCTGATCTTATATATTTACTATAAAAATACTTTTCTAAATATTAGTGTTTATACAACACAGCAATTTTTACAAGTCAAATGACAATATAAACATATTATTTGTTTTATGGAATTGTTATTATCAAATACAGAAGGGGTTAATAATTAAGCTGTGTTTAGGGGGTGTTAAGTTGTTGAAAAAGGTTTTATTACCTACAAATACTACTGTGTACAGGTCTTTAGGTAGATTTGCAAAAGATGCTCCTGGTTATAATTATTTTAGCCAAGTAAAGGCAATACAAATATAAAAAATATAGTAAATTTAAATAAATATGTTAAAAAATTTTTCAAGTGAATACATCGCTACATAGGATAAAAGCTTGTCCTGCTCAATACCTGCTCAATAAAAGTTTGCTTTATAAATAATTCTAAATATCACCTGTATACAAAAGAAATAAACAATGGCTTACCTTTACTGCTATCAGTTAAGATTTATCAATGGTTGCGGTAACGATTTTGTTGGCTGTCTAAAATAAAAAAATAAAAGAAAAGGGGTGTCACCTTTGTCGAGAAATACACAGAAACTTACTATTTATTTAAAACGCTACTGGACGCTCTATCTGCTGCTTGCCATACCTGTCGCTTACTTCCTTGTATTCCGTTACATACCGATGACCTATATTCAAATAGCATTCAAGAAGTATAGTATTGTTCAAAGCGCCTGGGAAATGCCCTGGGCTGATAACAATGGGATGGAGTACTTTATCAAGGCTTTTTCAAACGCTGACTTCCTTTATGCATTACGTAATACGATTATGCTTAACCTCCTCGATTTGGTGATCGGATTCCCTGCTCCCATAATATTGGCATTATTGCTGAATGAGCTGACGTTTGGAAGGTTTAAGCGCGTTACCCAGACTATCGCTTACATGCCGCACTTCCTCTCCTGGATTATAATCTCCGGTATCGCATTACAGCTATTTGCGCCAAGTACAGGCCTTGTAAACATTATGCTGAACGGTTTGGGGTTTGAATCGATTCCGTTCCTTAATGAACCTAAGCATTGGGTAGCCACATACATTCTCCTTGGAGTTTGGCAAAGTGTGGGCTGGAATTCAATTATTTATCTTGCTGCATTAACAGGTATAAATCCTGAACTATATGAGGCTGCATCAATCGACGGAGCCGGACGTTTCAAAAAAATATGGTATGTCACGTTGCCGGGCCTGCGTTCAACTATCATTGTTCTGCTTATTATGAATCTGGGACGCATACTGGGCAGTGAGTTTGACAGACCATATGCTCTTAAGAATGCTTTAGTTGATAACGTTTCTAACGTTATTGCCACATTCGTTTATACCAACGGTATCCGTGGGCTTCAATTTTCATTAACTACAGCAGTAGGTCTATTTCAGTCTGTAGTCTGTGTTATTTTCCTTATTGGGGCAAATTCTCTTGCCAAGAAGTTCGGAGAGCGGGGAATTTGGTAAGGAGCATAACACTTTAATAAGGAGGATTTACAGAATGATTAAATCAAAAAGTACAAAAATGGGGGATTTGATAATAGCGTTTTTATGCTTCCTCGTTATTCTAGTTTGTATTTTACCACTGATTAACGTTTTATCACGTTCTCTAAGCTCATCGGAAGCTCTTATACGAGGTGAGGTTACACTTTGGCCCAAAGGCCTCAACTTTGATTCCTACAGATTGGTTTTTAACGATAGCAAATACGTAATTTCACTTGGGTGGACGGCTATATTGACAGTTATTTGTACAATAGTGTCCATGGTAATGACAACAATATGTGCCTTCCCGTTGACTTATGACAAACTTAAAGGGCGAAAAGTTATAAACACATTAATTATTTTTACAATGTATTTCAATGCAGGTACAATACCTAACTATCTGTTGCTAAAGGATATGGATCTTATAAACAAACCGTTGGTACTCATAATTCCAGGCTGTTTGAGCGTATTTAATATGATTATCATGCGCAGTTTCCTATATGGTATACCTGAAAGCTTGCGCGAATCGGCCGAAATAGACGGAGCAGGACCTATCAGAACACTCATCAGCATTTATTTGCCTCTGTCGACTTCTGTAATTGCAACACTTTCACTGTTTTATGCCGTAGGACGTTGGAACGGTTTCTCGGATGCATTGATGTACATGAATGACAGAAAATATTATCCTATTCAGTTGTTGCTTTACAACATAATTAATAATGTTTCAAGTATAGAAGTTTCAGCTCAGGAGGGCTTTACCAAGCCAGGGTTGTCAGATGGTCTTAAGGCGGCAACAGTTATGTTCGCCACCATACCAATCCTAATGGTTTATCCGTGGTTGCAGAGATACTTTATCACTGGTGTAACTATAGGTGCGGTAAAAGGTTAAATTTGTTCCTTAGACATTATATGTCTAAAATTATAAAAGGAGGATTTTACATGAAAAAAGTTCTTTTAGTTTTACTGGCTTGCCTTCTGGTGTTTAATTTGGCAGCCTGCGGTTCCGGTTCTGATAAGACAGCTGACACATCTTCAGCCGCAAATTCATCAGTTTCTGGAGACAGCGCTTCAGCTGACAGTGCCGCACAAGGCTTACCCGGAAGATTTGCAGAAACAAAAAAAATCACTGTGGAAGTATTTGACCGTGCTGTTGATGGCGGTACTAAGGCAGAAGACAATTTCTACACCAATTATATCAAAGAAGGGATGCTCCGCGACTATAATGTAGAGGTTACATTTGTTCCAGTACCTCGTTGGACAGAGGTAGAGCAGATGAACAATCTTCTTGCTGCAGGAACTGCACCCGATGTTTGCCTTACATATAGCTACCCTACAGTACAGACCTACGCTAATATGGGCGGTATTCATGACTTGGCTCCGCTCCTTGAAAAAAACAAGGACCTGCTCCCTGACTTATATTCACTGGTTGGAGAAAACAATATAACCTGGAACAAGGACCCTGACAAGGGAACAATATGGGCAATTGAGTCAATGCTTTTCCAGAACAAGCGTATTAATACCTTCGTTCGTGAGGATTGGCTAAAGAAGTTGAATATAGCTGAACCTACAACTCTTCAAGAGTTTGAAACAATGTTGAAGGCCTTCAAAGACAATGCTTCGACTTTGCTTGGGGCTAACGCTGATAAAATTATACCTTTCCTCCTAAGCGTGGATGTGGGCTGGACTGCTGATCATTTAATAACATCCTTTATTCCAAATAATTTTGCAGAAACTGACGAAGAATATTATGTATATGGCTTTGATGACAGGCATTTGTTATATACCGGTTTCAAAGACGGAATCAAGAAACTTAATGAATGGTATAACAATGGATTGATATGGAAGGACTTTCCTCTATATCCCGCTGGTGACAAGAACATTGACAATCAGATGAAAGCAGGATATGTTGGTGCTTTCATGCATAACTGGGATTATCCTTTCCGTAACGGTGATGACAGCATAGCTGCTAACATTAAAAAATTAGCCGGACCGGACGCGGCATATATTGCAGTTGAGTGCTTCAAAAATGACGCAGGAGTTTATAAGAAGTACCTAAGCCCACCAATTGACCGTAAGATATTCTTCCCTGCAACAAATAAAGAACCAGTTGCTTCTCTGCTTTATCTTAACTGGATAAGTAAGTTCGAGAACCGTAAGTTCCTCCAGATTGGAGAAAAGGGTGTTACACATGAAGAATTATCAGATGGTTCAGTAAAGACTATTGCTACTACTGGCGAAAAATTTATGAACTCCCCGTTAAATATTGACTACACTATGACGATTAACGGATTGGACCTTGGCGATAAGGACAAGACTATGAAGTCTATCGCTAACGGTTATGCAGGTGTTGATCCAAAATATGTCACAAAGGCTTATGAACTTACAAGTAAGGATGCATCAATTGGCAGACAGGTTAATGTAGGGCCCATCAAGGCAGAAGAAGGAATGGGACCGGCACTTAAGGAAAAACGCGACAACATGCTGGTTCAATCTGTAACGGCTAAACCTAATCAATTCGACTCAATATATGATAAGGGCTACAAAGATTACCTTGCTTCAGGTGGTCAGGCTATTATGGATGAACGTAAAGCTGCTTTTGATAAGTATCACAAAAAGTAATCCCCGAAAATGAATATTTAAAAAGCCGTGGTAAAGCAGGAGTCAAATCCTCTCTGCACCACGGCTTTTGCGTATAGGAAATTATACACTTATCATTTTGAAGGTGCTAATATAACAAAAGGTTGAGAAAATTTCCGGTAGTACATCTATTCCGATTTAAAATTTGAGTAAAAGTGTTTGGGAGTAACACCGTATTCTTTCTTAAATGCTCTGAAAAAGTTTGAGTAATCACCGAAACCGCATTGCTTGAATACGTCGGTTATGGGCATTCCCTGAAGAATAAGCTCCTTTGCAAGAATGAGCTTTTTCTGTATTATGTATTTATGAATAGTAGTTCCGGAATGCTTCTTGAATTCTCTGAGCAAATGATATTTACTGAGAAAAACGTGTTCGGACAAACTGTCTATGGTCAGCTCCTCATCAATATGGTTATTAATATATTCGATAATATCCATAATCATAACGCTCTTTTTAACATCGGCGTCTGGCTTTATGTTATTATGCTGTAAAGCCATATTTATTTGAACAAACAGCTCTATAAAATATGCTTTATATAGGATATCACTGCCTATACCGTGATAGTTTTCAATAGAAATAAGTTTGTGGAGAATTGTTCGAATATTCTGCTGCAGATCCAAGGATAATCTGATTACGTTGTCTTTTTTGGAATAGAAACACGAAGCTAAATCAGTGATGTCAGTTGACAGACTACTCATGAAATTCTTATCAATCCATAGAACAATACGCTCATACGGAATAGTATGGTCTTTAACAACCAGCTGATGAAGCTCTGTAGTATTAACCAGAACAATATCTCCCGGCTTCAGGGTGTAGGTCTTTCCTTCAATATAGTAGCTTACATTACCCGATATAAAGAAAAAGCATTCATAAAAATCATGGTGATGAAGAGAGACTTTTTCCAGCTTTATATCTGAATAATAAAATATTTCATATTCTTTTGCATGCATTTGCTGACGGGTTTGGTAAGCATGGTACCTCTTTTTCATATACACCTCAATAATATCCAATTAAAACATTTAGCCTGTGTATTTTGAAGCCATTTTATCATAGCAATTATTGCAAGTCAAACGGCAATATAAACATATTAGTGACTGAAAGTGAACAGTATAATTTACTTATGTAAAATCGTTGAGACTTTTACTCTGAAAGGTGTTTTTAATGTTAGCCGGTTTTACGATATAATATAATAGTAATAATAGAATATATTAGCAAAAAATGCTCTTTTTATATGTTAAGTCAACATGACTTTTACCCAGCGAAAAGCCACTACGTGTCTTTTCATTAATACTTGTGTATGCGCTATGGGCGTAGATGGGAGATAAAATGAAAAATGCAATGGATGTCCAACCACCAAGAAGACAGCTTGCTCTTCCGAGATTGATAAGTGACGGTATGGTACTTCAGAGAGAAACTGATGTCAGAATATGGGGGTGGGCTGAACCCGGAGAGTCAATTACCGTAGAATTTATAGATAAACAATATATTACCGAAGCAACTCCCGAGGGTAACTGGGAGGTAATACTCCGGAATTTGAAGGCCGGAGGGCCATATGATATGGAAGTCAAAGCCATTTCGGCTAAAGTTACTGTCAGAGACATTTTAATAGGTGAAGTATGGGTGTGTTCAGGGCAGTCAAACATGGAATTGGCAATGGCTAGAGTTAAGGACCAGTATCCCGATGAAATGGTTAAATGTGAAAATCCCCTTATAAGAACGTTTAACGTAACTATGAGATACGGCTTCAATGAACCATACAAGGATTTACAAGAGGGCAGTTGGATATCTTCCAATCAGCAAACCATCTCAGAGTTTTCTGCGGTGGGATACTTTTTTGCCAAGGCCTTATTTCAAAGGTACCATATACCGATTGGATTTATTAAGGCGGCCATAGGCGGTTCTCCCATCGAGTCATGGATTAGTGAGGAAGCCTTAAAAACCTATCCTGATATTATGCAAATCTTGCAGCCTTACAAGGATGATAGCTATGTAGATAAAATATTAAAGATAGATGGAGCTCTAACCACTGCATGGTTTGACAGCCTGAATAAGAACGATAAAGGAATGAATTCTGAAGTACCTTGGTACGCTGAAGAACATAATACCTCTAGCTGGGCAACTATGAACTGGCCTGCCAGATTCGAGAAAGAAGGTCTTAGAAATTTTAATGGGGTTGTATGGTTCAGAAAAGAGATAGATGTACCTGAAGGAATGTTGAATAAACCTGTCAGACTCTGGTTGGGAAGGATAGTAGACAGTGATAAGACTTATGTAAATGGTGTATTTGTCGGAGAAATTACATATCAGTATCCTCCAAGAAAGTATGATATACCGGCAGGTCTGCTGAAAAAAGGAAAAAACCTTATTGCTGTTAGAATTGTATGCAATAATGGGATTGGTGAGGTTATTTCCGGCAAGCCCTACAAGCTTTTTACAGAGGACTACTCCATAGATTTAACAGGTGAGTGGAAGTATATGATAGGCACTTCCTGCGGTCCTTTGCCTGATACAACCTTTATTCAGTGGCAGCCCGCAGGTTTGTACAATGGTATGCTGGCACCTTTGATTAACTATACAGTTAAGGGTGCACTATGGTATCAGGGAGAGTCAAATACCTCCAGACCTTTTGAATACTTAAGTCTGATGAAGACCCTGATTGAAGACTGGAGAAAAAGCTGGAGCCAAAGCAGTTTTCCCTTCATATTTGTTCAGCTTCCTAACTACGGTACTGCAGATATTCAGCCTGCTGAGAGCCAATGGGCCGAACTCCGTGAAGCACAGCTACAATCACTGGAAATACCTGATACAGCTATGGCAATTGCCATAGACTTGGGCGAGTGGAACGATATACATCCTCTGAGAAAAAAAGAAGTGGGTGAAAGGCTGGCGCTGGCGGCGATAGGAACAGCTTATGGCGAAAAGGTTACAGCTTCAGGGCCTATATACAGGGATATGGAGATAACAGGTAACAAAATAGCCATCAGATTTATTAATACAGGAAGTGGATTAAAGACCGGAGACGGATGCGAGTTGAAGCATTTTACAATAGCGGGCAGCGATAAGAAATTCCTATGGGCAAAAGCAAAAATTGAAGGTGAGAAGGTTATTGTGTGGAATGAAGGTATTGCAGAGCCTAAAGCTGTAAGATACGCCTGGGCAACCAACCCTGAGGGGGCCAATCTGGTAAATGCAGAAGGGCTGCCTGCTACACCGTTCCGAACTGATGTTTAGAACCGATGTTTAGTTTCGATAAAGAAATATTCCAACTTTTAAGGCAGTATTAATACTAAAACGGAGAAAACTGATGAAGCTAAATAAAAGCAATCTGAAAGATGAATTTTGGAAAAGGGCAGGTATAGAAATCCCCGTGTTTGAGCTTGAGGAAATGTTGGGAAAAACACGTCAGGAACCTGTCTGGCTGCACTTTGGGATAGGAAACATATTCAGGGGCTTTATCGCAGAATTGCAGCAGAAGCTACTGGAAACAGGAAAAGCCGATAGGGGTATAATAGCTGTAGCTCCAAACGACAATACAATGATCGATGAAATATATAAACCGGCGGACAATTTGACAATATTAGTAAATCTGCTACCTGACGGAGGTCTGGATAAAAAAATTGTAGCCAGTGTAGCTGAAAGTCTCGTGGGTAGTCCTGAGGAAGTTTCAGACTGGATGCGACTAAAAGAAATATTCTGTGAAAAATCACTGCAGATTGTGAGCTTTACAGTAACAGAAAAGGGTTATGGCTTAACGGACCTGTCCGGTGAATATTTGCCCCATGTCAAAGGGGATATACAAGAGGGCCCCGAAAGGCCTAAAAGCTTGATGGCTAAAATTGCTTCACTGCTATATTGCAGGTATAAGAATGGACAATTTCCCATCGCATTGGTCAGTATGGATAACTGCTCACATAATGGAGATATTCTTAAAAAATCAATTAAAACACTTATTGAGCATTGGGCTACAAAAGGATTTGTAGAGAAAGGTTATATCAATTATATTGAGGATGTATCCAGGGTTTCATTTCCTTGCACAATGATAGACAAAATAACTCCCAGGCCCTCTGAAACAGTTGAAAGAGACCTTATAGAAGCGGGTATCGAGGGTACTAAGATAATATGTACCTCGAAAAATTCATTTGTTTCCCAGTTTGTTAATACCGAAAGGCCGCAATACCTTGTGGTGGAAGATAAATTTCCCAACGGACGTCCACCTCTGGAAGCAGCAGGAGTATATTTTGCAGATAAGGCTACAGTAGATAAGGTGGATAAAATGAAAGTCACCACCTGTTTAAATCCGCTGCATACTGCACTTGCCATCTTTGGTTGTTTGTTGGGCTATACTCTGATAGCAGATGAAATGAAGGATGAACAGCTCAAAAAACTTGTTGAGAAAATCGGCTACAAAGAAGGCATGCCTGTGGTAGTAAATCCCGGTATAATCAACCCGGTCGAATTCATTGAGGAAGTGTTGAGGGAAAGGCTTCCCAACCCTTTTATTCCGGATACACCCCAGAGGATAGCCTGTGATACTTCACAGAAAATACCCATCCGCTTTGGTGAAACCATTAAAACTTACTATAACCACCCGACTCTTGATGCTAAAGAGTTGACCTTTATTCCGCTGGCAATTGCGGGATGGTGCAGATATCTGATGGGCGTGGATGATGCTGGTAATAAAATGGAACTCAGCCCTGATCCGTTACTTAACGAACTGAAATCCCATGTTCAGGGGGTAAAGCTTGGTGAACCTGATTCAGCTGGGGATTCACTGAAACCACTGCTTGCAAATGAGAGAATTTTCGGTATCAATCTCTATGAAGCCGGTTTGGGGAGTAAAATAGAAGGCTTCTTCAAGGAAATGCTGACAGGTAGACATGCAGTAAGAAAAGTACTTGAAAAGTATGTGAATTAGGAACGAAACATGATTTGTTACAAAAACATATAAATCGAGGAGATGATATTCTTGAAAATAACGTTCAGATGGTTCGGAGAGAAGGACGACAGTGTTAAACTGGAGCAGATCAGGCAGATTCCGGGTATCACTGGAGTGGTTGGTGCACTGTACGATGTGCCTGTAGGTGAGGTTTGGCCCATGGAAAAAATTCTGGCCCTTAAAGACACTGTTGAGAAGGCCGGTCTTGAACTGGAGGTAATAGAAAGTGTAAATATTCATGAGGATATAAAGCTTGGCCTGCCTTCACGGGACAGGTATATAGAAAATTACAAGCAGTGCATTAGAAACTTGGGAAAAGCGGGAGTAAAGGTTATCTGCTATAACTTTATGCCGGTATTCGACTGGCTCAGGTCGGAATTGGCCCATAAGCTTGCTGACGGCTCTAAGGTACTTTTCTATGATCACAATGTTGTTAAGGATATAGACCCGGTTAGATTGGTTGAAGATATGGCTACAAATTCAAACGGCTTTATACTTCCGGGCTGGGAGCCTGAAAGATTGGCAGAGCTTAAGGATACCCTTGAAAGATATAAGAGGGTGGATGAGGAAAAGCTGTTCGAAAATCTAAAGTATTTCCTTGAAAACATTATACCGGTATGCGAGGAGGTCGATGTAAAAATGGCAATACATCCCGATGATCCGCCCTGGTCACTGTTTGGCTTGCCAAGAATAGTGACCTCCAGAGAGAATCTGGACAGACTGGTAAAGCTGGTGGACAGTCCTTATAATGGCTTGACTCTATGCAGCGGTTCACTTGGGGCAAATCCTGCTAATAATATACCTGAAATTATTAGACATTTCGGAAGTATGGGCAGAATCCATTTCGGACATGTAAGAAACGTTAAGTTTATTGGAGATAAGGTCTTTCATGAGAGCTCACATCTGTCATCAGATGGCTCGCTTGACTTGTTTGAAATCATGAAAGCGTACCACGAAATAGAATTCAAGGGGTACATTCGTCCCGATCACGGCAGAATGATATGGGGAGAAAAGGCCAGACCCGGCTACGGTTTATATGACAGAGCTTTAGGAATAGCTTATCTAAATGGCCTTTGGGAAGCTATAACGAAACTGAAAAAGCTGTAAATAGCCTTTACGTTAGATTAGTGTGAAAAATAATAACAGAACACATTCCGGGAGGAAGCATATGAGCGAATATACCGTTTCAACCAGTCCAAAAGGCACATCCATGTACAGGTGCTGGCTAAGATATTATAAGCTTGAGAATAAAACATTATTAAATGATTACAAAAATTTGTTAAAGGAAATTTCTGTAGGTGAAAACACAATAATTATTAAGAATGCTGTTGATGAGCTAAAGAAAGGTTTAGCAGGGATACTTGGCATGAAGCCTGTTATTTCGGCAGGCTCAACAAAGACTGCCGGGCTGCTTATGGGCACTGTTGCCGGGAATAAGGAACTCGAAGGGCTGGTTGAAGAGGAGAAAGGCCGGCTGGAGGAAGAGGGCTTTATTATAAAGCTTATAACCCAACAAAAGAGCAAAAGGCTGCTGGTAGCCGGACAAACAGATAGAGGGCTGATGTACGGAGTATTCAGTTTGTTAAGGCTGATTCAGACTGAAACAGCTATAGATGCTCTCCCGAGGATTGAGAATCCTGTTAATCAGTTAAGAATGGTAAACCATTGGGATAATATTGACGGGAGTATCGAGAGGGGTTATGCAGGCAAATCCATTTTCTTTAAGAACAACAAAATAATCAAAAACCTTTCGAGAATTTCCGATTATGCAAGGTTAATGGCCTCAATCGGAATAAACGCCATAGCTATCAATAATGTTAATGTACATAAATTTGAAACTCTTCTTATAACCGACAATTATATAAACGATGTAGTTAGGCTGAATGAAGTATTCCGCGGATATGGCATCAAGCTCTACCTGAGTGTAAATTTCGCCAGCCCACTTTCAGTAGGAGATCTCGACACTGCAGACCCCTTGGATAAAAGGGTGCGTCAGTGGTGGAAAGACAAAGCTGAATACATTTATTCAAACATACCTGACTTTGGAGGCTTCCTTGTTAAGGCAGATTCCGAAGGAAGGCCGGGCCCGTTTACTTATCAACGAACTCATGCAGATGGCGCAAACATGCTGGCTGAGGCTTTGAAACCTTATGACGGAAAAGTTATCTGGAGATGCTTTGTTTACAATTGTCAGCAGGATTGGAGAGACCGCACCCTAGACAGAGCAAGGGCAGCCTATGACCACTTTATGCCTCTTGACGGCTCCTTTGCCGAGAATGTAATGCTTCAAATCAAGCATGGCCCTATGGACTTCCAGGTGCGTGAACCTGTATCCCCTCTCATAGGTGGCTTAACAAATACAAATCAGGTGTTGGAACTACAGATTACACAGGAATATACCGGACAGCAAAAGCATTTATGCTATCTTGTGCCTATGTGGAAGGAAATATTGGACTTTGATACCTGCGCAAGGGGCAAGGGTACAACCATAAAGAAAATAATCAGCAGGGAGGTGTTCAACAATAATCTGGGTGGCTTCGCAGCCGTCACAAATATCGGAGCTGATACCAACTGGACGGGACATCAGCTGGCTCAGGCCAATACCTTCGGGTATGCCAGACTGGCCTGGAATCCTGATTTGACCGCTGAGGAAATAGCAGAAGAATGGATAAGGCTGACTTTTTCCAACAATCAAGTTGTGGTTGCTACTATCAAGGAAATGCTTCTTGGCTCCTGGAGAGCCTATGAAAACTATACTTCTCCGTTGGGAATCGGCTGGTTTGTTAATCCAAACCACCATTACGGACCTAATGTTGACGGGTACGAGTACGACAGATGGGGTACTTACCACAGAGCTGATATCAGAGGAATAGGTGTTGACAGAACTGTTAAAAACGGGACAGGTTACGCCGGACAGTATCATAGGGAAGTTGCAGAATTATATGAAAGCTTTGATAGGTGTCCGGAGGAATTACTTCTGTTCTTCCACCATGTTCCATATGACCATCGTTTAAAATCAGGGGAGACATTGATACAATACATTTACAATACCCATTTCAAAGGTGCGGAACAGGCTGAAGAGCTGAAGAGGAAGTGGCAGAGCCTGGAGGGGGAGATTGAGTCTGATGTGTATACTCATGTAATGAAGAGGCTGGAAGGTCAAATAGAACATTCCAGAGAATGGAGAGACGTGGTAAATACCTATTTCTTCAGAAAAACCGGGATACCCGATGAACTTGGAAGAAAAATATATTAATAATTTTTGTTAAAGACGGAGTAGTTTTGTGGGAGGATAGCGTGAAAAATATCCCTGATTATAAAAATAAAGAGTTGAGCTTCGAGACCAGGGCGAAAGACCTGGTCTCAAGGATGACTCTTGAGGAAAAAGTAACTCAGATGCTTCACAGCTCGCCAGCAATACCCCGTTTGGACGTTAAAGCCTACAACTGGTGGAATGAGGCACTTCATGGTGTTGCAAGAGCCGGAACTGCAACTGTGTTCCCGCAGGCAATCGGGCTGGCGGCAACCTTTGACGAAGAACTTCTGTATAAGGCAGCAGATATAATTGCCACCGAGGGCAGGGCAAAGTTCCATGAAGCACAGAGAAGAGGCGACACAGATATATATAAGGGGTTGACCTTCTGGTCTCCGAATGTAAATATATTCAGAGATCCCCGATGGGGAAGAGGCCATGAAACCTTTGGTGAAGACCCTTATCTCACCGGGAGGCTGGGTGTCGCCTTTATTAAGGGGCTTCAGGGGGGGCATGAAAAATATTTAAAGACTGCTGCCTGCGCCAAGCACTTTGCAGTTCACAGCGGCCCTGAGGGAGAACGTCACAGCTTTAATACCATAGCTTCAAAAAAGGATATGTATGAAACCTATCTTCCTGCCTTTAAGGAATGTGTAAAAACCGCCGGAGTTGAGGCCGTAATGGGTGCGTACAACAGAACCAACGGTGAGCCCTGCTGCGGCAGTAAAACCCTGCTCCGGGATATTCTGAGAGATGAATGGGGCTTCCGAGGTCATGTGGTCTCTGACTGCTGGGCAATCAGGGACTTCCACGAAAACCACATGGTGACCAGGACCGCTCCGGAATCTGTTGCATTGGCTTTAAGCAATGGCTGTGACCTTAATTGCGGTAATATGTATGTTAATCTTCTGATTGCCCACAGGGAAAGGCTTGTGACCGAGGAACAGATAGAACGTTCAGTTATCAGGCTAATGACAACACGTATGAAGCTGGGAATGTTTGATGAGGATGAGGCTGTTCCCTATGCCTCAATACCTTATGAAATCAATGATTGCCATCTGCATAGGGAATTTTCCCTGGAAATGTCCAAAAAGTCAATAGTACTTCTTAAAAATGAAAATAATGCCCTTCCTCTGAATAAGAAAAAAATAAAATCCTTAGCAGTTATCGGCCCCAATGCCGACAGCCGTAGCGCTTTGATAGGTAATTACTTCGGTACTGCTTCAAGCTATACCACAGTACTTGAAGGAATTAAGTCTGCCGTTATGCCGGGTACAAGGGTATATTATTCTGCCGGCTGCCATCTGTTTAAGGAAAAACCCGGACTGGCAGCACCGAAAAATTTCTTTGGTGAGGCATTGGCAATGGCCGAAAGAAGCGATGTGGTGGTGGTTTGCCTTGGACTTGATGCCACGCTGGAAGGTGAACAGGGAGATGTATCCAATGAGTATGCCAGCGGGGACAAACCAAATCTCAATTTGCCGGGACATCAGCAGGAACTCCTTGAAGCGGTTTATAGCACTGGCAAACCGGTGATACTGGTGCTTTTATCAGGAAGTGCCCTGGCAGTTAACTGGGCAGATGAGCACGTGCCGGCAATCGTTCAGGCATGGTATCCGGGGGCTGAAGGCGGAAAGGCCGTGGCAGCGATGCTTTTTGGAGAATACAGCCCAAGCGGCAGGCTGCCGGTTACATTTTACAGGACTTCTGAGGAATTACCCGACTTTAGCAATTATTCCATGGAGGGCCGTACCTACAGATATATGAAGCATGAGGCACTTTATCCTTTCGGTTATGGACTTGGCTACTCAAAGTTTGAGTACGGCGAGCTTGAGCTTTCAAAGAGTACTATAGGCGTTGGAGAGGAAATTCAATGTAGAGTTACAGTAAAAAACACCGGCAGCTTTGAGGCCGATGAGATAGTTCAGCTCTATCTTCAGGATGTTGAGGCAAGTGTGGACATACCCAGGTGGCAGCTGGCCGGTGTAAAAAGAGTACATCTTTTGCCGGAAGAAGTTGCCGAAGTAGAGCTCTCGATAGTTCCAAGACAAATGGCCATCATAGACAGTGAAGGTAAATGTATTGTGGAACCGGGTTTGTTTAATATATATGTGTCGGGAAATCAGCCTGACAGGAGAAGTATACAGCTAACCCGAAACAAAGTTTCCAAAGGCAGTTTTGAACTGACAGGAGTTAGAACAGAGATTCAGTACTGATAAATATACCTTCAATATTGAAGTAGAATTCACTAACCTGATTATGTAATTACATATAAAAAATTTTAAGCAGATGCCTTATTACGGTAAATTTAAGAAATTGCCATGATGAGGCATTTGTTTATATTTTACATATTTTGTTTTTTTTATTAAGGTGATATATTAAGATTGGTATAAGTCCTATCAGAACAGAATGATGCTTGTCAGTCGGACAAACTGTGTTATGCCTTGGGGCGGAGGAGTTTTTCGTATGTTACATAATAAAATCATTAAGCCATTCAGTGATATGAAGCTTCATACAAAGCTGCTTGTTTCCTATTTGTTCGTGGTATTACTGCCGCTGGTAATGGTGGGATACTTTCTTATAGGCAGAACAACTGAAACATTTTTAAATCAGACGGATTATATTAACAAAGTGAATTTCCAGCAGGTTAAAAAAAATATAAGTGATCAGTTGAGAGACTATATGGAAGTTTCCAATATGGTAGAAACAGAAAAGCAATTGATAGATTACGTTAATACCAGATATGACGACAATGCTGAGTTTTTTGACAAATTTATTGAATATTTGAGGCTCTCTGATACCTATACGGGAGTTATGCGATTGAAAGTAAATGAAAAGGCGAAATTGGCCATTTATTCAACAAATGACTCAATTATAACTGACGGTGCTTTCATCTATAAAATAGATGAAGATGATATTCAAAAAAACCAGTGGTGCAAGCAAAGCTTAGCTGCAAATGGGGATATCGTCATATACGGTCCATATCTGAACAAGAATGGACAAAACGTATTTTCTATATGCAGGCTTTTGAGACAGAACTCAAAATATATCAACATAGTAAAAATTGAAATCTACGAAAGTGAAATATACAGGTTTATGTCGAAAGAGGCGGCCTACAAAAAGTTCTTTCTGGTAAATGAAGAGAATGTAATTGTATCCTCCACCGAAAGAGGGTTAATCGGTGAGAACATTAATTCGGCAAATATTATACGGAATATTGAATACGGTAAATACACAGATTTCAATGAAATACAGGAGGAGGGAACCGACAATATAGTATTAATTGATAATTTCAAGGATATTAAGGCTTTGAAAAACTGGAAGATGGTATCTGTTGCTTCATCGGAATCGGTGCTTAATGATATAAGAAAAATTGTAACAAACAGTATTTTTATTTGTCTTATCATTTTTTTTATAACTGTAATTTTTGTGTTGCTCTTTGTAAATAAAATTACCAAAAGACTTAAGCTTCTTGTATTAAATATGGCTAACATAAGAGATGGCAGGTTTGATGTTTTTGTAGATGTCAGTGGAAGTGACGAAGTAGCCGAGTTATCGATGAATTTCAAGAGTATGATAGATAGGATTAATTATCTTATCAACGAGGTATATGTAGCCGAAATGCAGGTCAAGGACCTGAAAATAGAGAAACAGCAAGCCGAGATATGGGCACTTCAAAGCCAGATAAATCCACACTTTCTTTTTAATACAATGGAATCCATAAGGATGGATTTATGGCTCAAAAAGGAGTTTGAGATATCAGAGGTTATCGAGCGGTTTTCAACCTTGCTCAGGAAGAGTATAGAATGGTCTGAGGACAGAAATACCATTAAACATGAAATACAGCTGATTGAAGATTATTTAAAAATACAGAAGTACAGATACGTAAACAAATTTGACTACATATTAGATATTGACCAGGAGTTTAATGATTACATAATCCCGAAATTCACACTGCAGCCTATTGTAGAGAATGCAATTTATCACGGCTTGGAGCTTAAAAGTGGAAAAGGCTGTGTTATTATTACTGCCGGGTTTGTTGGGGAAGATATTAAGATTATCGTGAGGGATGACGGAATGGGAATTAAAAAGGAAGTTCTGACCGCCTTGAAGAGTGACCTTGAAGGCCAGGAGTCTACCAATGGCAGAAAGGCACGTATTGGAATAAAAAATGTACACCAGCGTTTGAAACTTAACTTTGGAAATAAATATGGTTTGACATTTGAAAGTGAAGAGGGCTTTGGAACTCAGGTAGAGGTACTGCTGCCGGGTATAAGCCTTAGAAGTTAAAAAGGAGACAGGCAAATGTATAACGTATTGATTGTGGATGACGAACCAAGAATTTGCGCGGGGCTAAGTGTATTTATCGACTGGGAGTCTGTTGGCTTCAGAGTCCTCAATACCGCAGAAAACGGACAAGAAGCATTGGAG
>JAEZKZ010000080.1 GCA_023415305.1 Bacillota bacterium
GGAAAGCGCACATGGCCAATTAACCTCCTTTATTCGCCTTATAGCGGTAAAGGATATATATTTTAATTAGATTTTGTGGCCGCTAAGCGGCTCAAAGCCACTAAAGTGGCTTAGGAGGTTAATATGAATGTACTGGTAGTTGACGATGATAAACTTGTTTGCGTTTCACTAAAAACCATTTTAGAAGCTGATTCCGAAATCAGTGTTATCGGTATAGGAAATAACGGACAGCAGGCAATTGAACTATATCACCAGCTTCAGCCCGATATTCTCCTTATGGACATAAGAATGGAAGTAATGACAGGGTTGGAGGCAGGAGAAGTACTGTTAAAGCAATACCCAAGTGCCCGTATTTTATATCTTACGACCTTTTCTGATGATTCATATATTATAACTGCTCTTAAAATCGGCGCTAAAGGTTATTTATTAAAACAAAATTTTGAAAGTATTGTTCCTGCGCTAAAGGCTGTATTTATGGGGCAAAGTGTATTTGGTAACGAAATAATAACAAAGCTTCCAAGTCTGATTCATGGAAGCTGTACACTCTCCTTTTCAAAATTTGATCTTACAGAGAAGGAGGTAGAACTTCTGGTGCATATTTCAGAAGGCCTTAGTAACAAGGAGATTTCAGAAGTAATGTATTTAAGCGAGGGAACTATCAGAAACTATATAAGCATCCTTTTAGAAAAGCTTCAGCTTAGAGACAGGACACAGCTGGCAATCTTTTATTACAAGAACAGGTAACCGTAGTATTAGTTCTACTCTACAAATGCATAACCGAGCTTAGTCCAAGGGTATACTAACATGGAAAATTTAGTTTCTATGTTTTAGTAACATCTATGTTCTTATTAAGAAGTTTACCAATTACTATGTGTAAAGGGAAATGGGCTATGCAATTGAATTACATTTTACTGTCCTTCCTGAATTCTGCTTTAACTATATTCGGTCAGGTATTATGGAAGCTCGGGCTAATGAAACCCTCAGGCTACAGTTTAAAGCTCTTTTATAACCCTCTGATACTTTCAGGAGTTATGGTTTACGGTATGTCAACTGTCCTATGGCTTTTTATACTCTCTAAGGTACCCTTTTCCGTTGCATACCCTCTAAACAGTTTTGCTTATGTATTAAGTGTATTTATTGGCTTTTTTTTCTTTAAGGAGTCCCTTTCAATACAAAAGCTTATAGGTATTCTGCTTATTATCGGAGGAGTAGTTTTTATTACGAAAGCATAAGCTTTTCAGCTTGAAAAATATTTTAAGATGTGGTACTCTGTAGTATGTTGGTGCTAATACTTGTATCAACACATGGTTAATATTAAACAGGTTATGAAGCGGAATAGTAAAGGTTTTTGTACCTAGGGAATGTATTCCCGACAGAGAGCTGTACATTGGGTGGAAGTACAGCAGGTGACATACTTTGAACTCGCCGTGGAGCTGCTGCTAAAAACAGCCGTTTTCCTACGTTACAGGATATCAAGTGAGCTTTAAACACATTGAAGCTAACAAGAGTGGTACCGCGGATTAACCCGTCTCTTTTATTAGAGGCGGGTTTTATAAATTTTATTACCAATAAAACACTGTTAAATTAAGGCTACAATTATTTTAAAGGAGTTGATTATATGCCATACTCAGCAGATATAGATAGAAAGTGGCAGAAGAAGTGGACGGATACGGATATTTACAAGTTTAATCCTGAAAACATTGACAAGAAGCTTTATTGCCTCGAAATGTTTTCATACCCCTCAGGTGCCAATTTGCATGTCGGACATTGGTATAACTATGGTCTGACTGATTCCTGGGCCAGAATGAAGAGAATGCAGGGTTATGAAGTCTTCCATCCAATGGGTTTTGATGCTTTCGGCCTTCCCGCTGAAAACTATGCTATCAAGACAGGTATTCATCCTCAGGATTCTACGCTTAAGAATATTGAAACAATGGAAGGTCAGCTCAAGGAAATGGGAGCTACCTTTGACTGGAACTATGAAATAAAAACCTGTATGCCTGACTATTACAAGTGGACTCAGTGGCTGTTCCTGCAGCTTTACAAAGCAGGTCTGGCTTACAGAAAAAATGCACCTGTTAACTGGTGTCCAAAATGTAATACCGTTCTCGCCAATGAACAGGTTGTCGACGGCGCCTGCGAAAGATGCGATACTGAAGTAACCAAACGTGACCTGACTCAGTGGTTCTTTAAGATCACATCTTATGCCCAGGAGCTTTTAGATAAACTTGACACGATAGACTGGCCGGAGAAAACTAAAAAGATTCAGACCAACTGGATCGGACGTTCAGAGGGGGCCGAAATCTCCTTCAAGGTGGCCGGCCAGGATATAGAGTTTAAAGTATTTACCACAAGAGCAGATACTCTCTACGGAGTAACCTATGTTGTGCTGGCGCCGGAGAATCCCATAGTTGAGAAGATCACTACCGCTGACAACAGAGCATCAGTAGAAAACTATATCAAGGAAACAAAGAAGCAGACTGAAATAGAGAGACTCTCAACTGTTAAGGAAAAGACAGGTGTGTTTACCGGCGCCTATGCTGTTCATCCCATAACAGGTGAACAGGTGCCAATTTGGATAGCAGATTATGTACTTGCAAGCTACGGTACAGGGTGTGTTATGGCAGTGCCTTCACATGACGAACGTGACTTTGACTTCGCTAAAAGGTATAATCTTCCAATAAAAAGAGTTATTAAGAGTGCCGACGGTGCTGCAGATGATCTTCCATATTGTGAATACGGTGTTCTGGTTAACAGTGCCGAATTTGACGGCATGTCCTCTGCCGACGGAAAGCTTGGAATTGTTAAAAAGCTGGAGGCCGATAACAAAGGCAGCTTGAAAATTAATTACAGATTAAGAGACTGGTTGGTTTCCAGGCAGAGATATTGGGGTTCACCAATCCCTGTCGTATATTGTGAGCACTGTGGAGAGGTTGCAGTACCCGAAAAGGATTTGCCGGTATTACTCCCTTATGATGTTGAGTTTGCACCTGACGGAGAATCTCCTCTCAAGAAGAGTGAAGAGTTTATGAATACCACCTGTCCCAAGTGCGGAGGCCCTGCAAAAAGAGACCCTGACACGCTGGACACCTTCGTTTGCTCCTCCTTCTACTATTTAAGATATGCAGACAATAAGAATGAGGAAAAGGCCTTTGATACAGACTGGATAAACAAACTCCTGCCTGTTGACAAATATGTTGGCGGTGCCGAGCACGCGGCAATGCACTTGCTCTATGCAAGATTTATAACAAAAGCCCTCCGTGATCTGGGATATTTGAACTTTGATGAGCCATTCCTTTCACTTGTTCATCAGGGAACAATCCTCGGCCCTGACGGGAATAGAATGAGTAAATCAAAAGGCAATACCATTTCACCTGACGACTACGTTAGAAAATATGGTTCAGATATATTCAGAATGTACCTTGGCTTCGGCTTTAACTATGTTGATGGAGGCCCCTGGAGTGATGATGGTATAAAAGCAATATCGCGCTTTACTGCCAGAATTGAGCGTCTTGTTGAAAGTCTGGCAGAACAAAAGTCCAATCAGGCCCGCACAGACCTTGACAAGGATGATAAGGAACTGAACTTTGTACGTCACAATGCAATAAAGGGCGCAACTCAGGATACTGAGCGCTTCCAGTTCAATACCGCAATTTCACGCTGTATGGAGCTGGTAAATGCACTGTATAAATATGATGCTGAGGTTAAGACCAAGAATATCAAGCTGTTTGAAGAAACAATAACTGATTTGATAAAGCTCGTTTCACCATTTGCTCCTCACTTTGCAGAAGAAATGTGGGAACAGCTTGGTTATGAATACTCAATCTTTAACCAGAAGTGGCCTGAGTTTGATGAAAAGGCACTTGTAAAAGACACCATAGAAGTGGCTGTTCAAATAAACGGTACTGTAAGGGGCAAGATAGAAATCTCTGCCACTGCCGATAACAGCGAAGCCGAAGCAGCAGCTCTTGCTGATGAAAAAATTCAGCAGTTCCTTGAAGGCAAGCAGGTTATGAAGGTAATTGTCGTTAAAGGCAGACTGGTTAACATTGTTGCAAAATAACAGCTATAAAACCTTTTTAAAGAAAATAACAGAAAAGCAGTAAATACAGTTCAACGTAAATAACCACGATAGAGGAGCTAGGGGATTAACCTTCAGCTCCTTTAATTTCCTAAAATATTTCGGAAATGTATGGTAAAAGTCGAATAATGAAACATCTGTGTTGTTTGTATATAGTCTTTTCAAAAGCTATTTATTAATGATATAATTTGTTATTATAATGTGTTTATACTATATAAGGAGTACTTATATGGATATTAATCTGGAGTTATATAAAGTTTTTTATCATGTGGTTCAAACCGGAAGTATTTCAAAAGCGTCTCAGGAGCTTTTTATATCGCAGCCTGCGGTTAGTCAGTCTGTTAAGCAGCTTGAAGCAAAACTTGGCGGAAAGCTGTTTTACAGAACCCCTAAAGGGATAACTCTTACTCCTGAAGGTCAGGTTTTATATAAGTATATTGAGCAGGGCTACAACATGATAATGCTTGCCGAATCCAAATTTTCCGAAACAATTAATCTGGAAGCAGGAGTTATAAGAATAGGTGCCAGCGATATGACTCTTAAATACTTTCTCCTGCCCCATCTTGAAGAGTTTCATAAGCAATACCCTAAAGTGCGTATAAAGGTAACGAATGGTACAACCCCCGAAACCATAGATTCCTTGAAAAGAGGCTTGATTGATTTTGGTGTGGCAAGCCTTCCGTTTTCAGCAGACAGCTCTCTTGAAATAATGGAAGCTATGGAGATTCAGGATTGTTTTGTATCAAATTACAGGTTTGGTGCATTGTGCGAAAAAGAGATATCAGTTAAGGAGCTTACCGACTATCCTATTATTATGTTGGAGAAGAATACCAGTACCAGAAAATATATAGATAGCTATTTGTCTTCTTACTCCGTTTCAATAATGCCTGAAATAGAACTGGCCACAAGTGACCTTCTGGTTCAGTTTGCAAGACGTGGGTTAGGCATTTCCTGTGTTGTAAGAAACTTTGCCGAAGAAGATATTAAAAACGGAAGTCTGTTTGAGCTTAAGCTTATAGAGAAAATTCCTTCAAGACAAATTGGAATAATAAAATTTAAAAATGTTCCACTAACTGCTGCAGCCAAACGGTTTATGGAATTGCTCCAATAGTATAAAATCCATCGTGTACTAACTTTCTGTCATAAATAACCTCTGATTATGAAATATATAATCAATTTGTATTACCGTAAACCCCTGACAAATATTAAAATCAGAATTGTAACATAATAATTATCAGGAGGTTTATGATGGATAATTTTAAAATATTCAGTGGCAGTTCAGGCAAGGATTTTGCAGATAAAATTTGTAGTTACTTGGGGATTTCTGTTGCTAAGTCAACAGTTTTGTCTTTTTCAGATGGTAACACCTTTGTACGTGTTGAAGAGCCTGTCCGAGGCAAGGATGTCTACCTTGTCCAATCAATAGGCCTTAATCCAAACTCTGAATTTGTTGAAATACTTTTTTGGATGGATGCTTGTAAAAGAGCAAGTGCAAGTTCGGTTACCGCTATTATCCCATAC
>JAEZKZ010000088.1 GCA_023415305.1 Bacillota bacterium
CCCACAAACCTGTTACAGTAAAGATTACCGAGAAGGTAAACGGCGGTGTAATCGGTATTGCCAGCGGAGTTAAAGTATTCGTCCCAGCATCACAAATCAGTGACAGATTTGTTAAGGATCTTTCTGAGTTTGTAAAGCAGGTATTACAGGTTCAGATAATTGAGGTTAACAGGCAGAAGAGAAAGGTTGTTGGTTCTGCAAGAGTATTAATTGAAAAAAATAAGGAAACAGCTTCTAATGAAATCTGGAGCAATATTGAAGCAGGAAAGACGTACAAGGGTGTTGTTAAGAGCCTGATGGATTTCGGAGCTTTTGTAGACATCGGAGGAGTCGATGGTCTTGTTCATCTTTCTGAATTATCCTGGAACAAAATTAAGCATCCATCAGAGGTTGTAAAGGTTGGGGATGAAATAATTGTTTCTGTTCTCGAATTTGACAGAGACAAAAAGAGAATTTCCCTTGGATACAAGAAACAGGATGATAATCCATGGAATAAAGCTGCTGAGAAATATCAGGTTGGGAATGTTATCACCGGAAAAGTTGTAAGACTTGTTCCATTTGGTGCTTTTGTTGAAATCGAACAGGGACTTGATGGTCTGGTTCACATATCACAGATTTCAAATGTTCGTTTGGGAAAACCTGGCGATGTTCTGAAGGTTGGTCAAATGGTAGAAGCTAAAATAACTGAACTTGATATTGAAGCTAAAAAAATAAGCCTGAGTATTAAAGAAGTAAATCCTATTGATCCTGTTGGCGCAAAGAAGGAAGAAACAGCTGTTGAACCAGGTGAAGAAATTCCTACAGAACACAAAGAGGAAATGACCAATACAATCGGTGATAGCTTAGCTGATCTGGAAAACCAGTAATAAAATCTGTATATAAAGGATGTACCTCGGTACATCCTTTTATTTAAATAAAAGGATTTCAATAAAGGTTATACTTGTGAAACATAATTGTTAAGTGACATTAATTGATACATAATTGTAATATAATTTAGTAGGAGGATAAATTATGGATTACGAGGGTTTTAAAGAGGAAATCTTTAAAATGACCAAAATAAATCTTACTCTTTATAAAGAAAAGCAAATGAAGAGAAGAATAGATGCGCTCATTAAGAAAAATAACTATGATACATATAAGGATTACGTTCAGGCTTTAAAGGAAAATAAAGACCTGTTTAAAGAGTTTATTAACTATCTTACAATAAATGTATCGGAATTTTATCGTAACCCTGACCAGTGGGAGGTTCTTGAAAAAGAAATATTTCCGCTCCTTCTCAGCAAAAATAAGAAGATAAAAATCTGGAGTTCTGCCTGTTCTACAGGAGATGAACCATATACACTCGTAATGGTATTAAACAAGCTTTTACCACTGAATTCTATAAAAATACTGGCAACGGATATCGACACAGGAGCTCTTGAAAAAGCTCAAAACGGTATTTATACGTCAAAAAGTCTGGAAAACCTTCCCCGGGAAATGAAGGATAAGTATTTTACTATTGTTGGTGACAGCTATAAAATAAAAGATGAAGTAAAAAATTGTGTGGAGTTCAAGCAGTTCAACCTGTTGAGAGACCCATATCCCACGGGTATGGATTTGATTGTGTGCAGAAATGTACTTATTTACTTTACAGAGGAGGCTAAAAATGATATTTATAAGAAATTTAACATGTCATTAAACCCTCAGGGTATTCTGTTTGTGGGTAGCACTGAACAGCTTATTATGGCTAATAAGTATAATTTTAAGTCATTAAAGACATTTTTTTATATCAAGGATTCGGATCAGGTTAATTTTGGCTAAAATAGGTAATATAACAAAAATACTGCTTTAAGTAAATACTTTATTTATAGATTGCTTTTATTTTAGTATCCGGCTAAGAAAAATAAAAGAGTTTGAAAATAAATTTTCAAACTCTTTTGGTGCGGATAACAGGAGTTGAACCTGCATGAAATTTCTCTCACATGAACCTGAATCATGCGCGTCTGCCAATTCCGCCATATCCGCATGAACTCGAACCGCATAATGTATTGTACTATAAATGTTTTATTAAATCAATAGCAAAATAAATAAATTTTTTAGGGAGGAAATTTAATGAATTGCAGGCTTGAACAGTTTAAGAAAGACATCAAGGAAAAAAAGGTAGCTGTATTGGGTATTGGTATCAGCAATATTCCTTTAATTAAATATTTGATAAATTTGGGTGTAGATGTTACCGCTTTTGATAAAAATACTTCTGAAAACCTTAAGGACGCTTTAGCGGAGTTGGAAGGACTACCTGTAAAATACAGCGTCGGTAGCGGTTATTTGACTGAGCTTAAGGGTTTCAACCTAATTTTCAGGACACCGGGTATGAGACCTGATGTGCCTGAACTAATGGAAGCTTTGGCAAATGGTGCAGAACTTACTTCCGAAATGGAGGTTTTCCTTGACCTATGCCCGGCTCAGGTGTTTGCAGTTACAGGAAGTGACGGTAAAACCACAACAACTACATTGATATATAAAATATTGTCAGAGGAAGGCTATAACTGCTGGCTTGGTGGAAATATAGGAACCCCGCTTTTAAGTAAGATTGATGAAGTCAAGGAGTCTGATAAAGTTATACTAGAGCTTAGCAGCTTCCAGCTTATGACCATAAAAAGCAGTCCTTCTGTAGCAGTTATCACAAACATAACTCCAAATCATTTGGATGTTCATAAGTCATTACAGGAGTATATTGATGCAAAGAAGAATATATTCCTTTATCAGAAGGCCAAGGATAAACTTGTTTTGAACCATGACAACGACGTTACCAAAGCACTTTCAAGTGAAGCCAAAGGTGAATGTATATATTTCTCAAGAGCAGCTTCCCTTGAAAGCGGAGTTGTTTTGAAGAATAATAAAATAGTTGTGAGAAGTAAGGATAAGGAAATAGAGATTGTTGATGTTAATGACATAATAATTCCTGGAGTCCATAATATTGAAAATTATATGGCAGCTACTGCGGCAACCCTTGATTATGTAAAACCAGAAACTATTGCAAAAATAGCTGCTACCTTTACTGGTGTAGAGCACAGAATTGAACTGGTAAGGGAAATAAACGGAATAAAGTTTTACAACAGTTCCATTGATAGCAGTCCGTCAAGAACAATAGCAGCTCTCAGTACCTTTAAGAATAAGGTTATTTTAATCGCGGGAGGTAAGGATAAAGGTATTCCATATGAACCTATAGGGCAGGTAATAGCTGAAAAGGTAAAAATTCTCCTGCTTATAGGTGCCACAGCTCCAAGAATTGAAGAAGCCTACAACAATTATGTACACCAGACAGATATTGAAAGCGAAGTTAAAATAATTCACTGCAGTTCTTACGAAGAAATTGTAGCCAGGGCATATAGTGAGGCAGTGCCGGGTGATTGTATTATACTTTCTCCTGCAAGTACCAGCTTCGATATGTTTAAGAACTTTGAACAGAGGGGCAATGTGTTTAAAGAACTTGTAAACCGTTTATAAAAGTGAATGGTGAAAAGGTAAGAGTTAAGGAAGGCGTACTAAAATAGAATCTAACCAGTTAAAGTAGAATCAAAACAGTTTTTTCTTATTTTTGACAACAATGATATTGATTGATTTTGCTATGAACAATTATTTGAAATATAAAAAAACTAGGCATCATGCAACGCAGCAAGATGCCTAGTTTTTTTCAGTCAGATTTTTCCAATAGCGTTTTGGTATAAAGCCCTTTTGTAGTTTTGGATTGTATCTTTCCTTAATGGCGATGTGCTTGTAGTAATTTTTCCAGAGGTCCTGAAATCTGACTTCCTCCGAGTGAAGCCCGGGTATGTTTGACAGGTCCATATATGAAATAAGCATCCTTTTTGTGTTGTACAATGAAGCCAGATTTCGTTTTGTATCATGAATTATCCAGTTCTGGTCTGCAAAACGCTCCTTAAAATGAGGTGATATATAAGTGATTATATTGTGGTCAGGCTCAATTTTTGCATAGTAAATATTGTTTTCCAGCAGCTCAAACCGTAGCAAGCCAAGTAGTCTGTGACATTCTATTCCAACCCTTCTGGCAGGTGTAAGTACATTAAGAACCGTTTGATCACCTAACAAGTAATCAATTTTGGGACCGATTTTGAAACCCAACTTTATATATTTTAATATCCACATCTCACGTCCATAAAACTCGGAAAAGAAACACTTCTGAATATTGTCCAAACTTTCATGTGAGATTTTATGCAGGATGGCTTGCTCGACTGTCTTTGCCTTTGCCTTGTCATTTGAAATACTTCTGTATTCATCGATAAGATTGGGTGTATAGCTTAGCGCTGATTCAATATTGTCAACCTGATCATGATCGTAGTAGTAATGATGGACAGCTGTAAGAAAGCAATCCCAGGTTCCGTCATAAATGTATATCACTTATAAGCAGCCTCCCATCCTGTGGCTGGCTATAATAACTGAGCCATTGTTTGGTACTATCCTGTGGATTGAATAAGTACAGGTCCGACATATTTTCTCCCAGCCCGGATTCATTGATAGTAGAGAGCAGCGACATCTGGCCGGGTACTGATTTTTTACCTTGGGAAAGCAGCTTTGCTGAGGTAAGTGCTTCCTTTACAATGTATTCATTCTGACTAAAACTTTCATAAGTTTTACCCTGACAGGTAAGAAAGTGCGCTGCTCTCTTGAGAACAACACCCATCTTCCTCAGGTGATCAAAATCCAGTTTGCTGACCCGTCTTGCAGCAACTATCCTCTGGGCCGACTTAACTCCAATACCAGGAACCCGAAGCAGCATTTCATAATCAACCTTGTTAACCTCTAACGGAAACAAATGAAGATTATTCAGGGCCCAGTTGGCTTTTGGATCAAGTTCGGGATCGAAATCAGGTTTTTCCTTGTTTAATAACTCATCTGCTTCAAACCCGTAAAACCTTAAAAGCCAGTCTGCCTGATATAATCTGTGCTCTCTGAGCAGCGGGGGCTTTATTAAGGCCGGCAGCCTGGGGTCGGTGATTGTGGGTACAAAAGCTGAATAATAAACTCTCTTTAAGGAGAACCGGCTGTATAAAGCTTCGGACAGCTTAAGAATGCTTAAATCCCTATCGGGAGTTGCTCCCACAATCAGCTGTGTACTTTGGCCGGCCGGAACAAAATACTTCCCTGATTTTCTTGATGACAAATCTTTTCTTGAAAAATCTGCATCCGGAAGATTATCAGGAAAGGTTCCTTGGGCTCCGGCAATAGCATTAATATTTGTAAAGTTATCGGAGGAACGGCTGGTTCTGCTTAAGTGATGTTCTTTATGCTCCATTATGCCCTGGCTAATTTGCTCCATAGGTTTAAGCAGTGCTTTAACCGGTTTTTGAGGAGCAAGAACCTCCAGTCCCTTGTCAGAGGGCAGTTCAATATTAACACTCATACGATCTGCAAATAAACCCGCCTCGTGAATAAGCTTGGGATCAGCTCCCGGTATGGCTTTAATGTGAATATAACCGAAAAAGCCCTGCTCATTTCGGAGTCGGCGGACAATTTCCAATATGAGTTCCATTGTATGGCTTGGGTTCTTCAGAACAGCCGAACTGAGAAAAAGGCCTTCTATGTAATTTCTTCTGTAGAAATTCATTGTGAGTTCAATGACCTCATCTGCAGTAAAGCTGGCCCTTGGAATATCATTTGAAGCTCTGTTAACACAGTAGACGCAATCGTATATGCATTCATTTGATAAGAGGATTTTCAGCAGTGATACACACCTGCCGTCATCGGACCAGGTATGGCAGATACCCGCAGCATGGCTGTTTCCTACTCCGTTTTTATTATTTCTGGTCCCACCGCTGGAAGAGCAGGAGACATCATATTTTGCTGCATCGGCTAAAACCCCGAGTTTCTCCAGTAAGTCCATAATTTGTCTCACTTTACGATAAAATAAATAAACAATAATTACATTAATGCAAACAATAAATATTGCATAAATAATCATTGTTATTATGATTATACCATAATACATATCAAAAATCAAACATATGTTCGGAATTGATATTTATATAACAAAGTTATATAATACAATTTAATAGATTTTTTATACAGCCTATTGATAGGTAAATATTTCATTTACGAAAATTAAATAGTGGCACTGCCGGAAATGGAGATAAGAATGAGAGCGATTATAACTGTTATAGGAAAAGACAGAGTAGGAATAATTGCAGGAGTAAGTAATATATTGGCAGAAAGTGATGTCAATATACTTGATATCACACAGACAATTTTACAGGATGTTTTTACGATGATAATGCTTGTTGATATCTCAAAGTGTAATATTCATTTTCATGACCTTTCAGATAAACTTGAAAAGAAGGGTGTAGAACTTGGTTTGAAAATTCAGATCCAGCATGAAGATATATTCAATTCAATGCATAGAATATGAGGTGAAGGCTAATGTTAGGTCCTTTTGAAGTTTTTGAAACACTTAAAATGATTCAGAAAGAAAACCTTGATATCAGAACGATAACAATGGGGATTTCTCTTAGAGATTGCTCTCACCCTGATATTGATGTTTCTTGTAAGAAAATATACGATAAGATTACAAGGTATGCTGAAAAGCTTGTTGTTACAGGCGAAAATATTGAGAGGGAATACGGTATTCCTATTATAAATAAGAGAATATCTGTTACGCCTATAGCACTTATTGCTGAAAGCTGCGAAAGCAAAGATTATGCGAAGTTTGCTAAGGCGATGGACAAAGCAGCTCAGACTGTAGGAGTAAACTTTATTGGTGGTTATTCGTCACTGGTTCACAAAGGCTATACAAATGGGGACCGGAGACTAATTTCCTCCATCCCGGAAGCTTTAAGTGAAACCAAGCTTGTCTGCTCTTCTGTTAACATTGCTTCCACTAAGTCAGGCATAAATATGGATGCTGTTGCAGAAATGGGGCAGATAGTTAAAAGATGTGCAGAATTGACAGCAGACAGCGGAGCTTTGGCATGTGCCAAGCTTGTAGTATTCGCAAATGCTGTAGAAGATAATCCGTTTATGGCAGGAGCCTTCCATGGAATAGGCGAACCTGAATGTGTAATCAATGTGGGAGTAAGCGGTCCGGGAGTTGTCAAGTGCGCTCTTGAAAAGGTGAAAGGTGAGAACTTTGGTGTTGTGGCTGAAACAATAAAGAAGACAGCCTTTAAGATTACAAGAATGGGTCAGTTGGTTGCACAGGAAGCCTCAAGAAGATTGAATGTGCCCTTTGGTATTGTTGACCTTTCTTTAGCTCCAACACCTGCAATAGGTGACAGTGTTGCCCATATACTTGAGGAAATGGGACTGGAGAAGTGCGGAACTCATGGTACCACTGCTGCGTTAGCATTATTGAATGATGCAGTTAAAAAGGGCGGAGTTATGGCTTCCTCTTATGTTGGAGGCCTCAGTGGTGCATTTATTCCTGTCAGTGAAGATGCCGGTATGATAGATGCAGTACTTTCAGGTGCTCTTTCACTTGAAAAGCTGGAAGCAATGACTTGTGTTTGCTCTGTAGGGCTTGATATGATAGTTGTTCCCGGCGATACCACTGCCGAAACTATATCAGCCATTATAGCAGATGAGGCTGCAATCGGCGTTGTTAATCAAAAAACAACCGCAGTCAGAATAATTCCAGCACCCGGTAAAAAAATCGGTGACAAGGTGGAATTTGGCGGCTTACTTGGCTCAGGTCCGGTAATGAAGGTCAATTCTTTCAGTAGTAGTGAATTTATCAAGAGGGGTGGCAGAATCCCTGCACCACTGCATAGTCTTAAGAATTAATAGGTGTCAAAGCCAATTTAAAACTACAGTGTGACAGTAACTGTCACACTGTAGTTTTTTTCATCAGTAAATGTACCTATATCCAAAGTTTTTTAATTTCAGTAATGTCTTCCAATCTAATAATACTTAAGAATAATCCCATTTAACAACAGATTCAAAATGTCCTCACGATATTTTATATTGTTGGATTTCGGATCATTTCCAAGAGTATTTATTGCGTTTAAAAAATCCAATATTGTCTCAGTGGGAATAGTTGAATCAATAAATCCCTCTGCTTTTCCTGACTCTATGTATTTCCAATAAAGACTATTCTTTTTTTCAGACAAAGTACTTATTATAGCCTGTACCATTTGAGGATCTTCGAGGGCTGCCACAGAAAAGAACTCTTTTATTTCACCATCAAATTTCTCAGTACATAAAGAAAGTGCCTTTTTAACCTTTTCAGTAAAGGACAGAGGTTCAGATAATATATCGTCAGCTGCAGATAGAATTCCTCCCATCAAAATAGAAATTGCTTCTTTTACCAAAAGATTTTTACTTCCGAAATAATTATAGATTGAAACTTGTGATACCTTTGCCTTATCTGCAATACTCTTTATATTCGTATTAATAAATCCATTTTCTCGAAATAACTCGAGAGCTGTATTTAGTATTGCTTCCTTTTTTTTATTGGTGCGTATTTCATATTTATTCATAACGAAACACCTCTTTAATTTTGCTTATTGAATTTTGTTACAAAATTCATTTGGTTACAACTATTAATTATACATGGCTTATTTATGGATGCAACTTGGAGTTTAATATTTAACTAGTTTTGAAATATTACATTAAAAATTACAAAACAAATTGACATTGATTGGTAGAAAGTGTATTATTAGTTTTGTAATATGTAGCTTAAAATTACAAAACTAATAGGGAGGGTAATAAATATGAAAAATGCAATTTTTTATTTTACCGGAACTGGAAATAGCTTGGCTGTTGCCGGAAAAATTGCGAGACAGCTTGGAGATACTAAGCTTCTAAGCATAAGACATGACCAGCAGGAATTGGATGCATCTACATACGAGAGAGTAGGATTTGTTTATCCCGTTTATTATTATATGATGCCGGTCTTTGTAGAGAATTTTATCAAGAAACTCTTATTAAGTAAAAATCAATATTTATTCGGTATAGCTACATATGGCAGTACCAGAGGGTTAGCACTTGTCGGACTGCGTGATTTACTGGAAGAGAGGGGTTATAAGCTTAAGGGTGAATTTTCTGTTATAATGCCCGGAAACAATATTGTTGGACACGGGGCGCTTCCAGACAAGATTAATAATTACATATTAAAAAGGGCGGAAAAAACAGTTCACAGAATATCTGAAAGTATTGAACAAAAGAATGAAACAGAGCCTGTAGGCCCTAGAGCTTTTGAAAGATTTTATTTAAGTTTCGAAAGCGGGAGGAAGAATATTCATGATAGTAGGATGGGTTTTAAGTCGCAGGATAAACACTTTAATATAAATCAGAACTGTAATGGCTGCCGAGTCTGTGAAAAGGTATGTCCGGTCAACAATATTAACATGACTGCTGAGGGCTGTCCTGAATGGAACAACAACTGTGAGCAGTGTATGGCCTGTATCCAGTGGTGCAGTAGAAGAAGCATCAATTATATGAATAGAACTCAAAACAGGAAGTCGTACCATAACGGAGAGGTGTCGCTAGAAGATATGCTTAAACAGGAATTTATATTAAAATGATAATTGCTTGAGAATTTCTTCCACAATCAGTCTTTATTGAAGAAATATGAGTATAATTAACATTGAATACTTATTAGCATTGGTGAATATATAAGTTCGTTAATAATATGAAGTAGTTCATAATGTACTGTTAATGATTTTGCTGGTTTGAATGTTTCGGAGGTTGCCTTGAATATAAAATCTACTTGGCTAAAATTCATAGTAGTTGTTTTCCCATTTATCTCTGTTGCCTTTGTTTATGTATACAGAAATGAGTTGTATTATCTGGGCACACTTTTCCCAGCATGTCCCAGTTACACTTATCTTCATATATATTGTCCGGGCTGCGGTAATACCAGAAGCGTACAACACCTGCTGTCAGGGGATATTATAGGGTCAATAAAATATAATCCCGTACCTTTATTGGGAATTATTATAGCTATGTTGGCATATGTGGAGTTACTGACGGGAATATTTGGAAGAAGGCAAATAATAATACCAAGAAACAAATCATTCTGGGTCACAGTACTTATTATATTTACAGCATATTATATTATAAGAAATTTTATTATTGTATTCTAGAAATTTATAGCAAACTTGACATTTAAAAAATGTCAAATTTTATTGTAATTACTGTGAATAAATGTTAGTATTATACAATAATAACATTTCACAGGGGTTAAAAATGAATAAACATAAAACCAAAGTTGTCTTATTTTTTGCCGTTCTTTTTTTGTTTGTATCTTCTAATTTATTAGCTTCAGGTATGTCCAGTATAAAAGTTAACATTAATGGTAAAGCAGCAAATGTCGGGGCTACAACTGTAAACAACAAAGTCTATGTTGATATTACAGCTCTTTCAAGTCTGTTAAATCTAAATATTTCTCAAAACAACAATACTATTAACATCTCAAACAAAAATGATGACGTTATACCCGATATAGTTAAAGCTGTTGGTCCTTCAGTAGTGGGGATTATAGGAAATATAAAAGCTGAAGAAGGTTCTATCGAAGGACTTGCATTAGGTACAGGTATAGTAATAAAGTCAGGCGGTGAAATTCTTACCAATGCCCATGTAGTTGAAGATATGACCAGGATAGCTGTTGTACTATCTGATGGAAGCGGTTATGATGCCAGATTAAAGTATATTGATAAGGAATCGGATCTTGCAGTAATTAAGATTGACAAGATCGGGCTGGTACCTGCAAGGTTCGGAAAGCTATCTGATATTGTAATCGGTAAAACTGCAATAGCTATAGGAACTCCACTTTCCTTTCAAAATAGAAACAGTGCCTCAGTAGGTGTCATCAGCGGCCTTAACAGAAGCATTGACGGTTATTACCAGTACAAGCTGATTCAGACAGATGTTGCGTTAAATCCCGGTAATAGTGGCGGACCGCTTGTTAATATCAACGGAGAGGTAATAGGAGTAAATTCAATTTCAAGAATTTATGCACAGGGAATGAATTATGCAATCCCTATAGATACTGTAGAAGTTGTTCTTGATCATTTCTATAAATACGGAAAAGTTAAAAGGGTAACACTAGGGGCTGAGTTTGAAGAAGACTATGTTGCCTTAAATGGTCTTCCAAGTAAAACAGGTTTGAAAGTAACCCGAATTAAAGAGGGATCATGTTCAGAAAAAGCCGGTTTGAAAAAAAATGACTATGTTTATAATGTTAACAATAAAGCAGTTAACACAATGGTTGATTTAAATGAAGCCTTTAAAGGATTAGTTCCCGGCAACAAGGTAAAGGTGAATATACGCAGAGATGGTAAAGCGCAGAGCGTTAATGTTGCTTTGGATGAATTAAAATAGTGTTTTTATAAACATAATTTTGTTTATCTACACAACTTTAGCAATATTATTTAATTACTACTTTATAGAGTGAAAACTCCAGGAGGGTCAGAAAGGATGAAGAAATTATTTTCGATCATGAGTTTGATTTTGTGTTTTGCAATACTTCAGTTTTCTGCATTTGCAGCAGAACTTCCAACTGAAAACAAGAATGCTACAAAAATATCTGTATCATTTAAAGCCGGTACGGGTGCTTATGATGTAAATGGCAAGAGTGTAAAAGGTGAGGTAAGTGCTCAGACAGGAGGTAAGACATTTGTTCCTGTTAACGTTATAACAGATGCTTTGGGTGCGAACCTTAATGTTGATCTAAAAGCTAAAACAGCAGTAATAAACTACAACAGTGTGGATATAAAACTTACCGAAAAGAAGAAGGAAGCAGTTGTAGCAGGTAAAAAAATTAATATTGATGCCGCACCCTACATAAAGAACAATTCTTTTATGGCATCTATTACTTCTCTTGCGGATATGTTGGGTGCAGATGTTTCAACCTCCGACGGGAAAATCACCTTTGTAAAGGAAATTGCAAATCCAAATAGTATTAAAGACTTTAGTTCATTAATAAAGAAAACCAAAAAATCAAAAGTCGGTGACAGCTACTATAAATGGTCAATGCAGCTTCCGAACGATTTAAAACTCGAATATAGAAATTTTAATGGTTCGGAAAATATTTTTTCGGCCCAGGATGGGTCCTATTCTGTAGTTGTAGCTATAAATGATACCAAAAAAGAATCAAGTATTGACGACTTTATCAAATATGTTAATGATAAAATTAAGGGATTCACTAGAATTGATTTTGTTGAAGATAGCAATAACGGTGAAAAATACGCAGAGTTCGTATATTGTGATGATAAAAATACAGTACGAGAAAGATGTTATATTACTAAAACCACAGTATATGATATTTTAATTATTACAGAGAATGATGACGACTATGATGATGAAAAATATAAGAGTCTTGTGCAATCCTTTGATTTTAATTTTAATAAGGACGGAAGTACCGAGGATCTTTCAGATGTAACAAAGGATGGCTATAGGAAGTACCTGGATACAAGATTAAAATGGTCTGTAGACATGATACCATATTATGAGGAAGTAAAGGTTGATAACATACGTAATGTTATTGCTTTCTACGGCAAGGAATATGAATATTTTTCAGTTCAAGTATATTCTATCGACAAGGATGACACATTAGATTCTATAACCCAAAAGTCCTTAGATGATGATGCGGCTCATTATAATTCGGAATTTTACTCAGTAACAAAACAGGAGAAGGTGGAGATTAATGGTGTAGAAGGTAATAAAGTATTTTATACTTTAAAGTTTCCTGATATAACAGTATATGGCTATGAAATGTTCTTTGTTGACAATAATTACAAATATATAGTAAGAGCAGAAATTCCCGAAAACGTTTATAATCATTTTAATAAGAAAAAACTTGTTGAGGGTATGATAAACTCCTTCAGCTTTCAGAAGCTTGATGCAAAAGCAACAGGAAAACTTCTTGATCCTAACAAAATTTCTATGAATGGCAGAGTACGTACTTTAGATGAGGCTGGCTTTACAATGTCTATTCCTGTAGAGTGGACTGAGGATGAGGAAAATACAGATACGTACCAGTACTTCTACAGTCCGGAGTGTACTTTTAGTATTTCAACTATTGATGAAGTTGATGATCTGAATAGATTGGCAATTAGTTTTGATAAGATACTTAATAGTAAATCCAACATAAAAGTCGAAAGTAAATCTACAATAACAGGTAAAGATACTAATTACGTTAAGTATGTTATTCAGGTTAAAGGTGACAACGGTATAGCATTTAATAATGAAATATATTTAATTCAAAAGGGTAATAAAGCATACATACTGGAGTTCTCTGTAAACAAAATATTCTACAGTACAACAAACATCGATATTATTAAAAAGGCTTGGGAGTCATTTACTTTAAAATAATTCTATGTAACAAGTACAGTATCGTAATACAAAAAGGTCATAATGCTTGTCCGCTCCAGGACTGGCGTTATGACCTTTATTTGATTCATTTTCTAACAGTAACGCTTTCTTCCAACGTTATTCCAGTTTAAGCTGTTACAAGGGATTATAGCATCTTAAGGCTTATCACTGTTATCACCAACCGAATCAGTATCGGTGTTTGATGGGTTGCTACCTTTGGCGGTTGAAAAATCATATTTTTTATTTTTGTCAGGAATGAACTTTGCAACAGGTACACTAAAATAATTTTCTATAACTTCATCTGATCTAAGTATTTTTTTACTTTTAGTATCCTCAACAGTATTGTTATAAATGATAAAGGCCAGATCATCTATTCTCTTATCAATTCCATATAACTTAAACGTGTTCATTTCCGGTCTTGAGCCTTGTGTAAAGGCACTAAATAACGTGAGAACATTATTCAATTCAGTATTTGTAACTACATTATTAAAAGCATAGTTTATAACAGGGATAAGCTTTGGAATTTCAAGCAGATTAACTTTTTGCTCAATAATGGCATTAACAAATTTGATCTGCATCTCTGTTCTTACTAAATCCGAGCCATTATAAATTTTTCTGACTTCTTTGTATTCATCAGATGAATAGTAACGCCTGTGTGCTTGTCTGAAGCGAAGAAATTGTTCGGCTTTATCACCATTCAGCAATTGGTATCCTTTCTGAAGGTCAATATGCAGATTCTGAGTAGGGTCTTCGTATCTAAGTCGGGCCGGCACATCAAAGTAAATGCCCCCAAGTTTATCAACGATTTCCTTAATGGTGTCAATTTCAAGATAAATATAGTAATTTAATTCTATACCGGTAAGATTTGATATAGTTTGAGTAGTATATTCTATTGCTTCAACCTTATCTTGATGACTAGGGTTCAGAGATCCTCTTATACCTCTGTTGTAAATGGCATTAATTTTTATATTGTCCTTATTACCGGCCTTGGTATCTCTAGGAATATTTAAGAGATTAATCTGTCTTGTTTCAGGTACATAGTTCGCTACAATTATTGTATCGGTATTATTCCCTGAAGCTTCCTTAACTAAAACTAAGAAATTGATGGGATTCTTATTTACAGTATAATTATCGATAATATCAAATTCTTTTGTGTTGCTGGAAGGAGTGATAATGTCATTATTAACCGGCCCGGGAGCGTTTTTAATATTGATAATTAAAACAATTCCTATTATAAAAAGTAATAACCCGCAAATATAGCTGGATATGTATGTAATTTTTACCGATTTCATATAAACCCCCTGGTTAATAAATCTACATAAAACAATATTACTGTAGATTTTAGCAAATGTAAATATATGTTAGCCTTTATGTTGATTAATTTTATATTTCATAAATAATTATGTTTTTCAGATCTTCATAAAATCTACATAAATATTTGTTATTATGGTTAACAAAGCTACAGACAGAGGAGATTATGAAAAAGAAGAATCGTAATACCAATGAACACTTAAACCAAAATAAAAAATTTACAATTTTAATTGTTGCTGCTGTAATTCTTGGTGCTGTAATCATTATGTCAAAAATAGGTTTTGGCAGTAGGAATGAAGTTATTTCTTCTGCCGCTGATAAGGATATAGTAATTAATAAGATTGAAATTACTGAAACAGTTAAATTCTATCCTGTAAAAATAGATAATAAAAAAATGGAGATTCTTGCTGTGAAGGCTGATGACGGAACAATACGAACTGCCTTTAATACCTGTCAGATTTGCAAGGGTTCACCAAGAGCATATTACAAGCAGGAGGGAGATGTACTGGTTTGTCAGAACTGCGGGAATCAGTTCTCTATGGATATGATTGAATTACAGAGAGGCGGCTGTAATCCTGTTCCTATTTATAAAGAAAACAAAACCGACGACGGAACAAATATTATTATTTCAAAGGAATTCATAGCGCAGAACAAGGAACTATTTACAAATAACTGGAAGACAAAATAGTGTAGTCTATGTGGAGGGTAAATGGAAAAGAATATCATCAAGAGAATTCTTCATATTGACGGTATGACTTGTACTGGCTGTGAAACGCGCATTGAAAATTCACTTAAAAAACTGGAAGGCATCGAAGGGGTTAAAGCAATATTTAACAGCGCCAATGTTTATATAACTTATAATTTAAATTATATCAAGCTCAAGCGAATTATTGAGGCAATTGAAAAAAATGATTATAGGGTGTTAAATAATCCTTTGCATAATTCTTCTGTTGATTCGGTAAACAGAGAAGGGTTCAGAAAATGGGAGTATAGCCGGGAAGAATATTGGACAGCTGCTTGGTGTCGGAATAACTATTTTTGCTTTATATACAATAATTAATAGACGGTAGATGCACCGGCACTGGCAACGGCTGATATAGGTTTTGCAATTGGTACCGGTACCGATGTGGCCATTGCTGCAGCAGATTTAACATTAATAAGCGGTGATTTGCGTACTATCCCCACAGCAATAAAATTATCCAGAAGAACTATGCAAAAGATTAAGCAAAACCTGTTTTGGGCATTTATATATAATATAATATAATAGGAATACCTTTTACTGCTTTGGGCTTATTGATCCCCATTATTGCCGGAGGTGCCATGGCTTTCAGCTCAATATCGGTTGTAACAAATTCTCTAAGTCTGAAACGCTTTAAGCCTGATAAGAAATAGTATATAATATGTTAGAAATTAATCGCTACCCCAATAGGTAGTGAGAAAAATAAATTTATATCAGTAAAATGAATTAAAATACTTGGAGGAGATTTATATGGCTAAAGAAATAACTGAAATAAATGTTGAGGGAATGTCCTGCAGCCACTGTGAAAACAGTGTAAAAAAGGCAGTTGGAGCGTTAAATGGAGTTGATAAGGTTTCGGTTGACCTTGCAAACAAAAAGGTTACGGTGGAATTTGATCCTGAAAAAGTAACCGGAAAGTCTATTGTGGATGCCATTGAAGACCAGGGCTACGATGTAGTCAAATAATAGTATCATTTTATTGAGTTTATATGAGTTTATATCAGAAATAAAGCACCTCGTTTCAAATGTTTGAAGCGGGGTATCTTTATATAGGTGAAGCATAAGAAAAATCTACTTTATCATTGCTAAACTGTTGTAAATAATTTTAATATTTTACACGAGTACAACTTATAGAAATGTGGAAGCCATGGTTAGAAATAAATAAAAGAATTGTATAGTACTATTTTTTAGTTATTTCGTGTGCGACACATTTCTATAAGTTAGTACGGGAGTACTGGTGAATAATTACTTTTTACATCAGTTTTTTAGGAGAAACTATATGAATGTGTCAAAAAAAGTACTTGTAGTTGATGATGAACAAAAGATTGTGGAAGTGGTAAAATCGTATCTTCAACACAGCGGGTACGAAGTATATACAGCCTATAACGGCAACAAGGCCATGGCTGTATTTGAAGAAGTTGATCCTGACCTTGTCATTTTGGATCTTATGCTTCCTGATATTACCGGCGAAGAAATCTGCAAAAATATCAGGAGAAAGTCAAGAATCCCTATTATAATGCTAACTGCGAAAGCGGAAGAGGAAGATATCCTGAAAGGTTTGGATATCGGAGCTGATGATTATGTACTAAAGCCTTTCAGCCCAAGGCAGCTTGTAGCCAGAGTGGCAGCAGTATTAAGAAGGAGCTCTGACGCACAGCTGACAACAACTGTTATAGAACTGGGAGATATTGTAATTGATAACCTAAAGCATGAGGTCAAAAAGAGAGATAGTGTTGTTAATCTCACTCCAAATGAATTCAAAATTCTGCTTACAATGATAAGGTACCCAAACAAAACCTTTACTAGGGAAGAGTTGATAAACATAGCCCTTGGTGAAGATTTTGAGGGCTTTGACAGAACGGTTGATACACATATTAAGAATCTCAGACAGAAAATAGAGGATGACCCTAAAGTACCCAGGTATTTGCATACAGTTCATGGGGTTGGCTATAGATTATTTAATGAAGAGTAAAGAGTGAAGTGTGAAGAGTGAAAAGCTTTGGAAGGCATGCTCTGCATGCCGGAGATTAAGGGGTGAAAAAATGGTAAACAGCTTGCGTTCAAAGCTATCCATATCATATATTATTGCAGCAGTAATTATTGTTTTTCTGATTAGCATTCTGACGAATTTGTTTGTTGAAAAGCATTTCAAAGAATATGTGAATGAAAACCAACAGCTTAGATACAAAGAGATAGTTACCACACTGGCGGCTCAATATAAAGGTAACAATAATTGGAATACCGATTACATTGAATCTTTAGGAGAAAGCTATCTCCTCAACGGAATAATTATTGTTGTTAAAGATATTAATGGAAAAACCTTATGGGATGCTAAAGAACATAACAATGGAATGTGTCAGAAAATAATCGAACACATGGCCTTAAACGCCAGCGGTACAACTGGAGCAAAAGCCTCCGGTTACACGGAAGTTCCATATACTTTAAACTATAAGCTGGAAAAGGTTGGTGTTGTAGAGATAGGTACTTATGGCCCCAATTACCTTAATGAGCATGATCAGGCTTTTATGTCCGCCTTCAATAATGTACTTATAGGTGTAGGTGTTTTTTCACTTGCTTTTGCGTTAATTTTGGGTTGGATTATGTCAAGGAGGCTGAGTTCACCTATATCAAAGGTAATAGCAGCTGCAAAATCAATTTCAAAGGGGTATTACTCAGAAAGAATAACTCAGAAATCCACAACTACTGAAATAAATGAGCTGACCTTAACTGTTAATCAGCTTGCTGATTCTCTTGAAAAGCAGGAGGCTTTGAGAAAAAGGATGACAGGAGATTTGGCCCATGAATTAAGAACCCCTCTGGCAACACTTCAAAGTCATATGGAAGCTATGATAGATGGAATTTGGCCTGCTGACAGTAAAAGGTTAAAGAGTTGTCATGAAGAAATTGTTCGCATAGGAAAAATGGTCGGAGATCTTGAAAAGCTTACAAAATATGAAAATGATGAACTTATTCTGGACAAGGAATTATTTGATATAACTGAACATGCAAAGAGACTGCTTCAAAATTTTGAAAGCCAATTCTTAAGTAAAGGAATAAGTATTGAGTTTAATGGAAACAGTACTGAGATATACGCAGATCGTGATAAAATCAGTCAGGTAATAGTAAATTTATTGTCCAACGCTCTCAAATATACTCCTGAAGGTGGTCTTGTTATCGTAAACATAGAGTCGCAAGTAGATTCTGTCAAAATGATGATAAAAGATAACGGACAAGGTATTCCCGAGGAGGATGTTCCGTATATATTTGAAAGATTATATAGGGCTGACAAGTCCAGAAACAGGCTTACAGGAAGCTCTGGAATAGGTTTAACAATAACAAGGGCTATCGTCGCTGCTCATGGAGGCACCATAGAGGTAAAAAGTGGTGAGAATAAAGGAACAGAGTTTACGGTTACTTTACCGCTTCGTAAAGATAAATTATAAACAAATAAATGTAAAAGTACGTAAAATTAAAGTACGAAAACAAAAGTAAGTAAAATTAAGGAATTCTTAATATCTTGAAACAAATCTCCGGTGATTAATATGCTATAATTTTTAATAGAGATAAGGTGTATTATCTATTATTAAAAATAAGGTGGTACAGATAGAATGAGTATTAATATACTTGTTGTGGATGATGAAAAGGAAATTGCCGATCTTGTTGAACTTTACCTGAAGAATGAGAATTACTCGGTAAGTAAGTATTATAGCCCCACAGAGGCTTTGAGCAGCATAGATTATAATAAATATGACCTGGCTGTTCTTGATGTTATGATGCCTGAAATGGATGGTTTTACACTTTGCAAAAAAATAAGAGAAAAGTATAATTTTCCGGTTATAATGTTGACGGCAAAAGTTGAAGAAATGGATAAGATAACAGGCCTGACCCTCGGTGCTGATGACTATATTACCAAGCCCTTCAGCCCTTTGGAAATGGTAGCCCGCGTTAAGGCTCAGCTTAGACGATTCACAAGATATAACGAAGGCATCCAGCAGAATAATGACATTATCGAGGTTTCGGGACTGGTTATGAACAGGACAACTCATCAGTGTACTTTAAATGAATCACCGCTCTTTCTTACTCCTTTGGAATTTTCAATTCTTTGGCTGCTCTGCGAAAACAGAGGTCAGGTTATCAGCTCCGAAAGGCTCTTTCAGGAGGTATGGGGTGAAAAATATTTCACCGGAAGTAATAACACGGTTATGGTGCATATCAGACATCTCAGGGAAAAAATGAAGGAGCCGGCAGGTAATCCCAGGTTCATAAAAACTGTGTGGGGAGTGGGATATAAGATTGAAAAATGATTTCAGGCGGGTAAAAACCAAAATACTGTCTCAAATACTACTGACGGGTTTGATAACAGTTATTGTCGGACTTTTCATTCTACACTTTTTAATTGATAATGCATTACAGGAACCATTTGCAGAAGGCTTTGTAGCTCTGGCCCAAAAAATTTTAAAAATTGATTACTGGTCAGCAGCCGACATATATGCAAATATTTTCAGATACAACAAGGGATTGCTGCTTGGAATCGGCTTTGTTTTTCTTCTACTGATATTTATTTATATTGCAATGTCTAGGTATACACGTTATTTCAAGCAAATCAGCGACGGTATAGACCAGCTGGTAAATGAGTCTGAAGAGCCCATTACCTTTCCCCGTGAGCTTGAATTCATGGAAAAGAAACTTAATGCGGTCAAAAATACTCTTGAAAAAAGACGATCAGCAGCACTTGAAAGCGAACGAAGAAAAAATGACCTGGTAGTTTACCTTGCCCATGACATAAAGACACCGCTTACATCTGTTATTGGTTACCTGAGTCTTCTAAATGAGGCTCCTGATATGCCGTTGGAACAAAGGGTCAAATATACCGGTATAACTCTTGAGAAGGCATATCGCCTAGAACAGCTGATTAATGAATTTTTTGAAATAACAAGATTTAATCTTCAAACCATAACACTTGCAAAAGAGGATGTAAATCTGACTCTGATGCTTGAGCAAATGGCTGACGAATTCTATCCGATACTTTCACCCGACAATAAAGAAGCTGTTGTGGAAGCAGCAGAAAATATAATGATTTTTGCAGATTCCGATAAGCTGGGTCGTGTATTTAACAATATCCTTAAGAATGCCTCGGCATACAGCTATGAGAATAGTACTATTACCATTTCTGCAATCGAACAGGGTGAGGACATAGTTGTAAAATTCAGAAACAAAGGTAAAACAATTCCGTCGGACAAACTCGACACAATATTTGAAAAGTTCTATCGTTTGGATACGGCCAGATCAAGCAATACCGGAGGAACCGGACTGGGACTCGCGATTGCCAAAGAAATTGTCGTTCTACATGGAGGAATAATTAACGCAGAAAGTAATGAGCTGTATACTGAGTTTAAAGTTACCTTACCCCGTTGTAAGGAATGATGCATTTAAATCCAACTATTACATAAATAATTAAATTGTAATAAAATCTCAAGGAATTAATAAGACCAATTTAAAAAACAACCTGTTAGAATTGACTACAATATAAATGTCAACCTGGCAGGTTGTTTAATTTATCTTCAAGGCTTTTTTGATTTTAATGAAAAATATACTCTTGCCCCATCAAAAATATATATGCCAGCAAGGGTAGTTTTGACTACTTCCGGAAGTATTGTGTTCAATGAAATTAAACAATTCCGGGGTTTGCAGCTCAAAAGAAATATTCAAGGATGAATCAGTAGGCTACAACAGTCAGTTCACAGCTGATAAAAATACCAGGATAGCCGTTATTTCCATAGGCTATACTGACAGCATACCGAGGGTTCTTGCAGGTGGAAAGGGGCATTGTGATGTAGTAGTTCCGCTTACTGTAAATGGTGAGTGGAGGGGCTTTGCAGATGTTGTTGCGGTAGGATTCTACCTTTCCGGAATAGTTCCTCTGCTTGGAATGGCTTTATTGGATTTAGGATTAATCGGAAGGAAAAAAACGGAGTTGGAAAAGCTTAAGCTACACGCGACCTTTGTTTTAATTTTTTAAAAATACAAGTAGGACAGTAAACCACAGGGGATAGGAGTCAGTACAGTTTAATAGTACAAAAAATTGTAAGCACAACCGGTTAAATATATAGTATAATATATCCTATGCTTTCAGAAGTTTTAAAAGTTTACATATAAACGGAGGTAGCGTAAAAATAAATATGGTAAGTCGTCATGACTTTCAAGTAGCGAAAAGCCACTACATGTCTTTTCATTACTATTTGTGTACGCACTATGCCCGTAGATGGGAGGTAAAATGATAAAAGCATTCATATTTGATATGGACGGTGTTATTATTGACAGTGAGCCATTACATTTTCAAACCGATAGGATGGTAATGAAGGATTATGGAATTGATATTACAGATAATGAATTAAATTCCTTTGTAGGAGTTACAAATCCTGAAATGTGGGCTGTTCTTATAGAAAGATATAATATTAAAGTAACCGTAGAAGAATTATTAGTTATTCAAAATCAATATAAAACTCAACTGTTCGGAAAAAAAGAATTACAGCCAATAAATGGAATTTTGGAATTATTAACGGAATTAAAAGAAAAGGGGATACCTATAGCATTAGCGTCCTCTTCCTCAAGACAATTTATTGAGCTGGTTTTAAGAAGCTTACATATATATGAGTTTTTTGACGTAATTATCAGCGGTGAGGAAGTAACAAACAGTAAACCGGCTCCTGACATTTTTCTGAAGGCTGCAGCAGAACTAAAGGTTGATCCATTTGAATGTGTTGTACTTGAGGATTCAAGTAATGGCGTTAAAGCAGCCAAAGCAGCCGGTATGAAATGTATTGGATATAAAAACCCAAACTCCGGAATTCAGGATATTTCCTTTGCCGATTGTGCTGTAAGTACCTTGGTGAAGTTAAACTACCTGAATATCTAGAGCAACAAAGTTAAATAAAAATCGGAGGTTATTTTTTGATTGATTTTATTTCTTCTAAGGGGTTAACCGAAGGTCAGCTTCAGGATATCGGGAAACTTAACGACATTTGTAGTAAATATGAACCTTTGAATATGAAATTAAACTGGGGAATGCTTGAAACCAGGAATAATGAGCTGGTGTATGACTTCTTATGTTATGAAAATAACATACTTGTTGGCTTTATAGGATTATATGACATAACTCATAAGTCAAAAGAAATTGAAATAACTGGTATGGTACATCCTGACTATAGGCGTCGGGGGGTATTCAAAAATTTACTCAGCCTTGCTATGAAAAGGTGTTCGGATATGAAACCGGATAGGATTCTATTGATATGCGAGCATTCAAAAGTTCCGGGAACAACCTTCCTGAAATCATTAGGAGCAGCGTACTCATGTTCGGAGTATAAAATGAAATTTGAGCAAAGTGCCATTCCTGATATCGTAAAACAAGGGATATATCTTCGAAAAGCCGAATCATCAGATTTTGATGCTTTAGTTGAACTCGATAAAATATCCTTTGAATCTGATGACGAGGATAATACAGCGGTTTCAGCAGATTTATATGAAAATACAATGGTTGCAGAATTTAAAGGTGAGTTTATTGGAAAAATTGGTTTGTCAAAGGAGAATACAGAAGGTTATATTTTTGGGTTCGCTGTAAGACCAGAACTGCGTGGCATGGGATATGGAAGAGAAATTCTAAGTCTGGCCCTGGAAAAATTTCTTGAAGATAATTTACAAACTGTCATACTGGAGGTGGCAGTAAACAATAAAAAAGCTCTTAATCTTTATAAAGATTGTGGATTCAATGAGACTACAGTTTATGATTATTACGAGCTTAAAGGAGCTCACTATGATCTATAGAAAGGCAACTTTGCAGGATGAGAATGAATTGGTAAAACTTAGAATAGAGTTTGTCAAAGAAGTACAAAAGGTAACGGATTCTGATAAGGACAACCAGCTTACGCTAGCTCTCCAAGAGTATTTTCAAACTTCAATGACCGATGGAAGCTTTGTTTCCTGGCTGGCAATTGAGGATGACAAAATTGTTGGAACAAGTGGTATTTGCTTTTATTATCTTCCGGCATCCTATAAAAACCTTACAGGCAAAACAGCCTACATTATGAATATGTATACTTTGCCAGACTACAGGGGAAGAGGAATAGCCAATACGCTGTTTCAAAACATTATAAATGAAGCGAAAACCCGTGGCTGTACCAGAATTACATTGAATGCCACAGATATGGGAAGGCCAATCTACTCCAAATATGGTTTTGTTGATTCGCAGGGTGATATGGTTTTAACATTATGATAAAGAATATTTTAGTGTTAATATGTTTTTAATGTTATTATAATTATTATTTATTGAATGTACTATTTATCGAAGGGGTTTGATTATAATTAATGATTTTTATTCCAAAAAGCTGCTTCCCAAGCTGGCACTTTTTATGGCTTCGTTTATCTGGGGAAGTTCGTTTTTTATTATGAAGAATACAGTGGATGTTTTTCCACCTTTTATTTTGCTGGGCTTTAGATTTACAATTGCGAGCATACTTTTGAGCGCTGTATTCTGGAAAAGAGTTAAACAAATTAATAAGGAATATATTTTAAAAGGCTCAATAATCGGTTTTCTTCTGTTTCTGGGCTATGTTACACAGACCATTGGGATTACAGAAACTACACCGGGGAAGAATGCTTTTTTAACTGCAATTTATTGTGTTATTGTTCCGTTCCTTTTTTGGGCTGTAGATAAATCAAAACCAGACAAATATAGTTTTATTGCCGCTCTTGTATGTATTTCTGGCATTGGTTTGGTTTCCCTTAAGGGTGACTTTACAGTGGGATTCGGAGATGCTTTTACTCTACTGGGTGGCTTCCTGTTTGCAGGACACCTTGTAGCAATAGCAAAGCTGGGGAAGGGAAGGGATCCAATTATACTTACGATATTGCAATTTGGTTTTGCAGCCCTTTTCTCATGGTCTATCGGACTCGTATATGAAGACTTTCCGCCCTCATGGGGAATGGGTAACATGTTAGGGCTGCTTTATCTGGCAGTATTTGCATCTGCTGTTGCAATGCTGTTTCAGAATATAGGACAGAAATGGACACATCCCTCTGCAGCAGCTATAATTCTAAGCCTTGAATCAGTTTTCGGCGTCCTTTTCTCAATAGTTTTTTACGGAGAACAACTGACGCTTAGACTGATAATCGGTTTTGTTCTTATATTTGTGGCTGTTTTAGTTTCTGAAACAAAACTTTCATTTATAGGAAATATCTTAAGAGTTAAAACACATGTTGATGAAAAGGTTTAATCATTTGCTTGAAAACGGATAGATATATATAGCGAGATAAAATACGAAAAAAACCACCAAACATAAGATTCATTCAGTTTGGTGGTTTTTAGGGTTATTATAGTTTTGTATTTTTTGTGTTTATGCGGTTTAAAATCTTCCGAGGAAGTATCTATAGAATCCAACCTTGAACCTGCCGGATTTTTCAATAATCAGATTTAACAGTATATCTATAAATTCCAGTGTTTCAGTTACCGCGGTTTCTGATAAGGAATTACGGCTGTATCTGGCTTTTACATAATAGCCTGATATTTTTATGAAACTAGTTTTATTAAACGAAAAACTCCTAATATCAAAAAGCTTTTCAACTCTTTCCCCAAATTGCGTAGGAGTTTCTCCGGGAATTATAGCTACACCCTGGAACTTAAGCGTCTTTAAAATGTAGTTATATGCAGTTAAAATTGAAGTATTGGGATCACCTTTTTTTATTTTCCTTTGAAGATTGTAGAACCTGAAATAATTCACAGAGGCTATAGTACACAATGCCAGTAAAATTGCACCTATTAAGGAGGATGCGATTATTAATATCAAAACTGACGGTGACATACCGGAATCTGTATTATCTACAATGGTTGGATTAATGGTTAGGCCTGCACTCTGATTCCTGTATTTGTTCATCATTTCCATATAGTCCTGATAACTAGTGTCCATCATCTCACTGCTAACTGTTGCAGAAATTGTTCTATCTTCATAAAGATTTGCCACAAATGGTGAAGTAGGTTCGAAGGGAATCCAGCCAAAGCCCTCAAAATAAACCTCAACCCAGGCATGAGCCTGTTGATTTGTAACCTTATACACACCGTCCTTACGATCAGGGGGCAGCATATAACCTTCAACATATCGAGCCGGTATATCCAGACATCTGAGCATTATTGTCATGGCTGAAGCATAATAGGTACAATAGCCCTTCTTCCCTTCAAAAAGGAAATAGTCTACAAAGTCCCTGCTTCTAGGGGGATTCCCGGGGACAAGGGTATAGGGATAGTTTTTTGAAAGATAGGTTTCAACGGCTTTAGCCTTATCATAATTGTTACTTTTGCCAGAAGTTATATCCTCCGCAAGCTCTCTAACCCTAGGAGTAACAGTTTCAGGGACTTGTGTATATCTGGTGTAAAAAGTGTCCGAAGACTCCGTTCCGTTAGTCATTTCTGAAGAAAAATCTTGAAATTCAACGCTATCAAGGCTTTTAACAAAAACCATAGAATTGTTTGAATTAATGTCAACTTTACTACTGTCCAAATTATAATGAACTTCTATACTTAATTTATTATCTGGCTTCTTACTTTTCCTCAGTAAACTAATCAGATCTTCACTTTTCAGATTTATATTATAATATCCGATGGAGTAGGAAAAGCCTTTACTCTGAACATCTTTTGTAGATAGCATCTGTTCATTATCCAAAAGGATTTCTTTATTTGTCTTAAGGCTTAACTTGTAAGGCTTGGCAGGTATGAACAGTGATTTTGTTTTAAGGTTTACAAAGTCGACCTGGGCTAGTGAATCATCAAAAAAATCATTTTCTGTTATATCAACAGTTTTACCAAAAGCTCCTGATATACTATTATAAAGCAGTTCGGTGTCGGAATTTAGCTGCTTGGTAAACTCCTGCGCCGAACCGAGAGAGGTAATTTTATTAACGTCAGAGTACCATTTATGCCCATCATAATAAACCTTTGAGGAAGCACGTAAATATAAATTTGAATGATCGGATTTTACATTCATTACATGAGTATTATTAAGTCTTAAATCTCCTCCAAGTCTATCGGTTTTACCAAAGCCGGAAATTCCAAAAGAAAAATAATCAAAGGAAGATACATCAACCCCGGAAAATTTATCTACAATTTTATCTATAGTACTGCTGACCTTTTTATCAAGCCAGGGAATGCTAATACGGTCCTGCTTTTGGGGAAACATCAATGTAAGGCTCATGACAACAATACACACAGGTAAAATATATAAAAGATATTTTAGTTTGTTTCCCGTATCGTAAGTTTTCTCTTTGCTTCTTCTTTGCAAAATATAGAAGAAATAGTAAAGAAGGAAGGAGAAGATAAAGAGGACAAAGGAGAGTTCACTGCCGGGAGTCTTTAATTCCAACTGGATATAGAACACGCTGAAAAACAGTATTGTCGTTACATAGAAATTATAATACTTTATAGTAAATATAAAAACAAATAATGTAATTAAAAAAGTTAAACACAATACAGTACTGTTGGCAAATACAGGAACAATATTATCCTTATAGCCGTTTGTAACATCAATAAACCAAATAGAATATCTGTTAGACCAAATCAATACATCTTGAACACCTATTTTAAAGATTATCACAGATAATCCGATTACTAATATTACACCAATGCTGACAAATGAAATCAGCGTGGAGAATTTAGTTCTGAACATAACAAATAACAGCAGGGTAAAGGGGATTACAGCCAAAAAAATCAGCCATCCGAGTGTTTTTGTCATAAATAGTGACGAATAAAGAGTCTGGGTGATGCTTGAAGACATAAGCATTACCAGTATTAAGTTAGCAAGAATGCCAAATTTGTTTTCACGATTCATCAGTCTTAACCCCCCAGTACCAATTTAATATCATCGTCAGGATTTATAGTATAGGCCCTGACGCCGATTTCCGGCAAAACATCAAGGATATCGTTTACTACATCGAACTTTTCCTTCACAAGAGTTTTTGGAGAAACGTAAAGCAGGCATATTGAATGGTTTGTCATTTGAGCCTTGTAAATAACGTTATACAAGTCGACATCCAAAATACTGGTAAGGATAACCATATCATTTGAGTTATTGCTGCTTTCGTAGTGAAGAGATATTATATCGGCCAAAGGAACCTTCTGATTAAAATTGACAGTTGAGAGTGTCCTATATATGTACTCAAATTCGTGCCTGTTTGAGGCCTTTAGAATTTGAATTTTATCGTCAAAATACATGTAATTTACAGATATACCTTTATGAAGGTAGTAATTCAACACTGCAACGGCAGCTTCAATTAGTTTATCCTCCAAAACAATTGTTACATCATTCTGATATGAATTAAGCCTTAGATCTATAAGTATATTTACATTTGCATCAGATGTACACTGGTAATTCTTTATCATCCAGGTATTGTTTCTTGCAGAAAGCTTCCAGTGAATTTTTCTGAAATTGTCTCCATACTGATATTTTCTCATGTCCCGGATGTTGTTCACATCTTCAACGGCACCCTGTGATGAACTCTGTGATTCATAGCTATTGGTAGAAAATACATCAAATTTGGCCAAATGCTCTATTTTAGGATATACAATAATTTTTTTTGTCTCAGGTATCTGATAGTTCAATCTGATGAGTCCTAAAAAATCTTCAATGTATATATCACTTATTCCTACCTCGTATTCACCCCTGTACTTGCATTGCATATCAAAAATGAATTCCTTTTTAGAAAAAGGAGTAATTGCAAGGCTTTGAGAATAACTCTCAGAGTCGAAAAGAGAGTGGGAGCCAAAAAAAGACACATAGACATAGGGGTAAATCATAAAGTCCTCATTACAGAGTTTTACAATAAGTTTTACAGATTCGCCCTTTGTTATTACTCTCTTATCAATATCCTGAACAAATTTAAAACGAATGTAAACATATATAGTGTACCCGATAGAAAAAGTTAGCAGTGCTAATAAGGTGTTCAGGAAAAAGGCCGGAATAAATCCGCTGAAATTATAGCGGAAAATAATAGCTAATACAAGTAAAAAAATAAATGTTATCCTATTTTTTCTCATAGTTATCTACCAAAGGTATGTAAACCTTGTCAATAATATTAGTTAAAATATCTATAGCCGACATTTTCTTTAATTTAGCTTCCTGTTTTAGTAAGATACGGTGAGAAAGAGTGGGCAGCAGCATTTTTTTGATATCCTCAGGAAGGACAAAATCCCTGCCGTTATAATATGCCCAGGCTTGTGCGGCACGACAGACTGCAAGTGATCCTCTTGGACTGGAACCTAAGGCTATATATTCATTTTTTCTTGTCATATTAACAATATCAACAACATAATTTTTAAGGGTCTTGTCAACATAAACCTGTTTCACATCATTTTGAATTTGTAGTATTTCTTCACTACCGACAACAGGCTCAAGTGTTTCCAAAGGATTATCCTGAAGAAATCTTGATAGGATATATACTTCTTCACCGGCTTGCGGATATCCGAGAGATATTTTCAAAAAGAACCGATCCATTTGTGCCTCGGGTAAAGGATATGTACCGATATACTCTATAGGATTCTGTGTAGCCAATACCATAAAAGGTTTTGGAAGCTTATAAGTTGTCCCGTCTACAGTTACCTGGTTTTCCTCCATGATTTCCAGAAGACTAGACTGGGTTTTAGGTGACGTTCTGTTAATTTCGTCAGCCAGTAAAATCTGACACATTGCACTTCCTGGTCTGAATTCAAATTCGCAGGTTTTTTGATTGTAGATAGAAAAGCCTGTTATATCTGATGGGAGAACATCCGGGGTGAACTGAATTCTTCTGAAGGAAGCAGAAATTGACTTGGCCAATGCAGAAACCATACTGGTTTTTCCAACACCCGGTACATCCTCCAGCAACACGTGCCCGTTACATACTAGAGCCATCAGAGCAAGTTCTATTGAATTTCGTTTACCGACAATGACTTTTTCCACATTGTCTGCTATTTTTCTTAATAAAGCAGAGTTATTATCCATTGCATCATCTCCTTTGTTAATACAAGTAATATACTAATTATACTATTTTATTGTAAAAATTCCATGTAATATATGTCCATATAATTGATACAAAAATTATTAATTTATAATAATGATTAAAAAATCAGTAATAATGATTGAATAAATTAATTATTGTAAATAACTATGAAATGTGCTAAAATACCTAAGGTATAAATTTTTTTAACCATTAACTACGTTTTTGGGTTCTCCGTCCAATTACCTGGTTTATGGCGTTTGATAATTATTATTATTTGGAGGTTTGTAAACATGTTTAAAGAAGTTAAGCAGGAAATAATTACTAAGTATCAGCTGCATGAAGGTGATACAGGTTCACCAGAGGTTCAGATTGCTATTCTTACAGAAAGAATCAATCACCTCAATGATCATTTAAAGACTCATAAGAAGGATCACCACTCAAGAAGAGGTCTTCTTAAGATGGTTGGTGCAAGAAGAGGTCTGTTGAATTATCTTCAAAAGAACGATATTGAAAGATATCGTGCTATTGTTGAAAAACTTGGTCTAAGAAAGTAATTATTATAGGACAGGCAGGCTAGCGCCTGCCTGTTTTCTAATTTTAGCACTGATTAGTATTTTACATATTGTCTAGTGTAACTAAAGCCGGAGTTTTAGTATATAACTTCTTAATAAATAAGAAACAAAAAAATTGAAATAATATTATTAATTGCATATGGCTATGGACGGTAGAAGGTAGATTGTACGCCAAAAATGTTTTGACGCAGAATCTACATGCTACAGTCTATAGTTTTAAATAGCATATGAAAACTATTAAAAACTTAGGAGGACTAACATGTCTAAAACATTTAGTATGGATCTTGCCGGAAGAACACTTACTGTTGAAACAGGTAAGTTGGCACAGCTGGCAAACGGAGCAGCATTAATAAGATATGGTGACACTGTAATAATGTCAACCGCAACAGCATCTGCATCACCAAGAGAAGGAATTGATTTTTTCCCTCTCAGTGTTGACTACGAGGAACGTTTATATGCTGTAGGTAAAATACCCGGTGGTTTTATAAAGAGAGAAGGTAAGCCTTCAGAAAAAGCAATATTGACATCAAGAGTTATAGACAGACCTATAAGGCCTTTATTTCCAAAGGATCTTAGAAATGATGTTGCTGTTGTAAATACAGTAATGTCAGTTGAACAGGATAACTCACCTGAAATAGCTGCCATGATTGGTGCATCCATAGCCATTAGTATTTCAGATATTCCTTTCAATGGCCCCATAGGCGGTGTTGTACTTGGCTTGGTTGATAATGAGGTTATAATTAATCCTAATGAAGAGCAACGTGCGAAGAGTAAAATGTATGTAACTCTGGCAGGCACCAAAGAAAAAATTACAATGATTGAAGCAGGAGCTGATATTGTTCCTGATGAGATCATGTTAGATGCAATCAAAAAAGGTCATGAAGAAATAAAAAAGATATGTGACTTTATAAACGATATTGTTAAAGAAATTGGCAAGCCTAAATTTACCTATGAGTCAGCAGAAGTACCTGCGGATTTGTTTGCAGCTGTAAAAGCTTTTGGCTACGAGACAATGCGACAGGCTGTATTGGCTACTGACAAACAGGATAGAGATGATAAGGTTAGTAAATTGACAGAGGACACGCAGGCTGCCCTGGCAGAACAATTCCCCGACATGCAGTCAAAAATTAATGAAGCTATTTACAAACTTGAAAAGAAGGTTGTTCGTGAATATATTCTTAAAGAAGGAAAACGTGTTGACGGAAGACGCCTTGATGAGATAAGACCACTTTCAGCTGAGGTTGGAATCCTTCCAAGAACCCATGGTTCAGGTCTCTTCCAGAGAGGGCAGACTCAGGTTCTGACTACTATAACTCTTGGAGCAATGGGTGATGTTCAGAAGATGGATGGTATTGATACAGAAGAAACCAAGAGATACATGCACCACTACAACTTCCCTGGCTATAGTGTAGGTGAGGCTAAGACTTCTAGAGGTCCCGGAAGAAGAGAAATCGGTCATGGTGCCCTTGCTGAAAGATCACTTGTACCTGTAATTCCGTCAGAGAATGAATTCCCATACGCCTTCAGACTTGTTTCAGAAGTATTGATGTCCAATGGTTCTACTTCACAAGGAAGTGTTTGCGGAAGTACATTGGCACTTATGGACGCCGGTGTTCCTATAAAGGCACCTGTAGCAGGTATATCCGCTGGTTTGGTAGTGGATGAAGAAAATCCTGATAACTTTGTAACTTTTATGGATATTCAGGGTATAGAAGATTTCTTCGGTGATATGGACTTTAAAGTAGCAGGTACAACCGAGGGTATTACTGCAATACAGATGGATATTAAAGTAGACGGTTTAAATTATGAAATTATCAGACAGGCATTTGAGCTCACAAGAAAGGGGCGTCTGCAGATAATAAATGATGTTATTCTTAAGGCAATACCAGCACCGCGAAAGGAACTATCAGATTACGCTCCAAAGATAATAACAACAAATATTGATCCTGAAAAAATTAGAGATGTTATCGGACCTGGCGGAAAAATGATTAATAAGATCATTGCTGAGACCGGAGTTAAGATTGATATAGAAGAAGACGGAAGAGTGTATATACTGACTCCTGATGCTGCAGCAGCTCAGAAGGCTTTAAAAATAATTCATGGTATTGCCAAGGAAATCGAGCCTGGTGAAATTTTCATGGGTAAGGTTGCCAGAATAACCACCTTTGGAGCATTTGTTGAGATATTGCCTGGAAAAGAGGGACTTGTTCATATTTCAAAACTTGATAAAAAGAGGGTTGAAAAAGTTGAAGATGTAGTAAGCATCGGAGACGAAATTCTTGTAAAGGTAACTGAAATCGACAAACAGGGCAGAATAAATCTTTCAAGAAAAGATGCTATGACCGATGAAAATACCTCCGAAGAAACTAAATAGTGATACAGATATTAGAAGAAAAATATATAGTAAATAAGCACTTAACAGAACCGGATGTAATATTGTAATAATGCAATATTGATAATTAGAAAGTAATATTGTTTATCAGGGCGTAGACACAGCTGTTTACGCCCAGTTTACTATTATAGATTTGTTATGGCAATTGATTCGAAATATATAAAACAGCTTTGGAGGACTTGATGTTTAAAAAAAAATTACTGGATAATGGTTTAAGACTGGTCTATGAGAAAATTCCCTATGTCAGATCAGTTTCAGTTGGTGTTTGGGTAGGTACAGGCTCCAGAAATGAAAATACAAAGAATAATGGAATTTCCCATTTTATTGAGCATATGCTTTTTAAAGGTACAGCCAACCGTTCTGCAAAGCAAATAGCTGAGAGTATAGATGCTATCGGTGGACAGATAAACGCATTCACCGGAAAGGAATGTACCTGCTATTATACTAAGACACTTGACTCGCATTTGAATGTTTCTTTGGATGTTTTATCGGATATGCTGTTTAATTCCAAGTTTGCCAATGGGGATATAAAAGTTGAGAAAAAAGTAGTTGTTGAAGAGATAGGAATGTATGAAGATTCTCCTGAGGAATTGGTTCATGATATTTTTTCCGAGATGGTTTGGAGCGGAAACTCACTTGGTTACCCAATATTGGGAACACAAGAGTGCATTGACAGATTCGATAGGAAAATGATCAACCAATATATGCTTGAAACGTATACTCCGGATAATACTGTTATTTCAGTCGCAGGAAACTTTAATGAGGATGAGCTTATAGAAAATGTTAAAAAATATTTTGGTCATTGGAAAAATGATAAGGTATACAACAAAAACTATTCCCCGGCAGAATATAAAACTGACAGGATTATAAGGGAAAAGGATACCGAACAGGTTCATTTGTGCATGGGCTTTAAGGGCATAGAACACGGAGACGATAAGATATATTCCTTATTGGCACTTAATAACATATTTGGAGGAGGAATGAGTTCACGCCTTTTCCAAAAAATCAGGGAAGAGAAAGGTCTTGTATATTCCATTTACTCATATCCCTCTACTTATAAAACCGCAGGTCTGTTTGTAATTTATGCCGGTATGAATCCTGAATATCTCCAGACCGTTATTGATCTTTCAAAAAAGGAAATTGATCTTCTGATTAAAAAAGGTGTATCGAAGGATGAATTAAACAAGTCAAGAGAACAAATGAAAGGTAATTTTATTCTCGGACTTGAAAGTACAAACAGTCGAATGAACAGTATCGGAAAGGCTGAATTGATGCTTGGCAGAATCAATACCCCTGAAGAGGTGCTTCAAAAAATGGATAATGTTACAATGGACAATATCTATGAAGTAATCGACATGGTATTTAATTATGATAATCTGAGTATTTCAGCGGTAGGTAATTTGAAGGGCGATCTAAAATTTTAAAGGTACTATTATTTAAATAACTACAAAACGAAAAACACACAGACTTTGAGCAAAATAAGGCTGTGTTTTTTTGTGCTCAGCTGACATCCCATTTTTTCTATATACCAGAAGGCTGATCAAAAATAAAAGTATTAAATGCATTATAGGTTGGATTAACAATATGCATCAAAAAAAACAGCAATGCCTGTAATATTAATGCGGATATTGCATGTTCTCTGTATTTTAAAAAAACTTCAAATATATAACCCCGAAAAAAAAGCTCCTCACTAAATGATACTGATAAATACAAATTTTACCTGTATCATCATAGAATGTCTGAATTAATTCAAAAAAATTATCAAATTCAGTACAGGCACTAGGTATTTGTCCATAACATAAAATATACTAGTCGTCATAAACAGTTCAAATATCCAGTCCTGGGAACGGAGGGTCTATTAGTGATTGAAAAGAAAAAATTTAGTATTATCGGAGGAGATCTTAGAAATGTAAAATTGGCTGAATCTATTGCTGAAGCAGGAAATTCGGTTAATATATATGGATATGACAAGGCTAGCTTTGAAATTAAGTTCAATCAAAGTATTACTATTGAAGAAGCTATTAAGGGTTCAGATGTAGTAATAGGTCCAATACCATGCTCAAACGATAATGAATGTATAAACGCACCCTTTCACAGCGATAAAATATTGATTCACGACGTATTCAGATGTATGGATAAAAATCAATTATTTATTGCAGGAAGAATTAGTGACAAAATTGTGCATCACGCCCAGGTATGTAACGTTTATAACGTTGATATGCTTGATAGAGAAGAGATGGCAGTACTTAATGCAATTCCTACGGCAGAAGGTGCAATACAAATTGCTATGGAGGAAATGCCTATAACTTTACATAACAGTAATGCGTTAATCCTTGGATACGGTAGAATTGGAAAGACTTTGGCTAAAATGCTACAGGGGATAGGAGCAAATGTTTTTGTTGAAGCACGAAAGTATGCAGATTTTGCATGGATTAAAAGCTATGGTTACAAACCGGTCAGTTTAACAGAATTATCGCAGACTGTAAAAGATATGAATGTCATATTTAATACCATACCATCAATAGTTTTAAATCATGACATGCTGAAAATTCTTAATCCCGAATGCCTGATTATCGACCTTGCTTCAAAGCCCGGCGGTGTTGATTTTGATAAAGCAAAGGAACTTGGACTTAGAGCAATTTGGGCTCTATCGCTTCCAGGAAAAGTTGCCCCTGTTACAGCTGCAGAGTTTATAAAGGATACGGTATTTAATATTATTGAAGAGTTGGGGGTATAACAATGCTATTGAAAGGAGTAAGAATTGGGTATGCTGTTACAGGCTCATTTTGCACCTTTGATAAGATAATTCCTCAGATAGATAAATTGGTTAACGAAGGTGCCGACGTTATTCCAATAATATCTGAGTCTGTAAATGAGTATGATACACGGTTTGGTAAAGCAGAGGATTTTAAGAACACACTACAGGCCCTTACAGGCAAAACGCCAATAAGCACAATAGTAGAGGCAGAACCCATAGGACCGAAAGCTTTGTTGGATATACTTGTAATAGCACCTTGCACTGGAAATACAATTTCTAAAATTGCGAATGCCATAACTGACGGCCCTGTTACAATGGCATGTAAAGCGCATCTTAGAAACATGAGACCTGTTGTAATAGCCATATCGACTAATGACGGGCTTGCAGCAAATGCCAAGAATATAGGTGTTTTGCTTAATATGAAGAACATATATATGGTTCCGTTCGGTCAGGATGATCCGATTAAAAAGTGTACATCATTGGTGGCAGATTTTGAACAACTATTGCCCACTATCCTGAATGCACAGCAAAATTGTCAGATACAGCCCATAATCGTATGTAAATAAGTGTCATGAAACTAAATATATTGAAACTTTAAACGCCACGCTTACTTTAATACCGTGGCGTTTTAAATATTTATTTATATTTATCATCAATTTGTTTTAACCTAGAGTACTTCTACAGTAGTATCGGCTTTAATTCTTGAAGCTCCGAGCTGATATGCCATTCCAACACAATAGACCCCTTAAACTAATAAAATTCGTTTTGTATGATTTTACGTATTATTTTAGTAAATAATTTAATAATAATATAAGACAAAAATCATAGAAAACAAATTTTTACTGTTTTTCTAGCATGTGTCGCTGTTATAAAGCGAGATGGAGGTTGAAGTGAACATACAAAACGGACCAAATGATACACCTGATACACAGCCTGCAGAAGCACAACAGGTTCAAAATGCAAATGTACAGGAAATCAGGGAGTTGGGGACCACAAACATTCCAGATGAAGAGAGTAATATACACTGTATGTCCATAATAGGTCAGATTGAAGGACATATACTTCTTCCGCCCCATAACAAGACAACAAAATATGAGCATGTAATTCCCCAACTTGTTGCCATAGAAGAGAGTAAACACATAGAAGGTCTGCTGCTTATACTAAATACTGTTGGTGGTGATGTTGAAGCCGGCCTTGCCATTTCGGAAATGGTGGCTAGTCTGTCAAAACCAACAGTTTCACTAGTTTTGGGCGGAGGACACAGTATTGGTGTTCCTATGGCTGTTTCAGCAGATTATTCTTTTATTGCAAGTTCGGCAACTATGACAATTCACCCCATCAGGCTTAACGGATTGGTAATAGGTGTTCCACAAACATATGAATATTTTGATAAAATGCAGGAAAGAGTTGTTAATTTTGTATCAAGTCACTCAAAAATAACAAAAGATAAATTCAGGGAATTAATGCTTAAAACAGGTGAGTTAGCCAACGATGTAGGAACGGTTTTATTTGGGGAGGAAGCGGCAAGGATAGGTCTTATAGATGCAGTTGGAGGTTTGTCAGACGCCATTAATAAGCTGAATGAACTTATAGAATTGAACAAGAAAAGTAAAACTTCCCAGGAGGAGGGGGTATTACAGTGATTTTATATACCATTTACGACCCATCAGTGGTTTTTAAAAACATTGACTATTACAATCAGGCAAACCTGAATTCGGGGCTTACTGAAATGGTGATAAACGGGGTTAAGGTTCTGGCTTCACGTTCAATGAATGATGGTATGAGGATAGAAAGACTTCTCAGCACAAATCCATTGCATTACCTTGATCCTAAGCTTCAGCCCGGAGTAATTTTAAAGGATAAAGAATTGTAAGCTGACTGAGATAAATTTTTTATGAGTCAAAACCTAAAAAAAGATGGCGGATAACCATTATCCACCATCTTTTATATGAGATTTTATATATTTAACTAAAGCATATTTGTTATGTACTACTTAACATTTTTTGTAGCAATCTTTGCCTTAGCCATAAGTGGGTCTATATATGGCTCTCCATAAACTCCGCCGCCTTCATAATCACATTTTGCCTGTACCTGAATTATATAGCTCCAACCATCGGTACTTTCATAAATAGCCCAGGTAAATTTTGTCGATATTTTTGCTTCAGGTATACCGATTTCATCCTTTTCAACATACCACGAAGTAGAGGACTTTCCAAGTGTGACGAGTTTAGTAACCTTCTTGCAATCCTCATAATCTTCCTTAATCATAGCTTTAAGATTTTTGTCTGATAGTAAAGGATCTTTGTATGGACTATTCTTCTGAGAAAATTGTACTGGCATTTTTCTTAATTTTGCCCTGTAATCAGATGCTATTTTAGTACAATCCTTGGCATTTTGAAGAAGCTTTTCTAAATCAGCATTTGTCCAATCGATATTAAAACTTCCTGAAGCAATTTTTTGAAAACCAATTGAAAGATCAATTGTCACTTCGTGATTACCTGGTTCCAACAGTAAAAATAAATTTTCATACCAGTTTGTAAAAGAATAACCTACAGTATCTTTTGGGTCAGGAATAATCTCAAAGGTTATATAAGCTTTATTTGCGTCGTAATCCTGAATATTCATAGGAATTTCAACCGGTGAGTTTGAATAAAGAAGATCTCCATCGACTGAAATTTCTGTTCTGGCCTGAACCGTTTCATAGGGAATGTATGTCCCGTCCGATTCTTCTGTCTTTTTAGAAATAGATTGGATTTTTGAATCAAGATATGCTATTGCATAAATACGGCTGTCTGCAGTGAATTTGTCAGTGAATTGGCTTGCAGTTTCCTTTCCGGCTTTGATACTTGACTCTGAGAACAAAATCTTTCCAACATTATTCTTATGGACATCACTGGAATAAATGCTGTCTGAACCGGCAGCAGATACACTGAACGGGCTTGCTGAAAATGTGAGCAAAAGTGCCGCCAACACAAAAAATGATATAATTCTTCTTTTCATATAATTTACTCCTTAAGTATAATTTGTCGTATATATTATATATTTAATGTAAAATGAAGTAAATAATAAAATATTGTACTATTAATGTAAATTTAATGTAAAATATTGATCTATATCAAAATTTTGCTATTTTTTATCAATTGGGATAGCTCTATCATTACTAAAATCCAACACAATATTTTTTCTGTATCCTGTTCCACTGAATTTGGCTACGAGGGAGCCGTCTTCATCAAATACGTTAACATCGCAGCCGCATATTTTTTTATTCGAAGAGATTTCTTTAGCTTCAGCGGTTAAAAATTTGCCTGTCGGAGCTTTAAAATAGGAAATACTCGTATTTATACCGACAGTAGCAATTCCGCAGGAATTAATTGCGGCTGCAAAAGCAAAATCTGCAAGTGTATATATAGCTCCACCCTGAACTACATCAAGACCATTTAAGTGTTGTTTTTGTAATTCCAAACGGGTTACTGCGTGACCGGAACTAACACTTATAAGTTCTATTCCAATAAAATGGGCAAATCTGTCTCTTTTAAAAAACTTAATTATGGATTTTTCTAAAACTGTTTCAGCTTTCTCCTTTTGATTTTGTTCTTGCAGCTCCATTTTGATAAATGAATCAATCATATTACGATAAACATCTTCGATTATTTCTGGACAAAGGTTATTATCCTCAGCAAGCTTTCGAACTTTTTCAATTATATATTCCACCCGTTGTGGAGCTTTGACCTCTTCGGTATCTTTTTTTAACTTCGCGGCTTGTTTTACATAAGAACTTCTTTCAGCTATAAGCTTAACAATCTGATTATCTATAGAGTCTATATTGTCCCTGACTTCCTTTAAATCTTTGCAATTATTCAAAATATTATCTCCTTTACTTTCTGTTCTAAATTGAAATTGATATATTAATTATACACTATTTACAATTATTATTTATTACAGACGATTTGGCTTTAAAAGTACAGGTGAATTTATAACAGTTATGCTTGCAGAAAATCAGCTGATTGAAGAAAAATATGTCTTGTCTTTTTAATAAAAATAGCTTAATATGCTATATTTTACATAAAAATGCATATGTGATATTATGTTTTTATTATGTTTCGAGGGGGAAAAGCAGTTGAAGAAAATTACCTGTTTGCTATTAGTTTTATTCATGATATTCCAATTTACAGCTCTGTCATTCGCAAAAGCGGACGAAGATATGAAAGTACTGGACGCGGCTAAAGAAATACAGAATAATCAAACAGAGCAGAAAAAAGATAATAAAAAGGTTTCTGATGAAATAGATCAGGTAAATGAGTCGGTGGTTGCTATCATTGGTAATAATACAAAATACCGTGATCAGGACGAGGTTTATTCAAAATATCCAAAGAATTTACAGCATGGATCAGGAGTCTTCAGGAGATAAAGAATTCGAGATTGATATTGCCAAGGATAAAAACGGGCAAAGATACTTAAGGATAATAGAAGGCGGCGGTTACTACGACTTTTTTTCAATGAATATTACCAATGATGGAGAGTTTAAGGAATATATTGAAAACAGAATTTATGTTGCCAATAAAAATATTTATAAATTGACTGTACATATGAACAGGGAGTTCTACCTCCGGCATGAAGAAATGTTCGACAAGCTTACCTCCTCTTTTAAACTGTCCTTTGATGAAAAAAATCCTTTAATTAAAGAACTATCAGATTCTCTGAGTACTGTAAGAGAATTCAAAAACACCAACTATGGATGGAAGATAAAGCTGAGTCCTTATTGGAAGTCGTTAGGTTCTTCTAATGCCCGTAATCAATTATTTTATCCTGTTTATTCAGATGAAGAGCTTAAACAAGGGAATGAGGAAGATCAAGCTAATAAAGAAAAGGATTCCGACAATAATGTGTCAGAATTAATTTCAATTAGTTTGATTGGATCTGCTTCACCAGGTGAAGATGCAGCAAAATGGGCTGAGAATGAAATAAAGAGTTTTAAAAGCAATTATAATGCTGCAGTATATGATATCATTTCTCAAAAGGAATATTTACAAAATGGTTTTAACGTATATCAATTATCTATTCGCTTTAAAACCATGCCTCAGAGTCCGTATATCGGGAACTACCTGTTTGTAGTTGGCAACGGTTACAAATATATATTATCAGCTGTTATGGCTGATGATATATATTTAGATAAGGAGAAGAAGGATAAATTTGATTTTATGTTCAAATCCTTTACTCTTGATAAGTCATTGCTCAGTAAATATATTGGTAAAATTACTTTGGCTGAAAATGTAATGAACCTAAATGAAGAAAAAGAAATTTCTATGGAGAATCACGGTTTTTCTACCAAAGTTAAAAGAAACTGGAATACAAGACCTAGCAGAAGCTCCTCCGACGACAGCAATTTATATCTCATGTTAATGCTCAATTATGAAATAGGTGATTACGAATACCTGAAGGCGTCTGAACCTGATAGTAACATTAACCTAAATATGAGTGCCGGCGCAGTAACAGAATCTGTTGAAGATGTAATTTCTTTAATTGCTGAGGGTTTACAAGATAGCGATGAAATTCGTTCGGGAATTGTTAAATATCAAATTAGTTCAACAATAAGTGGTGATGCTACTATTTATAAACTATCAGGAGAATACGATATTAAAGCAGTTCAAAAAGTCAATACCGAAGAAAAGAAAAAGAAATACGACTTTGATAGAATCAAAAATGAATATATTTATATTGTTAAAATTGGAGAGAAAGTTTACGTACAATCAATTTCAATTCCGGTTGCAAATACTTCTCCGGAGAACTTAAAGAAAGCTGAGGATATTTGGAAAAATACCATAATTAATAAAACAAATTACAGCAGTTTAAAACTCACCTGGAAACGACATTCGCTGGATGAATTTGAGTCGAAAAATAAGTCTGAAAAAGAAAAAAAATCAACTGAGGATTAAAAATCATCTGAGGATTAAAAATCGACTGAAGATCAAAAGTCATCAACGAATGAAAAAAATCAGCTGAGGGTTATTAGTTCACCGGGTAAGAGCCCAAAAGGAGATTACTAATAATATCTATATAATTGAATTAAACTCAAAAACAAATGATTTAGTCAGCTATAATTGTTATCCTAAAGAATAACTAATTGTAGCTGATTTTTATTTTGTTAAATACATTAAGTTCAGTCAAAATAGGTTATTTTTATTTATATAAATATTTTTTATGTTATAATATTCACTGTATTTAAAACAGCAAGCTGAAAGCTAAACTTAGTTAATAGATATATACAACAAAATGTCTAAGGGGAATGGAGGATGTCATTGAGTAAAAGAGTAACAACGCAAGTCTCTGCCGAGGAAATAGCTCAGCAGTATAAATATATTGAAATGCTTAAGGATTACAATCAGACCAGAATTAAAGAAACAGGAAAACCCGTTAAATATATCATTGAAACCTTTGGCTGTCAGATGAATGAAAATGATTCCGAGCGCCTTTCAGGGATGCTGTCAGAAATGGGCTATTCTGAATCCTTCAAAAGAGCTGAAAGTGATCTGGTTATTTTTAATACCTGTTGTGTAAGAGAGAATGCAGAGCAAAAGGTCTATGGACATTTAGGAGCACTAAAAAAGTTAAAAGAAAAAAATCCCGAGTTGATCATTGCAATCTGCGGATGTATGATGCAGCAGCCTGAGGTTGTTGAGCACATTAAGAAAGTATACAAGCATGTTGATATAGTTTTTGGAACACACAATTTATATAAGTTCCCGGAATTACTCAATACAGCAATTGATACAAAAGCTACTGTAATTGATGTATGGGATTCTACAGGTTCTATTGCAGAGAACATGCCGATAACACGTAAGGACAGCCTTAAGGCATGGGTCACTGTAATGTACGGCTGTAATAACTTCTGTTCTTACTGCATCGTTCCATATGTAAGAGGGCGAGAGCGAAGCAGGAGTATGGAAGAAATAAAGAATGAGGTTCAAAAGCTTGCCCAAGAGGGCTGTAAGGAAATAACCCTCCTTGGACAGAATGTTAATTCCTATGGTAAGGATTTGGCAGGTGAATACACTTTCGCCGGCCTGCTTAGAGAGCTCAACACTATTGAGGGCATAGAACGGATACGTTTCATGACTTCACACCCCAAGGATCTGTCTGATGAGCTGATTTACGCCATTAGAGATTGTGAAAAGGTCTGTGAGCATTTACACTTGCCTGTGCAGGCCGGCAGCACAAAAATTCTGGATGACATGAACCGGAGGTACACAAAGGAACAGTATCTTGAGCTGTTGGAAAAAGTAAAGACCCACATACCGGGTATAGCACTGTCAACAGACATAATTGTTGGTTTTCCCGGTGAAACTGAAGAAGATTTTGCCGAAACTCTTGATGTTGTTGCCAAAGCCCGGTTTGATATGGCCTACACCTTCCTTTATTCAAAAAGGACGGGAACGCCTGCTGCAACCAAAGAGGACCAGGTGTCTGAGGAGACTAAAAAAGAGAGATTTGACAGACTTCTTGCTCTTCAAAATACCATAAGCCGTGAAATAAACGATGAGCTTCTTGGAAAAGAAGTTGAAGTTCTTGTTGAAGGTCTCAGTAAAAGCAGTAAAACTACTTACACCGGTAGAACCAGAGAAAACAAAATTGTTAATTTTAAAGGGAGTCCGGAATTAGTAGGCAAGTTGGTAACAGTAAAGATAGATACAATACAGACCTGGTCACTTGTAGGTAAAGTTGTTGAATAACAAATAACCAAAAATAATACCAATAAAAATGACAATACCAATACCTATACCTATACCTATACCTATACCTACACCAATACTAATACCAATAACACATAAAGTAACCGACAAAAATAAATTAAAACTATAACTATAACTATGCTGCATAGCAGCAGATTGGAGTTTCATATGGAAATAACAGAAAAGGCAAGAGAACTTGGATTATTGATGGCAAGTTCCAAGGAAATGGAAACATATAAGAATACTGAGGCTGCAATGCAGTCTGACACTAAGTCTACTACACTTATGAGTGAATACAAGCAACTACAAATTGACCTTGTTAAAAAAACAAGAGAAAATGCAGCAGCCGATAGTGTTGAAGAAGCAAAACAGAAATTGCTGGCAAAGCAAAAGGAAATAAACGAATATCCTGTAACTTTTGATTTTTTAACAGCAAAAGCCAATCTTGAAGCTTTGATGAAAAAAGTAAACGATATCATCATTTTTTCAATAACAGGAGAGCCTACCTGCTCTGACGACAAATGCAAGACCTGTGGAGGCGGCTGTAAGGGCTAAAGGCAAAACGTTCATTAATCTAAAGATTTTATAAACAATGGAGGCTAGCATGGGTACAGTTACTCCTATGATGCAGCAGTACTTGAATATAAAAGACCAATACAAAGACTGTATTTTGTTCTTCAGACTGGGAGACTTCTATGAAATGTTTTTCAGAGATGCGGAGGTCGCCTCTAAAGAGCTTGAAATAACCCTTACAGGCAAGGATTGCGGGTTGGAGGAACGTGCGCCCATGTGCGGCGTTCCTTTTCATGCTGCAGACGGATACATAGCACGTCTTGTTTCAAAGGGGTATAAGGTTGCAATCTGTGAACAGGTTGAGGACCCTGCACTGGCAAAGGGGATAGTAAAAAGGGATGTTATAAGGGTAGTAACTCCGGGGACAGTGACAGACACAGCCATGCTGGATGACAGAAAAAATAATTATCTAATGTCGGTTTGCAGAAACGGTAATTTTTTTGGGCTGGCAGCAGTTGATATTACAACCGGTGACTTTTATGCTACCAGGATAACCTGGGGAAATACCAAGGGCAAGCTGATGGATGAAATTGCCAAGTTTATGCCCTCAGAGTTGGTAGTAAACAGTGAGTTCAACGAAGATGGTGAATTACTGAACCTGTTGAATCTACGCTTCAACATTTACATATCGGGTTATGACAACTGTGCTTTTGAGTATGGTAATGCCAAGGAAACGCTAAAACAGCATTTTGAAAATCTCACTCTGGATTTGTCGGAATACGATATATCCATTAACGCATCAGGCGCACTTTTAAATTACCTGGATATGACGCAAAAGGTTAACTTGAGTCATATCCAGAATTTCAACTCCTATAACATTGAGGAATACATGATTTTAGATGCTGCAACCCGTCGAAATCTTGAATTGACAGAAACCATGAGAGAAAAGTCAAAACGGGGTTCACTACTGTGGGTACTGGATAAAACCATGACTTCCATGGGGGGCAGACTCCTGAGAAAATGGATAGAACAACCTCTGGTCAATATGGGAGATATTCAACTCAGACTGGACGCCGTTGATGAATTCAAGAACCGGTTTATGGCACGTATGGAAATCAGGGAATTGCTTCGCAGGGTTTACGATATTGAGCGACTAATGGGAAAAGTAGTACTTGGCAACGTTAATTGCCGGGATTTTATAGCTCTTAAAAACTCTATCGGTCAAATTCCATTTATAAAAAATACTATGATTGATTTTGAGGCTGAATATAACAGGTATTGCTATGAGCAGCTGGACAGTCTGGAAGATGTTTGCCAGCTTATAGAAGCCGCCATAATTGAGGACCCTCCTGTTACCATTAAGGAGGGCGGTATTATAAAAACAGGTTATAATACCGAGGTGGACAAGCTCAGGCAGGCATCAACCCAGGGAAAGGATTGGATAGCAGCTCTTGAAGCCGAAGAAAAGGAAAAAACAGGTATAAAAAACCTTAAAGTAGGCTTCAACAGAGTATTCGGTTATTTTATCGAAGTGACAAAATCCAACTTTTCACTGGTACCTGAAGAATATATAAGAAAACAGACTCTTGCTAACTGTGAAAGATACATTACTCCTGAACTAAAGGAAATTGAAGATAATATTTTAGGGGCAGAGGAAAAAATAGTTCAACTGGAATACAGCTTATTTCTAGAAGTAAAAGAAGCTATTGCAGCACAGCTTACAAGAATCAAGAGAACGTCCAAGGTGCTTGCTGAACTGGACGCTCTCGCTTCACTGGCCGAGGTGGCTGACAGGGAAGGCTATTGTATGCCCGAAGTAACGGCCACCGATGAGATACATATTGTAGACGGCAGACATCCCGTGGTTGAGAAAATGACAGAAAAAAGCAGCTTTGTGCCAAATGACACCGTGCTTGACATGGGTGAAGACAGACTTGCCGTAATTACCGGTCCCAACATGGCCGGCAAGTCCACCTACATGAGGCAGACCGCTCTTATTGTGTTAATGGCACAAATCGGAAGCTTTGTTCCTGCAACCTCAGCAAAAATCGGTCTTGTGGACAGAATATTCACAAGGGTGGGAGCTTCGGATGACCTGGCTTCAGGACAGAGTACCTTTATGGTGGAGATGTCTGAGGTTGCCAACATCCTTATGAATGCCAGCCAGAGAAGTCTGCTGATACTTGATGAAATAGGCAGAGGCACAAGTACCTTTGACGGCCTGAGCATAGCATGGGCTGTCATAGAATACATAGTAAACAAGGAGAATCTTGGCTGTAGAACCCTTTTCGCAACTCATTATCACGAGCTTACCGAACTGGAAGGAAAGCTGACAGGTATAAAAAACTATTGTATAACCGTTAAAGAAAAAGGTGAGGATGTCATATTCCTGCGTAAAATAATCAGAGGCGGTGCTGACGGCAGTTATGGTATTCAGGTTGCGCGGCTTGCGGGCGTGCCTCAGCCTGTAATTGACCGAGCTAAGGAAATTCTTAATGAGCTGGATGCTGCTGATATTAACAAGAATGGGAAGGCACGCAGAGTTAAGAAGCAGGTGGAAGGGCAGTTGGATTTTTTCGAGGCTGCTGCAAAAGCGTCAGCCCACAATGAGATACTTGAAGATATCAAGAAAATTGATATTTCAAGGCTGACGCCGATAGATGCCATGAATATTCTCTATGAACTTCAGAGGAAAATGAATAGTTAGTTAGAAATTAAATTTCAAAATAAAGTTACCAAAATAATATCAATCGTAAATTAGATTAAAATGCCATATTGGATAATAATCAGGAGGTTTTATGGGACGCATTATTGTACTGGACGAGAATACCTCAAACAAAATAGCTGCGGGAGAAGTGGTTGAAAAACCAGCTTCTGTTGTTAAGGAGCTTGTAGAAAACTCAATAGATGCCGGTGCAACAAGTATCTCAATAGATATTAAAAACGGTGGGATATCGTACATAAAAGTGACCGATAACGGCAGCGGAATGGATGAAGATGATGTTGAGATAGCCTTTGAACGGCATGCCACAAGTAAAATAAAACGTGCTGAAGATTTGGAATCCATTGTTACCATGGGCTTCAGAGGAGAAGCACTGGCAAGCATCGCAGCTGTTTCCTCAGTGGAACTTCAGACAAGAGCCGCAGGAAATACCTACGGAATGTATGTACATATCAGTGGAGGTACCTTTAAAGAGGTTAGGCAGACAGGATGTCCTGTCGGCACAACGTTTATCATTAGAAATTTATTCTTCAACACTCCTGCACGGTATAAATTCCTGAAAAAGGATTCAACTGAAGCAGGCTATATTTCGGATGCAATTTCAAGGATAGCCCTTGGAAATCCCGAGATATCCTTTAGGTTGTCCAGCGGTAAAACAGTTTTACTGCATACCCCGGGAAATAATGACCTAAAGAGCGCCATTTACAGCATTTATGGGAAAGAAATCATTAAAGAGCTCATGGAGGTCAACTATCAGGATGACAAGTACAACATAACCGGGTATATCGGAAGACCTGAGGCTGCGCGAGCTAACAGAAACTATCAGTCTCTGTATATAAATAAAAGATATGTTAAAAGCAGGCTTGTATCATATGCGGTTGAACAGGCTTACAGTAGTATACTCATGAAAAACAAGTTTCCGTTCTTTGTTTTAAATATTGAACTAAACCCTCTTCTGGTGGATGCAAATGTATCTCCAGCTAAAACTGAAGTCCGTTTTGCTGAGGAAAGCTATCTGTCCAGAGCCATATATATGGCGGTTTCCAAAGCCTTGAGTTCCGATACGCTTTTTAATCCTGTTACAGTATCCAACAGGGACAGGGAAATATTCAAGTTCAAGAATGTTGATCCAAAGCCTGAGTATGTTCAAGAGGAGTTGGGTAGTGAACTAAAGAGAATCAGCGAACCAAAGACAGAGTTTGCAACAGTCAGTGGACAGGAAGCAGTTACACCCATTCGGGAGACTGGAGTCAGCAGCCAGAGTTCTGCAACAGATAAATATAAGGCATATGCAAATGTTCATGAAAAAGAAATAGGACAAAATAGTAACAATAGAGAGGCAAAAGCTTCTGAGGAACAGGAAATAAAATTGTTCACAGAAGCATTAAAGCCCCTTACAAGAACCGATATTGGAAGGCTTGGACTTACACAGACAGCTGCTGAAATGACAACACAGAGAGATTCTGAGACACAAACACAGAGTGTTGCTGAGACTCCAGCACAGCCTGTCATGCCGGAGATTGCAAATATATATAGTAATTCTGTTAACGAAGGCCTGCCGATTAAAGAAACCAATGGTATGGAAACAATTGATACTGTTGATAATAATAAAATTCACAAAAACGATACTGATTTAATGGCCATGAAATATATCGGGCAGGCGTTTTCCACCTATATTATCCTCCAGAACGGAGAGGAGCTTGTATTGGTGGATCAGCATGCTGCCCATGAAAGAATTATATATGAAAAGCTGAAAGTCAAATATGAGGAACGGAAAAATACCACTCAACTTTTATTGGAACCTGTAGTTATTCAGTATCAAGCATTTGAACTTAATGAAATAAGGTCAAAACAGGAGCTGCTCGCAAAAATAGGTTTTATCTTTGAGGATTTTGGAAATAATTCAATTATAATAAGAGGTATACCATATCTTTTGGAGGGATGCTCACCAAAGGATGTATTTTTGGAGCTGACCGATAAAATACTATCGTCCCTTAAGCCTGTTTCAACGCCTTTGGCAGATGAAATTATACATACCGTTGCATGTAAGGCTGCCATCAAGGCTAACAAAAAACTTGACAACAGTGAGGTAGAACAATTGCTTGCCGAGCTATCTCAAGCAGGTTCAAGGTATACCTGCCCCCATGGAAGACCAACAGTTATAAGACTCACAAAATACGAAATAGAAAAAATGTTCAAGCGAATCGTATGATAAGGAAAAGGATAAATGATGAGGGAAGTAATAGTAATAGCAGGGCCAACTGCTTCCGGTAAGACAAATCTATCCATAGAGCTTGCAAAACGGTTTAATGGTGAAATAATATCAGCAGACTCCATGCAGGTCTATAAATATATGGATATAGGGACAGCAAAACCAACTGAAGCGGAAATGCAGGGTATAAAACATTATCTGATTGACGAGCTATTGCCCAGTGAAGAATTTAATGTTGTAAAATTCAAGGCATTGGCAGAAAAATATATTGAAGAAATTTTAAGTAAAGGGAAGCAGCCTATTATTGTTGGAGGAACAGGACTATACATCAGTTCCCTGATAAATAATATCAATTTCAGTGAGACAGAAAGTGACTGGGAACTCAGAGAGCAGTTAAGCAGGGAAGCCGAAGAAAATGGACCGGATTATTTACATGACAAGCTGAAACTGGTTGACCCTGTATCAGCAGAGAACATTCATCCGAACAATGTAAAGCGTGTAATCAGGGCTCTTGAGGTATACTATCAGACACTGAAGCCCATTAGCTATCATAATGATAAGTCAAGAGAAGTCCCTCCAAAATACAAGTTTATTCTTATAGGACTTGCCTGGGACAGGGAAAAGCTATATGAAAGAATTAACAAGAGAGTGGATATGATGCTTGAAGCAGGTCTTGTAAAAGAGGTTGAGGGACTCGTAGAAACAGGCTACGCAGAATCTATTACATCAATGCAGGGAATTGGCTACAAGGAAATAGTACGCTACCTAAGAGGTGAAATCACACTTGAGGAAGCAATAGAAATAATCAAGCGAGATTCAAGAAGATATGCCAAAAGACAAATTACATGGTTTAAAAGAATCAATGAAATTAAATGGTTTAGTATAGATAATTCTGGAAATACTAATAATATTGTTGAAACGGTTATTACCTACATAAGAAGCCATGGTACGCAGCTTACGGGTTTTTAGTACTTTATTCTTATTGCATCTGCTGGTATAATCTAGTAAAATTAAAATAAGTTATGTCTTCATCGTTCAATTTAATTGATTTTGGGGTACATAGAGTGCTTTCCATATATATGGATAAGCCCGGTAATTATATATAAAACAAAGGAGAGGATTTACTTTGGTAAAGAATACTATCAATTTGCAGGACATTTTTTTAAATCAGGTCAGAAAAGAACATATAGCTGTTACTATATATCTGACTAATGGATTTCAATTAAAGGGAATGGTTAAGGGGTTTGACAATTTTACAGTTGTTCTTGACAGTGACGGTAAGCAGCAGCTTGTTTACAAGCATGCAATTTCAACTATAAGCCCCATGAAGGTTGTTAACCTGATATTTAACGAGCAGACGAAGGAATAATCAGGCTTTACATAGTTTATAACGCATATGTTCTAAAAGGCGTTTGACGAGGCAATCTATTCTGTATGCATCAGGTGTTATCTGTGGTCTCGGCATAAACTATATATTTTAATGACAAATAGCTAGATAAGTAAACATTAAACTCCCATTATAACATTATTGTAATGGGAGTTTCTCAGATTGTTTTGAACATAAATGAAGGAATAGTAAAAAGGCCAAGTAGGAGGCTTACATATGGAATGTTTGGTAAATGGTGTTAATGTATATTATGAAATATATGGTGAAGGGACTCCTGTCGTAATGATTCATGGTTGGAGTCCTGACCATAGGTTGATGAAAGGCTGTATGGAACCCGTATTTCAGTCTTCATTTGCTTCGTGGAAACGTATCTATTTTGATTTACCGGGAATGGGAAAAACTAAAGCAGAACCGTGGGTAAATAATTCCGATCAAATGCTGGATATAGTTCTTGGCTTTATTGATACAGTGATTCCTAATGAACATTTTGTTTTAGCGGGCGAATCCTATGGTGGTTATTTAGCTAGAGGAATAATTAATAAGCGTACTTCTTTTGTAGATGGCCTTTTATTAATATGTCCAGTAGCTGGTGAATGTGGGGCAGAATATCAGGTAATAGAAAAGGACGATGAACTTTTAAATAGTCTAACAGAAGAGGACAGAAGTTATTTTGAGGGTAAGGGAATAAACACTTTACAAAATAGAAGGGTTTGGTCTAGATTCAAAGAAGAAGTTTTATCAGGGCTAAAGGTTGCGGATTATACATTTTTAAGAAAACATTCGGGTGATTTAAGTTTTGATGTTGACGCACTAGAAGTGCCTTTTACTAAACCTACACTTATGCTGGCAGGAAGACAGGATTCTGTAGTAGGGTACAGAGGGCTTTGGGATATAGTTGAATTATACCCGAGAGCTTCGTTTATTTTACTTGACAGTGCTGCTCATAATCTGCAAATCGAACAGGATATCTTGTTTACCGAGGCTGTTAAAGAATGGTTATTCAGAGTAACTGCCGATCAGGGTAAAAAGATAATTTAATTGATCGAAACTTAAAACAATAACCTTAAAACGCAGAAAATAAATACTACGAAAAAACAGCGATAAAATTAATCATCGCTGTTTTTTATGTACTGTATAATATTGTACTATTGAATCTTTGACGTATGCCTTGTATTCACTTGCATCCTATATCTAATATCTAACTTCTAACCTCCAAAAACTACATACGTCTGAAGACACCAATGACTTTACCGACAATAGAAACGTTATCTTTTACTATGATAGGCTCAAGTCTGCTGTTCTCAGGCTGTAATCTGATATGATCCTTTTCCTTGAAAAAAGTTTTACATGTTGCTTCGTCTCCCAGAAGTGCAACTATAATGTCTCCATTATTTGCGGTAGACTGCTGTCTTACCAAAACAAAATCATTATTAAGAATACCGGCTTCAATCATACTGTCACCCTGTATTCTCAGCATAAAAGCATTGCTGTTTTGAACAAAATCTACAGGCAGAGGAAAGGTATCGGTAATATTTTCAACTGCAAGAATAGGCTGACCTGCTGCAACTTTTCCAACGACGGGAACTTCAACCATTTCACGGGTAGTAAAATAGCCTTCCTTTTGAGCATTGACGGCTGTTTTTGTAGGTTTATTTAAATTATTTACTATTTTTATTGCTCTCGGTTTAGTAGGGTCCTTTTGAAGTACACCGCTATCATTTAGCTTCTGAAGATAGGCGTGAACAGTCGAGGTAGACTTAAAACCAACAGCAGCGCAAATTTCTCTGACTGATGGAGGATATCCGTTTTCATATACACATTTATTAACATAGTCAAGAATTTCCTGCTGCTTAGTAGAGTTCTTTTTAGCCATAAAAGCCTCCTAGATTATGTATTAACAAGGTTAGTATAGCATATAAAATTCCAAATAGCAAACGAATGTTCGAAAAAAATGCAAAAGCGTATTGACAAACGAGAACAAATGTTCGATAATATACATAGAACAAATGTTCGGGAGGTCGGTTATGAATAAAAGAAGATATATATTAAAGAATAGAGCAAAATTTTTCAATTTTATATTTTTAATTTCTCTTATTGTATTTATAATAGCATATACCGCCAGCGTTTCAGGTTATGCAGAACCAGACTATACTACTGTTACTGTTCAGCCCGGAGATACTCTATGGTCCATAGCCGAACAGTATGGTGATGATAGCTCTGATATCAGGGAGTATATATACAACATAAAAAAGATAAACAATATGAAATCGAGCTTGTTGGTTGAAAATACCTCTATTATAATACCGATAAATGAATAGTTTCTCTCGTTTTTTTGACAAAATTACGTATTTTTAACTCGTTTATTTGACATTTACATATTGCGGTAGTATTATAGATGCTGTGTTTATCAAGCTTTAATTGCCTTGGAGGTATTTGATTCATGTCAGCAAGTTACTTGACTACAAGCTTCATAATATGTGTCGCATTATATATAACAGGATCACTCTCTTCATTAGCTACATACTCAAAGCCTAAAATTTCGAATTTTGTATCAAACATTTTTTCAATAACTGCAGGAATTTTGTTGAGCTTATCCATGATATTCAAACTATACTCTGCAGATGATCAGAATATTTCCTTCAACTTAAATAATAACATTCCTTTTATGAGCTTTAAGTTTAAAATTGATAACTTATCTGCTTTCTTTCTGCTTCTCATAGGGATTGTAACTTTAGTTGTTTCTATATATTCCCTGACATATATGAAGCGTTTTTTCAATACTAAAAACGTTGGTGTATTCGGGGCTTTATATAATCTATTTATCCTATCCATGGTTATTTTGTCCACAAGCAACAATATCCTTTTATTTCTAGTGTTTTGGGAATTGATGTCATTAATATCATATTTTCTGGTTATATTTGAACATGAAAAGGACGAAGTTCAGAGGGCGGGTAAAACCTACATAGTAATGACATATGCCGGCACAGCTTTTATAACGTTGGCATTTCTTCTTATTGCATATTTCACAAATAGCTTCGAATTATCAGCGGTCAACTCCGCCTTAATTCCAGACAGTTACTCAAACTTGATATATATATTTCTACTTATAGGATTTGGTACAAAAGCAGGTATAATTCCAATGCACATATGGCTTCCATATGCTTATACCGAAGCACCAAGTAATGTTGCCGCAATTATGTCGGCAGTTATGAAAAAAATGTCAATTTACGGACTGCTGAGAATTACATTCTATATTTTACCTGAAAACGCAATGTGGTGGGGAGTAGTAACCCTTATAGTCGGAACAATATCGGCAGTTTTTGGGATAGCTTATTCAGTAGCCTCAACCATAAATGTAAAGAGACTGCTTTCTTATTCAAGTATAGAGAACATGGGTATTATCTTCTGCGGCATTGGAATTATGCTTATTGCAAAAGCCTCGGGAAATGCTTTTTTACTATCTTTGGCTCTCACTGTAGTATTGCTCCATACCTTAAATCATGCTCTCTTCAAATCCCTGTTGTTTATGGGGGCTGGTGCTATTCAATATGCTACAGGCACCAGAAATATGGAGAAGCTGGGTGGCCTCATAAAAAAGATGCCGATTGCAGCAGTGTTTGTCTTCATAGGATGCCTGGCAATTTCGGCAGTTCCGCCTTTTAACGGTTTTGCCAGTGAATATTTGATTTTTCAATCAATTGTAAACAGTATTCTCTGGTTTGCACCTTCCGGTGAGTTCTCAATGGTCATTTTATTTGCTATTGTTGCCGCTTGCCTGGCCATTACAGGTGCTCTGGTTGTATTCAGCTATGTCAAACTATTTGGGATATCTTTTTTGGGTATGCCCCGTAGTCCTGAAGCCGAAAATGCTAAAGAACCTGAAAAGCCTATGCTTGCTGCACTTGCAATAGCTTCTCTATTATGTATTGTGCCCGGCGTTGGGATAAAGACTGTTATTAAATTAATTGATAATGTTTCAGGGGACTTAATAAATATTAAACTTCTGTCAACAGACTGGTCATTATCTAAATTCCTGCATTATCCAGTGAATAACAGTGAAATGAGTATTTCCTTCAGTATGCTTTCAGTTTTTATATTTGCACTGGCCTGCTTGATGTTTATTGCAGTACTGCTTTTGAGAAAAAGGACATCGGTTCAAAAATATAATACCTGGGACTGTGGATTTACTCAATTGACTCCAAAAATGCAGTATTCGGCCATAGGTTTTTCAAAATCAGTGCGAATTATCTTCAGAGGACTTTTCAAGCCCAATAGAGATTTGGTTATTACTGAGGGGTCCGGTCCTTATTTTATAAAAAAGGCTAATTATACACTTTCTACAGAAAAAGTTATTGAAAAATATATATATAAACCATTTATTCTGGCTATTATTAATTTCTCAAGAAAAACCAGATTTAAGATACAAACAGGGAGTATACATGCATATTTAACGTATTTCTTCTGTGTTCTTGTTTTAATGCTGTTGTATTATTGTTTTATAACGCCATAATTCATATGAAAAGCTAAATTAATACATACAAGAGGGTTTAGTAATGTTAGTATCAATTTTAAAACTTGTCTTACAAATTATTATAACTATACTAATAGCTCCATTTTTTACTGGAGTTATACGTAAAATGAAGGCTAAGGTGCAGCATAGAGTTGGTGCTTCAGTTTTTCAGCCTTATTACGATTTATTAAAGCTGCTCAGGAAAGATCTGGTTGTTTCAACAACAGCATCATGGATATATAATATTGCACCATATGTCTACTTTATAACGTCAGTGGTTGCAGTAAGCTGTTTACCCATAATACGAGGCTTAGTTGGTTTCTCGTTTTATACCGATCTGCTGATAATTGTATACCTTTTCGTAGCCGGACGTGTATTTATGACTTTAGCCGGACTTGATACAGGAAGTACCTTCGGAGGAATGGGAAGCAGCAGAGAACTGCTTGTGTCCGCACTTGTTGAACCGGCATTATTTATAGTAATAATTACTGTCAGTGCGAGAACTGAAATTGCTTCCACAAACGTAAATTCAATATACAGTTACGTGGCAAGACACTCAGAGACTGCTTTTACTCCCATGAATATATTGTTGTTTGCAAGTATGCTGCTTATTTTAATTGCCGAGTCCTCCAGAATTCCTGTGGATGACCCCTCAACACATCTGGAGCTTACCATGATTCATGAAGCGATGGTCCTTGAATACTCAGGAAGGCATCTGGCATTAATTGAAATGGGTAATTATATCAAGCAGTTGGTTTTTATGACCTTTATGGCCAATATATTAATTCCGGCAGGTTTTAATATTGAAAATGTGTTTTTAGCACTGGGAGTTTTTCTTGTTAAAGTACTGGTTATTACTATTCTGGTTGGACTTGTTGAATTAAATACTGTTAAATTCAGGCTTTACAGTATACCTAACTTTGCTGTAATTGCTCTGGTTATTTCTATATTAGGATTTTTAACCGGCTTTATTCTTAAATAGACAGAATAAGTATAATCGGTCAAAATTCAAGGAGTGTGTTTATGTATCATAATGCATTAAATCTATTATCAATTTTAATGTTGATTTCAGCTTTTGCTTTGATAGCAAACAAACGTCAGAATTCCTATATACCTACCTTCAGATTTCAGTCAATTCTCCTGGCTGGAATTTCTCTGCTGGTTTCGGTAAGAGAAATGGTGGTTTCCAAAAAATTTGACGAAGTTATTATTATGTTTGTGTTAATTGTTGTATTTAAAGTAATAGTGATTCCGAGGTATATGAAGAGAACTGTAGATAAGGTTGAGTATAAGGTGGAAAAAGACTTCTTTATAAATATTCCGCTCTCAATGATTATTTGCTGTGGATTGGTAGTTTTAAGCTGGTATATAATTTACCATATTCAGGGAATAACCAATAACTCTGCTAAAAATTATTTAGTATATTCCTTTTCAGTTGTACTCCTCGGGTTATTCTTTATGATAAGCAGAAAGAAGGCGATCGGTCAAATTATAGGCTTCCTTGTGATAGAAAACGGAATGTTCCTCGCTGCAATGCTTACAACAGAGGGAATGCCAATGATTGTTGAACTTGGTCTTTTCTTTGATTTGCTGACTGCCTTCATAATAATGGGAATATTCGTATTTAAAATAAATAACACTTTTGAATCTATTGATATAAACAAGCTTAACAACTTAAAGGGATAGAAGAGCAAAACCTAAAGAGATAAAAAGCTGAACTTTAAGGATAAAACGTATCTGGAGGATGAAATGAATTTAGCATTCTTAGCTATTCCTGCAATAGCAGCCGGATTAGTCTGGACAAATAAAAATAAATTAATTATCCACTTAACCAATCTTGTCTCTGCTGGAGCATTGCTGGCAATGTCGGTATTGGCACTCTATAAGGTAAACAATTCCGGGGTAATTGTTTCAGATGGTTTTTTTAAAGATATATTTTATATTGATTCGTTGAGTGTGTACATTTTATTTATTACAACATTAGCTTTTTTTCTGGTATCACTTTATTCTATAAGTTATTTTGGGGAAGAACTCAGAAGAAAAGTAATTACGCTAAATAAACTTAAATTATTTTATAGCTTATCCAATGCATTTCTACTGTCAATGATTTTGGCGCTAACTACACAGAATATGGGTGTTATGTGGATTGCAATCGAAGCAACTACACTGGCATCGGCATTTTTGGTTGGTTTTTATAACAATAAAAAAGCAATAGAAGCAGCCTGGAAATACCTGATTATCTGTTCAGTGGGTATTGCTTTTTCGTTGTTGGGGATTATTTTACTGTATTATTCCTCAACGGTTCAACTCGGAGGCAACAAGATTGTTGGTCTCAGCTGGAACTATTTGCTGCACAATGCATCGGCGCTTGATCCCAGTATACTGAAAATATCCTTTATATTTATTCTTATAGGCTTCGGCACAAAGGTTGGGTTCTCACCGATGCATACCTGGCTACCGGACGCTCACAGTCAAGCGCCATCTCCGGTGAGCTCGCTGCTGTCAGGGGTGCTGCTTAACACAGCGATGTACGGTATTATAAGGGTTATGTCTATAGTTAACAAAAGTCTGGGTAACAGCAGCTATACCGGGAATCTTCTTATACTTCTGGGCATAGTGTCTATTGGCACAGCGGCAATATTTATACTGGTTCAGCATGATTACAAAAGGCTGCTGGCCTATTCCAGTATAGAGCATATGGGTATAATTGCACTGGGACTGGGAATATGCACTCCTGTAAGTATATTTGCCGCCCTATACCACACCTTTAATCATGCAATAACCAAATCCATGCTTTTTATTTCTACCGGTAATGTTTATCTGAAATATCATACGAAGAAGATATCAAGTATAAAGGGACTGATAAAAAGCATGCCGGTTACAGGGGTAGTCTTTGCACTGGGGGCATTTGCAATAACGGGTATGCCGCCCTTCGGTATTTTTATGAGTGAGTTTAATACAGTGGCAGCAGCTGTTTTTGCTAAAAAATATATTATTGCAGTATTGCTTCTGATCTTTTTGGCGGCAGTATTTGGCGGGTTTACAAAACAACTAGGCAAAATGTTTTATGGAAATATTAACAATCCGGAAATAAAAAAAGGTGAACTCGACATAATTGGACCAGTTGTACTTATTACACTTCTATGTATTTCAGTACTTATGGGTGTATATATACCCGGACCCATAAGGACACTTATGGATAATGCAACTGATATAATTTCGGGATTGGGGGGAAGGTAAAATGGTGTCTGAGGCTATTTTTGAGGCTATAAACAGACTTTTATCCAGTTTTGTTGTTGAAAGCAGGCTCTTAAATGAAAATGAAATTTATACTGAGATTTCCCCTGAAAACATAAAGGATGCCTGTAATAATATTTACAGTAATATTGACTGCGTTCTTATTAATTTATTTGGAAACGACATATCGGTTTCTGAGAAGATTCAGATATATTATACTTTTTCGGTAAGATCCTCAAACAGTCTTATTACTCTTTATACCAAAGTGGAGAAATCGGAAATCATGCAGCTTAAATCTCTTGCCAACGACATTCCGTCTGCAGCATTTTATGAACGAGAAATACAGGATATGTATGGAATACAATTCAACAATATTCCTGATAGTAGGGAATTGGTTCACCACGGCAATTTTCCTCAAAAGGTATATCCCCTTAGGAAAGCATTTAAGGTAAATACAAGGCTTGGGTTTGAAAAGCGGGAGCTTAAATTTACCAATGTATCAGGAACAGGGGTATTTGAGGTTCCGGTGGGACCTGTCCATGCGGGAATTATAGAACCGGGACATTTCAGGTTCAGCGTAGCCGGTGAACCTATAATAAATTTGGAGGCAAAGCTGTATTATGTTCACAGAGGCCTTGAGAAGCTTGCTGAAAACGAAAACTATATGAAAGTACTCCTGTTTTCTGAGCGTATCTCTGGTGATGAAACCTTTACAAACTCTTTAGCATATTGTCAGGCAATAGAAAAACTTAGCGGAGTAACTTATTTGCCTGAGAGAGCCATTTTTACAAGAGTAATATTTGCCGAGCTTGAAAGAATTTGTGCTCATTTGGGCGATATATCAGGATTATGTGTTGATACTGCCTACGTTTTTCCGGCAGGACAGTTTGCAATGATGAGACGTTGGATATTGATTTTATGCGAGCAGCTCACCGGCAGCAGATTTTTAAGAAATTCCAACAAACCGGGAGGCATACGCCGTGATTTTATCCGTAATAATGATAAGATTATAACTGAATGTATAGACAAGTTGGAAAGAGAGTTTACCGAGACAATTTCCATCATTAAAAATAATGGAATGTTTATCGATAGAGTGGAGCATACCGGTATTTTAGACCATGAAATTGCTGTTGATCTCAATGCTGTAGGTCCGGGAGGAAGGGCAAGCGGAATAAAAACCGATGTTAGGAAGGAATTCCCTTATGCCGCCTATGACAAACTTAGATTCAATATCCCCGAACACTCATACGGTGATGTTAATTGCAGAATGAATGTAAAAATCGAGGAAATATTTGAAGCCATGGCACTGATCAGGCAGGCTCTGGATAGAATGCCTGAGGAAGGTCCGATATCCATCCAAATCGGAGAGCTAAAGCCTTATTCATTTGCTTTTGGTATTACAGAAGCTCCGAGAGGTGAAAATGTTCATTTTGTTATGACAGGGGAAAATAATACAATATTACGTTATAAGGTCAGAACACCTTCCTTCTGTAACTGGCCTGCGCTATGTCATGCTGTCAAGACAAATACCCTGACGGATTTTCCGCTGATAAATAAAAGCTTTAATCTTTCCTATGCGGGAAATGACCTGTAACATATTTCACAACATTATGTGGCCGCAATGCGGCCCGATAACATCATGTTAAGCCACTAAAGTGTCAAAGCCACTAAAGCATCAAGCTACTAAAGCATCAAGCTACTAAAGCGTCAAAGCCGTATAGTGGATATAGGAGGTTTATATGCATAATATAGTTAAAAAAATGTTTCAGCATGGTACTGTTACTGTTGATTATCCTAAGAAACCAATAAAAAGTTCATTTATAACCGGCTCGCCGGGATTTGATTATAATAAATGCAAGCGATGCATGAAATGTAAGAACACATGCCCAACTGGGGCTATTGTATTTGTTGATAATGATAAGGAGAAAACCAAGTCTCCGGCTGTCAATCTGGATGAATGTATATTCTGTCGTTTTTGTGAAGAAAATTGTCCTGAGGGAGCCATCTGTCTTTCCAACAGGTTTGAACTTGCTCAAAAGAGCAGAGAATCGCTTCGTTCGTCTCCTGTATATATTTCTGAAGAAGAGGTTAATGGATTTGAATATGAGCTTTTGGGGAAGCAATTAAAGGAAAAAGTGTATTCCAAATTCGGCAAAAGTCTACATATAAGAGAGGTTGATGCCGGTTCCTGTAATGGGTGCGATTATGAAATCAATGCCTTAGGCAGCCCATACAATGATATCGAGCGTTTTGGTATACATTTCGTGGCCTCTCCAAGACACGCTGACATGCTGCTTGTGACCGGGTGTGTTACGAGAAATATGGAGGAAGCACTGATAAAGACCTATAATGCCGCACCATCGCCCAAACTGGTGGTAGCTGTTGGCGCCTGTGCCTGTAGTGGAGGTATATTTAAAAACAGCTATGCAGGTAAAAATGGAATAGATAGCATTTTACCTGTTGATGTTTATATACCGGGTTGCCCCCCTAGGCCGCAGGCTATAATATATGGTATACTTAAGGCTATAGGCAGAATGTAAAAGTTACTTCAATTTTACTTCGCTAAAGCTCGTCTTCCAAACTAACCTATGAATTTATGGCCGTGCGAAATATCCAAAATATTTTATCAAATATTTTGAAAACGCACATGGCCAATTAACCTCCTTTATTTGCCTTATAGCGGTAAAGGATATAATTTTCATTACATTTTGTGGCCGCTATGCGGCTCATGGAGGTTAATATGACAGAACAATGCGAATTATATGACAGAGAATGTATTGACTGCGGTGAATGTGACATGTGTGATCTGAATCCTGAAAAGCACTGTGACGATTGCGGCCGCTGTCTTGAGGAATCGGAAGATTATAGAAGTGTTACAGTTCAGGACTTTTTCAAACAAAATGTTACAAAGGAACAGTTGGCCAGAATGGAAAAAGAGCTATTAAAGCGTCAGGCCGAAGCAGAAGCAGAAGAAAAGGAAAAATGAGAGGGTTTTTATTTAATGAATAATGAGATTTACCTGGATAACAGTGCAACTACAAAGCCTTACAACGAGGTAATCGAGTATGTTTCTGAGGTCAGTAAAGAATATTACGGAAATCCCTCTTCTTTGCATACTAAAGGAATTGAAGCAGAAAACCTTGTAAAAAAGGCCAGAAATCAGATATCCAGTGTACTAAGAGCAGATCCTAAAGAGATATATTTCACATCAGGCGGGACAGAATCCAATAACATGGCTATAATTGGTTATTTACGCGCTAATCCAAGAGCCGGAAAACACATTATTACCAGTGAAATTGAGCATCCGTCAGTGCTGGAGGTCTTTAAACACCTGTCTTCCGAAGGTTATCGCGTGGACTACATCCCTGTGGACCAACGGGGAATAATAAAGTTGGAGGCATTGAGAAAGGTGGCCGACAGGGAGACTGCACTTTTAAGCTTTATGCTTACCAATAATGAAGTGGGCTCCAACCAGCCTGTATCTGAGATAAATGCTATCAGAAAGGAGTTATGCCCTTCTGCAGTACTTCATATCGATGCTGTGCAGGCATTTGGCAAAACTCAGATATATCCGGCAGGTATAAATATTGATCTTTTATCTGTCAGTTCTCATAAAATACATGGCCCTAAAGGAATAGGTACACTTTATATCAGAAAAGGTATTAAAGTGAAGCCGATTCTTCTCGGAGGGGGGCAGGAAACAGCGCTGCGTTCGGGAACTGAAAATGTGCCTGGAATTTGCGGTTTTGGCCTGGCAGCTGAAATGACCTCATCAGCCATGGAGGAGAATTACAACAGGGTTAGTACTTTAAAGGAGCATTTTATAGGAGAAATCAGGCGGAATTTTGGGGATGCACTTATAAATTCTTCTGAGGAAGCCTTGCCATATATAATTAATGTTTCTTTTCCAAATCTAAAATCAGAAGTATTGCTGCACCATCTGGAGCAAAGGAACATTTTTGTATCGACAGGTTCTGCCTGTTCATCACACAAAAGCAGCCACAGCTACGTGCTCAAAGCCATGGGAGTTCCGCCCAAGTATATTGATGGAGCTATTCGCTTTAGCCTGTCAGCAGCAAATACAATACAGGAAATGGATGAAACTATTGCAGCTTTAAAAGAAATTATTCCGGTAATAAGTATTAAGCGCAGAGGGAAAGTTTGATTATAAAGGAAAGTTAAAATATTAATGTAGAATATATTCAACAGTTGTTGGACAATGCCATAGATGGCTTGGGAGGGTTAGATGAAGAAAATAATATTGGTACGTTACGGTGAAATCATTCTTAAAGGTTTAAATAGACCTGTTTTCGAAGACAAGCTGATAGGTAATATTAAGAGTGCAATCCTTAAAGCAGGAGATGCAAAAGTTTTAAAATCTCAGGGTAGAATATATATCGAACCCCAGGTGGAGGATTATGATTTTGATTATGCACTTCAGAAAATAACAAGGATATTCGGAGTAGTGTCTGTAAGTCCTGTTTTAAAAATTGAAACAGATTACGAGCAAATAAAAGCAACAGCTTTGAAGGTAGCTGCAGACTTAATTTCACAACATGGTTACAAGACCTTTAAACTAGAAACAAAGAGGGGGAATAAAAAGTTCCCGATGCAATCCCCTGAAATAAGTGCAGATGTGGGCGGATACATTCTTGAAAATATCCCGGGGCTGACAGTTGACGTTAAGAATCCTGATTTTATAATTTATCTGGAAGTAAGAGAAAGCTCCTACGTTTATTCTGAAATAATTAAAGCTCATGGCGGTATGCCCATAGGCTCCAACGGGAAAGCTTTATTACTTCTGTCCGGTGGAATTGACAGCCCTGTCGCAGGTTGGATGATGGGCAAGAGAGGCGTAGAGATTGAAGCCATACATTTCTATAGCTATCCATATACAAGTGAGAGAGCCAAGCAAAAAGTAATTGATCTTGCTCAAATTCTATCTCAGTACTGCGGTAAACTCAGACTACATGTTGTTCCGTTTACCGAAATACAGCTGGCAATTAATGACAATTGTCCTGAAGAACAGCTTACCATCATTATGAGACGAATAATGATGAGAATAGCTGAAATCGTTGCCCGCAAAACCAATTCCATGGCGCTGATTACAGGTGAAAGCATGGGACAGGTTGCCAGTCAGACAATGCAGAGTTTGTATTGTACAGATTCAGCAGTAAATATGCCTGTTTTCAGACCATTAATCGGAATGGATAAGGTTGAGGTTGTTGATATAGCCAGAAAAATTGATACCTTTGAAACCTCTATACTGCCTTATGAGGATTGCTGTACTGTTTTTGTAGCCAAGCATCCCCAGACAAAGCCAAAGCTTAATAAAATTATGGAGTCGGAAAAGGCTGTAGATTTCGAACCGTTGATAGATAAAGCAGTTGAGGGTACTGAAGTTATTGTGCTGAAGCCGTAAGTATGAAATTGGAGTAGAAAATTACAAAAGCAGTTGGACAAAAGCCTTATGCAAGTGGCTGTGTTCATCTGCTTTTTAATTTCTAGTTAGTAACCTTTTCATATTTGATATATTTAGATTATTAATTACATAATAGGATTAATTTAGTAATATTCAGTAAAAGGTGGAAGGAATATGGTTTATAATGTCGAATTGGTCTATGACTAAAAACTAATAAGGAGAAGAAATAAAATAGTTAAAACCTTCAGAAAAATTGCTTACTTTCTTATTTTTACCATCTGCTTGGTTAATTTACTTACAGTTTCAACATTTGGAGCAAATACTAAAATTGTTTCTGTAAAGAACCTTAGTGTTACACTAAAACTTAATGAAAAGTATACTTTACCAAATACTGTTACAGCAACAATAAGTGATAAATCAACAAAGAGTGTAACGGTTACTTGGGATGTTAATGTTTTGGACACTAGTAAAATTGGCGACTACACCATTAAGGGAACAGTTAAAGGATATATTCCTAAAGTATTACTTGAGGTCAAAAAAATAGATCCCAAAATCACAGATACGAAAAGTAAAGATACAAAAAATACTGAAATTTCTGAAATTAAAGTCGAGATTAACAAAGATAAATGGACCTTAAGAAGTGAATTGACAAGTACTAATCCGACAAAAACTTCTAAAGCGGAATACTATGGATACTCAAAAATTACATTAATTGAGAATAATAACAACTTCAAAAAGGCTGTAACTATAGGTAATAATATTATTTGTATTCATAATGATGGTAAGGTTATTGAGTATGATTCCATCAAAGATACTTGGAATGACAAGTATCAAATAGCTGAACTTAAAAATTCAGATGGTGATTTTTATTTAGTATCAATTAATAATATAATTTATATTGTGGGCGTTAATTTTAGTGACATTCTGGCTTATGATCCACTAACCAATAAATGTTCCTTTGAAACAAAACTACCGACCAAAAGGAGAGTGGGGGGAGTAGTTGCCGCTAACGGAAAAATATACATACTTGGTGGATTTGATTTGACCATAGGTAGTACAATTGGAAAGCTTGACGAATATGATCCAGTTACAGATAAATGGGCAAATAAAGCTGATATGATTGGTCGAGGTGCAAATAGTGTACCTGTTGCTTACTTAGATGACCATATTTATACTTTGAGTTATTCATATGAGAAAATTACTCTTGGAGTATATGATATAAAAAAGGACAGCTGGTCTGATAAAACTCCTACCGGTAATTCATTATGGTATTCAAGATATCTTGAAGCAACTAATGGTAAATTGTATGTGATAGTTTCAGATAAAAAAGATTACTGGAATACTCTTGTTCAGGAATATGATCCAAAAACAAATATATGTAAATGGAGAACAGGCTCTACAACAGAAAGGGAGCAATTTGCAAGTGTTGTACTTAACGGAGAAATATACTTAATCGGAGGGATTAAATATAAACCTGAACCGGAACCGAATCCTAAAGATTTTAAAAAGTTAACATTTGAAGAGATGATAAAATATAATGAAGAACTTCGAGCTAAACGCGAAGCTAATAAAGAATACATAAAGACAGTGGAAAAATACACTCCACATAAGGATTAGTATTTGCTACTTTGATTTATTATGAAAAGTTGATAAAAAGATCGGTGAATATACTTGTCACCCATCTTTTTATTCTTTCTTATTAATTCTAATAGATTATTAACATAATTGTCTTCTATAATGATATATAGAATAATATGGTGTTAATTATTAAAATCTGGAAGGAATATCAAATAAACTGTCGAATTAGTTAATGTTGTTTTATAAGATTTGGATTAAGGTTATAATTGGGAATTAGTAATTAAAGTAAATTACAGAATATAAGGAACAATGCCGAGCGCGCAATGATTTCTGGAAATTTAATGATAACAAAGGAGATGTATTGTAATGTTAAACTTTATAAAAAAAAGAATTTTTGGAGATAATCCGTCGGCTTCATCAGGCAACCCTGTATTTGAATGCAAACTTTGCCAAAAAACCTTTACTATATTCGAAAAGGCTTCTGATGAATATCCCATCTGCAATGAATGTTTTTTACAACTAGGTGATTACATTGATTCATTTAAAGAAAAAATTGCAGATTTTCAGGAAAAAGCGAATAAAGCTGGCCATGATGGAAACTATGGTGAGCAGTTAATTTATTTGAAAAGCTTGCTGAAATGTCTTAATGAATATAAGGAAACCTACTATGATAAAGGGGTTGATGTGATTGAACAGGATATCAACCTACTGATCCAAGAGGTTCAGGAAGTCTGTGATGAGTGTGAAAAAGAATGTGCGGATATAAAACAGTACAATAAAGTTTTGAAAACCGATGATATACCCTTTACAAATGAAGAATGGCTTGTTCTTCAAGTAGATCAGGATCAAGCGCTAAGTGATGTTATCAGTCTGTGTAACACAATAGACGAATCAGGATATGGTTTTCGATATGGTAGATCCTTGGAAACGGAGCTCCTTCAAACCTTACTGAATCTCCTAATCCATTTAGCCCTTATAGATGGAGATATAGATGAAACAGAAAAACAGATTATAACTGAGTATTTACATATTGACAACATTGACCGCAATATTAAAGATGCTAAAGAAAGCATTAGAAAAAATGATCTGTTACCTCTTGAGATTCCTCCATGTATGGATATTTTTATAAGTGTTGACCAAAGGTTGATAAGTTCTGGTAAAAATGGCAATACGGCTGTTTCTGCATTGATTCTGATAAAGCAATTGTGTATAAACTTCTTGAAAAGAAGCTGTATTGACATAATTCCCGGAAAGACGGAAGGCTTGTATCTGTATCTACAGAACATCAATAATTACTTGGAAAGAAATGGTTTAGATTCGGTCAATCTGGATGAATTTTGTGAAGAGGACACTAAAGCGGATGATACAACCAATAATGCAAAATCTCAAAATTCTGAGGAGAGTCTTGAAACTCTGATGTTGGAATTGAATGGGTTAATCGGACTCAATCGAGTAAAAAACGATCTAAATAGCTTGATTAATTTGCTTAAAGTACAAAAACTACGTGAAATGCGGGGTTTTAGCAGCATACCGATGTCTTTGCACTTGGTGTTTTCGGGTAACCCAGGGACGGGTAAAACAACTGTGGCGAGGCTTCTGGCTAAAATATACAAGCATTTAGGTGTTATTTCGACTGGACAACTTGTAGAAACTGACAGGTCGGGACTGGTTGCTGGTTATGTTGGGCAGACTGCTATAAAAACGCAAGAAGTCATTAGCCAAGCCAAGGGTGGAGTATTATTTATTGATGAGGCTTATTCGTTGACAGAAAACCGGGGAGGAGAAGATTTTGGAAAAGAATCCATTGACACACTTGTAAAAGCTATGGAAGATGGGCGTGCAGATTTGGTAGTAATCGTAGCAGGATATCCGAAGCAAATGGGAAATTTCATTCAATCCAATCCGGGACTGCAGTCTAGGTTTAATAAGTTTATTATGTTTGATGATTACAATGAGGAAGAACTTGTGTTGATATTAAAATCATTATGTACGAAGGCAGGTTTGAAATTATCCAATCAGGCCGAGCAACAAGCATATTCATATTTTAAAGAAAGATGTGGTTTACAGTTGACTAGTTTTGCAAATGGCAGAGATGTAAGAAATTTCTTTGAAAAGGCTCTTGTTAATCAAGCTAACAGATTAGCCATAATTGAAAACGTGGGTGATGACATATTATTTACAATAGAATATGAAGATGTAGAACAAATAGCATTAGATTAGAGATAAAGTGAAAAGGCTACTGAATACTGCTTTAAAAGTTTCACTGAAGATAATATTGTTACGAAGAAAGCTCTCACCGACTTACGTTTGTACCAGACCGTACTTTGAAAGTGCTAACATTATCGTCTGAAGGATTTCTATAACAATATTAACCAAATTGTAACCTAATTTTCTAAAACAAATTATATAATGGGTTTGAGACTTTAGAATAATTCTCGATTACATACTTTTTAATAAGGTTAATCAATGGAATTAACACTTAGCAGAGATGAGGTTGAATTTTGAGGTTTAATTTAATGTACAAATGTATATTTCTAATTTTACTGATTATTTTATTAACAAGCTGTAGTACAGCGCAAAATTATATTTCAGTAAGTTCACCTGCCAGTGTAGTATCGACTTCTGTGGCTAAGCCTCATTCCTCAAGAGAAACGACTCAGTCACAATATCCAAAACTCTTAACATCGGCATCAACTAAAACAATAGACTATGCATTACAATCTGAAGGGATATTTTGTATTTATTCTAATCAAAAATATGGATTTATGACTGAAAGCGGACAAGAGATAACTTCTTTCGATTATGATTTCGCTTATCCATTCAGCGAAGGATTGGCATGTGTTTGTCGTAATGGTAAGTATGGATTCATAAACACGAAAGGTGAGCTGGTGCTTCCGCTTATTTATGATAAAGCGAGTTCCTTTAGTGAAGGTTTGGCTTATTTTGAAATTGGCGATGAATATGGATTTATGAACAAAAGCGGAGATAAGGATTTTTTATTGAATTGTGACAGTGTAAGTTCATTTAAAGAGGGACTTGCGTATATTTCCTCTGACGGAAAATACGGATATATTGATAAATCGGGGAATGTAGTAATTAAGCCTTTATATGATGATGTGGGATATTTTCATAATGGACTTGCAAAGGTTCGGATAAGTAGTAGAATCGGTGTAATAGACAAAATCGGCAAAGAAATTATTCAACCTATTTATGATGATGTAAGCATTACTGATAATTATACAATTACAGAGTTAAATAATAAATATGGTTGTATTAACAGCAAAGGGATGGTTATTTTACCACCGAAATATGACGCTATCTCTATTGAAGAAAACAATATGATTCTATTTACGACCAACGAAAAATGGGGTCTTTCTGATGCGAACGGAAATATAGTTTTGAATCCAATATATGATTATGTTGAACTGATTCCAGAAAACAATTCTGCTGTGATAGCGCAAAATGAAAAATGGGGAATTGTTGATTTTAACAGAATACTTCGAGTGCCTTTAAAATATGATAGGATATTCTATAACAGCCAAAACGGAGAAAAACTGATTAGAGTTACGTTAAATAATAAAACCGGCTTTTTAAATTTATCAGATTATACAGAGAGGATTCCCCTGATTTATGACCATGCAGATGACTTTCGTTATGGACTTGCAGCAGTTGAATTAGGGGGAAAACATGGAGTAATAGATAAAAAGGGAAATATCGTATTACCTTTCGAATATGATAATACCGATATTTTTGATAATGGCATGATATCTCTTGAACAAGACAATAAGTATGGCTTGGCTGCCCAAGATGGCAAAGTTATATCAAAAAATCAATATGACAGCATTGTGCTAAATGGCAGTTGTTTTATCGTTAAAAAAGATAATACTTATGGTGTTTTAGACTTAAATGGTAACATGGTAATTCCTCCAACCTTCGATTATATTTCAGATTATTACAATGATGTATATAACTCCCGAAATAGCTATATAACGACAAAATACGGTAGTAGCAGTGTTAATAATAGCATTTTAATCACGGATAAAGATCAGAATATTGATCTATCAAGTTTAATATTAATAAATCAAATTACTCCCAAAATAAAGTTGTTTAGCGATTATACAAAAAACGGTCATATAGATGTATATCGTACAGAAATCGATGCCCCAGCGAATAATTGTACAAAAAATTTCAAATTGTATGATGTAGATGATAGCGGGAAACCAATCTTATATTTTTATGCTGAACCGTTTATCAGAGCCAATTTTCAGCAATCTTATAGCGGAATTTTTTCTATAGAGAATAATAAAGTAAAAGAATTGTTAACAGGATATGAGTGCGGTGGTTCTTCAGGTGGTGACTATGTATGTCTCTATAAGGATATCAAGAACTCTAAAGTTGTTATAGGGACTTTTAACCATGCAGGAGGTTTTGGAGGGCATGCCACAGGAGGTACTTTTTATGAATTCAAAAGCGGCAAAGCCTATAATATCGCCTCTTGTATGCAAATAAGCCAAACGGTTGCAAATTATGAAGAAAAATATTTGCTTAATAATGCTAATTTATTCTATGATGATCAGGGAGTTCCATTCACAAAAGGTACAATCAAAAATGCAGATTATGTTACAGAATACTTAATCAATGACAAGAGAGTGACTGTAGATGAGTATGATAATATTTCAAAAAGATTTATATCCATTCCTTTGGATTTTGAGTTTTAGTTGTATCTGTTAACACTCTCTTGATTGAATTACACGTAACAAGCTATGGCAAAGAAAAGTCTTAATGATAAATTCCATGCTTCACGGCAATACTCTAATTAACAAAGTCTTAAAAAGTATTGAAAGGGGATAGATAAAATGGCTGTATCAAAGGAATATAAATCTGATATTGAATTAATCCTGTCAAAACGTCATGACAACGGTTGGGATTATTGGACAACTCCTGATAAGCGTTTATTTAAAGGAAATCCATTTACTACTCTTGATTGCGCCTATATGTTAAAAGAATTAGGTATGGATGATACCGAACCTGTTTTGATGGAGACTGCTGACCTAATCCTTAATTCATGGCGTCAGGACGGACGATTCAAGCTATCTCCGCAAGGTGCTATTTATCCTTGTCATACTGTTCATGCCGCAAGGACTCTTTGCCATTTAGGGTATGCCTCTGACAGCAGGCTTAAGAAAACCTTTGAGCATCTTTTGGAAATTCAACACAGTGACGGGGGCTGGCGTTGTAATAAATTCAGTTTTGGGCGAGGACCTGAAACTGAATATTCAAATCCGGGTCCTACGTTGTTAGCTTTAGATGCTTTCAGATTTACAGATAATCTAAATACAAATAAAAATCTTGATAAAGCGGTAGAGTTCTTGCTAATGCATTGGGAAATCCGTAAGCCTCTAGGACCTTGTCACTATGGAATGGGCTCATTATTCATGCAAGTTGCGTATCCTCTTGCTGCTTACAACCTTTTCTTTTACGTTTATGTTTTGTCCTTCTTCGACATAGCAAAGAAAGACAGAAGGTTTCTGGAGGCAGTGGAGACTTTAGAATCAAAGTTACTTGACGGAAAGATAGTAGTAGAACGTCCAAATCAGAAATTAGCAGGCTTTAACTTTTGCAAAAAAGGGAAGGTAAGTGAGTTGGCCACTGAGCGTTATCATGAGATGTTAAAGAATCTCGGCAGAAACCATTAAGAACATTTAAAACTTATAATTTTAACCAAAACTTAATAGAATAAAGTTTATTTATTGAAGGATTAATCGATAAACTGTCGAATAATTTCAAAGGTGTTTACTAAACAAAAGACAAAATAGGGGATACATATAATGCTGCCAAAATACATAAAAAAATTAGTAATTATAGCCTTGCTTTCAACATCATTAACAGTTCTATCTGCGGGGTTTGCCTATGCAGAAAAATACCGAGAGGTAACTGTTACTGCCGATATATTAAATCTTCGGGAATCACCAGATACTTCTTCAAAAATAATAGGCAAGCTGAAAAAGGGAAGTCAGCTGAAGGTACTGCAAAGCTCCGGAGAATGGTATAAAGTGTCAATAGACAGATTGACTGGATGGGTTTCTATTAAATACGTTACCAGTGCAAATACAAGTAATGAACCAAAGTCAACTACAGATAAGAATACTGATAAGAACGTAAATACAAATGCAAATGCAAGTAATAATTCAAGTAAAAATGAAAATACATCTACATCAAAAAATAACACAACAAATAAAATGACTGAAGCTGCCGCTGTTAAATACGGAAAAATTACAGGTAACAACGTAAATGTCAGGAAAGGCCCGGGCTTATCCTACAGTGTCATAAAACAGTTGAATAAAGGAGCATTGCTTGAAATTCTAGATAAAACAGAAAAATGGTATCAAGTAAAATTATCGGATAATGTTCTTGGTTGGGTAAGCAGTTCGTACATATCGGAATGTAAAGAAACAATAGAAGAGACTAATGACAAAAACGATAATAAAAAGGAAAACCAATCTGCGAATACTTCTGTAAATGATTCTGGAAAAGATTCGGGAGAAGGCTCGGGAAAAGACCCGGGAAAAGTGGCCGACATTTCTCAAAGTATTTCCGCAGGTGAACAGGGAAGTCAAACAGGCTCTTCCGATACAAAAAATACTGATTATGAGACTCCAGCCTCCCAAACCTCAGAGGAAGGTACAGTAGTTATATCACAATTAATTGATTTTGCTCAAAGTCTTGTTGGTGTAAAATATATGTATGGAGGCACATCACCTGAGACCGGCTTTGATTGTTCCGGGTTTACACAATATGTATTTGGCAGCTTTGGAATTAAGTTAGAGCGTGTAGCTGCTGATCAGGCAAAACAGGGTGTCGAGGTTAAGCAGGAGGAATTACTGCCTGGAGATCTTGTGTTTTCAGATACTGATGGGGGCAACAATAATATTAACCATGTTGGTATTTACATTGGTGACGGGAAATTCATTAGTGCCACCTCAGGTTCCAATTCGGCGAAAGTAACTGTAACAAGCTTAGAAAGCAGCTATTGGAAATCAACCTATATGACTGCACGAAGAATAGTCTTAAAGACACATTACGATACTATATAGTTTAAAGGGCTTATTATTTATATGAAATTCATTTTAAGAGGAGATTTATTATGAGTTATACATTAACAGAAGAGAATTTAAAAAAATTACAGGAAGAATTAGATTATAGAATGACTGTAAAGAGAGCAGAAATTGCCAGAGATAAATTAATTGCTGCCGAGCATGGCGACAGGTCAGAAAATGCAGAATACAAGGAAGCCTGCGAGAGATATCATGCAAACGATAATAGAATTCAGGAATTACTTACAATTATATCAACAGCAGTAATAATTGATCCTAACGTTCAGGACAAATCGGTATTGGGTATTAACAGTAAAGCCAGAATTAAATTTATCGACGATGGAGATGAGGATATTGTAACTTTAGTTACAACTATGGATATAGATACCGCAAAAATGCGTATTAGTATTGAGTCTGATCTTGGAAAGGCTTTAGCCGGTAAAAGGGCGGGAGATATTGTGGAAGTAAATGCTCCAAGCGGAAAGTATTCTGTAGAAATACTGGAGCTTCTCTAACCCTTTTATAAAGGAGGCTTAAACGCACATGCTTGATTGCCACATTCATCTTGAAAAAGGCCCGTATACAATAGATTGGCTTAAGGAATTCGTCAAGACTGCTGCTGAGCGCGGACTTGATGAGATATATCTGTTGGAGCATAGTCACCGTTATAATGAGTTTATACCTATGTATAAGCCCGTCTGTGATTACAGCAACTATCAAAGACAATGGTTTTTGAGCAGGAGTACAGGTAAATTATCAATTAAAGAATATTTTCGGTTTATACAAACAGCGAAGCAAATCTCTTTTCCTATAAAAATTAAGTTCGGTTTAGAGGTTTGTTATTTTGAGGAGTCTGAGCAATTGATCGGAGATATACTGAATGAGTATTCTTTTGACTTTAATGTGGGCTCGGTGCATTGGGTTGATGGATTCGGCTTCGACCATAAAAAAGAGCTTTGGGATACCATGAATGTTGACAGGGTATATGCCAGATACTACGAGATTATGGGTAAACTGATTGAGAGTAGACTTTTCAATGGCGTAGCCCATCCCGACAGTATCAAAGCTTTTGGTCATAAAGCTACTTATTCATTAGAAGCTAGTTATAGGAAAATAGCTGAGCTTCTTGTTCGGAACAATATGTATGCCGAACAGAGCGGAGGCCTGAATCTGAACTATAGTAGGGACTGCGAACTGGGGATGAATCCTCTAATGCTTAAAGTTTTCAAGGAGCAGGGTATAAAAATACTGACAGCTTCCGACGCTCACAGTCCAACCGATGTAGGAGCAAATATACCTGAACTCCATAAGATATTAGTGGATTAATTGGTTAAGGAGTATAATGAACGATTTTATCGAAATTAAAGGTGCAAGAATACATAATCTCAAGAATATTGACGTTAAGATACCAAGAAACAAATTAACCGTAATCACAGGGGTTTCAGGCAGCGGTAAATCAAGCCTGGCTTTTGATACCCTCTATGAAGAAGGGAAACGCAGATATTTAATGTTTTCCGGCACTCAATTTATGGTTGACAGTATCCCTTCTTTTGAAAGCATGACAGGACTATCACCGACTGTTGCAGTAGAACAGAGAATAATCAGACAGTCAAATCCCAGAAGTACTGTTGGTACCCGTACAAAAATAAGCAGCATGCTTGCAATACTGTTTGCTACATATGGTGAACGTGCCCCTGAATATAATGATAATCTACCGCTTGCCATGGAAATGTTTCAGAAGAATTCTCCTAAAGGCATGTGTGTAAAGTGCCTGGGAAGCGGAGTCGTCAAGTGGATAGATGAAGAGAAGCTTTTTGGGGATCCGTCCGTAAAAATAGAGGAGGTCTGTCTCGGAGTAGGAAAACGTGGTTCAACAAGAAGAATGTTGGACAGTTTCTGTAAATATTACGGACTGTCACTTCAGAACACCTTGGATACATTAACCCCGGAACAGCCACCGGAACACCAAATGAGTTAAAGAAAAGCAGAGATTCCATTATAGGAAGGTTTTTAAAATGATTTCCGAAACAAATATAAGTTTACTTAACAGCATTGATGAGTACATAAAATTAAAAAGATACCGTCTTATAAACAGTGTGCTTGTATATCAAGACAACCACCTGGTTTTTGAACATTATTACAATAAGTTTGACTATAAAAGCAGCAACAATATTAAATCAATCTGGAAAAGCATTCTGTCAATTTGTACCGGTATTTGTCTTGACAAAGGATATTTTAAAAACCTGGATGAGCCTGTTTCCAAATATTTAAAGGAATTTGACCAAAATATCCATCCATATCACAAGCTGATAACAATTCGTCACCTGCTGACAATGACCTCAGGTATTTATTGGAACGGGGGAATCCATTATCATTGTCCAATGCTGGAACAGCTTTTTCGTTCAAGAAACTGGCTGGAGCATATTGCTGACATAGCAATGTTAGATTTACCCGGTACCAGACATGTATATAAAGAATGGGATGTTATTTTATTATCAGCATTACTAAAAAAGGTGTCGGGAATGAACACATATGACTTTTGTAATAAGTATCTCTATAGTCCTCTCGGCATAGAAAGCGGAATATGGCCCTCCAGTTCCTGCGGCATAGATTATACAATTATTCGTGGTAAAGAGGAAAATTCTGATCTTTCAGCGAGAGATCTTGCAAAAATAGGATTACTATTTTTAAACAAAGGAAGCTGGGAAGGTACCCAGATAATATCCGAAAGTTATATTCAACAAGCAACAACGCCTACTGACCAAGACAAAAACTATGGCTTCCTCTGGTGGCTCTTTGATGGAGGCTGCGCTTGCAGAGGCTACGGCGGTCAGGAAATCAATGTTATGCCGGATAAAAAACTGGTTGCGGTTATTCAGGCCAAGCCTACATCTCAAAGTAAAAGTTACGGGGATATTTTTACAGAAATTATAAGAATGGCTGTTTAGTCAAGGTTGTCTGGTTTCCTTCTGTTAACAAACAGAAATACTCCTGCCGCCAATTTTATGAAAACAACAGTTTTAAATAAATAGATGACATGATTCTGATGTTTAAGGGGGTCAGAGGGGATATAGTATGATAGATAAAATCTATAAAAACAAGAAGTTCGGTTTCCCTTTAATAGCATTCGTCCTATTAATAACATGTACAATTATTACAATACCGACCTATTTCCAAAACTATTTGTGGTACATATTTGCACTAAGAAGTAAGCCTTTTTATTTCTGGCAGGTGTTTTCTGGCATTTTTGAACATTCTGTATTCCCTGATTGGTTTTTGTGGTCTCATTTTCTGGGAAACATGTCGATGCTACTAGTGTTCGGAATACTGATTGAACGTCTATTGGGGTCAAAAAGGATGCTTTTTATATCATTAACAGCGGCAATAGTACATGTCGGCTTCTTTCAGTTCAGGTTTAGAGGGCAGATGATTTCGGGCTCGGGAGCATCAGGTATTGTATATGCTTATGCTCCGATTGTATTTTATATTTTGATAATCCTTTATAGAAAATATAGTGTTGAAATAAAAAAGTATAGGCTATTTTGGGTCATATTGATGGAATTTGTGTTTTGCTGGTTATTTGTAACAGTCATGTCCTCATGGAGCGGAACTAACATTTACCATGTAGTAGCGACCATTGTGGGTATTGGTTTTGTATATATATATAAGGGTGTAATTCATTGTGAAATAGCTTATATTCTTGGAAAAATTCCTCAAAAGGATGTTATTTATAATACTGATAATAGACCCTCAAAACCTGCTAAAGAAAAGTGGCTGTATGCTGTTACAATTTTGCCTGTTTTCGCCATTATAATAAATGTATTATATTTTACCGGTAATCTGTCTGCTATGTTCATTGAGCCTTCGCATATTACTGATTATCATACTGTTAGTGCTGTAAAGGCGAATAGTAATATGGTTGAAATAAGTTTTGATTATCCAATAACTAAATTTGATAGCATTTATACATCGGGCTTTGACAACTCTGAAATTAACTATTCAGAGGATAATAAAAAAGTGATTTGCAGTTTTCCTGATGGAATAAACAATCCATGTAAAATAATATTGAAAAAAGCATATACTAATGAAGGACATGTAGTAAGAGATGTTGAGATTGACATTCGTGACTGATTTAGGATTGATTAATCATTGCTTTAGATTTAATGCGTGATTGATTAAAATTGATTCTACCGATTGACTTAATCAGGATTCCCACGAAGTTCTCAAGTTTGATATTGACTTCTTTTGTTCCAAAAGAATATAATATATAAAATGCTTTAGCAAATTTAATTGAAGTTACGAAATATTTAAATGGTAATGACTGAGAAAGAGTAGGAATAATGTAACCTGACAGAGAGTTCCCGGCTGGTGAGAGGGGCAAGGTGGCTTATTTTGAATACATCTTATGAACTGCACACCAAAAGGGTTTACCCAAGTAGGCTGCTGCCGGATGCTTGCACCCGTTATAGTGCTAGAGTATATGTATTGTTATATGTATTGTTATATGTATTATTATATGTGTTATTATACGTGTTGATACATTGTACTTGATAAGGTTTGTGCTGCGAAGCACTAATAAATTGAGGTGGTATCACGAAAGCTTAGCTCTCGTCCTCTGAGAAATCAGAGAACGGGAGCTTTTTTAATTTCCTTGCATGGGGTGCTTTCTCATGGGTTAAACATTGCTTCGCCACTGATTTAATACATCACAATAACTTTAGGAGGTAATAACAATGTCGCAAAAAGTTAAAAACCAAATTGATGAATCCTGGTCCGGGAGTAGCGGACTCGAGGAACAGTTGAAAATTATTCTGAAAGGAGTAGATGAGATTATCGGTCTTGAGGATTTAAAAAGTAAGCTTGTGAGGTCCGCAAAAACAGGTAAGCCACTTAACATAAAACTTGGACTAGATCCTACTGCACCTGATATCCACTTGGGACACACTGTTGTGCTTCGCAAGATAAAGCAATTTCAGGATCTCGGGCACAAAGCGGTAATAATCATCGGAGATTTTACAGGCATGATCGGCGATCCTACTGGTAAGTCCAAAACTCGCAGGCAGTTGAGCAAAGACGAGGTAATGAGCAATGCTCTAACCTATCAGAAACAAATTTACAAGATCCTGGACAGCAGCAAAACAGAGCTAAGGTTTAACAGTGAATGGCTGTCCAGGCTGGATTTCGCTGCTGTTATGCAGCTTGCATCAAAATACACAGTAGCAAGGATGTTGGAGAGAGAAGACTTTAAAAAAAGGTTCAAAGACCATGAAAGTATCGGAATTCACGAGTTTTTCTATCCATTAATGCAAGGCTATGATTCTGTGGAATTGCATGCAGATGTTGAAATAGGAGGTACCGAACAGAGATTTAACATTCTAATGGGAAGAACTCTTCAAAAGGACTATGGACAGGAAAGTCAGGCCGCAATATTTATGCCCATTCTTGAAGGTCTGGACGGAGTTGAAAAAATGAGTAAGAGCCTTGGAAACTACATTGGGATAAATGAAGTGCCTGAACAAATATTTGGAAAAGTAATGTCCATTCCGGATTCTCTTATTATCAGATACTTTGAACTGACAACAGATATTCATCCTGATAATATCAGAACTATTGCTGAAGATTTAATGCTAGAAAAAGTAAACCCAAGAGACATCAAAATAAAGCTTGCCGTTGAATTAACGGGACTTTACCATGGAGAAGATGCTGCAAATAAAGCCTTGGAAAACTTCAACCGAGTATTTCAAAAGCGAGAAATCCCGGATAGTATTCCAGAATACAATATATCGGAACTTATAGATGAAAAAGCAGGAGCTGATGTAATCAAGGTTTTGGTTACAGCAGGTCTGGCCTCAAGTAACAGTGAAGCAAGAAGGCTGATTTCTCAAGGCGGGGTTAAGGTTAACGGTACAAAAATAAATGAACAAATAAAAAATAATGGGACACTGGATTACATCATACCTCTTGGAAATAATGACATTATCCAGGTTGGTAAGCTGAAGTTCTTAAAAATTAGATTCTGATAAGAAAAGGGATACAACGGGTATACAGTAAAATCCAGGGAAAGACAAACAAATACACTGGAGTTTCTAGGAGAATTAATATGGATTCAGACGGATATTATTATAGGCCGCTGCGACAGAGATGTTAAAAGACAATTTGACGCAGCGGCTTAAAATTTGAATAAGCTTCATTCTTTCAACATTAAAGATATAATATTCATTGCGGAATAATATTATAGTACAGGTATATTCCATAGAAGTCATACAATACCACATACAATACCACGTGGATAAAGTACTATGACAGGAGTTTCAGGATGAACATAAACACTGAGCATACAACATTCATAAAAAAGTATTATAAAGAAATAATTAAAATGGTATTGACAGTTTCAATAATTATCACTGTAGCCTTTGGACTCGTTAGTTATCTTAATGTACGTGAAAATTTATCCAGTAAATATTTTTATACAGGTATTTATATAGATGGTGTCAATGTCGCTGGTCTAACAAAAACAGAGGCATTAAGGGAAGTGAAAGAAGAATTCGATAAAAACCATGGCAAATCTTCCATTAATCTGTTATTTGAGGAAAAAACCTGGATATTACCGCTTGCAGAATTAAATTTCAAATATGATTTTGAGACCACAATAAACAAAGCCTATGGTCTTGGTCGTACAGGCAATTGGTTTACACGGCTTATTACAATAAAAAGATTGAAAGATACACCGATAAATCTGATTGTTGCATCAAACTATGATAAAGCTAAACTGACCAAACTTCTGACGAAGCTTAAAAAACAAGTCGATTTTTCTCCGTCGAACTCCACATATGATTATAATTATGGTAAAATAAAATATACAAATGAAGTATATGGTAGAAGACTTGATCTTGAAACCAATACAAAACTAATCGAAGCCAGACTGATGAACAGGGATTTCAGCGACATTTGTCTCAATATTGAGTCAATAAAGCCTTTAATAACTGTAGATGATGTAAAGGATTTAAATGATGTATTAGCGATATTTTCTACAAATTTTAATTCCTACAATAGCAGCAGAGCTCACAATATTGGGCTGGCAGCAAAGAAGATTAATAATTATTTACTGTTACCGGGTGAAGAATTTTCAATGGACCGGGCACTTGGTCCCAGATCATTTTCAAACGGATACATGCAGGCGCCAATAATAATGCGAAGTCAGGTTGTTCCGGGAACCGGCGGAGGTGTATGTCAGGTTGCAACAACTTTGTATAATGCAGCTCTTTTGTCATGTTTGGAGATAACAAAAAGAGTTCATCATTCAATACCGCTGGGTTACGTTCCTCCCGGACAGGATGCAACAATATCTGAAGGATATATAGACTTGAAATTTAAGAACAATAGGGATTATACTATTTGTATTGTCTCAGAGATAAGTGGTGGCAGTATTACAGTAAAAATTATTGGTAAAAAAGGTAACAAGGATGCATTACGAATTGTGCTAAGGCCTGTTGTTATTGAGGAGTATGCTCCACCTGAGCCGGAATATATTATAAACAACAGTTTGTCGGAGGGCCAGGTCAAGGTAAGAGTAAGGGAAAGAAAAGGTTTAAAAGTTGTTTTATATAGAGATGTATATGATGAACAGGGAACATTATTAAACAGTGAAATTATAAGTCAGGATATATATAAACCTGTGAGGGGACAGCTTGGAGTCAGCAGAAGAACATATGAAAAACTGAAAAACTATTAAAATTAAGAAACTGTATTGAAAAATCAGTCTTAAAAACCGATAACAATAAGAGATAATGCAAATATATATTTTTTACCAGGGATAATAATGCTATATTCAATGCAAATAAAAAAACAAGTGATTAGGGGTATGCCGAAATGAATGATTTACTTTATAACAAAAAAGTTATGTGTCCAGTCTGCAACAGGGAAATAGAGGTTACAAAAGTCAAGACTAAAGGCTGTAAGGTTAAATCCAGAGACACCGATATGTGTGTACATTATGAAGACTTAAATGTGCTTTTTTATGATGTCTGGGTGTGTGAAAACTGTGGTTATGCGTCACTTCAAGACAAATTTGAAGGACTTTTTACAAGAGATATTGCTGTTATCAAGGATAAAATATCCAAAAATTGGGTTCAAAGGAGTTTTACAGGTGAAAGAGATTCGGATAAAGCTATTGAGGCTTTTAAGCTTGCACTGCTCACACTGAAAGTGAGAAATGCCAAGGCCAGCGAACTTGCCAAAGTGTGTCTGAGAATTGCCTGGCTCTATAGAGATAAGGGAGACACTAAAAAGGAAATTGAGTTTTTAAATTTTGCATTAAATTCATATAATGAGGCATATTTAAAAGAGAGATTCCCATTGGACAAGCTCGATGAGTTTACCTGCATGTATATAATAGCAGAATTATTCAGACGTGTAGGCAAGTTGGAGGAAGCTATACAATGGTTCAGCCGTATTGTCTCCTCTGCAGAAGCGAGAAGAAATCCGAAATTAATTGATATGGCCAGAGATCAGTATCAGCTGGCAAAGGACCAGTTGGCTGAGTCAGCTGTTTAAAAGGAGATATGTTTATATAATGGAGGCTGGAAAGGTACCAAATGAAATTCTTGACAAAATAGTACTTAGTAAGATAAGTAACTTCAGGAAAGATATTATCCTCAGACCCGGTATTGGAGAGGATTGTGCAGCAATAGACTTTGAAGATTATGCATGTATTCTGTCAACCGATCCAATTACAGGTGCAGCTAACGATATTGGTCAGCTTGCAGTTCATATATCCTGCAATGACATAGCATCCTGCGGTGCAGCTCCCATTGGCCTGATGGTTACTATTCTCTGCCCGGTTGGAACCTCAGAAGCAGAATTAGGGAAGGTAATGGAGCAGATAACAACCACCGCTGCTACCTTGAATGTTGAAATCATAGGAGGACATACAGAAGTTACTCCTGCTGTCAACAAGATAGTTATTTCTACAACCTGTGTGGGGAAGGTTCCCAAAAGTAGAGTTGTTTCTACAAAAGGTGCTAAACCCGGTGACAGTGTGATAATTACAAAAAGCGCCGGTCTGGAAGGTACTGCTATTATTGCTAACGACCTTGAGCATAGAATCTCAAATAAGCTGTCACAGGAACAGCTGAATAAAGCAAAGAGTTTAATAAATTCCATAAGTGTTGTCAAGGAAGGCGTTATTTCAGGAAAATTTGGTGTGTCAGCTATGCATGATATCACTGAAGGCGGTGTTCTTGGAGCAGCCTGGGAGATAGCAGAGGCGTCGGGAACCGGAATAATTATTCATAAAGATAAAATTCCAGTTGAAGAAGTAACGGCATTAATATGTGAAGAACTTCAACTGGATGTGCTTAAATTAATTTCTTCGGGTAGTATGCTTATAACTTGTCAAAAAGGTGAAGAACTCTGCAGTATTTTAAAGGATCAGAATATTAATGCAACAATTATCGGTTTAATTACTGCAGACAAAAATGAAAGAGTACTGATTGGAGGTACTGAGAATACTGTTGAATGTATTGAGCCTCCAGGTGCAGATGAGCTGTATAAGGTAATTTAATATGTAAATGTATATATGTATAAATATGTAGTATTTTAAAAACTTCTGCATATTTATTTTTTATTCAATTGACATACCTTACCTAATTTTATTATAATTTTATTAGAAGTCTTTCCTGGGAAAACAAATATACTCTTAGGAAAGACTATAATGAATTTAACAAATAATTTGTCAATAGATATTTGACAGGAGTGGAGGTTAACTTTGTACAATATTGATACCATAAAAAAGATGGACCCTCAGGTGGCTGAGGCTATTGAACTTGAAGTGAACAGGCAGAGAAACAAGATCGAGTTGATTGCATCTGAAAACTTTGTAAGCGATGCGGTTATGGAAGCACTTGGAACTCCTTTGACAAACAAATATGCAGAAGGCTACCCCGGAAAAAGATACTATGGTGGCTGCGAGCATGTTGATATAATAGAACAGCTTGCTATTGACAGAGCGAAAGAAATTTTTGGAGCCGAGCATGCAAATGTTCAACCTCATTCTGGCGCTCAGGCGAATTCTGCTGTATATTTTGCTTTTCTTAATCCCGGAGATACTATTTTGGGAATGAATCTTGCTCATGGCGGACATTTGAGCCATGGCAGCCCGGTAAATATCTCAGGCAAATACTACAAGGTTGTACCCTATGGAGTACGAGAAGATAATTGTTATATTGATTACGAAGAACTTAGAAATATTGCTAAAGAAAATTCACCAAAAATAATAGTTGCAGGAGCAAGTGCATATCCAAGAACCTTGGACTTTAAGGCTTTCAGAGAAATAGCCGATGAAGTTGGGGCAATTTTAATGGTGGATATGGCTCATATTGCAGGTCTTATTGCGGCCGGACTTCATCCGAACCCAGTTCCATATGCAGATATAGTTACTACCACAACACACAAGACCTTAAGAGGACCCAGAGGCGGTATGATTCTTTGCAAGCAGGAATACGCAAAGAAAATAGACAGTGCAGTATTCCCGGGAAATCAGGGTGGTCCTTTAATGCATGTTATTGCTGCAAAGGCGGTAAGCTTTAAGGAAGTCCTTACCGATGGATTCAAAACCTATCAGAAGAATATCGTAAAAAATGCTAAGGCTTTAGCCGAAGCACTTATGAGTAAAGGCTTCAAACTTGTTTCGGATGGTACAGATAATCATTTGATGCTTTTAAACCTGACAAATATGAATATAACAGGTAAGGAAGCCCAACATAGACTGGATGAAGTATACATCACCTGTAATAAGAATGGAATTCCTTTTGATACACAGAGCCCATTCATTACCAGCGGTATCAGACTTGGAACTCCTGCAGTTACTGCAAGGGGTATGAAGGAAGAAGATATGAGAGAAATTGCAGACCTTATATACCTTACAATAACTGATTTTGATAATTCTCAGAACAGTATCCGCAGCAGGGTTGAAACTCTTTGCAATAAATATCCTTTATATGCAAAATAAAATAACTTAAAAATTCTTTATTGATAACTTAAGGATATCTTATAAAATATTCTTAAGTTATTCTTTAATAGGGGTTTACGGTATATTAGACTTAAATAAAGAAGTACATGGATGTGGATATATGGATACACATATATTATGGATATATAGATAATGTAACCTGAAGAATGGAGGTAACAGAATGGATATAAGATTGGGATTTGTGGGAACGGGAAACATGGGTTCTGCGCTGATAAAAAGTCTTGTTAAGTCAAACTTTTTACCGACAGATAAGATTTCCATGTTTGACTTAGACAAGAATAAAATGGCCCAGCTTAAGGACGAAACAGGAGTAGGCTATTTTGGAACTGCAAAGGAGCTTGTACAGTGGTCGGATATAATCGTACTTGCGGTCAAGCCCAACATTCTTAAAAATGTATTGGAGGATTTAAAGCCTGTTATAGATGATAAAAAGATTATAGTATCCTTTGCAGTGGGTATACCTGTCAGTTTTTATGAAGATATTTTGGGAACCGATAAAAAAATTGTCCGTTCCATGCCCAATACTCCTGCAATGGTAGGTGAGGGTATGACACTAATCTGTCAGAATGAGAATGTGACAGAGCTTGAGTTATCCATAGTGAAGCAGATGTTTGATTGTGCAGGGAAATGTGAATATTTGAGTGAGAAATTGATGAACGAAGTCACAGCACTGACCGGAAGCAGCCCTGCCTACGTATTCATGTTTATAGAGGCTATGGCAGACGGTGCGGTATTGTCAGGAATACCTAGAGACATGGCTTATAGACTGGCGGCACAAGCAGTACTTGGCTCTGCAAAAATGGTACTGGAAACAGGGCTGCATCCGGGGATATTGAAGGATCAGGTCTGCTCTCCCGGAGGAACCACTATTGAGGCAGTAAATACCCTGGAAAAGAATGGGTTCAGATATACCATCATGGATGCAATGAATGAATGCACTAAAAAGGCAAGACTAATTGGTGAAACCTATAAAATAAAATAGAATTAGTATCAAATATCAATACTAAATAATAAATTTCTATAAAGAAGTGTCTGGTCAATATAGTTGAAACTAACGAATTGACAAGGCACTTTTTATATTACGAATATTAAATAACATTAGTTGTTATAATAAAAGAGATTAATGCAGAATGATGGGAGCTCTAATATGAAGCCATTTAGAAATTTATTTAAGAAAAAAGCAGGAAATACTGATAATAATAAAAATTCTGCGCCACAAAATCTAAATAAAGATATTAGTATTAATATACAAAAAATCAGAGATGAATTCGGCAATTCCAGCGATTTATTTATTAATCTTTGCAATAATATAGAATTAAGCTATGTTAGTATTTATTTTGATGATCTTGTTGATAGAAGAACTATTAATAGCCTGTCCTCAGAAATATCAAAAGTTCTGATATCAAAAAGTAAATCGAAAGACCTCACACCTGAAGGGTATTTTAATTTATTTAAAAATACCATTTTTGGATTTAGGAAAATTCAAGAGGGTACAGATTTCAACTCTTTGATAGATGAATTAACTTCGGGGAAAACCATATTTATAGTTGATGGCTATAATAAATTCTTTACAATTGATACTTATTCTGTTGAAGGCAGATCTATTTCAGAGCCTACGTCACAGAATGTTATCAGAGGACCTAAGGAGTGCTTTGTTGAAAACATAAGTGTCAATATCTCCCTTCTTAGAAAGCGAATAAAAAACAAATCCCTACGGGTTGAGGACTTATCTGCCGGATATATAACAAAAACCAAAATAGTAATAATGTATATTGATAAAATTGCAAAAAAGGAAATTGTTGATGAGTTAAGAAGAAGGCTCAATGCTATTTATATTGATAGCATTTTTGATAGCAGTTATATTGAAGAATTGATAAAGGACGACAGATATTCAATTTTTCCTGAATTTTTAACCTCTGAAAAGCCTGATTCTGTTTCTGCCGCTTTACTTGAAGGGAGAGTTGCTATTCTGGTGGATGGTACTGCATATGTACTGACTGCTCCGGGGCTTTTTATGGATTTTCTCCAATCAAGTGAAGACTATTACTATCCATTTGCAGTTTCTTCTGTAATTCGACTCATAAGATATTTAGCTTTCCTGCTTACACTTATTGTACCTGCAGGCTACATTGCATTAACAACCTTCCATCAGGAAATGATACCAACGCCATTATTGATCAGCATTGCCTCCCAGCGTGAAGGAGTACCCTTTCCTGTTTTTGTTGAAGTTTTTTTAATGGAGATAACTTTTGAAATTCTGAGAGAAGCCGGAGTAAGGATGCCCAGGGTTATTGGACCCACAATATCTATTGTTGGTGCATTGGTTATAGGCCAGGCAGTAGTGGAGGCAGGGATAATATCAGCTGCTATAGTAATTATTGTTTCATTAACTGCGTTATCAAGTTTTGCATTACCAAATTATACAATGTCTAATTGCATACGAGTAATACGGTTTGTCTTAATGATTCTTGCAGCTACATTTGGATTGTATGGAGTTTTTATAGGATTAATTGTTTTAGTTCTCCATTTGTGTAAACTAAAGTCCATTGGAGTACCTTATATGACACCTATTGCTCCAACATCAAAAAATGGGATAAGAGATTCGATTTTAAGAGCCCCTATTTGGGATATTAAATATAGACCCCCCGGAATCAGTAATGACAAATCCCCCAGGGTAGATGACAAGAATCCTGTGACTAAAGAGCAAAAAGAAAATCCAGAATTCAGGTGACAATATGAAATGGAAAATTATATTGATAATACTTATTCTATCGACAAATTTGCTTTTGAACGGCTGCGTGGGTAGTAAAGAGATAAATACACTTGCTCTGGCTATTTCTGTGGGTATTGACAAAACAGATGATGAGTATTCTATTACTTATCAAGTATTAAATCCTAAAGCAATAGCCCCGCAGAAGACATCCAATGAATCACCGGTTTTTCTGTACACAGAAAAAGGAAAGGACTTGTTTGAGATACTCAGGCGAATTACAACCATATCTCCCAGAAAAATATATAATTCTCATATTAGAATGATTGTTTTTAGTGAGGAGGTTGCTAAAGAAGGGATTCAGAAATATATGGATTTCTTTCTTCGCGATCATGAGTATCGTACAGATTTTTATTTTGTGGTTTCAAAAGGAACTACTGCTTATGAAGTTCTTAAAACAATTACTCCGTTAGAATATGTGTCTGGAATGGAAATGTATAATTCTATCCAGGCCTCTAAGAAGGCATGGTCACCGACAAAAGCTGTTAGAATAATTGAGCTGGTTAATAAACTGATTTCTGATGGTATAAATCCAGTTTTGTCAGCTGTAGAACTGGTTAAAGAAGAAAATAAGTCAGATTCCATTGATGGGTTAAAGCAAAGTACTGTAAGTAAACTAAAGCTTTCAAGTTTATGTGCTTTTAAAGAAGATAGACTTGTGGGATATCTTACAGAGAATGAAAGTGAAGGATATAATTATGTTACCGGGCATGTAAAAGATACCGCCGGGTATGTACAGCTTGATGAAAAAAACAGAATAACCATTGAGGTCATTAAAGCCAGGTCAAAAACAAATGCTTATATGTTAAAGGGTAAACCCGCTGTTAATGTAATAGTAAATTTAATTGTTAATATTGCTGCAGAAACTGGAGATTTTGATGTATCAACTGAAAAGAATTCTGAAAAGATAAGTAAATTGCTGGAAGAAGATGTAAGCAGGTTGTGCAAGTCCTCAATTAAGAGAGCCCAGGAAGATTTGGATACGGATATTTTTGGTTTCGGTGAAATAATACACAGAGATTATCCCCAATTTTGGAAAAAAATAAAGAATGATTGGAATGATGAGTTCACAAAGCTTCCGGTGAATGTTACTGTCCACGCTAAAGTTTACAGATTAGGGGAAACAACTAAGTCGTTCTTTTCGAAAGAGAAATGATTATTATGGCTATAATAGTAATTTTATCAGTAGTATTGTTTAGCGGTGTGTTATGTACACAAGAAATTCCCAGAATGCTAAAAAGTGAAAGTTATAAAGACCTATGGACGTTTTCCATATTGCTTGCCCTGGGAGTGATTCTGGTAATTTTAAAATGCCTTAAAGTTACGTTACCAAATCCTTCTGATTTGTTAGCGTGGGTATTTTCTCCTTTTTCTGATTTTTTAAGGGACATGCAAAAATAATATAGTAGCCTTTGGAAGGGTAGCAAATGAATAGACAAAAAATATCAAATTTCCAATTTATAATTACCACCTCGGGATTTGTTTTTGGTAATGGTCCGCTTTTTATTTCGTCCAGTATTGCCAGAGTAGCTGGAAGGGATGCATGGATATCTGCAATATTTGCAACTATTTTTGGGTTATTGTCCGTTTGGGTTAATAATCATTTGAGTGCATTATATCCTGATAAATCACTAATTGAATTAATTCGCGAATTACTTGGAAAATGGCTTGGAAACATTATCTCCATGCTCTATGTTTTTATAGCACTTGTAATTGGTACTCAAATTATATGGTATGTTGGAGATCTAATAACAACAATCTACACTCCTGAAGCATCAACTTATTTGGTTAATACTCTATTTATTGCTGCTTTAGTGATTGCACTGTTATATGGCTTGGAAACCATGTACAGAGCAGCGACCATCTTCTTTTATTTTTTATTTCCTTTATATATATGTACACTATTGTTCCTTATTCCCAATATAAAAGTAGAGAACCTTTTACCGATTATGGAAAATGGAATATCTCCAGTTCTAACAGGAAGTATACCACTCCTAGCCCTCTCTGTATGGCCAATAATCGTTCTAAATATGATCACTCTCTCAGATTTTAGTGACCCCAAAAAGGCTAAGCGTTCAATGCTATATGGCTACTTATTAGGTATGGTTACAGCCTTTGTAGGAGTAATAATGTGCATTCTGGTACTGGGAGATACCATAACTGCAAATTTACGCTACCCCTTATTTATCCTTAGCAGGGAGGTTAATGTAGGTACTATACTTTCAAGAATTGAAGCAATAGTAGTGGCTGTTTGGTTAACTTCAAATTTAATTAGTACATTTTTTTACATCTATATGGGTGTTAAAGGTATATCTCAGATATTAAAGCTTGATGATCATAAAAATATAGTTATACCTATTGGCCTAATATTAGCAGTTTTTTCTCAATTCATTTATAGGAGCGTTCCATATCAACTGAGATGGGATACCGAAACCTGGCCAGCATTAGCCTTTACTATTGGTTTTGGATTTCCTTTAGTATTATTAATAGTTGCTGGTGTAAGAAAGCTGTCAGCTAAATTCAAAACATAAGTTTTTTTAAGTAAAAGTACGTCGTCTTTATATATTTTTTGAAACACTTTGCTTCTTGTCGAAGACACTGTGAGCAAATAGGAAATATGTGCTTCATTTACCAGGTGGAAGCATGACTTTTAGAGTAAATATGCCATCCTCGGCGCTGAAAATTGCTTGACCTCCATGAGCGTCAGCTATGGCGGCAATGTTACGAGTTCCGTAGCCATGTCCCTCAAGAGATGACCGGGGAAGTCCGTCTTTCATTTCAATTACGCCCTCATAGTGGTTTTCTATCAAAATAAGTAGATTACCCTTATGTATCGTAGTCTTGACAGAAACTACCCTACGCTCCGAATCTAGGCTGGCAGCTGCTGAGATGGCGTTTTCAAGACCGTTTGAGAGCAAGGAGCAAAGCTCAGTGTCACTTAAAGGTATTGAACTAGGCAACTTTGCGTCCACCTTTATCGTAACTCCCGAATGCTTTGCCTTGGCCAAAAAGGTTGTTAAAATTAAATTGACCGCTTCGTTTTCGCAAAAGCGGATAGGGGTGATTGCATCTATATCGGATTGAGCAATACTTAGGTAGGTTTTGATTTTTTCTATACTACCTTCAGTAGTCATACCCTGTAAAATAGAAAAATGATGGCGCATATCGTGTCGGTATACGGCAGCAATATTATGCAGCTGGCGCAGGGATGCTAGCTCCGAATGCGCACCGTGGAGCTGTGCGGCAAGCATATCCCGCTCTCTATGGGCACGTACCTGTTTTTGCATTTCGAGGTAGTAGATTACAATAAATACGAAATAAATGATTGAAAGCATAGATGGCATGAACTGAACCGCTCCATTTGCACCTTGGTATAGCAAATCAGTATAAATGGTGGTAATGTAATCGAATAAATAGTAAAAAAGAGGAACAGCGCCGAGTAGTATGCAGGATTTGGTAGATTTATCCATTAACTGGCGGATAGTACCGGCCACATATTTTTGAAAAAGATAATATGCCAAAATCACAGCCGCTATGTAGCAAATATACTCACCGAGATTGCTGCCGAATACTGCGCCGCCAATGATTCCTATCCATTGAGGCACCTGACAGCAAAGGTAGGCAGTGAGCACGCTGACAGAAGAAATCAACCAAGAACGTTTAAAATATATGGTTAAAAAAAGAAGCAACGGCAGGTGAGTAATCAGGGGATATAGTTTTGAAGTTAAATCCATACCAAAAAACCACCAGCAGGAGGACTGCACAAACAGAAGAATTACGCAAAAGCAGCCACCAGCAAGATTACTCTTCAGGGAACGCTCTATGCCCGCGAAACAGACTGAAAGCGCCACTCCAAAGAGCAGAGAAAAACCAAATCGTATGAGTTCAATATAAGTTATCATCATTCAACACCGCCTCTCTCGTCCTGAGCCAGCTCTTCTGCCTCTGAGAATAGATACTGTGTATAGGCAGTTCGCACTTGTGGGTAGGCCGCTCTGGACACAGGGACATGGCGACCTGTCTCGGTGATAAGCTCACCTTGCCGTAGTTCTTGCACCCACTGCAGATTCACGAGATAGGAGCGATGTACCTGCACAAAATCGGGTCTTTTCACCAGGGACTGTGCAAAGTCTGCCAGTCGGCCTGTTACTTCTCGCATTCCTCCGTTCGTTAGATAAAAATAAAGCTTTTTTGAACTGACCTCTATGTATTCTATTTTTCCATAAGGGAGGCTGAACACGCTGGACTGTGTTTTGATACATAGGGCGTCCTCTGGCTTTTTAAAATCGTCCAGCAGCCTGTCCAAAATAGGAAAGAGCTTTTCCTCTGAGGCGGGCTTCAAAAGATAATGGTGCGCCCGCACGCTGTAGCTCTCTACCGCGTATTCAGGCGAGGAGGTCAGGAACACAATTTGTATCCGGCTGTTGTGCTCCCTAATTTCATGAGCCGCCTGTATACCGCTCAAGCCTGGCATAACCACATCCAGAAGCAGTACATCGTAATCCACGTTTTTCATAGAAATCAAAAGATCTATTGCGTTTTGAAAGCTTGCATAGGTGAGTTCTGCCTTCCTCTCATGCCGGTACGATTCAAGCAGAGAAGCGATCTGCAGCAGATCTCGATGATCATCGTCACAAATTGCAATTCTCAAATGCTCCACCTCTCCCTAGTTAATTCATAACCATATTACTACAATTTTTTTATTTCATCAACCGCCCAATTACCGTTCAGGCCAAAATTCACTACCATTCAGGCCAGAAAAGAATATTCGGAGATATTTCTGGTATTCTGTTTTTAAATGTAAAAAGAGAGGTGTGACGCAAAGTGCCCACATTAATAGCTAGCTTTATTGCTGGCATATGCGCAATAGGATTTGTAGCCATCTGGTTTAAAACCGCATATGCCGAGTTGTCGCAAAAGCAGAACTGCCTTGCTGATCTAGAAGAGCAGCTACGACTGCACGAGGGACTATTCGCCCAGGCAAAGGATAGTTCAGATATGCGGTCTGCCAATAAAATGATGGAAACCAGCCGCATGCTCTGCCGTGAAGCGTCTAAAAGCTATAACCGTATTCTTCGCAAGCCAATGAACCGTGTTCCGGCACTTTTGATGGGCTTTCGGGCTGTTGACGAGGAATACAAGCAAGGTATAAAGAGGGGAGAGCCAACGTGATAAAGGATTACCGGCGTCCTGCTAATTCTTTACATGTCGCTTTTGCTGGTGCCGGTAGAGGTACTGCTGTTGACGTTGCCGACCAAGCTGTATATCGGAAGCACGCAGGTGACACTACCAAGTGACGTCGGTACGCCTAATTCTAATGGAACGTGCGAGAGGACTTAAATTTCAATTTTGACAGTTACAGGGGGGATAGTATGAATAATAAGAGGATCTATATACTACATTATGCTTTTCAAAAACCAGTTACTGCGTTTTTAAGGGAGGACTTCGATGGAAGTCTCCATGTAAAATTTGATGAAAGGGTTATCCTTTTAAAATTCAAACTTGGAGACCCTGTGGTAGTTTATATTCCTTCGGATGATAGTACGTACACCATTAAATCAGGAGATATTGACTATATTATCAATGAGGAGGAAGTAGTTTCTATAAAGCTTGACGAGCCGGTAAACATTCATATACAAAGCAAGAGGAATTTCAAAAGGTATCCTGCATCTCAGTTTTGTGGTGTAAAAGAGATATATACCAAAAAGAAGGGAACTGCCATACTAAAAAATATAAGTAGTCACGGATTATTTCTGGTCACAAAAGACGATTTTAAAGTTAATGATGTTATCGAGGCAAGTGTTTACTTTGGTACTACCATATACTTTATTGAAGGAATGATTGTAAGGGAAATTGAAGGAAAAGAATACCGAGGATACGGTATATTGGTTAAAAATACTGATCTTTTTTCTTTAAAAAACATTAGAAAATATATGGTAGTATATCAAAATGAATTTATTAAAAGCATAGATATCAATTTGGTTAATCGGGCAAGAGATATGGATTTGATTTTTGATTCCTTTGAAGAATCCAATGCCAGTGAGAGACTAAACGATGCAACGTTAAAGTTTAACGAGGTACTGAGAAAATACAGATAAATTGACATCTATATTCCATATATGACTGTTCTACAAAGCGTGAAAATCATAGAGATGCTTTAATGAAAATTAAAATCGCCTCTTTTTAGTATATTTATGGAAATAATTTGTTGAAATTTTACCTCAACTAATTTAATATAATAATAAATTAGCTGCTGATAAAATAAACTCACTATAAAAATGACTGCTTTCCAGATAAATATTTAGAAAGAGCTGATGAGTATGACTGAATTAATTACAAATTACATAGCTATGGATACGATATGTGCTGCTGCACTAATTGTTTTGGCATACGCGTCCTGTAATAATGTTTTATTTACTGCTAAAGTGAAAAAACAATTTATCCTTGCTGCTCTGTTTGCAATAACGGTGATCGCAGCAGAACTGGGCAGTGTGGTTTTTGAAAATATTTGGACTACAAACAGATTTTCCGCTCTTATCGCCAATACCATTGGATTTTCTTTTTCTCCCATTATTGCCATTGTTTTATCTGAAGCCTTTTTAATAGAGAAAGGGAAAGTCAGATCATTTCTGACAATCCCGGTGTGGCTAAACTTTGTATTAGTTATTAGTTCACCTTGGACCGGTTTGATTTTTAAAGTAAACGCTGATATAAGTTACATACGCGGCCCTCTGTTTGGCGTATATGTGGGTGCATATTTGTGTTCATGTGCAATACTGATCATGGTGTCAGTTAAAGCCATGAAGTACTATCAATGTAATTCAAACAGTACATTGATCATGTTACTCGTTTTTACCATAACAGGAACAACTGTGCAGTTGATATTGCCCTATGTGCATGTTTCCTGGCTGTGCGTTACCTTGAGTCTGATACTGTTTTATGCTTATTTTTGCACGATTTCGGAAACCCAGGATACTTTATCAGGATTGTTAAACCGTAACGTATATGACCAGTATACCAGTCGCCTGGATCATGACATCAGCGGTACAGTTATCGTTTTTGATCTGGATAGTTTTAAGCAAATCAATGACTTATTCGGTCACCAGTGGGGCGATTTCTGCCTTCAAACGACAGGAAAGCTGATCAAAGACTGCTTTTATGAAATTGGTTTATGCTACCGTATCGGTGGAGACGAATTTTGCGTGATCTGTGAAACCATAGATGAACAGCAAACAAGAGACTCACTCAGACATTTTCACCAAAAGATTGCTGAGGTTAGGAAAAACAAAAATTTGAAGGGTGAATTACCAATGGTTTCTACAGGGTATGCCGTTTTTACTGGTTTAGCTGGAGAATTCGACGTGGCGATGAAAAAAGCGGATGCGCAAATGTATGGTTTTAAAAATAAACATAAGCGGACTTCGTACATATTGCAGAAACAGTGACATGGAGTTATTGAATTAAAAAGAGGCTCAATCAGGGACTGTAAATAATTTTGTGTATGGAATTACTTTTTGACTCTTTTGGGTTAAGTATTCCTAAGTACTAACTTGTAAAATTAAATATTATATTTAAATTATTGCCAGATTCTTGGAATTTTATGCA
>JAEZKZ010000107.1 GCA_023415305.1 Bacillota bacterium
CAGTGGCCGGGGGTTTCTGTTTTTTTCTTAATAAAAAGTTAAGAATGCCCACCATGGCAATTTGTTGCGGCCAATTCCCAGCTGTGGTATAATATTGTGAATAAATGTTGTTTTTAAGTATTAAGGAGGATATTATGAAACCTAATGAGAAAGCTGCAATCGGTAATGAAGAGCAGCCAATGAAGAAGAAAAAGAAACGTTCTTCTCCTGCTGTCCAATTTACCTTTGCAGTGATAAAGACAGTATTAGTTATCCTCATATCTTTAGGGTGTGTATTTGGAGGTATATTAGGAGGAGCTGTTTTTGGATATGTAAAAAATGCCCCGCCTATAACCCCTGATCAATTGGATATCACTAAGCTTACTTCATTCATATATGATAAGGATGGAAAAGAAATTGCCCAGATAAAGGGAAGCGAAAACAGAGTACTGGTTGAACATTCTGAAATACCCGACAATATGAGAAATGCATTTATAGCAATTGAAGACTCGCGATTTAAAACACATAATGGTATGGATATCAAGCGTTTCATGGGAGCTGCTTTTGAGTATATTATTACCTTTGGAAATGCCTCCTATGGAGGAAGTACAATTACCCAACAGTTGGTTAAAAACATTACGGGTAATGAGGAATCCACTATAAAGAGAAAAGTCCAGGAAGCCTGGCAGGCAATGGCCCTTGAAAAAGTATTATCAAAGGATCAGATTTTAGATAATTATATGAACCGTATTACCACCGGTTCAGGTGTATACGGTGTCCAGGCAGCTGCTAAGAAATTTTTTAATAAGGATGTAGGCGACCTGTCACTGGCTGAATGTGCTTGTATTGCAGGAATAACCAAATCACCAGGTTTATATGACCCTACACTGAGTGAGAAAAATAAGGAGCGAAACAAGGCAAGACAGGAAATAATATTGTCTGAAATGCTTAGACAGGGCTATATAAGCCAGAATGAGCATGACGAAGCAGTAGCTGAAGAATTGAAGTTTTATCAGCCACAAGAGGAAGAAAAAAAGACTGTTACGAACGTGCAAAGCTACTTTGTTGACTATGTTCTGACACAGGTAAAAAAGGATTTAATGGAAAAGTATAATCTCTCAAGTGATGCTGCAAGCATTAAAATTTATAACAGTGGCTTGAAGATATATACAACGCAGGATTCCAACGTTCAAAAAATAATGAATGAGGAATTCACAAACATAAAGAATTTTCCTGCAAATGAAAAAATCAGCAACCCTGATATGCAGGCCCAGGGAGCTATGCTGGTGCTTGACCCTACAACCGGCCAGATTCGGGGTATGTATGGTTCATACGGAGAAAAAACCGGCAACTTCACACTCAACAGAGCAACTGACATGCAAAGACAGCCGGGTTCAAGCTTTAAGCCTATCGCAGTATATGCGCCGGGTATTGACTCAGGTATATTTACAGCCGGTACTGTAGTGGATGACGTTCCGGTATATATGGATAATTCAAAACCAACCACTCCATATCCTAAAAATGTCGAGTCGGGAACCTATCAGGGTCTTATCACTGTAAGAAAAGCTGTGACAAAATCCCAAAACGTTGTTGCAGCCATACTTTTCAGAGACTATCTCGGAGCCGACAAGTCTATCGAGTATCTAAAAAAGGTCCATATTGACAGACCAAAGGAAGGTTATGTATCCATGGCACTCGGGGGACTTAACGAAGGTGTAAATCCGTTGATTATGGCATCTGCATATATTCCTTTTGTTAATAAGGGAATGTATCTTGAGCCTATAGCTTATACAAAAGTTATTGACGATAAAGGTAATGTACTTTTGGATAAGCAGCAGGATCAGCAAAGCAATGTGGCATATAAAGAGACTACTGCCTTTCTTATGACCAGCATGCTTCGCGATGTTGTAACAAGCGGTACTGCTGCAGGAGACGTACCCGGCGGTAATGGACTAAATTACGGTCAGGTAAAAAATAAGAACGGAAAAATAATTCCGACTGCCGGTAAAACAGGTACTACTGATGATAATAAGGATAAATGGTTTGTGGGGTATTCTCCGTATTACATTGGAGCTACCTGGTACGGCTATAATACTCCTAAATCCTTGAAAACTACAGAACGGAGTCAGGCCCTGTTATTATGGAACAAGGTTATGAACAGAATACATTCAAATCTTGATGTAAAAGATTTTAACGGTATGCCCGAAGGAGTTGTTAAGAGATCCATTTGTGTTACTTCCGGAAAGCTTCCGGGACCTTACTGTGCTAATGATCCCAGAGGCAGTCAGATAACTACCGAGTACTTCGCTAAGGGAACTGAACCGAAGGAGGTTTGTGATGTACATGTCCTCGCCAAGGTTGATACCTCAAGTAAGGATTTGTACGGAAGGCCATTGTTAGCTGGCCCCTATTGCCCTCCAAACCTGGTGCAGGAAAAAGTATTTATCAAGAGACCGGTACCTTATTTGCCAAAGGATCCGTCAAATACATCGCTGTCAGCACAGATCAAGGACTGGATGTACGAACTTCCTCAGGAAGAGTATTGCACTATTCACAATGCTTCAACCGTACAGCCCACAGCACCGTCAAACATTGATAATCATGATCATTCAGGTGATGGTTCTATGAATGGCACAATCCCCCCCGAGGAACTCCCTGATGACGGCATGGATGTAATACCTTAAAGTATTGAGTAAGAAATTAAATTAAATAAAGGTTCTATGTCAATAGTTGGGGTAGAATAGGTAAACTGAAATTTTTTCGAAGGGCCAACCACGTTAGTTAGTGATTGGCTCTTTGTTTACTTGTAAGGTGTGTAGAATTCTAAGCCTAAAGTTGTC
>JAEZKZ010000019.1 GCA_023415305.1 Bacillota bacterium
CACCATGGTGATGGCCGCTGTCAGCGTCGTCTTGCCGTGGTCTACGTGACCGATTGTGCCGATGTTCACGTGCGGCTTGTTGCGCTCAAACTTTTGCTTGGCCATGAATGTGTACCCTCCTTAACAAATCCTTTTCACTCGCAGCGGGTCTTGCCCGCATAATGCTTTTGCTGCTGTTAGTCCCGCTTGCCGACTACCTTTTCCGCCACGGATTTGGACACTTCTTCGTAGTGGTCAAACTCCATGGAGAACATGCCGCGGCCCTGGGTGCGGGAGCGCAGGTCGGTGGCGTAGCCGAACATCTCACTCAAGGGAACGAAGGCGTGAATGGTTTGGTCGCCCAGGCGGGCTTCCATCCCTTCAATGCGGCCCCGGCGGCTGGAGATATCTCCGATGACATCACCCATGTACTGTTCGGGAACGATGACTTCCACCTTCATCACAGGTTCCAGCAGGCAAGGATCGGCTTTGCGCACCGCTTCCTTAAAGGCCATGGAGCCAGCAATCTTGAAGGCGATTTCGGAGGAGTCCACCTCGTGGTAGGAACCGTCCAGCAGCACTGCCTTGAAGTCTACCACCTCAAAGCCGCCCAGAATGCCGGAAGCCGTAGCTTCCCGGATGCCGGCATCGATGGGAGCGATAAATTCCTTGGGAATCACGCCGCCAACGATTTTACTTTCGAATTCGTACCCTTTCCCAGGCTCCTGGGGCTGAAGCTCGATCACGCAGTGGCCATACTGGCCGTGGCCGCCGGTTTGACGCACGTAACGGCCTTCGGCCTTCGCCGCTTTGCGGATGGTTTCCCGGTAGGCCACCTGCGGCTTGCCCACAGTGGCTTCCACCTTGAATTCACGCATCAGGCGGTCCACGATGATCTCCAGGTGCAGTTCGCCCATGCCGGCGATAATGGTCTGTCCGGTTTCCTGATCGGTATAGGTCTTGAATGTCGGATCCTCATCCGCCAGGCGGATAAGGGCCATGGTCATCTTGTCCTGACCGGCTTTCGTTTTGGGCTCAATGGCCACACGAATCACCGGATCGGGGAATTCCATGGATTCCAGAACGATTTGGTTTTTTTCGTCTGACAGCGTGTCGCCTGTGGTGGTATCCTTGAGACCCACCGCTGCGGCGATTTCGCCGGCATAAACGGCATCCACATCTTCCCTGTGGTTGGCATGCATCCGAAGGATGCGGCCCATCCGCTCCCGCTTTTGCTTGGTGCTGTTCATGACGTAGCTGCCGCTTTGCAAAACGCCGGAATAAACGCGGAAAAAGGCCAGCTTGCCCTCAAAGGGGTCCACCATGATCTTGAAGGCCAGGGCGGAAAACGGCTCGCTGTCGTCAGGCTGACGCTGAAGCTGCGATTCCGGATCGCCGGGCATGGCGCCGCTCACGCTGCCGATATCCAGCGGGCTGGGAAGATAGTCAACCACGGCATCCAGCATGGGCTGCACACCCTTGTTGCGGTAGGAAGTACCGCACAAAACTGGCGTCATCCGGCAAGCGATGGTGGTTTTGCGGATAGCATCCTTGATTTCTTCGATGGAGAGCTCCTCTCCCTCAAAGAATTTTTCCATCAGCGTTTCATCGGTTTCGGCTACGGATTCGATGAGAAGGGCGCGGTACTCGTTGGCCTGATCAAGGTACTCGGCAGGAATCTCTTCCTCACGAACATCCTTGCCATCATCATCGTAATAGACTTCCGCCTTCATCCTGACCAGATCGATGATGCCGCGGAACTGATTTTCACTGCCGATGGGCAACTGAATGGGTACGGCATTGGCATTGAGCCTATCCTTCATCATCCGGATCACGCGGAAAAAGTCCGCGCCGGTGATGTCCATCTTGTTGACGTAGGCCATGCGTGGCACATGGTATTTGTTGGCTTGACGCCAGACGGTTTCGCTTTGGGGCTCGACGCCGCCCTTGGCGCAGAATACAGCAACAGCACCATCCAGCACGCGCAAGGAGCGCTCCACTTCCACCGTGAAGTCCACGTGTCCGGGGGTGTCTATGATGTTGACCCTGTGTCCCTTCCACTGGCAGGTGGTGGCGGCGGAGGTGATGGTAATGCCGCGTTCCTGCTCCTGGGCCATCCAGTCCATGGTGGCGGCACCTTCGTGCACCTCCCCCATGCGATGCACCCGACCCGTATAGAACAGGATGCGCTCTGTAGTAGTGGTCTTCCCGGCGTCGATATGCGCCATGATGCCGATGTTACGCACCATGTTCAAAGGGTGACTTCTTGGCATTGTGGTACGTTCTCCTTTCTGAAGGATGAGAAACAGGCACAGGCCTTCTGGCTTTCGGCATTCCGTTTACCACCGATAATGCGCGAACGCCTTGTTGGCCTCGGCCATGCGGTGCATTTCTTCCTTGCGTTTGACGGCGTTGCCTGTGTTGTTGGCAGCATCCATCAATTCCCCGGCCAGCCTCTGGGCCATGGTCTTTTCACCGCGCTTGCGGCTGAAATCCACGATCCAGCGCAGCGCCAGCGTCTGCCTGCGCTCCGGGCGGATCTCGATAGGCACCTGATAGGTAGCGCCGCCCACACGGCGGGCTTTTACTTCCAACTGGGGAGCAACGTTGGCCAACGCAGCAGTGAACACTTCTCCCGCTTCCTTGCCGGTCTTCTCGGCGATGGCGGAAAAGGCGTCATAGCAAATGGTCTGCGCAGTGCCGCGCTTTCCCTCGAGCATGATCTGGTTGATGAGCTTGGTGACAACGGTCGTCCCGTATACGGGATCAGGCAGCACCTCGCGCTTGGGTATAAATCCTCGACGGGGCATGATTTTCCCTCCTCATGCAAATACGGTCAGGATGATTGCACGCGCCGCCAGACGGCATGTCAGCATCATGCCATCCCCGCTTCATACGCGGGGCACGGCTTACAAGACACAGTACCATTGCCTCCGCCGTTCCGAAGGAGGCCGGCTTGGCTCTGTCTTTTTTGCCGCGCTTGGGCCAATGTGCCATTCATTACTTCTTGGGTCGCTTTGCACCATACCGGGAACGCCCCTGCAGCCTCTTCGCAACGCCGGCAGTATCCCGTGCGCCGCGGATGTAGTGGAATCGAACGCCGGGCAGGTCCCGAACACGGCCGCCGCGGATTAATACCACGCTATGCC
>JAEZKZ010000016.1 GCA_023415305.1 Bacillota bacterium
CGCTCGACTTGCATGTGTTAGGCACGCCGCCAGCGTTCGTCCTGAGCCAGGATCAAACTCTCAAATTAATATTTGAAAAATTTAATTAGCTCATTAAAATTGCTGACTTTTTTCTAATTTCTGAAATGTCTTCAAAGAAGACTATGCAGAAACCAGGTTGTAAAGTTCGCAAGTTGAATTAGTTCGTAAGAACTTAATTCACTACTCAATTTTTAGAATCTGTTTAGATTCTGGAATTTGATTTGAGTCCTTTACTAAAGAATGACTTTGTTGTTTTTGAAACAACTTACATCATTCTTTTGCATGTATTTGTCACTGTTTACTTTTCAAAGTCCACACCTTGAAAGCGTTACTATTACTGCTTTTCAAGGTTATTGCCGTTCGCTTGTCGCAAGCAGCTTATTCATAATATCACGTCATTTACTAAGTGTCAACACTTTTTTTAAAATTCTTTCAAGCTATTTGAAAGCCTGTCTTCATTCTAATTTTATGTCGTCCTCAGTAGCGACGGCTTATATATACTAACATAATCTACTTTTTATTGTCAAGGGTAAACAGGGTAATTAATTTTGATTTTGGGCAATTATTCGGAAATACATCGTTATTATTTAAATGTTCTAACAAGTTCTTTTATTTTCACATTAATCCACTATTGCTCTCATCGGATAACCATTACCATATTACCCTTCTAAATAAATTGTAAAGGAATAAAATGCGCATTGAAATTCATGTAAAAGTACTTCGCTGTTAATAGTGTTCACATTAACAATGAAATTAAAAAGACTAACGGCTATACCGCTAGTCTTTGTATCCTCTATCTGTATTTACACATCAAATTGACATACCTATCATTTTTTCAGTTTCTTAATTACAGCAACTTTATTTCGGTAGCTGCAAAATTTAAGCCGGTCACTAAGTTGTTCTACTATTATAAGACCTCTCCCATGCTCATTAAAGGAATTATTCTTTCCCTCAACATAGTCTCCTAATTTTTTTAGGTCAATATTTGGCTCCAACCCGCACCCCTCATCTTTAACACTAATATACATATAAGAATTCTTCACTATATGAAATATCCTTATAGTCACAATTACCCCTTTTGAATCATCACAATTATTACCATGACATATTGCATTTATAATAAGTTCATTAAGTATAACTTTTATCTCAAATAGTGTATCCTCACTCATTGTTTGTACAGACTGAATATAACTCAGAACGGTTTTTATAAAGCAAGCAAGACCTTTTATATCATGCTTAATGGTATAAGTTACGGCTTTCACAATTACACCCACCTAGTTTAGAATTATATTATTAATACCCAGTATTAATTTATATAAACAAAGGTCAAAACATTATAATAATGTTCTAAACCTGTCCAGTATTTTTTTCTCCATACGGGATATGTACATTTGTGATACACCAAATTTCTCAGCTATTTGTTTTTGAGTTAAACTGTTTATATACCTTAAAGTTATAAACTCTCTTTCTACTTCTCCAAATAATTTGAGTGCTTTTTCAATAAAGTCTCTGTTTTCAATCTTCTCATAAGTTTTTTCATCATACCCCAATGTATCGCTTAAATCAGTCTCATTATCCTGGTAAATACTTTGGTCCAATGATTTTATAGAATTTGAACTTCCTGCTTCAATTACTTCAAGAACAGTTTCCACACTTATTCCTATATAGGCAGCAATTTCATCGGCTCTGGGAATGCGTTTCAATTCCTGTGTTAGTTCATCCCGGGCTCTGTTTACTCCCTGCCTTGCTTCATAAAGTCTCCTGGGTATTTTTATAGAGGTACTCTTATCTCTAAAAAATCTCTTGATTTCACCTAAAATTGTAGGTGTAGCAAAACTGACAAATTTAACACCCTTATCGGGACTAAATCTGTCTACAGCTTTAATCAAGGCCATACATGCAACCTGGTAAATGTCATCGTATTCTACGCCTCTGTTAATAAATTTTCGGGATAGAAATTCTGCTAAAGGCATGTACTTTGATACTATTGCATTCCTGTAAATCACTTCTTTGGAATCAATATAATGCAAGAATAGTTCAGACTCACTCAATTTTTCAATACTTCTATCTACTTTTTCCATAAGCTATTCTCCAATCTTCTTGGTCATAACTATGGAATTATTCTCATTACATAACTCTACTGAATCCATCAGAGCTTTCATAATATACAGACCGTATTCATTATCAATAGAATCACTAAAACAGCTAAACGGTACATTCTCGCCAGTAAAAGTTATTTTTAGGGTATTCTCATTGATACAAAAGCATATTCTGTATTGGCCGATGTCATTAGATTCTCTCGATAAAATTATATTACATACCTCGGCAACTGCTACTTTGATATCCTCCACTTCGTCAATGTTAAACCCTACTCTATTTGCTACACTTGATGCTGTAAGCCTTACTGTACTTACATATTCTCTTTTTAGAGGTAAAATGAGTATAACGTCATCGTAAGCTAAACTATTCATAAATGGTCTCCTTTTTCTAATTATTAAAATAGGTACACATATTATGTGTACCCATGTTTTAACTGAAATTAACCTGAAATTAATCAATTTTAAATAATTTATCCAGCCCCGTTATTATAAACAACTTCTTTATGTTGTCCTTTAAATTGCAGATATAAATATTGTTATTATCTTTACGTAATTCCTTTAAAGCACCCACCAATATTCCCAGGCCAGTGCTATCAATATATGTCAGCTCTTTGCAGTCTATAAATAAATCCCCTTTGGAGGAATTGACTACTTCGGTTAGTTCGCTCTTGAAAGTCTGACATGTATAAATATCAATTTCACCGCACAGAAAAATATTGGTCTTGTTACCTATCAACTCTTTAGTTATCCTGAATTCACTGCCATCCATGCTATTACCCCCCATCAATACTCAATTTCTGACCTTGTATCCGGCCTTATTATTTTATTATAAAACCTAGGTCTATACTATTTATATCATTTGGTAAAAAGTTTAATTAATTTCAACACTAAATCATATTTCTTGGGTTCAACACGTACCACCAGGATTTTTTCAGGTCCTATTACATTTAAATCTTTAAAAAATTCACTATCTGTTACGTCTATTCCATAAAGTTTAGGCTCTGAATCAACATATGATTTGGGCTTTCTCTGAGTATCAGTTGTACTTGAAGGTTCTTCCCATTCATTCACGACTCTCAATTTAATAGCCTTACTTTCTGAAATATCAATGTTATTATCCTTTATGATTTGGTCAAGGGGCATAAAAGCTCCATTTATGGCATAAGTATCAAAGGCATATTTGTTTACAAGAAACATATCGATGTCAGAAGCGGCCAAAAGTACCATTGCTTTTTGCAAATAGGCGTAAGACTGCGCATCCTCATATCTGTCTGATAGAACGACGGTATCCAAAGATATCTCTTTTATCTCAGGGACATTTTTAATTATTTTGTCCTTAAAACTATCCTGAACCTCATAATTAATTTCTCCCATCAAACCTATTGATATATCCGGTTCAACCTTTGTAACAATAGAACGGACAGTAAGAGCTATAATAATTGCAGCCACAATCCCAATCAATATATGATATTTGTAATAATGAAAAAAGTTATCCGCTTTTTTCCTATCAATACCAACTTTCTCAAAGGCTTTGTCTGTATAGGTTTCCTTTTTGGCAACCTTCGGTTCCTCAACCTCATAGCCCATTATTATTCTATAAGCATCAGTAGAATTATGAAACTCAGCTTCTGCAGCTTCATTAAGGTTTCCTTCCAACTTCAAAATTCGATACTTTTTAAGAATAACATCATACTTCTTCTCTATTTCTTCTTTTGAAGAGGCTTTAGTGACTCCCAAAATTTTTCTGGCTTCCTGCAATGTATATTTCAAATAAACCCCTCCTATTGTATCCTAAACAAACAGTGTAGATTTACTCTCTTGGCTTCATGGTCGGGAATAGTAATATATCTCTTATTGAAGCCGAATCAGTCAGAAGTATTATTAATCTGTCAACACCTATGCCCAATCCACCTGTCGGAGGCATACCATATTCCAGTGCTGTTACAAAATCCTCATCCATCATATTTGCTTCTTCATCACCGGAATCTCTCTTTTTAACCTGGCTAACAAATCTTTCCTTTTGATCTATAGGATCATTAAGTTCAGAATAAGCATTTCCCATTTCACGACCGGTAATAAAGAACTCAAATCTCTCAGTCAATTCGGGGCAATCAGGCTTTCTCTTTGTAAGAGGGGAAACCTCGACAGGGTAATCATATATAAAGGTCGGCTGAACAAGATTGCTCTCTACAAACTCTTCAAACATCAGGTTGAGAATTTCACCACGGGACATTCCCGGCTTTACGTATACTTTCTTAGCTTCGGCAGCAGCCTTGGCGTCCTCATCGGTCTTAATTGTATCAAAGTCTACTCCTGAATATTTCTTAACAGCCTCAATCATTGATAATCTGTTCCATGGCGGAGTCAGGTCGATTTCCTGGCCCTGATACATTATCTTAGTAGTACCCAGAGTTTCAATTGCAACAGTGGAAATAAGATTCTCAGTGAGCTCCATCATCCCCTTATAATCAGTATATGCTTCATATACTTCCATCATGGTGAATTCGGGATTATGCTTTATTGACATTCCTTCATTTCTGAACATTCTACCCATTTCATAAACTTTTTCCATGCCACCTACAATAAGTCTCTTAAGATATAACTCAGGTGCTATTCTAAGATACATATCAATATCCAGAGTGTTGTGGTGAGTTATAAAGGGTCTTGCAGCAGCTCCTCCAGGAATAGTGTTCAACAAAGGCGTATCAACCTCAAGGAAACCTCTGTCATCCAGGAACTTTCTTATAGATTTTATTATTTTACTTCTCAATATAAACGTATTTTTTACTTCAGGGTTTACAATAAGGTCAACGTATCTTTGTCTATATCTCAAATCAGTGTCCTTCAGTCCATGCCACTTTTCAGGGAGAGGCTGAAGTGATTTTGACAGCAGCGTAATCTCTTTTACCTTTATTGATATCTGACCCATATGAGTCTTAAATATTTCACCCTTTACTCCGACTATATCACCAATGTCATATTTTTTAAACATCTCATAGCTTTCATCCCCAACTTCATCCTTCCTGACATAGAGCTGTATCCTGCCGTCTCTGTCCTGTAAATCACAGAAGCCAGCTTTGCCCATACCTCTTTTGGACATGAGTCTTCCAGCAATTGATGTATCTTGTCCTTCTAAAGCTTCAAAATTATCCAATATATTTTTGGTGGAATCGGTTACATCATATTTTACTATTTTAAAAGGATCATTGTCTTTTTCTTGTAATTCCTTTAGTTTTGCTCGACGTACCTTGAGTATTTCGTTTAGGTCCTGCTCTTCATTTTGTTGATTTCCCTGCAAATTTTCTTCAGACATTTATTTCATATCCTCCAGCAATTTCTATTAGTTTTAATATATTATAACACACGGATGCTATGCCTCCACTTAAAAAGTGAGAAGTGTTTATTGCTTCGTTATAACGCATAGGTTCATATAAAATTTTTCGGCTGTAGAAAAATTTTATTACCTCTGTGCTTTTCAACGAGGAGGGAGATATGTGCTCGTCGCCTGAAACTCCAAAGAAGTACCGCCACTTATAGGGGTGGGGCGGGGGCCCATCTATGCCTCGTTACAAAAAACAGTTTACATTTTCAATGTAAACTGTCAGTATAATTATATATTAGTTTAGCTTTTAGTGGCAATAAATAATTGTAACATTATTTTCAGCTACTTTGATATTTCAAGTATCTTAAATTTTATAGCCCCGTCAGGAACCTGTACTTCCACTATATCGTCAACTTTATGTCCCATTAATGCAGCACCGACAGGTGATTCATTTGAGATTTTAGACTTCAGCGGATTGGCTTCTGTAGAACCAACTATCAAATACACAACTTCTTCCCCAAATTCAATATCAAAAAGTCTAACTTTTGCTCCAAGACTGACAACATCAGTTTTAACATCGTCCTCATCGATTAAACGAGCATTCTTGAGCATTGATTCAAGCTGAACAATTCTTCCCTCAACCTGAGCCTGTTCATTCTTTGCCTCATCATACTCCGAGTTTTCTGATATATCTCCAAATGAAAGTGCCTGGTTAATTCTTTCGGCAACTTCCTTCCTTTTAGTCCCTCTAAGAAACTCCAATTCTTCTTCTAACTTTTTTAAGCCTTCGTAAGTTAATACGACTTCTTTTGCTGACATTTGAAGCCCTCTCCTTTACCGATAATTTTTTCTGCTAACCCTTGCACAATTAAAGAGTATTCTGTCTTCTTATCCTAATAATTATGCTAAAATATTCATTTATTTTGCAAATATAGAAAAAATTTAAGCCGTAGGTCAGCTGTATTGCTAACTAATTATAAATTACATATAAAATAATGTCAAGAAGTCAATCCCCAATATTTTACAGCTGACCTAAGCGTTTTCAGCAGGACTGGGCTTGCATACTCTGTATAAACATAAGAAGTGATTAATTTTAGTTTAATCGTGCCTACGTTATATATTAAAATATGCAGTCTCTGTTTTTTTAGACCTGCCATAATAACTTTAGAATCAAGATGAAGATAATTCCTTATCCTTTAGAATAACATCATGAGCTCCGCCTTCCTTGATACTTGTCGCTGAAACAAGTGTAAGTCTGGCTTTTTGCTGAAGTTCTGAAACTGAAAGCGCACCACAATTACACATTGTTGATTTTATCTTGTGTATTGTAGTATCCAGATTGTCTTTAAGCTTTCCGGCGTAAGGCACATATGAATCAACACCTTCCTCAAAGCCCAGCTTGGAATCCCCGCCCATATCGTATCTCTGCCAGTTTCTCGCACGGTTTGATCCTTCGCCCCAGTACTCCTTAACAAAATTTCCGCCTACTTTTATTTTCCTGGTCGGACTTTCATCAAATCTGGCAAAATATCTTCCAAGCATTACAAAGTCTGCTCCCATCGCTAAGGCTAGTACAATATGATAATCATGTACTATACCTCCATCAGAACATATTGGAATATATGTGCCTGTTTCCTTAAGATATTCATCTCTAGCAGCTGATACCTCTATTACGGAGGAAGCCTGCCCTCTGCCAATACCCTTCTGTTCTCTCGTTATACAAATTGAACCACCGCCAATACCCACCTTGATAAAATCAGCTCCGGCATTTACAAGGTATCTGAAACCTTCCCGATCAACTACGTTACCTGCTCCGACCTTTACTTCGCCGTTGTAGGTCTCTTTAATCCACTTTATTGTATCTGACTGCCATTCACTGTATCCGTCTGATGAATCAATACAAAGTAAATCAACACCGGCGTCAACCAATGCAGCCACTCTTTCCTTGTAATCACGAGTATTTATACCTGCGCCTACTATAAGTCGCTTACTTTTATCCAATAATTCATTGGGGTTTTCCTTATGACTGTCGTAGTCTTTCCTGAAAACCAGATATACAAGCTTCTGATTATTATCTATTATCGGGAGACAGTTCAACTTATGCTCCCAGATCATGTCGTTTGCCTCTTTAAGTGTAATGCCTTCCTGTGCATAGATCAGTTGAGAAAACGGGGTCATGAACTCATGAATTTTTTGATCAAATGAAGCTCTGCTAAGCCTATAGTCTCTGCTTGTAACTATTCCCACAAGCTTACCTGTAGGTGTACCATCATCAGTTATTGCTATAGTAGAATGCCCTGTTCTTTCTTTTATATCAACTACATCTCTCAATGTATTATCAGGCCTTAAATTACTGTCACTAACTACAAATCCGGCTTTATACTTCTTAACCTTTCTAACCATTTCAGCTTGACTTTCTATGCTTTGTGATCCGAAAACAAATGAAACACCTCCGCACTTTGCAAGAGCAATTGCCATGTTGTTATCTGAGACAGATTGCATAATTGCAGAGGCAACCGGAATATTTAACTGTAATCCGGGTTTTTCCCCAATCTTATACTTTACCAGTGGTGTTTTTAAATCCACATTCCCAGGCATACACTCTTTTGTGCTTAAATTGGGAACAAGAAGATATTCACTGAATGTTCTTGATGGTTCACTATAATAATAAGCCATTTTTTTCAAACTCCTCCTCAACAGATTCTTAATTATTAAACTTATAAAAATATATAAAATACCAATAGGTCAATTACGCCTCCAGGTATTATCTATTATTATTAAAAGGCAAATGGCCATTAATGCTACGCCATCTGCCTTATTATTAACTATTTAAATTATTCAAATACTTTTCTTGGAATATATTTTTTAAAGGACTCAACCATTTTTGAATGGGGTTCAAAAAATACAATGACTTTTTCTCCTCCGTCCTTTGCAGTAACAAGGAAGTATACATCCTGAGAATCCATAGTTGTAACAGCGTTAATACGCTTTTTGATATTATCGTAGCTATTGTTATACTGACCGCTGGTCATCTTGGCTACAATTTCAAAATCCTTGCAGTTGCCCGAAAAGGCTCTCTTTCTTTTTCTTTGTGCGATAATCATGTCTATGTCAAGATCTCCGTTAGTAACTATATACTCGTATTCAATATTTCTGTTCCTTATAAACATATACGCAAGATAACCTATACCTACAATTAATAACGGTGCAAAAGTTTGTAAAAATTGTAGAGTTGTTAAAAACAGGATTACTATTAATGCAGATAAAATGATACTTACAGTAACTATGCCATCAGCAATCGTTTTCTTACGTTTTACAATTTTCTCTAAAAATATATCCAAATAGACCCCTCCTGAGAAGTTTATCCTGCACAATTGAACTATGATTTTCATATATTCCATGTATTTCATGGGTACATTTTATCAAAGCTTTTTATACATAATAATAAATTAATCAAATAATATCAAGTATTATTTTTAGGTTTTTTACTTATTTAAAGTTTATTCACAAATTTTAACCACTTCTATTATTTTATATACTATTAATAATTAAAAACAAAGAGGGTGGCTATGCAGGATCATAAGGTCCTCTGCCACCCTCTACTTACTCATTTCTTAGTACATGCCACCCATTCCGCCTGGCATTCCACCTGGCATTGCTGGTGCTTCTGGTTCAGGTTTATCTGTAACCAGACTTTCAGTAGTCAGAACCATGGAAGCTACAGATGCTGCATTTTGAAGCGCAGACCTTGTAACTTTTGCAGGGTCAACTATACCACTTTCTATCATATCAATGTATTTTTCATTAAGAGCATCGAAACCAATACCCTTATTGCTTACCTTTATCTTGTCAACTATTACTGATCCCTCTAATCCTGCATTTGCGGCGATCTGTCTTACAGGCTCTTCCAATGCTCTCAATATGATCTGAACACCGGTCTTTTCATCACCTGTAGTTGAATCAAGCAATTTTGCAACATCAGGAATTACATTTATCAATGCAGTTCCACCACCTGCAACAATACCTTCTTCAACAGCAGCTCTTGTAGCAGCCAGGGCATCTTCTATTCTCAATTTCTTTTCCTTCATTTCTGTTTCAGTTGCAGCACCAACCTGGATAACAGCAACACCGCCCGAAAGCTTGGCAAGTCTTTCCTGAAGCTTTTCTCTGTCAAAATCAGAAGTTGTATCTTCTATCTGTGACTTGATTGAAGCAATTCTGTTTTTGATTTCCTGCTGGCTTCCTGCTCCGTCAACAACAATAGTGTTTTCCTTCTGAACTATTACCTGTCTGGCTCTACCGAGCTGAGTCAGCTGTGTTTCCTTAAGATCGAGACCTAATTCTTCAGTAATAACTTCTCCTCCGGTTAATACTGCTATGTCACGGAGCATTTCCTTTCTTCTGTCACCAAAGCCCGGAGCTTTAACAGCCACACAGGTAAAGGTGCCTCTCAGCTTGTTAACGATAAGAGTTGTAAGAGCTTCACCTTCAACATCTTCAGCTATTATTAAGAGCTTTTTGCCCTGTTGAACGATTTGTTCGAGTATAGGAAGAATGTCCTGAATGTTTGTCAATTTCTTGTCAGTGATAAGTATATATGGATCATCGAGAACTGCTTCCATCTTCTCTGTATCAGTTACCATGTACGCAGAGAGATATCCTCTGTCAAACTGCATACCTTCAACTACTTCAAGGTTAGTACCCATTGATTTTGATTCTTCAACAGTTATTACACCGTCGTTTGTAACCTTCTCCATTGCGTCAGCTATAAGTGTTCCAACTACTTCATCATTTGCAGAAATAGTAGCAACTCTTGCGATGTCTTCCTTACCTTTTATTTTTTGGCTGTTTTCTTTAATTCCTGCAACAGCAATGTCTACAGCCTTTTGTAAGCCTTTCTTTAATATCATTGGGTTAGCACCGGCAGCTACATTTTTCATACCTTCTCAGATTATAGCCTGAGCCAGAAGAGTAGCTGTAGTTGTTCCGTCACCAGCTACATCATTGGTTTTTGTAGCAACTTCCTTTACCAACTGAGCACCCATGTTTTCAAATTTATCTTCAAGTTCTATTTCTTTTGCTATAGTAACACCATCATTTGTAATTAATGGTGCTCCGAATTTCTTATCCAAAACAACATTACGACCTTTAGGTCCAAGAGTTACTTTAACAGTATCTGCTAATTGGTTAACACCTTTTTCAAGTGCACGTCTAGCTTCTTCACCAAACTTTATTTCCTTTGCCATGTCCTATTGCCTCCTTATAATAAAAAACTCAACTTTTCCTGCATTTAATTATTCAACCACCGCAAGGATATCACTCTGCTTAAGTATAGTATATTCCTGGCCGTCAAATTTAACTTCTGTTCCGGAGTATTTACTGGTAAGAACCTTGTCTCCTACCTTAACTTCCATTTTAACTTCTTTTCCGTCAACAACTGTTCCAGGTCCAACAGCAACAACTTCAGCAACCTGTGGCTTCTCCTTCGCGCTGCCTGGCAATACTATCCCGCTCTTGGTAGTTTCTTCGCTTTCAAGCATCTTAATAACTACTCTATCACCTAATGGTTTTATCTTCATTGTTTTACCTCCTCGAAATTTTTATAACTTTTGTTAGCACTCACTACTATCGAGTGCTAATCACATTTATTATATTATATATTGGATAAAATATAATCAAATATCTTTTTTGAATAAAATTAGCTATTTTTTGCCACATAACCCATTCTTGCTATTAAAACCTAAAGTTTTCTTCCAATTACTTCGATTTTCTCAAAATCTTTTGGCATTAAAATGGTATATTTATAATTTTAATAGCATTATTGAGTTCTTTAGTGGTAACATTATACTTTTTTAAAATTTCCTCTTTATCAATTTCTATACTATATAGTTTGCAGTATAAATATTCCAGCGCGGCAGAATACTTGCCGCAGTTTGTATTATCCATCCGGATAGGCTCACTTAGGCCTTCAAGAACCTTAATGAATATTTCTATTATTTCCTTCTTATAGAATTTACTATACATTATTTCCCTATTTCGGACTGTGTCTTCTATTATAGAAGCATACTTTTTCGGAAGCTTTGATCTGTTTTCTGATTTTTTTTCAATTATCCTCCGGTACCTTGACGGATGAAACCTGAGGTTATCAGTTTCATTATGTAATGAAAAGACCTCGATATATTGTTCCACCGATGAGTCTTTAATTGTTTGACTGTTGCTTTTGTCAGTAATGAATGAAAGCCAGTCCACAAACCTCGAGTCACCTTGAGTACATGAGGACAAAATCCACTTAAGTTCTTCAGCTTCATCAAGTTTATCCATAAGCACATTTCCGAGTAATAATATGGAGTATATAAGCTGATCGCCGTATTCCAATATGTACTTCTCAATCAACTGTACCAATTCCGTGGTTTTATGGAAATTTATGAGGGTTGTCGCAATACAAAGCAACTCTTCCCTGTTTACGATAGGACGATAAGGAAGTAACTCCAAGGCACGCTTTAAAGCTGATCTCTTTTTTGATTGACTTAACAAATAAATATACAGGCAATTTCCCCAAATATCACCGCTGTCAATAATATTGACGGTATTATTTATGTATTCTGCCCGAATAAACTGCTTTTCTTCCATCAAAAGCAAAGTAAGCTGATTTCTGGCTTCAATATTCATTGGATTACTAATAATTGATTTATATAAGTAACTTATTGCTTTGACATTGTCATTTTGAAGAGATAATTTTTCAGCTTTTGTTAAATTATCTTTAGAGAGTTTAAGAAATTTATTATCGTGAGATATCTCGCTGTAAAGCTTCAAATAAAAGGACATCTCTGATATCTCATAACTGAATTCTCCATCTGCATCAAAGTATAGGTATTTATCAAAATATTCCGCTGCCTTTTCGTTGTTTCCCTCTTCAAAACTATTGCAACCAAGGCCGAAAAAGCAGTCAAACATTGTCGGATCAAAATTAATCAGTATATCGTTAAACATCCTGTTTGCTTCTCTCGGCCGCTGCAGCTCACACAAAAAGCAAGCCATATTGAACTTGTACTCACTGTTATCTGGTTCCAGTTCCAGAGCCTTCATCAAGTTCCTATATGCCTCGCTTAGATTCTTTTTGTTTGCAAATCTCAAACCCTTCGAAAAATAGAATTCGGGATTATTTCTATATTCATTTATTTTAAGAACATTATTTTTCACTTATCTACGTCCCTTTAATTCGCCATATATATCTTCGAGAGTGACTCCTCTCTCAACCATCAGAACCATAAGATGATACATAAGGTCTGATATTTCGTATCTTATTTCTTCCTTTGATTTGTTCTTGGCAGCAATTATAACCTCTGCCGTTTCTTCTCCAACCTTCTTTAATATTTTATCCAAACCCTTTGTAAATAAATAATTGGTGTAGGAGCCTTCTTTAGGATGAATTGTTCTGTCTACAATAACATTATATACCTCTTGAAGTATCTGGGCAGACAGTTCCTCATTGTTGGCCTTTACTTCAGCTTCAGACCAGGTACCGTTTGTCAGAGTTCTATAAAAACAGGTCTTGTTACCTGTATGACAGGCAGCATCTATCTGTTCGGCTTCAATAAGAATTGTATCGCCGTCACAGTCCAGTTTTATAGCTTTAACAAGCTGAAAATGTCCGGAGGTTTCTCCCTTCAGCCATAGCTTGTTGCGACTGCGGCTGAAATATGTAACCTTGCCAGTCTCTATAGTCTTATCAAAGGCTTCTTCGTTCATATAAGCAACCATTAGTACTTCCTTGGTCTTATAGTCCTGTGTAACTACAGGAACAAGTCCTTTATCATCAAATTTGATTGAATCCTTTAAATTTCCCATGAAAACGCCTCCATACATGTTTATTCACATTATTTGTACAATGTGCAAGTTTTCCCCTGTCTTAAAGCCAGGGGGTACGCTGTTGTGAATAAATAATTAAATTTCAATTATTTATTATAGTCTAGTTTCTACACCATTACTACTTAAATATCTTTTTAATTCACGAATTTCCATTTCTCTGAAGTGAAAAAGTGAAGCAGCCAGTACCGCATCAGCCTTTCCTTCAATCAATGCCTCCTTGAAATGTTCCAGCTTTCCAGCGCCACCTGATGCTATGACCGGAATTTTGACATTTTCTGAAATGGTTCTGGTCAGATCTAAATCATAGCCGTCCTTAGTACCGTCTTTGTCCATACTTGTCAAAAGGATTTCTCCCGCTCCAAGCTTTTCGGCTTCTATAGCCCACTGGACAGCATCTTTTCCGGTATTAACCCTACCGCCGTTAAGATAGGTGTCCCAACCAGAACCGTCGGGACGAGCCTTGGCATCTATGGCAAGCACCACACACTGGCTGCCGAACTTCCATGCAGCTTCCGATATCAGTTCCGGCCTTCTGAGTGCCCCGGAATTAACTCCAACCTTGTCTGCTCCGGCCTTAAGTATTTGCCTGAAATCTTCAATTGTTCTGATACCTCCGCCGACAGTAAAAGGAATAAATACCTGCTCGGCCACTCTTGTTACCACATCTACCATAATATTTCTGGCGTCGGAGGAAGCTGTTATATCAAGGAATACAAGTTCATCTGCTCCTGCTTTGTCGTAGAAAGCCGCTGCCTCAACAGGGTCTCCTGCATCTACTATATTAACAAACTGAACACCTTTTACAACTCTTCCTGCGTGTACATCCAAGCATGGAATAATTCTTTTTGTAAGCATATAACACTCCGATCTACGCACTCAGCGAGTACACGAATAGTTTTTGTAAGACACGTAGTAATAAACAGCAATGAATACGTGTTTTATTAAGCTGTTAATGCAGCCTTCAACTCAAGATTTCCGGTATATAATGCCTTGCCTACAATAACACCGCTGACACCGGTGGTCTTCAGGTCTGTAATATCCTTAAGGCAGCTGACACCACCCGAAGCTATTACATCAATTCCGACAACTTTTGCCATCTCACTCATGGCTGTAAGATTGGGGCCCCTTAGCATGCCATCTCTTGAAATGTCGGTATATATAACTGTTTTGGCTCCAAGTTCCTCTACTTTTTTGGCAAAGGCTACTGCAGTAAGGTCACTGGTCTGTTCCCAGCCATGTATGGCAACCATTCCGTCCTTCGCATCTATTCCTACAACTATCTTTTCCTTATATTCCTTTAATGCCGACTTAAGCATTTCCTGATTATTTACCGCCGAAGTTCCCAGTATTACTCTGCTCAGTCCCCCCGAAACAAGATCTTCTATAGTCTCGAGACTTCTGATGCCTCCACCGACCTGAACAGGAATTTTAAGTTTTCTGGCAATCTGCTTTATAATCTCATGATTCTCGGTATTGCCGGATCGGGCCGCATCAAGGTCAACAACATGCAGATACTGAGCTCCCTGGCTTTCCCATTTAAGAGCCATCTCCACAGGACTGTCTCCGAACACTGTTACATCACTGTAACTTCCCTGCTGAAGCCTTACACATTTTCCGTTTATTATATCAATTGCAGGATATTTTATCATGTATGTCCCTGCCCCCATTTCGTACAAAATATTCGTAAATGAAATCCTTATAGTTCAGCAAAATTGCCAAGTATTCTGAGGCCAACATCACCGCTTTTTTCAGGGTGAAATTGTGTCCCCATGATGTTTTCTCTGACTACTGCTGCATCGTATGTTATACCGTAACTGCAGGTGGCTGCAACATCATTTATGTCAGCTGCAGTCAGATAATAGGAATGGACAAAATACACATAGCTGTTTTCTCTTATTCCATTAAAAATACCATCACACTGCTTAATACACAAGCTATTCCACCCCATGTGAGGAACCTTCAGTCCCATGTCCAGAGGAAATTGCTTAACGCTGCCTTTTAGTAAACCGAGGCCGGGAACCATTTCCCCGCCCTCGGTACTGTAATCGAACAGCAACTGCATACCAAGGCAGATGCCCAGCAGGGGAGTACCCTTTTCTGCAACCTTTTTTATTACCGCTGTCATATTTGTCTTTTCCAGACTGTCCATGGCATCTGCAAAAGCACCCACGCCCGGAAGGACTACCTTGTCGGCAGCGAGTATTACTTCCGGATCGGAGGTAACAACAGATTCAACTCCAATAAAACTAAATGCCTTATTTACACTGGCAAGGTTACCGACACCATAATCTATTATAGCAATCATAATTAATCTCCATTCCGTGGATTTAATCTAATCCAGTAAATGCCCGGGTCAAAAGTTTAAAAATTGACTAAGTCCAGTAAATACCCGGGTCAAAAGTTTTAAAAATTGACTAAGTCCAGTAAATGCCCGGGTCAAAAGTTTTAAAAATTGACTAAGTCAATTTTTAAAACTTTTTGCCGGTAATTCTCTCATAAGCCTCGATGTATTTTGCTTCGGTCTTTGTAATTACTTCTTCGGGTAAAGCAGGTGCCGGTGGCTGTTTGTTCCAGGTGAGGCTCTCAAGGTATTCTCTGAGGTACTGCTTGTCAAAGCTCTTCTGAGCTCTACCTGGCTGATATTCGTCCATAGCCCAGAATCTTGAGGAATCCGGTGTAAACATCTCATCTCCTACTACAAGCTCTCCATCGGATATACCGAATTCGAATTTTGTATCTGCCAGTATCAAGCCTTTACTTTCGGCATGTTTGCTTGCCTTCTTGTAGAGAGCTATACTTGCGTCCTTAAGTTTGTTTGCCATCTCGCTGCCTATCTTTTCACAAAGGACTTCAAAGGATACATTTATATCATGCCCTTCAGACTCTTTTGTGGATGGCGTAAAGATCGGTTCAGGCAGCTTGTCTCCCTGCTTAAGTCCGGCAGGCAGCTTTATTCCGCAAATGGAACCGGTCTGCTGATACTCTTTTAGCCCTGAGCCCTCAAGGTAACCTCTTACTATACATTCAGCCGGCACCATTTCTATCTTCTTTACAAGCATTGATCTGCCTTCCAGTTCTTCCTTGAATTCAGAAAGTCCTGCAGGGTATTTGTTTACATCTGTAGTAATTACATGATTACCAATCACATCACTGGTATATTCAAACCAGAATGCAGATATACTGTTGAGCACCTTTCCCTTGTTTGGTATCAATTCCGAAAAAACTACATCAAATGCGGATATTCTGTCAGTTACAACTATTAGTAGTTCATTTCCAAGATCATAAACATTTCTAACCTTACCCTTAATAAATAAAGGCAGCTTGATAAAATCAGTGTTGTTAATTAGCATTGTATCCTCCAACTCCATAGTGGCTTTTGCCCTATTCGCTTTAATTATTGTAAAATTTATATAAGAATGATCAAATAGCTACACTAATTCCCCTATTAAAGAATCAAGTATTATTTAATAATTCATAGAAAACCTTATTACAATGTACCCTTTGTTGACATAACTCCAACTATTCTGGTGTCAATTTTTGTAGCTTCATCAAGAGCTCTGCCAAAGGCTTTAAACATGGCTTCAATAATGTGGTGGCAGTTGCTGCCGTGTAAAAGCTTGATGTGAAGGGTAATACCGGCGTTGAAGGCAACAGCTCTGAAGAATTCCTCCACAAGTTGGGTATCTAGCTGTCCTACCATCTGTTGAGTCATGACGGCATCAAATACAAGAAAAGGCCTGTCGCTTAAATCAAGAGAGACCTGAACCAGAGATTCGTCCATAGGGACGAAAGCCGTACCATAGCGCTTTATAGATTTTTTATCTCCCAGGGCCTGTCGTATTGCAAGTCCCAGGGCTATTCCGGTATCTTCCACGGTATGATGGGCATCAACATGCAAATCTCCGTTTACTTCAAATGATGCATCCATTAGACCGTGCTTTGTAAACAGCACAAGCATATGATCAAAAAACCCTATTCCGGTATTGGTCGTGCAGTCTCCCTTACCATCTATGTTGATCTGAAGCTTTATCTGGGTTTCTTTTGTATTCCTGTTAACGAAACCTTCTCTCAAAATGTATCCCCCCGTTCACCAATTATCACCTGCTCAGAATAGTTGTATGATTCCGAACTATTTTTAATTTTTTCGATAAAATGTTCGAATTTAATTATAACAGATACTAGCAAGTTCATCAAGCAGTACGGTATTTTGTTGGGGAGTACCTACACTAATCCTCATACAGTTTTCCAATAGTGGTGAGGAACCGAAAATTCTCAGATAAATTCCTTTTTCACATAATTTTTTATAAACTTCCCTGCAATCTTTAACTCTTACCAATATAAAGTTTGAGTAGGATTGATATACTTCAATACCCTGAATTTTGACAAGTTCCTCTGACAACCGCTTTCTTTCTTCAATAAGGCAGGAGATGTTTTTGCGAATCTCCTCTTTTTCCTCCAGAACTAATTGGGCTGCATATTGCGACAGCGAACTAATATTATAGGGAGCCCGTGCAAGATTAACCGCCCTCGTCAGGCTTGTACCGGCTATTGAATAGCCGCATCTTATTCCGGCAAGTCCATAGGCCTTTGAGAAGGTTCTCAGAACAATAAGATTCTCATATTCTTTTACATATGGTATTACAGTCGAATCGCAAAATTCTGCATATGCTTCATCTATAATAACTACTGAGCTTTTACAGTAGCTTACCACCTCAAGAATATCCTCCTTTGGCATCAGATTCCCTGTGGGATTGTTCGGATTGCAAATGTATATAAGCTTCGGCTTTTCTCTGTCATAGGCTTCAAATATAGTCTGCTTTGAATATTCATACCTGTTTTCCGGTTCAAGAATATACCTGACCGGAGTTCCTCCTGCAATAACACAGGAATCAGCATACATTCCGAAAGAAGGAGCAGGGTATAATACTTTGTCACCGGGGCCTACAAATACATTTGCCAGTATTTGAATTAACTGGTCCGAACCTGTACCTACAACTATATTTCTGTAATCCACATTCCAATGTTCCGAAAGATCTTTCCTGAGCTTTATGGAATCGGTATCGGGATAAAGATTCAATTCCGGGTTGTTCAAAATAAATTCAGCCAGTTTTTGTCTGGCCTTTAATGGCATGTTGAAAGGGCTTTCGTTTGCATCCAGCTTTATTTTGTAAGGCTGTTGATTTGCATCATATGGTATAAAAGACCGTATTTCAGGTCTTATTAATTCTTCAATCATAATTCCTCCCCTCTACGCGCATAGCACGTACACAAATAGAATTAAAAAGCAGCAGGCTCTGTATCAGCAACTTAATCACTGAGTTCCGGAATCAAACTACCTTCTTCAGGCCGGCTGACTCCAGTCTGCCCATTACTAGCTATTGTTCTTACTATGGACTGCTAACTAATAACTGATGATTATTGACTTCTATACATCCACTTCCATTTATCTGCTTCTGTTTCCTTAACTTCCGAATCTCACCTTGATAGCATTTGCATGGGCATCCAGCAGCTCTGCCTCAGCAAATCTGATTATGTCCCTGCTGCTTTTTTCAAGGGCTGACCTGTTGTAATAAATAAGGCTGGATTTCTTTATAAACTGATCTACGTTAACCGGTGAAGAAAATCTTGCAGTACCGCTGGTGGGCAAAACATGACTGGGCCCTGCCATATAATCTCCAAGGGGCTCAGGAGAATAGTTTCCCACAAAAATTGCTCCGGCATTTTTTATCCGTCCCAGAAGGCTCATGGGTTCTTCCACACATATTTCCAGATGTTCCGGAGCTATTTTATTTGATAATTCTATAGCTTTGTCAATACTGTCAACAAGTATGGCATATCCAAAATCTTTAAGTGATTTCTCAGTTATTGAGCCCCTGCTTAAGGTTGCAAACTGCTTTTCCAGTTCTACTTCTACCTGTTCTATAAGCTTAGGGTCATTTGTAATCAGTACTGATGAAGCCAGTTTATCGTGTTCAGCCTGTGAAAGCAGATCGGCCGCCACATACTCCGGCTTTGCTGTTGAATCTGCTATTACAAGAATTTCACTTGGGCCGGCAAACATATCTATATCACAATCTCCGAAGATAAGACGCTTTGCAGTTGAGACATACACATTTCCGGGTCCGCATATTTTATCCACTGCCGGGACTGATTCGGTACCATATGCCATTGCAGCAATAGCCTGTGCTCCGCCAATTCTGAAAATTTCGTCTATTCCGGCTTCTCTGGCTGCAACAAGCATTGCGGGATTTACACGGCCATCCTTTGACGGCGGTGTACACATAATCATGGTTTTTACACCGGCAACCTTAGCCGGGACAGCGGTCATAAGCACTGATGATATTAATGGAGCTGTCCCACCAGGAACATACAAACCCACCTTTTCCAGTGGTCTTACAAGTTGTCCCAGAACCGTCCCCTCTTCCGAGGGATTGATCCAACTGTTTTGAAGCTGTTTTTCATGAAAACTCTGAATATTCTGCTTTGCCCTTTTAATAGTTTCCAGTAGATCGGGGTCAATTTTTTTATAAGCCTCAGATATTTCTTCAGCAGATACGGTAATTTCCTTTATTTCAGCCTGGTCAAATTTCCTGGTGTATTCTCTGAGGGCATTGTCTCCATTCAAGTTAACATTTTCGAGAATATCAGCAACAATTTTTATTATACTTGCTCCATCCTGCGATTTAGTTCTCTGTGTAAGTTTTTTATATAATTCATTGGCTTTCAGGCCATTTTCATCCCTGGTCAGATCTAAAATGTTTATCATCTTTACCTCCTTCAACGTATTCAGCGAAATTTTGTGATATATAAACTACAAAAACCACATTTAAATTAGCCTTTTAATAGCAGCTGCTCACGTACTCCGTCAATTATCCTCTGAATTCTCTCATTCTCCATCTTCATGCTTACTCTGTTCACAACCATTCTTGCACTGATATCCGAAATATTATCCAGTACTACAAGCCCATTCTCCTTTAAGGTTCTTCCGCTTTCCACAAGGTCAACTATTACTTCTGACAAGCCCACAAGAGGTGCAAGTTCAACTGACCCATTCAGCTTTATTATTTCAACGCTCTCTCGTCTGGTCTTTTCAAAGTAATTCCTTGCAATGTTGGGATACTTAGTCCCGACTCTTTTTATTGTTAATTCATCTATTCTCCCCAGAAGCTCAGCAGGTCCGGCCAATGCCATTTTGCAGGCGGCAAAGCCCAGATCCAGAACCTCATAAAGATTCCTACCCTCTTCAAGAATGGTGTCCTTACCGACAATACCTATATCAGCAGCACCGTATTCTACATATGTAGGAACGTCTGCAGGCTTTGCAAGAAAGAATTTAATCTTATTTTTTTCATCTGACAATATAAGCTTTCTTGTGGACGACTTCAATTCAGAACAATCAATTCCAATAGCTTCAAACAGCTCAACTGACATTTCTGTAAGTCTTCCTTTAGACAGTGCGATAGTTAAATACCTCATATTCCCTCCGTTTAAAATGAATGGTTGTGGTCACCTTTAATTCCCGCTTAGTATCCTGTTAACACTGGTCTCATTAATTGTACCGTTAACTAAGTCATGTACCCTAATAGCTCCGCCGTCATCAATCAGGATTACTCCGCCTATCTGCTTGGACCGTGCGTATTCAAGCCCCTTTTCAATCCCTTCGTTCAACATCATTGTCTCAATATTCATATTCTGTTTTCTGAGAGTCTCTGCAATCTCAATGGCAATCTTTCTATTGGTTTTTTTATAGCAAATTAAGGAGTCCACACCAGGTCTGTCTTTTGATAAAAGAGTTTTACCGAGCGCCATCATAAGCATATTTATTCCTATTGAAAAACCTATGGCCGGGCATTCCTTGCCGAAGGTTGAGGTAAGACTGTCATACCTGCCTCCTGAAAGTATGGGAAAGCCTACCCCGAAGGTAAAGCCTCTGAAAATTATTCCCGTGTCATAATCAGGCCCCTTAAGCATACCAAGGTCAATTGATATGTATTTCGTAAAACCGTAGTCTCCAAGAATATTAATTACTTCTTCAATATTTTCAAGGGCAGCAATACTTCTCTTGTTCCTGGTTATCTTTTTCAGCTTTTCTATAACGTCCAGTGATCCGAATAAACCTGGCAATTTTAGTATCAGCTCTCTTAATTCTGAGGGCATATTGTACTGATCAACTATTTCTTCCACACCAACATAATCCTTCCTATCAATCAGTTTTGATATTCTGGATATATCTTTTTCGGACAGACCAGCTTCCTCAGCAAGCCCGTTAAAAAACTCAACTTGACCTATATCTATCTGAAAATTTTCAAGTCCGGCAGCCTTTAAAGTATTTATGGCTACAGCAATAATCTCGGCATCACTTTCACAGGAGGAATCTCCCAGAAGTTCCACGCCAACCTGAGTAAACTCATTCTGACGTCCCCCTCCAACCTCGTTAAACCTAAAAACATTTCCAATATAGGAATATTTTATTGGAAGCTGAACATCACGATTTTTAGTAGCTGTAATTCGGGCAACCGGAACTGTAATATCCGGCCTAAGCACCAGTATACGCCCTTTTTGATCAAAGAATTTTACCATTGCCTCCTGGGGAAAGGATTCAATCTCCGTTGAAAAAACGTCATAAAATTCAATGGTTGGTGTTTCTATTTCATAAAAGCCATAGGATCTGAAGGTTTTACGGATACGGCTTTCCATTTCTCTTTTGGCATAACATTCATCAAACAGGATATCCTGCACCCCGTCAGGAGTATATATTTTCCACTTTGACATAATTACCTCGCTAAATAATTTAATAATGTATAAGCATTAAAGTCTTACCATTTATTTAATTTAGTAAACTAAAGTGATAAACTGGTAAATTGATAAATTATAATCATTATAATTTATTTTATTATATCAGTCAATAGGTCTTAATTAATAGGTCTTAATTATATGGAATTATAAATACCTCCTTGTATAGGTAAAATATAAATCCTATTCCTACAAACAAACTGAAGAATAAAAAATAGATAAATATAAATTCCTATACAAAAAAGCTGCCGGATTAATGCCGGCAGCCCTGATTCATAGTTAACTTACTCTTCAATATTTTGTTCAACTTCTTTTTCTTGATTTTTATCATTAATCTTTTCTATAATACCCGGAACCATATCCACCAGCTTATCCAGACCTCCGGATTTCTTTATGGGCAGAAGCTCAACCTTGTCATTCTGGATAACCAGTACTGCTGTAGGAGCTATCTTGGCTCCGGTACCTCCACCTCCGCCTAAACCACCGTTGCCCTTATCATCAGTACCGTTGCCTCCTCCCACACCCAAACCGAAGGTGAGATTTATAAACGGTACTAATGTGGTTTCACCAATTGTTATGGGCTCACCCACTACAGTTTTTGTCTTCAGAAAATTTTCCAACTTATCAAAAATCACTTCTACGTTTTCTTTAAAATCAAATTGTGCCATCTTTTTAATCTCCTTTTTATTTTTATTTTTTGGTTTTTAATGAAAATAGTTCTAAAAGGCCTGGTTACCAAAAATTCTATCGCAACTAGTAATAGATAGAATAATTGAATTCTTCCTGCAATGGTTAGACTACCTTTTAGTTCTTCTTCCTCAAAACTTGTTTGAAGATGAATATTGAATTTATCTAAAATCGCATAACCAGCTCCCTGTAACGCACACAGAAACCCTGTATACATAGGATCTTCAAAGCCTACTTTCGAATAAAGCTCAAATTTCGCCGGCATGCAATGATTTAGTAATTTTAAAAGACAATGTACTGCTTTTTCTAATATTTCTCTAGTAAAATAGCTATACGGGGGTTTATTTCCGGACTTGTTACCTTTGTCCTGATTATCTTTATGTTTAGATTTCTTTTCTTTTCCGGGTTCTCCAGTTATATTCCGATGTACCCCAAATATTTGAATGGTTGAGGAAATGCTTTCAGCCTGGTAATTAATATGTAATTTAACCCCTCCGAATAGCCAGGATACCTGTAATCTAAACCAGGAATCATCCAACTTTTCACCTGTAAAGTAGTATCTGAAGGGTATCAATAAAACAGCCAACAGTATTAATAACAGAATCTGAAGTAATATTAATAAAATCAGAAGTAATAATAGGAATATCTGACCCAAAATATATAAAATCAGCATTAAAGCCTCCTATCAAAGTTTTACTTTGAAGCCACAATCTTTTTCAATCGCTTTTTAACTCCTCTGGCAATCCCCTTAGATATACCTTTTGATGCCTTTTTCATTATTTCGGGAGTCTGCTTGGCCCCTGGGATATGTTCAATAATCTTTTTTGTGTGCCTTAAATTGTTCAACTGGATGTCAACAACTTTTCTGGCTATACCCTTTTCCTCTATGCCCAGAACCATGTCAATCAGACCTTTCGACATTCCGTTCAGTTCCTCAGGATATTCAACCTCATAGTTGCTCTTGTTTCCAAGCTCCCAGAACATCAGCTTCAGCTCGGAAAGTTCTCTTCTGCAAGCCCTGCATACACTTAAGTGCCCTTCTACAATGAGCTTTTCAAAAGGATCTATTGAACCTTCCAGGTAATCCTGCAGTAAAGCAGTGTCCATTTTGACACACTTTTCTTCTATTATGTCGTCGTTAATGTTATGAAGCATATTAACCTCCTAAGCCACGTAATGGCTTTGAGCCAACCTTGTGGCCACAAATAGTGATGAAATATCTATCCTTTATCGCAATAGGGCGAATAAAGGAGGTTAATTTGGAAGACGAGTATTAGCGAGTCTTTTAAGCTAAACCTCCCAAACGCCCTGTTTAATCAAATTTTCTTTAAGTGTTGCTCTTCCGTTATGTATAAGCGTTTTGACAGTTCCTGCAGGAAGCTTCATTGTTCCGGCTATCTCATCATATTTCATATGTTTCATGTGCCTTAGTAAAATAGCCATTCGCTGCTTATCAGGAAGCTTTTTTATAGCATCTTCCAATGATTTTTTTGTATCCTTGCAGACAATTGAAGCTTCAGTAGTAGTATTTGAACCGATAATATTCTGAAGTTCATCTCCATCTTCGGTAGTTTGATTCAAAGAAATACTTTCCCTACGGCTTCTAAGGAAATTCAGGCACCTGTTTACTGTGATTTTCTTTATCCAGGGAAGGATCGAATACTGCTCCTTAAAGCCTCCAAAGGCCTTAAATACAGCAATGAATACTTCCTGGGTAATATCCAGAGCATCCTCCTTGTTTCCTGAATAGTGATAGGCAATTGAATAGACATACTTTCTATATCTTTCATAAACAAGTTCCAGACCTCTTCTGTTGTTTTTTTCATATTCTTTAAATATATTTAAATCTGAAACCTCCAATTACCTTATCCCCACCTTTTCTTGTGCCATGCTTATATATACACACTTAAATAAAAAAAGTTTTAGAAAATTAGTATTTTTTTCTAAAACTTTTTTTAAAATTATTTTAACTTATTCTTACTAATCGAGCTATCAATATTGCATACATCCTATGCTATACCTTCTTTAAATTTGCAAGGGAAGCCATAAGCCTTTTCATTCCAGTCCCCTCAAACTGAATCTCCAGCATCTGATCCCCATTATCGGTAGTTGCCTTGGTTATAGTACCTTTTCCGAATTTTTTATGTTCTACCTGTTCTCCGACACTAAAATGAGCTGATCCTGCTCCTGAGGACGATGTCACTCCTGCTCCCTTAAAAGTTGACTTTTCCTGAACCCCTTTTCCAAATAAACTACCGGAAGAAGAACTTTGACTAAAGGGACTGCTGCCGGAGCCTGAATTCCCTCCGAATCCCCGGGATACAAGGTTTGAGTTAAGTAAATCCTTTAAAGAGCCGGTTCCGGCTGCCTTGGGCTTATCCTGTCCAGAACTGGCTGAAGCTCTGTTTTCCCATGGAAGCCCTGTTTCTGAAGGCACTGGTGTATTCCGCCCCTTTGTTGAACCGGAACTCCAAGTTTGATTTGAACTCCAACTTTGATTCGAACTCCAACTTTGATTTGAACTCCAAGTTTGAGCTTTAGTCCAACCAACTGTTTCCTTTTGTTGACGGGGTGCACTTCCTGCAGCCCCGAATGGGGACTCTACCAATTCCTCCGGTATTTCCGAAAGAAATCTTGAGGGTTTGTTATAGCTGGAGTTTCCGAAAAGGGTTCTAAACCGGGCGTTTGATAAATACAGTTTTTCTCTGGCACGGGTTATACCTACATAGCAAAGTCGTCTTTCCTCCTCCAGTTGATCAGGCCCCTCTGTAATTGCTCTATAGCCAGGGAAAACGCCCTCCTCCATACCCGGAATGAAGACAACAGGAAACTCAAGCCCTTTGGCGCTGTGCATTGTCATCAATACAACATAGTCCTGTTCTTCCTCCAGATTGTCCAGATCGGACACAAGGGATATGTGCGCCAGGAATTCCTCCAGGCTGTTGTCTTCACTCTGCTTTTCAAACTCTATTGCAACAGATTTTAATTCTTTTATGTTTTCAATTCTTGATTGTGCCTCAACAGTATTTTCAATTTCATACTCCCTTAAAACTCCTGTATCGTCAACCACCATTTCAAGTAAATCTGCGATGCCCATATTTTCCTTCATAGTTCTGAGCTTCAGAATCATTGTGGCAAAATTGTTCAGCTTATTTGCAGCTCTTTTTAAGGCAGGGCATTCATCAGCGGCTGAGATAATGGAAAATATGGAGACTCCGCTTTCAAATGCCAGATCTTCGGCTGTTTCTACCGTAGCATCACCTATTCCACGCTTTGGAACATTTATAACCCTTTTTAAGCTGACATTATCGGCGGGATTCTGTATAAGCCTGAGGTAAGCAATAATATCCTTAATTTCCTTTCTGTCATAGAACTTCTGACCGCCGACAATTTTATAGGGAAGACCCTCACGCATAAACATTTCTTCAAGTACACGGGACTGAGCATTTATTCTGTATAAAACGGCAAAATCCTTGAATTTACGCCCTTCATCTTTAATAAGCCTCTGAATTTCTCTTGCGGTATAAAGTGCTTCCTCATGCTCGTTATCATTCTCGCACATGACTATTTTATTGCCGCCCTCGTTGTCTGTCCAAAGGCTTTTACACTTTCTGCCGGTATTGTTTTTGATGACATGGTTTGCAGCATCCAAAATAGTTTGGGTTGATCTGTAGTTCTGCTCGAGCTTTACTGTTTTACAGCCTTTAAAGTCCTTTTCAAAGTCCAGAATATTTCTAATATTTGCACCTCTCCAGCTGTAAATCCCCTGATCATCATCACCAACTACACAAAGATTTCCATGGGCCTCGGATAGTTTTCTAACCAGCATGTATTGTGCTGTATTGGTATCCTGATACTCATCCACCAGTACATATCTGAATTTCCTCTGGTAAAAATTTAATACCTCAGGATACTCCTTAAAAAGCTTTATGGTATACATTATGATATCATCAAAATCCAAGGCATTATTGTTCTTCAGCTTTTTCTGATACAGAGTATAAAGTTTCGAGATTTTACCCAGCCGAAAATCCGAAGAGTACAGCTTTTCATAGTGTTCAGCATCAATTAGTTCATTTTTCTGTTTCCCAATATTTTCAAGAACAGATTTTGGGGGAAAGTTCTTTTCATTTATGTTCAGTTCTTTGATACACTCTTTTATTACCACCTGCTGATCCTGTGTATCATAAATGACGAAACTCCTGTCATACCCAAGCTTTTCAATATCTCTTCTCAATATCCTGATACATATCGAGTGAAAGGTACCTACCCACATGTCGTTGCTAAGGTCCCCTATGAGATTTTCAATTCTTTCTCTCATCTCTCTTGCAGCTTTATTTGTAAAGGTAATTGCCAATATATTTGATGGGAAAACCCCTTGTTCCTTTATCAAGTACGCTATTCTGTTTGTAAGAACTCTTGTCTTACCTGAGCCTGCTCCTGCCAGTATCAAAAGCGGTCCTTCATTGTGAAGTACTGCTGTTTTTTGTTCCATATTTAACCCGTCTAATAAACTCATTTCAATCCTCCGTCAGTATTAACCCCATACAAAAAACAAAAAAACAACCAAGCAGCTTAGTTGTCCTTTTATTATATTTCATTTTTAGTTTCATTACAAGGAAGCCAATTTGTTATGAACCGCCGCAAGGGTATCCTCAATAGAATTATTCGAGCATTCCAGCTTAATATCGGCATATTTTTCATATAAGGGGGCCCTCTCTCTGTAAATATCTTCAAGGGTCTGGCCTTTTTCAAGAACCACTCCTCTGGTCTTTAGATTCCTAAGCCTTTTGTTGACTGTTTCCATTTCTATATGAAGATAAATGACAGTACTGTTTTTCTTAAGGTGCTCCATGGCTTTTTCACTGTAAACTACACTTCCGCCAGTAGCGATAACTGTGTTAGTACAATTAAGTGATAAAATGGCCTTCTCTTCAATTTCAAGAAAGATCCCTGAACCTTCATTATTCAGAATCTCCTGCAGAAGTTTTCCCTGCTGGGTTTGAATCAGAACATCAGTATCAACAAAATCCATCCCGAAATTCTTAGCAATTATAACACCAACCGTACTTTTTCCAGCACTAGGCATACCAATTAAAACAATATTTCTCAACATCAGGCTCCTTCCTACATTAGGCTCCTACCTACATCGGATAAAACTAATCAACTCAAGTGTATAATTCCAATATGCTAAAAAAAGTTATCTATTCTTGAAAAAGTCTGCTCTTATTGCCATATCGGCATACTCTAGCCCTTTAAGCAATTCTTCCTTTTTTGCTTCATCGATTTTGCCCCGGAATTCACCATTTGCCAGTACCACATAGTCCTCTTTTGTGTTTAACAGATTCCTTCCAAACACAGTAGACTCATATTCACTTTCATCTACTCCAAAAAGGTATAGGAGAGTGGGCATAAGATCGATTTGTCCACCTATTGTATGGATTGTCTGAGCCTGCTGTCCCTTACTGTATATAAGCAAAGGGATTTTTTTATCGTTCTCAAGCCACCATTGCTGAGACGGCTGTATACTTTGTATTTCGTCCTTAAAGTATTTATGAACAGAATCATGATCTCCGTATATTACCAACACTGTGTTATCAAGTACTCCTGACTTTTCAAGTTCATCAATAAATGTTCCGATACACCTGTCCGTATAATTTATGCTCTGGAAGTAACCCCCAAGTCTGCTGTCAGCCAGTTCGCCCGTCAGCTTCAGCTTTTGATACCTCAAAGGCATCTCGAAGGGTGAATGGCTGGTCAATGTGACCATAAAATTATAAAAGGGGGCTTTCTGATTAATCACAGTGTCCTTTACCTGTCTTAAAAAGGACCCATCACTTAATCCCAGAAAAATAACCTCATCCATTTCAAAGCTTTTGGAATCTATACACTGCTGGAAACCCATATTATCCAGAGCCTCCATCCAGTTCCAGTATTCTCCGTTATCAGGATGAATGGCCTTTGTAGAATAGCCGTGCTTTTCCATTATTGCAGGCAGTGAATTGTAGGTGGTATAAGGAAACCTGAAAAAGGTACTGCCCTTTCTAACCGGAAATACCGATGTATTTGTCATCAAGTCTGCATCTGAGCTGGTTCCCTCATTTATCTGAGTGTAATAGTTATTAAAGTATAAACTGTTTGATAATAGTTTGTTAAGTGTCGGCGTTACCTCCTGCCCATCAACAGATTGTCCGATGACGAAATTCTCAAGAGATTCAACCTGCAGAACCAGAAGGTTTTTTCCTTTATAAATTCCCTTATAGCTGTTCGGAGGCAACTTTTCATTTTTTTCATCTATCCAGTTCTGAATTGCAGTCCTGTCTTTGTCAGATATCTTGTAAGGCTTGAAATCCGAGAAAAACACATAGCAGTCGTACACATGATACCCCATAGGAGAAGTGTTACTGATGGTCTGAGCAGGATTCCAATGAGTATAAAAAATATAGTCATTTTTGTCATTACCGTATTTGTCAATAATTATATGGTTTACAGTAATGTATCCCACCGATAGGATAACAATAGTAAAAAATGCAATCAATCTGGCTTTAAGGCTTGTAAATAACGGAGAAGAATAATAAACCATCTTTCTTGTTATTATCAATAAAACTGCAATAATTGGAATATCAAAATAAAAAACAATATCACAGGGCCTGAACATTGCAAATATACTATCCCACAAATTGTTCAGATTTCCTGTCTGCCGCAGGAGCTGGGTAGAAAGGAAATTTCCACTGGCCCTGATATATACAGCATCAAAGGAAAATAAAAAGGAGCATAAAAAATTGAGAATCAGTAAAAGCCAAAGCCTTCCCTTATTCCTGGCCAGATAGCTAAAGGATAAAACGATCAATAAAAATGCAACACATATTGACATGTACTTTATGTTTCTCAGGCCCCGAGTCATGTCGATCAAGGATTGATTATTGCTGTTTACAAATCCCATGAGTACAACTGATTTAAGAAGCAGCATTCCAAATGTTATAAACATCAGCCACTCCTGAGCCAGGCACCCAAAAAACCCATACCCTCTGTTCAAGTTTCTTCTATGAGCTACGGTAATACCGTAAGAAGTTTTTGCCATCATATTATATTATCTCCCATAGAATACATATTTTTGAAACAAATTTGTAGTTATTATATTACTTTAGCAGATATAAAGTCAATTACTGCCGGTATAAATAAGTGTTGATATAAATTCTGATTAATATTTCAAGCCTTTTTGAGTTTTAACTATAGCTCTCTGGACAATGTGATAATATCGAACTTCTCTATTCCCTAAGCATTGCAGCCCCAACAATTCCAGCATCATTTCCCATTTCAGCCGCTTTAAGATCGGCTATTTTTATATTATAGGCCGGAGCAAATGTATTTTCCATCATATATTTTCTTAACGGCTTAAGGAGAAACTCACCCTCTTTGCACACTCCACCACCTATAACAATTACTTCGGGCTGAAAACTGTTTACAATATTAGCAAGTCCTTCACCGATATACCCTATATATTTATCTACTACCGATATAGCAGTTTTGTCACCCTGTTTTGCAGCATCAAAGACTGTTTTTGCATCAATTTTCTCTATATCACCTTCAACCAGTCTATTTATTAGTGAATCAGGATTTTCTTCTGCAGCCTTCTTAGTCTGACGGATACACGCCGTCGCTGATGCATAGTGCTCCCAGCAGCCTCTTCTGCCACAGTTGCAAAGTTCCCCATCCATTTTCAGAACTGTATGTCCTAGTTCAGTTGCTGCACTGTTAAAACCACTGAAGATTTTCCCGTCAATAATGATACCGCTTCCTATTCCTGTACCAATTGTCACTGTTACCGATGTTTTATAACCCCTTGCTGCCCCGGCAACACTTTCGGCATATGCTGCTATATTTGCATCGTTATTAACATACACAGGCAAATCTATATACTTTTTAAGTTCATCTCTTAATGGGACATCTCTGAACTTCAAGTTACTTGCGTAAACAATTTTGCCTTCCTTACAGTCAGGTACTCCAGGACTTCCGATACCTATACTTTTGAAATCACTTATAGTTAGTCCCTGTCCCTGAATTAAATCATTTATGAGCTTTGCCATGTCTTTAATTATTTCGGGGTATTCTCTCTCTCTCTTAGTTGGGACAGATGCTTTTGAAAAGATTTTTCCGTCTTCATTAACCAGGCCTGCTGCAATATTAGTGCCACCCAAATCTACTCCGATATAGTACATATATTACTCCTCACATTATTATAATTAGTTTTACTTTAATATAATTCTAATAAAATAACAATACATTTTGTCAATCACCAAACAAAAAGCTCCCTTCCTGATATTAGTAAAAGGAAAAGGAGCTTTTGTAACCTTATAAATAATTAACAAGTACTAGAACTCAGGCTCAATCAATCCATAGTTTCCATCCTTACGCTTGTAAACAACATTTACCTGTCTACTGTCTGCATTATAGAACATAAAGAATTCATGACCCAGCAGATTCATTTGAAGTATAGCTTCCTCAACATCCATGGGCTTAACTGCAAATCTCTTCGATCTAACAATTTTAAACTCTTTCTCTTCTGTGATTTCTTCGGTGAATTTAAAATTTTCAAACTGGAAATCATGCTCATGAAGCCTTCTTTCCAGTCTAGTTTTGTTTTTTCTGATTTGTCTTTCAAGAAGGTCTACAGTTCTGTCTATTGAAGAATACATATCTTCATTTGATTCTTCTGCCCTGAATACTATCCCATTAAAAGGTATAGTAACTTCAACAATTTGTCTGGTCCTTTGGACACTCAAAGTTACGTGTGCTTCTGTTTCATTTGTAAAAAATTTATCTAGTTTGTTAATTTTCTTTGTTACCCTTTCTTTAAGACCTTCGGTAACATCGATATTTTTTCCAGTAATAATTATCTTCATAATAACAGCCCCTCTCCGAGTTTTTGTGTGCAATCATCTTTAGTGCATTTACTAAAATAGTACTTGTTTAGGTTAATATAATTCTACATAAACAGGACAAAATCCTTCAAAATTAGCAACGATTTTATATTAATATACCTTAATTTTTTATAAGCCTTATAGATTAGATATGGCAATTAATACAACAGTTTTGCACAATTCTTCAACAAAACAGGTGTTTTGTGTATAGTTTTCTGTGGATAATGTGTATAACCCTGTTCATAACTGCTATTCTCAGGAATTTTGCCTGTGGAATACTTATTCCTGTCAATAGTGCTCTAGATAATCTATTATTAGTAATTTACATTTTTTTATTAATTATATGCCTGCAACTATTTTCAAAGAACAGTATCCGAAAAGAAAGGAATATATCCTACACACTAAAAAAAGTAGGTTGACTAAACAGTCAGCCTACTTATAAGAATTGTTTATGATATATTCAAATATTACTTTTTACTTGAATAACATTTGCTGCAATACACTGGTTTGTCCAAATGTGGCTTAAAAGGCACCCTTGTAGTTTGCCCGCACTCAGCACATATCGCATCATATAACTCTTTCTTAGTTGAATGCTCTCTTTTACTTCTGCATGCCTTGCATCGTGTTGGTTCATTTTGAAAACCCTTCTCAGCATAAAATTCTTGTTCACCGGCTGAAAAAGTGAAATCCTCACCACATTCCTTGCAAACCAAGGTTTTGTCATTATACATTGTATCGCCCCTCACTTAACAGGTATTTTAATATTTTACATTATATTACATACATTACCATTATTCAATATATAATTTTATATGAAGTAATGTATTAGCCTGGTAATCAAGTTCCCCATTATTTATTTCCTGTGCTGATTCCCTCCCACAGCCTTTGGGGATACCTGCCTTCTTGAACCATGTCGTTGATAGACTTCTTAACCGTAGGTTTATCTTCCTGGTAGGTTACTCCATACCACTTATTAGTGGTGGAAAGCACTCTAACATCGGCTTTACCGGATTTTATCAGGTTGTCTACAACAGTCGGGAGAAAAAACTCTGCCTTTAATATATTACTCCTATTATTTTCAAGGAATAAGGGGAACTGCTCCTCAAGCTCATTAAATAAGCTGGTATTAAAACCCCAGGTGTTCATCGAAACTATATTTCCCTTCGGTATCACACTCCAGTTCCTATCATCCTCGGTGTATTTGGTTTCTTCACCAAATTTCATTATTTTAGTTCTTTCGTGAATGTCCACAAGATTTCCCCGGGTGTCAACATTACATACTCCCCTTGCAACATGGCCGTTTTCTGTCAGAGTATTTTCCAGTATAAAGCCAACCATACAGTAATTATACTTATCTGTAGCGTCCTGACTGTTTGCAAGGAAATCATTAAGTAGCTTATAGGTATGGGCACCATAAAAATCATCGGCATTAATTACTGCAAAAGGAGTTTTTACCGCCGCCTTAGCACTAAGAACAGCATGTCCTGTTCCCCAGGGCTTAACCCTACCGACAGGAACAGAAAACCCTTTTGGTAAATTATCGATGTTTTGATAAACATATTCAACATCGATTAAACCCTCAATTTTCTTGCCTATTACTTCCCTGAAGGTTTCCTCTATTTCTTTCTTAATAATAAATACAACTTTACTGAACCCAGCCCTTATAGCATCGTATATGGAGTACTCCATAATTATTTCTCCATTTGGTCCAACAGGATCAATCTGTTTTAAACCACCATATCTGCTTCCCATTCCGGCTGCCATTATTACTAAAGTAGTCTTATTTTGCATGTAATTTTGCATGTAAATTACTCCCCTAATTTTTTGATTGATTGTGTGAATAACTATTTATATCCTTCAGGGTTTTGAGACTGCCATCTCCATGAATCTCTGCACATTTCATCAATATCCTTTTCAGCGGTCCAACCCAGTTCAGTTTGTGCTCTATCTGTTTTTGCGTAACAAGCTGCTATATCTCCCGGCCTTCTTCCGACAATTTTATATGGAATGTCTTTACCGCAGGCCTTTGAAAAAGCTTGTATCACTTCAAGCACTGAATACCCTTTACCGGTACCCAAATTGTAAGGCCTTATTCCGATGTGTTCGTTTGTTAATTTCTCAATTGCCTTGACATGGCCTTTAGCCAAATCAACAACGTGTATGTAATCTCTTACTCCGGTTCCGTCAATTGTGGGATAGTCATTTCCGAAAACCTTTACTTCTTGATGCTTACCCACAGCAACCTGTGCTATATAAGGTACCAGATTATTTGGAATTCCATTAGGGTCTTCTCCAATAAGGCCGCTGCTGTGAGCCCCTATGGGGTTGAAATATCTCAGAAGAGCTATGTTCCAGGAATTATCGGAGTGATGAAGATCTTGTAACATTTCTTCAATCATGAGTTTTGTACGTCCGTAAGGATTTGTTACAGAGAGGGCAAACTCCTCCGATATGGGGACACTTACAGGATCACCATAAACCGTAGCGGATGAACTGAAAACAAAATTTCTCACTTGGTACTTTTGCATCAATTCCAATAAGATCAAGGTTCCTGTCAAGTTGTTGTGATAGTATTTTAACGGTATAGATACTGATTCACCAACCGCCTTAAGACCTGCAAAATGTATGACGGAATCAATCCTTTCGCTTAAAAAAACATTTTCCAGTGCGGGCTTGTCAAGTATATCTATTTTATAAAATTTTACTTCCCTACCACTGATCTGCTTTACTCTTTCAACCGCTGTTTCCTTACTGTTAACCAAATTATCAATGATGACCACCTCATAACCTGCAGACATCAGTTCCAAGCAAGTATGAGTACCTATGTAACCGGCTCCACCGGTAACCAGTACTGCCATACAATCCCCCCCTTTTCTTTTGAAAAGAATATTATTTATTACTTATTTATACAGAGTAACACTGTTTTTGGTCTAATTCTTTAATTATTTATTAATTTCTCCTGCTTAATCCCTTTTGGATCATACTGTAAATATTTTATACAAAATAATTAAATAAAACAACCTTTGGGGAAAAGAGTACAGTGGGGTATTATCTAATGCGATTTGTTCAGTTGCTTTAGCACCTCGTCCAGCGGATTTTTATTATCACAGCGAAGCATTGGCTCGAACAAATCGCCTTTCTGTTCCAGACGCGCTGCAATGTTCTTAAGTGTAAACATCTCAGGTCGTATTTTCCCCAGTTCATCCCATTCCAAGGGTGTCGAAACTGCAGCGCTTTTTACAGCTCTGGCAGAATAAGCAGTAATCATACTTTTCCCATGCCACATCTGCAGCCAGTCAAAGTATACCTTTCGGTCACGGTTCTTCTTCATTCTCTCAATGGTAACCTTATTGCCCAATTTATGTGTAAAGTACTCCGCAAAGAACTGGTTAAGGGTTCTGGCAGTATCATAATTGTACCTTGCTCCGGTAGGAATAAAAATCTGAAGGCCTGTGGCACCCGATGTTTTAATAAAACCGGTAATTCCAAGTGCCATGAGTGTTTCATGGATACTGTCAGCTACTTCAGCAACGTCCTCAAAAGTATTTGCTTCATCAGGATCAAGATCAAATACAAGACTTGAAGGGTTATCCGGTTTTTCATGGACATTGAAGCTGGTATGAAGCTCAAGGGCGGCCTGAGTGCACAGCCAGATTAAAGTGGCTGCCGAATTAAGGGCAATATAGTTTTTATCGTTAAAATTAACTGTTTTTACCCATTCAGGTGTATTCGCCGGCTTTTCCTTTTGAAAAAAGCTTTTATCACCTATTCCATGAGGATACCTTATAGAGGTAAGCATTCTGTTTTTAGCGTACCTTATTACATAGGGCGCAAGCGTTGTCATGGTTTCAATAAACTGAAGTTTTGTAATTTGGGCCTCAGGCCAAAAGAGCTTGTCAGGATTAGTTACATTAATAATTTTGTTTTCAATTTCTACCTTTATATCAACAATTGTTTTCACTAGTCTGTCAACACCTTTCCATTTGCCTCATCAATGGGTATATTTGTAAAACCCAGTATTTTAGGATGACGAAAAACTCCATCATTGGAGAGTTCCAGGAAGCTCACCCAGCAGGTTATAGCAGGAACTGTCCAGGTCAGTTCGGTTCCTGACCTGTTAACATCTGTAATGGCAAGCTCAAAGGGGCATTCCTCCTGCACAAGGTCATTTTTATACTGCTTAAGAAGCTGCAAATCAGAGCCTTTCAGTCCAAGAGAAGCTCTTCCCATGTATACAAGCTTTGAACTTTCTTCAGTTTTGATGCCCATCAACAAGGAATTTGGAAGTTTTTCCTTCCATACGATGCCTCCAATTATACAAAGCATTTTTTTTGTAAATTTTGTTTTATACCATTCCTCATGCTTTTTTCCGGGTAGATAAAAACTGTTCCGTTTCTTTGAAACGATGCCCTCCATATTCTTCTGCTTCATGATTTCATACAGTTCCTTCCCATTATCATAGTCCCGGGATAAATGGAAAGTATCACTGGAAGCTACCACAGAAGATACCACTTGTTCAAGGATCTTCTTTCTTTCAGACAGATACCTGTTTGTAAGCAATTCGCCATTGTTCATCAATATATCGAACATCATATATTTAACAGGATAATTCCTAAGATAATACTGAAGATTACGTTTACTCTTCACTGTTTCTCTGACGAGAACATTATGAAAGCTGGGCTGGCCGGAAGCATCCAAAACCACAAGTTCTCCGTCAAGAACAACCTGACCTGCTCCCAATTCTTTCTCCAGAAGGGTTAACTCAGGATAATATCCGGTTCTTTCATTTCCTTTCTTTGTAAATATTCTCATACTCCCCGCTTCGAGATAAACCATACCTCTGATCCCATCCCATTTAATCTCGTGGATAAAGTCTTTTCCCTGCTTAACCTGTGGGCTGCTGACGGGTTCCATCGGTATAATCCAGTTCATGATTTAACCGTTTCCCTTACTCTTCCAGCCTCTTTACCAGGTTTTTCTTCCTTCCCTTCTGACTTTTTATTTCCAGGATCTGCTTCTAAAGCATCTAAATCAGACTTATCAGTTTTTGTAGCTTTAACTTTTTTATCTGATTTCTCGGTATCTTCTTTTTTCCTTCTGCGACTGGCGGAGGTTTTCTTGTTGTCCTGGTCCCCATTTTCTGCAGGAATGTGAGCAGTTTCACCGTCTCCGGTCTTTTCTTCCCTTACATTACCCGTTTTATTCTCCTTTGATAACTGTATACTTTGTTTCAGAGCCTCCATCAGGCTGACAATATTCTCTTTATCTGTTTCCTTTTTAACAACATAGTCCTTACCCGCAATCTTGGCATTAATTTTTTCAAGGAGTCTTTCTCGGTAGGTGTCGCTGTATTTCGACGGATCAAACACTGTTGTCAAATTATCAATCAGTTGAGTAGCCATATCAAGTTCAGCTTTTGTCGTCTGAAGATTTTCAGGCACCCCCGGCACCTGTTTCGAATCCCTTACCTCATCAGGATAAAAAATAGTTTCCAGAACCAGTACATTATTGTATACTCTTATAACTGCAAGTGATTCACGATCCCTGATGGTTATCTTGGCGACTGCAATTCGCTGTTTTCCGCTGAGAGCTTCCCTCAGAAGTGTATATGCCTTCCCGCCTGTTTCCTGAGGCCCCAGGAAATAGGTCTTGTCAAAATAAATCGGATCAACCTCTTCCAACTTTACAAAATCCAGTATTTCAACTGCTTTTTCACTTTTGACCTCTATAGAATCAAAATCCTCCTCAGTAAGAATAACGAATTTGCCAGGCTCGTATTCATAGCCTCTTACAATATCCTCAGGCTGAACATCCTTATTGCAGGCAGGACAGGTCTTTTTATACCTTACCGGAGTGTGGCATTCTCTGTGTATATATTTAAACCTTATATCCTTATCCTCTGTTGCGGTAAACATTTTAACCGGAATATTAACCAGTCCGAAGCTTATAGAGCCCTTCCATACTGTATGCATATATCCCTCCTGTAATTATAGGTGGTAAAGTCAATTTTGTTTGCGTCGTGTGACAGTAACCAGTCACACTGGGCCTTTTCCCTCTACGAAATGTTTTCATTGCACTTATTAGCCCAGGAAAAATTGGGCACGCGCAGAAATTAATAGTTTTTTATTGTCTAGGAAAACTTTCACATATATCTTAAACGCCTTTATCTTTGTGCATTCCAATACTCATTTTTACACATATACTTTGCTATACAATAAAAATTCTGTTATCAGTATTTTCCGTCTAAAAAAATTTATTATTCACATTATTATAAAGAACAGCATTTTATTGAAAGTAAGGGTATGCTATAATTTATTTGCTACTTTATAGTTTAAATGCTTAATTTATTAGCTTGGAAAAATAACTTTGGAAAAGGAGTTGTTAAGATGCCCTTCTATGATCTTAAATGTTCTGAATGCGGAAATGAATTCAATATCATGGCTAAAATGAGTGAACGTGAAAACAATCAGATTAATTGTCCTCATTGCGGTAACAATAAGCTGGAAACCGTATTCAAGAGCGTGAATATCATACAGTCAAGAAAATCGGAGGTCGGGGATTGTCCCAACAGACACGTTTGCGGCGGCTGCTGCAATCATTAAATAAAGGCCGCTCCGGAATTTCGGAGGAAGGTGAGAAAAGAACCGAGTGGCAGAGTAAAAAACAAGGTATCTTTCAGGATTTTTAATCCATATTAAGATACCTTGATATATCAGTTAAAAAAGCTATATTAATGTTTATTCCAGGGGTTCCGTCTCTGTTTCAACATCAGAGTTTGTTTTCTGATCCTTTTCGGGTTCTGACTTTAGCTGGTTATCATTTGTATTGTTATTATTCTGGTTGCTGTTATCTTTGTTAATACTGTCTTTGTCTGTTTTATTTTTATTTATGTTATCCTTGTTATTATTATCTTTGTTCTGGTTGTTTTTATTGTTGTTATCTTTTGAAGTATTTTCATCAAGCTTAATAACATCCTGTTCTTCAGGCTGAGATGAATTCAGGTATGCCGATCTGGGGAAGGCCACATCCAGCTGGTAACTGCCTTTAAATTCCTTCTTTACCTTACCCTCAATCTTAAACTGTACTGATTTTATCTCCTTTATTTCTGTTAAAGTGTTTACAATGGAATACAGTGTTAGTTGCTCGCTTTTCTTTCCTCCCTTGTGTTTTTCAATAAAATCTTTTGTGAGGTCTACTGTAGCAATACCGTCTTTAACGGTAACAGTTGAATTAACCTTTGTTCCCTGTGGTATTGTTGCCTGAAGCAAACTTCCTTTGGCCGGTCCGCTTATTAGTTCATTTATTAGAACTGTTGCAACATTATCTGTTCCCTTGGTCACTTCTGTATTATCAATATATCTGGTTTCAGGTGCCAGTTTACCCTGTTCATTAATAAAGTACAATTTATAAGGAGTCTTATCCTTCAATTCACCCGCCTGACTTTCACCAAGAGAAACACTGCTTGCAGGAGTTAATTCGTCAATACTCGAAGTATTGTCCACTGACCCGCAACCGGAAGACAAAGTCATTATAATTACACACACCAAGATTAAACTAAATAATTTTCGCATCTCCTTGACACCTCACATTAAAATGTTATAAGCAAATAATATGAATATTCATCCTTACACAACTATTTCTATGCCCAAGCTTAATTAAGTATTCTAACTTGTCAGATTTTTTTCTAATTTTTTAAATACATTTTTTGACATAACAAAGGTGGCAAAACCACTTTAACCGGCGTCAAAAATTCCAAAGCAAATAAAAAAAGTCACTCCCTAAGGAATAACTTTTTCTACTAAATACTTGCTTTATCTGTTTTAAAAACTCTCTCCAACGGAAAAAACAATAACATTGTAGTACCTTTATTTATCTTACTGTCTATTTTCAAATAACCATTATGAGAATTCATCACTTTATAGCAATAACTCAAGCCTAACCCGAAATTACTCTTCCCCTTTTTGGTGGAATAGAATGGTGTAAGCACCTTTTCCATTGCCTCCCTCGTTATACCTATACCATTGTCTACAACCGATATGCAGAATTTTTCATCTTTATAGGCAGAATCCACATAAATCAAACCTTCTTTTTCAATAGCTTCTATGGCATTTATCAACAGATTACGAAGAACCTCACATATATGTACTGCATCAATCATTAAAGTGACTTCATCTTTTATCCTGTTCTCGATTTCAATACGCTTTCCGGTTGTCATGGGAAGAATATGATTGATAGCCTTATCGACCAGAATTTGTAGAACATACGGCTCCACATCCATTTCCATGGTTCTGAATTTATTGATTCTTTGGGTAAACTCTGTCAGATTCTTGCTGGACTCCTTTATAATTGTAAGCTTTCTGTCGGTCCCCGGATTGACATTCTCAACCGACCTTATGGTATCCACGCATAAATTAATAGTTGAAGCCTCGTTTTTAATTGCGTGGGAAACCATACTCATACCGTTAATCATGGTGTCTATGGTCTCACCGAGGTTAAACCTTTCTACTTTAAGTCTGACACCAAGAATCCCATGTTTTACAGCAAGATAAATAAAAACAAGAAACTGAAATAATATAATCCAGAAATTCAAATACCACACTTCATGATAACCCATAGCTACCGACAAATAGCTGGTCCACATAATACTTAGAGTAGTAGGTATTGCAAAGAAACTGGTTACAATTTTATTGTATCTTTTTTGAGAATTACTTTCTTTAAAAATGCTGATGATCATTATAACTATGAACGCCAGAGTATAAACTACTACCCAGGCAGCAAGAACCTTGTAATTAGGGTTAAACTCAGGTTGTAAAGGATACAGAACAAACATAATTATACTTGGAAGTGATAGTAACAAAATTATATTTCTCTTGGTGCTTTTCTTAAGGTTAATGTCTAAAAAATTAGTAAAAAACAGTATGAAGCCTATCAAAGCGTAGGTAGCTATGTAATGCTGTAAAACATCTGCTATTCCCTTCCCCATAACACAAATAAATGTAAGTCTGCTATCATTAAAGCCCTTCACAAATGGGATTATATCATCTTTAAATATAACTGCAACCCCGCCAAATCCGTTCAGAAACAAGCAGGCGCTTGCCCACCTGGCCCAAGATGTCTTCGGGTTGGCATAAATTAGTAGTATTGCAATAAGCCATAATAAAATAAAAATTACAAACATGCCTCTTCTCCTGTAAGGATTTTGAACTGCTGTTAAAGGTGGTCATATTTTAACACAAAAAATGTGTTCCATCAACATTATTGGGTTATTTCTCCAGTTTTTCGCACAATCTTTGCCTTGCTGTAAGGGTGCCATGTCCTACAGCTGCTGAAATCTACATTAATAAATTATTTTTAAATAGGTAACAACTTTTATTTCAATATCATAGTATGCAATATCTTAAATATTTTATTGGAGGTAAAGTTATGGGATGTTTTGGTGGAAGTAATGGTTGTTTCGGAAGTCAATGGCTAATTATATTAGTCATAATTTTCTTCTTAATCTTCTGTAACAATGGATCCGACATATCAGACATATTCAATGATTGTGGATTAGTCTGGATTGCAATAATTCTATTGTTATTATTCCTCTGCAACAATGACGATTGTAATGATGATTGCTAATCAAATTAACAGTCGACCATAGGAAAAAGTATTTGAATAGAAGCTTGGGTTTATATCCAAGCTTCTATTTCAAATTAAGAAAATTAGTTTTTACATAATAAGCTTGTCAGCAAGCATACACTGTAATAGCGACTATAATCTTATCAGGGAGGTCAATATGGGGGAAAATTCACTAAGCAAAAAACTACAGGAACTATTATCAGACAAAATGGTTCAGAAAAAAGTTAATCAAGCCATAGACATGCTGAAAAAAGACAGCAACGATGATTTGGTAAAGAAATTAGAAAAGATTGATAAAAATGAATTGATGGAAAAGATAAACGAGTTTGATGAGGAAAAGATAAATAATCTAAAGATAGATAAGGAAGAAATAAAGAAAAAAATCACAAAAAATGATCTGGAAAAATTAGAGAAACTCCTTGGAAAAGACAGTAAGGATATAATGAAAAAAGTAAATGATTATTTAAATTCATAAGGTGCATTATGGCGGTTCGATTTAAATCCCCTGCAAATAAAGGACCTGGAGGCAAAAAATGAGTGACGACATGGGTGATAAGATCAAGCAGATAGCGGATATGCTGGGACAGAACTCAAATCCTAATATACCTGACAATGTCAAGGGTTTGCTTAGCATGCTCATGTCCAACAATAATACCAAAGACGATGACTCCTCAGAGGATCCTCCGAAAACCAGGGGTGGTGATAATTCTAGCAACAATGAAGCAGATGAATTTGCAGATATGGCCAGAAAGATGAAAAAAGCCATGGGAAAGATTAATACCGGGAATGATCCCAGAGTAACACTTTTAAATGCAATACGTCCCTATCTTAACAAAAACAGGCAGAGAAAGCTTCAAACCTGTATAAAGCTTATGAGAATCGGCAGCCTTACTCAATTGCTGGACGATTCAGAAGAGCGGCCTGTATAAGGAGCATCCTATGATTAACTGGAATTGGAGTGAATGGAATGGTTTACAGGAAGCGTCCTTCAAAATCGCGAAGATATAAAAAAGTACATCCCCAGGAAAATTCTCATACAGAGCAGAAGCCTCTTCCATCACAACCTGCTCTTGTTGAAGAAACAGCAGTAACCCAGGCTGCCGTGTCGGCAGCCCAAGATAGAAAAAAAAACCAGCCTTTTGGTTTTCTTTCCTCACTATTAGGCGGAGACAAGGTCGAAAGAACAGGTGACCCTCTCTTTAGTGTATTTGATTTCGATATTTACCTGGATGATTTGCTTTTAATTGGACTCATAATCCTTCTTCTTACAGATAAGGTTCAGGATGAGATACTTATAATTGTCCTTATCTATTTGCTGATAGATATTTTTTAACTCTGAGCCTTTTTCAATTTACTACTTTCGCTCAGCTTATGGAAAGAGGTAAAAACAAAACAGACTGTTACTGCAATAAATATTGTTTTAAAAACTATATTGACAATAAGCAAAACATTGCTGGTAAGTCCGGAAACCACCTGTGCATTTGCCATTGAAAAATTGGCAATAACATATATTGTATCAAACAATACCAGAATAATATCAAAAATGATATACTTGGACAACAATGACCAGAAGTGCTTGTCAGATACTTTTTTAGCAACTTTAAAATGATTTTTGCTTAAAACGAGAGCAGATGGATACCAGAAAGTGATGTACTGTCTGAAAAAGGCATAGCTAAAAAATAAAACAATAATTGTCACAACAAATAATAGTACACCTGCCACCATATTTACATCACCATTAAGCGCATTGTCGATAAAAATAGCTGCCGGAACTGATGCTATTACTACATATATTGCAAAAAGTATCAACAGGCTCAAAGTCCACAAATTCACAGAAACCATTCTAAAGAAATACTTCCTTACTCCAGCCAGGAATTCACTTCCGGGCTTTTTGGGTTTTCCCTGAACTGCATTGGTAAGTATATTAAAATAGCCTGAAAGTAAAAGACCGAAAACCAATGCCGCAACAGCAACCAGAACAACAAGAGCTATTATTATTTTCACAGCAGTTTGAGGTACAAGGGCAGTATCTATTACAAATTGAACCAGATTAACATAATCGTCAAAGGGGCTTCCTGTTTTAAACATTGTTATACCATAGAACAGAGTCATCAGTAAATTTTCTATAACACACAGAACTATGCTTGTTATTATTGTCAGAATCAGTATTGACGGCCTTTTAGCCAGTAAACGGACAGCGTTGTTTATTGTCTCCATTGGTCGGGTCCTTCTTTCATATTTATGCCCATGCCCAGCATTTCACACAAGAACATCAAGTAAATATGTATTACCTTGATAGAAATGGCATGGGCTCGGTACCTTCTTGATTTACTTTCTATTTACTTTCAAACTTCTCACTTAATCTCTTACAGTAGTTAAAAAAATAATATCGAAGTTTAATACAGCATACCAAAATATACGAAATAAATCATATCACAATTAATAACCCAAATAAAGTCCGGGTGTAATAATAAGTAATTAATTTACTTCACGCATACTCAGGGATATTCTCTTTCGCTCTGCATCTACCTCTATTACCCGTACTTTTACAATATCCCCCACAGCTACAATCTCCATTGGATTTTTTACAAATCTGTCGGCCAACTGCGAGATATGCACCAAACCGTCCTGATGTACCCCGATATCTACAAATGCACCAAAATCGGCAACATTTCGTATTGTTCCTGTAAGTATCATACCGGGCTTGAGATCCTCCAGATGAAGGACATCGGTATGCAGAACCGGCTTCGGCAATTCATCTCTAGGGTCCCTGCCGGGCTTAAGAAGTTCGTTTACAATGTCTCTGAGTGTAGGTAAACCTATTCCCAACTCTTCTGCAATCTTTACCGCGCTGTTTTGTTCAATTTTTTTATCCAAATCCTTCAAACTTTTACTGCTGACATCTGAAAGAGCATAACCCATTTTCTTCAGGAGCTTTTCGGCAGCTGAATAAGACTCAGGATGAACCGAGGTATTGTCAAGGATGTTATTTCCATCGGTTATCCTTAGAAAACCGGCACATTGTTCAAAGGTCTTGCTTCCCAACTTTTTAACTTTCTTAATCTCGTTTCTGTTTTTGAATTTACCGTTTTCTTCCCTATATTCAACCAGATTTTTTGCTATGGCTGAGGAAATACCTGAAATATAAGATAATAATGGAGCAGAAGCAGTATTAAGATCAACTCCTACATTGTTAACGCAGTCTTCAACCACTCCGCCCAGAGATTCATCCAACCTTTTCTGATTCATGTCATGCTGGTACTGCCCCACACCAATAGCCTTTGGATCAATCTTAACCAATTCAGCCAGTGGATCCTGAAGCCTTCTTGCAATAGATACTGCACTTCTCAGTGCAACATCAAATTCGGGAAACTCTTCCGCTCCCAGTTTTGAGGCAGAGTATACCGAAGCCCCCGCCTCACTGACCACCATATAATAAACCTTTTGTTCAATTTCCTTTAACACTTCGACTACAAAAAGCTCCGATTCCTTTGAAGCAGTCCCGTTTCCAATTGATATGATATCAACCTTGTACTTATCTATCAACTGTTTGAGCTTTACCTTAGCTTCCTCTGTTTTAATCTGAGGAGGGGTAGGATAAATTACTGTAGTATCAAGTACTTTTCCCGTTTCATCAACTACAGCTATTTTACAGCCTGTTCTGTAAGCAGGATCAAGCCCAAGTACAACCCTGTCCTTAACCGGTGGCTGCAGTAAAAGATTTCTCAGATTCTCTGCAAAGACTTTCATAGCCTGCTCCTGAGCTGATTCTGTTAGTTGATTTCTGATGTCCCGTTCAAGTGAAGGGAAAATAAGTCTGCTATAAGAATCCTCAACTGCAGTTTCAACGTATTTGGCCATTTCAGAATTGGTATTCTTAACAGTCCTGCCTTTTAAATATGCCAGGCACAAGGCACTATCAACCTCCACTTTTACCTGCAGGAATTCTTCCTTTTCTCCCCTGTTTATCGCCAGAATTCTATGGTTTGCTATTTTAGATACAGGTTCCTTGAAACTATAATACATTCTGTAAACAGAGTCCTCTTCCTTTTTTGCAGAAGAAACAATCATTGCATTCCTGTAGATAGTTTCTCTGAGTGCCTTTCTGTATTCTGCGTTATCAGAAACCTCTTCAGCTATGATATCCATTGCACCGGCCAAGGCTTCCTCCACAGAATTGACTCCCTTCTCTCCGTCAACATAGCCTGCTGCAATATCCACTACGGGTGTCCTTGAAGGCATCTGGGCAAATATAATGGCCGCCAGAGGTTCAAGCCCTTTTTCCTTAGCCATAGAAGCTCTGGTCTTTCTTTTAACCTTGTAGGGTCTGTATATATCCTCTATTTCCTGAAGGGTGACAGCCTTGTCAAGGGAATGGGAAAGTTCCTCTGTAAGCTTACCCTGCTCATTGATGAGCCTTTTTACATCTTCTCTTCTTTCATCCAGGTTTCTGAGATATACCAGACGTTCATGAAGTTCTCTTAATACCTGGTCATTCAATTCCCCTGTTACTTCTTTTCTGTATCGTGCAATGAAAGGTATGGTATTTCCCTCATCTATAAGCTTTACTGTATTTTGTACCTGAAAGGGCTTCAAGTTGAATTCCTTTATCAATTGTGCACTTATATCCATAATTTCCTCCTTGTTAAACACTATATTAACGTATTTCTTCCATACTTATATTTCTTTTAAAATAATTGACCCTGTCTGTATTTATAACTCCTATACCCATATGTTCGGTATTTGAAGCGGCACAAGCGCAGCCAAGCTCAAAGGACTCTTTTATGGAGAGCCCCTCCGCTACTCCATTGCATATGCCGGCCACCATGGAATCACCGGAGCCAATTGTATTTGCCACCTCCAACGAAAGCGGATAGGCTTTGTAAACCCTGCTTTCTGAAACAAGAAGTGCCCCTTTGTCTCCCATTGAGATTACAATATACTTAACTCCCTTATTTATGATTGCTTTACAGGCCTCAACTATCTGCTTATCAGTTTTAAAATTCTTGTTAAAATAGGTATTGAGTTCCCGCAAATTTGGCTTTATCAGGAAAGGTCCTGCTTCAATACCCTGCCTTAACACCTCTCCGCTGGAATCAAGTATTGCTTTAACGTCAAATTTGTCTGCTTCTGCAATAAGCCTGGCATAAGTATCTGCTCCCAAACCTTTTGGCAGCCCTCCTGAGCATACTAATAGACGGGTTTGTCCCATAGCAGCTTTGAAGTTTTCAGAAAACATTTTCCAGGCATTACCGTCAATTATTGGTCCTTCTTCCAGGATTTCAGTCTCCAGGCAATTTACTCTATCAATTATGTTATTGTTTGTTCTGGACTGGCCTTCTACAGATATAAACCGTGTTTCGGCACCCAGGTCTGCCAGGCTTTTTTCAAGCCACTGTCCGGTACTTCCTGCTTTAAAACCCAGAACCTCCACGTCTGCCCCAAGCATTTTTAAAACCCTGGAAACATTAATACCTTTGCCTCCCGCCGATTGAAGGCAATCACTCACTCTATATAATCCGCCTGCAGAAAAGTTATCAATAAAATATATCTTATCAACGGCAGGGCTTAATGACAAAACCGTTATCATACAGCCTCCATCAGTAATAATGTAAATCGTAATTATTATATATTAAATTTTAATCCAGCGAAACCCGACGGATTAAAAAAACTCTCCCAGATCAACAAAAATGAGAATTGGGATTATCCCAATTCTCATTTTTTAATCTGTTTATAGCATATTGGTACAGATAAACTTCGAGGCTGCAGAGAAATTCTATTTTCAAGTCATGACTACTTTTTAGGCTTAATATTGCCCTGGCCGCCTCTATTTCCGCCACCGTTGTTGGTTTTATTCTCTCCCAGCTGATCATTATCAAAAGAAACGTCGTTATTCCTATCCTTACTTTTACCTTTTGCCATTGAAAACACCCTTTCTACAATATGAAATTCTACCTTTGTAAGGTATTCCTATATATTCTTTACTTATATATAAAAAAATATAAGAGGCATTAATGTATATTCAATGTATCTAAAGTATCCTTTATCACAGGTTGCTAAATCTGAAAGGCGGCATTATTGATATAAACCAGACCTTCGGTAGACTTTAAGCGATCGGACAAGTCCAACAGAGCCTTATCCTTCATTTTGGCCTCAAGCATTATATCAATATCCCGGTTAAATACTTTTACCATATTTAGAAACTCAATAAAATCAGAATAATCGATAAAATCGGCGTGACTCCTGAACTCCTTTTGGCTCTTAGGGCTGGAAAAATGTATTTTGGGAGGAAGCCCCTCACAATCCCAGGTTTTGTATATCTCCGGCAATAGCTCAATTAAACTTTCGCCATTATTTACACAGCTGTGATGGTGAACGTCAAGAACCATAGGTGTCCCCAAATCCTTGCAGAGCTGTAGAACATCAACAGCAGTATAGCTTTTATCATCATTTTCAATTATTAATCTCTTTTTTATACGGTCTGGAAGCTTGACAAAATTCTCTTTAAATCTTTCTATGGAGCTATGCTTGTCCCCATAAAGACCACCCACATGAAGCACCAGTTTGTATTTGTAATCCTCAAGACCCATGGCTTCGTATAATTTTACATGGTAATCAAGATCATTTATGGAGGCCTTCAATACCTCCTGCTTAACGGGATTCAGAATAGTGAAATGGTCGGGGTGTGCACTTATACGAAAATTATTCTCCTTTATATAATCCCCAAGCTCCTTAAGCTCCTCGGAGAATTGCAGAGGATACTCCCAACCCTCCAGCTCACCATGGGTTGCCAAAGGTATCAGCTTTGAAGTAAGTCTATACACCTCAATCCCCATTGCACGGTTATACTTTAATATTCTTAATGTATTTTCGATATTAAGCTTTGACACTCTGTCCAGTCTGACACCTTTAGCCTTCTCGTCCTTTAATTTACTATAGGTAGCATAAGTAACAGTACCCGAAGGTGAACAATTCTCCAGGCTTAAGGTCATTGCCACATATCCCAATCTGAAAATCAATTCTATCACCCATTTTGATATTAATAAAAGATAGGCTTAATATTCCCTTATATCAGCAAAAATAATGACTCAAGACAGGAATTATTTTGATAGTTTAACCATATGGATTTTTTGATTCCGCTTTATCTTTAAAATAATACAGTTGCCCATGTTTAGGCAAGTTCCTAAAAATCCCATGGCAGTGTCCTTTTGCATATCCCAAATATCACCCTGCGTACTGTTTAGGATTATTTGACGTTGATAGCTGCTTATAGCTGCAGACGACATCTCGAAAAGTGAGCTCAGAGCAAAAAAAGCCAAAATAACAAACACTGTTACCAGACAGGCTTCAATATATCTAAGTCTGAATCTGTGAAACATTATCTCCATAACAGGTGTTGATAAGAGCAGACCGAACGCAAGACATATCACTCTGTCATAATTATTCCTGGTAAACCCTAATGTTACCTTCATCCACTCTCCAATCGGACAGAGAGCATAGGTATAGTGGGCTCCGACAGTACACAACAGCATAAACAGAAGTACAGCGGCATAAGACAGATTGGAAAGCCTCATCTTTCTGTTAAAAACAAATAAAACGCCAATTATTACTGCCGATGGAAGGTTAAGGTACCACCATTGAAAATAATCGGCAGGGTTAAGGGCAAGGATAACAAATACAGCCAGATATATAACAAGCATAAACTGCAGCGTTCTATCCTTTTTAAAAGGTATTGCTTGTTTCGATGCATATATTAAAGAATATCTTTTTCTTTTCATCGCCATATTAACCTCCATGAGCCGTAATAGTGGCTTTGAGCCACCATTGTGGCCACAAAATGGTAATGAAATATTTATCCTTTATCGCAATGGGGCGAATAAAGGAGGTTAATTGGCCATGTGCGTTTTCAAAGTATTGCTGATAATAAAGTATTTATATATGCTTTGATATTTACAATACTTTGAATATTTCGCACGGCCATAAATTCATAGATTAGCTTGGAAGGCGAGCATTAGCGAAGTCTTTCAAGCTAACCTCCCATTTGCAGCTATTCAGCATTACCATAGTAAAATCCGACATGTTTTTTCAAAAAAGCCGCACAAAAGTCTGCCTTTTATTTATAATGGCTTATGGTAAAATTTCATATTATTATATATACTTAAAAATGTGTAAATATGTCAAAGTTAAATATGTCAGGTGATAAATCCGGTAAGAATAAGCCGGTAGGCAACTGAATACACGCAGAATCAATATACAGGGAGAAACCAATGAAAAAGCTAAAGCTACTGTTTTTCAAATTACTAGATACAAGTATTGTAAAGTACGGGCTTGTTGGTGTAATCAATACTTTGATTACCGGAATTATAATGTTGACTTTAATGAATGTATTCTCCGTTTCTTTGAGATTGTCAAATATAATCGGTTATGCAGCCGGTTTCATCAATAGTTTTATTCTGAATAAAACCTGGACCTTTAAAGCCGGGCAGTCATCAACTCTTCAGCAGTTCTTAAAATTTTCTGCAGTTTTTGCCGTCTGTTTCCTTCTCCAGCATGGTCTTGTAATTCTTCTGGCTGAAAATCTTCTTATAGATAAAAATATATCTACTTTAATTGGCATGGTTTTTTACACCGGAGTAAGTTATATCTTTAATAAATTGTTTACCTTCAAAAAATAATACAAAACAGGCTTATTTCCAAGTTTATTGCAAATACTAACTGTATATCCCACAGCTGGTACTATCAATTTTATGGAGGTAGGCGTGATGAATCAAAAAATCACTGCACTTTATACAAATCTTTACGATGCAAACACTGCAATGGGAGCCATCAAAACGAACAGTATCGGAAAAGCTTGTTTGAACACCTCGGAGTGCGGACTTCATTCAGGGATAGACCCGAGACAACGAGTTATCAGATTTCCCGGAGCTGTACCTTCAACCATGGTAAAACTCGAGATAAGTGTTGATCCTGCTAACAGAGAAAGTGCTCTTTATGTCTTGAATGGAAGTTTTGGTGTAATTGAATAAATAACAACAACTTTTTTTGTGTAATTTGACATAGTTTGATAAATTTAAAAAGGATTATTACGTTATCTATGGAATATAATAATATAAGTTATAGATGAATACCAGTATTGTGGGATTAGTTTTTTTCATTACTATTTACCAGCGTGCCCCATGCTGAACGTACAAAAGAACGCAGCGGGCTTTGCATGCAGAGGGAGGTCAGGGTGAAAGCTATTATTATGGCCGGTGGAGAAGGCTCCAGACTAAGGCCACTTACATGTGATTTACCAAAACCTATGGTTCCGGTACTGAACAAACCTGTACTGGAACATACAATTGAATTGCTGAAGTGTTACGGTATTACCGAAATCGGCATTACATTGATGTACCATCCCCAGATCATAAAAAACTATTTAGGCAGTGGAAAAAACCTTGGTGTTAAAATTACCTATTTTATTGAGGAATCTCCTTTGGGTACTGCGGGCGGAATAAAAAACGCCGAAAGCTTTCTTGATGAATCCTTCATAGTTATAAGCGGAGATTCCATAACGGATCTGAACCTGACAAAAGCTATAGAATTCCATAAAAACAGGAATTCTCTGGCAACCATAGTCCTATCTAAAGTAGATGTCCCTCTTGAATATGGAGTTGTATTGACAAATGAGTCAGGGAAAATAACCGGCTTTGTTGAAAAACCAAGTTGGGGTGAGCTCTTCAGCGATACTGTCAACACAGGTACATATATTCTGGAACCCGAAGTGCTGGACTACATAGAAGCGGATAAAAATATTGATTTCAGCAGAGATGTCTTTCCAAAGTTATTAAGCATGTCAAAAAATATATTTGGTTATATAGCACCCGAATATTGGTGTGATATGGGTGATATTCGCTCATATATCAAGACTCATTATGATATTCTGGATAAAAAAATTGCCCTGGATATCAACGGTATACAATTAAAAGATAAGGTTTGGGTAGGTGCCGGTACGGTTATTGAGACAACCGCCGAAATAAACGGGCCCTGCATAATCGGCTCTAATTGCAGAATTGGAAATGGCACATTAATTGACAAATACACTGTTATAGGAAATAATACTACAGTCGAAGATGATGTCTCAATTGTCAGAAGTATAATATGGGACAACAGCTATATAGAATATGGAAGTGAATTAAGAGGAGCTGTATTGTGTAATAAAGTTAATCTTAAGCATTACGTCTCAGTATTCGAAAATGCTGTTGTAGGTGAAGGCTGCAAAATAAATGAACGTGTTATAGTTAAACCAAATATAAAGATATGGCCTGAAAAAACAATTCAGCCTTTTGCGGTAATCGACAGGAACCTGATTTGGGGTTCGAGGCATTCAAACAGAATATTCGGTGATGATGGTATTTCCGGTATTGTAAATGTGGATATTTCGCCCGAGTTTGCAACAAGGCTTGGTGCTGCTTACGGTTCACAATTCAAAGTGGGTGCCAGAGTTGTGGTCAGCTCAACCAACTCTAATTCTGCAAGAATGTTCAAGCATGCCTTTATTTCAGGCATACTTTCAGTGGGAGTCGAGGTTTATAATATGAGCAGTCTGCTGACCCCCATAGCAAGAACAGCTATTGGCTTTCTTTCAGTGGAAGGCGGTATACATATAAAAAATGATATAAAAAGTACTAACAAAATAAGAGTAGATTTCATGGATGCAAGAGGTGCCAGCATAAGCAGACTGACTGAAAGAAAGATTGAGAACTCCTTTTTTAAGGAGGACTTTAACAGGTGTTCCTCTGAACAAATAAGCCGCCTGAACAATATTACCGACTTTAGCAGTTACTATGCCCGTATATTAAGTAATACGACAAATCTTTCTTTAATTAGGGAATCAAAACTCAGGCTTTGTTTTTATTCAAAGTCAGAGAATGTAATTTCCATAGTAGAGCCTCTTTTAAGAGGACTTGGCTGCAGTACAAGCTGTTTTAAGTACTATGAGGACTTTAACTCGATAATTATGAATATTAAAGATACTGAATCTCAATTTGCAGCAATAATTGACGAAAATGCAGAAGAGCTTATACTGGTAGATAGCTCGGGTAAAATAGTCATGGAGGACCTTTTTCAGGCTCTCATTGCTCTAATATTATTTAAAACCAATCCCGGAGCTACTTTTTTTAGTACCATTACAAGCTCGGAAATTCTTGATAAGCTTGCAGAAAGATACAACGGAAAAATAAAAAGAACAAAGAACTGTACACAGGCAATAATGGATGAAATATTGTCCTATCAAACCGTTACAGGAACAGGAACAAGTGAAGACAGCTATGTGACATCAGGTTTAGAAGACTTCAGGCCAAATCAGCTCACTTTAAGTTTTGATGCTATTGAAGGCTTAATAAGAATAATTGAATACATGTGCTACACCGATACAACCCTCAATGAGATTTTGTCGGAAATTCCTGACTTCTTTATGGTAAAAAAGAACCTGAGGTGTCCCTGGGAATCAAAAGGAGCAGTAATGCGAAAGATAATTAATGACTACAGGAACAAAGGGCTTGAACTTCTTGATGGAATAAAGTTACATACCACAACCGGCTGGGTTCTAATTGCTCCGGATGCTGATAAGCCCATCTTTAGGATAATAGCGGAGAGCAGTTCAAGCATAAATGCAAATGAGCTTTGCAATAAATATTGCACTTACTTGGAAAACATAATAAATAACGCATAATAAATTTAATTTTTACGGAGAGAAAATGAGAACAGTTTTTGCAAAAGATAGGCATGATGGTAAAAGAATTGATAAAGTTATCCGGGATTTCTTTCCCAATGTTGCCTCAGGTATGTTATTTAAAGCATTTCGGAAGAAAGATGTAAAGGTAAATGGGACAAGAATTAAAGAGGATTATACTGTATCCGAAGGAGATAAAATAGAAATATACATTGTTGATGATTATCTGCTTGGTAAAGATGATGAAGGCTATTCAATTGTTTATGAAGATAATAATATTATGGTGGTAAATAAGGCGTCAGGAATTCCTGTTCATCCGGACAGGAATCAAAGTGAAGCCACTCTAATAGACAAGCTTCAAAAAACCTATGGCGCCGAACTTTCCTTATGCCACAGGCTGGACAGAAATACCAGCGGCCTTGTAATTCTAGCAAAAAACAGTACTTCACTGGAAATCATGCTTGAAAAAATTAAGGACAGAGAGATAAGCAAATTCTATACCTGCATTGTTTCAGGAGTTATGGATAAGCGACAGGCCGAGCTGGTTGACTTTCTTGAGAAAAATGATAGGATTAGCAAAGTTTTTATTACGGATTTCAAAACTAAGGATTCATTGGAGATAATTACACGCTACAGAGTTATAAAAACTCTTGAGAACCTTAGTATGCTTGAGGTTGAACTTGTAACAGGGCGAACCCACCAGATACGCGCACATCTGGCCTTTTACGGTCATCCCATAATCGGCGACGGGAAATATGGCAGAAATGTCGAAAACAAGCAGTATAACGCAAAATACCAACTGCTGTGTGCGAGCCGCCTATCCTTTGACTTTGATACTTCTGCCGGACACCTGAATTATCTCAAGGGAAAGACCATTTCAATAGAACCTCCATTCAATCTTGAAACGTTGGTTAGCCTAAAGAAAACAAACAGACCTTAATCATAAGGGGAGCGGCTGCATTTAATCAGACTGCAGCCGCTCCCCTTATGATATCTATGCTACTTCTTAATGAACAATTGAACAAATAGCTTACCATAGGTTGGACTGTCGGCAATCCCTATACCCGTGTAAGCGAATTTGTCATTGTATATGTTGTTGCCATTCTCTTTCAGCCATGCCTTCACTACCTTTTCAACAGATTGGTTTCCGGCAATATTTTCTCCTGCGGTAGTAAATTTGACACCGTACTTTTTCATCATATCAAAGGGTGTACCGTAATATTTTGAGGTATGACTGAAATAGTTGTTATCTTTCATGTCTTTCGCCTTGAGTCTTGCAATTTTAACCAACTCAGCATCAAATTCCAGCGGTTTTAAACCCTCTTTCTCCCTTGCCTTATTGACAAGATCCAATAATGCCTGTTCATCCTTGGTTATGTCCTTAACCTCCTGTACCACTGTAGATTTAGTACTGATATTTGATGAGGATGTCGTATGGGTCTTATTTGATGCAGTAGATTTCGTCCCGGTCTTGTTGTTTTTTGAAGAAGTACCGGTACTCTTGTCTGGTGTTATCACTTGCTTGGTGCTCGTGCTCTTTGACTTATCAAGCTTCAAATAATGTGAAGACACTGCTCCCACATTACCGGTTCCGCCTGTGTATACAGCGTACCAGTCACCAAACTTCCCCATAACAGTTACCTTTTGGCCTTTTTTAAGCTTACATATTATATCGAATGTAGTTGCGGGACCGGTACGCAAATTAACCTCATTTGCTGTAATTACTCCCGAACTGCTTTCCACCTTTTGATATGCCTCTGAAGCAGCTGCAATATATTGTTCACTGCTAACAGGTACAAATACTAACATCATAGCCAAAATGGCTGTTGTTACTATAAAAACTTTATTTCTTTTCATAAAACCCCTCCTATATAGCAAAGTGTTATTCAAGTCCACCAAAGTCCACCTTTAATGGAGAAACAACCCATATACCAGTATTATTGACAGGTTTTACAAATTTATTTACATTTTTTGAGAAAAAGTCTTCAAATAATTATTCAAAAATAAAGGGTCCGTTACAAGGCATAAATTTAATGATCAACTTCATAAAGTTACACTTCCGTGCAAAAAGTTAATATATTAAATCAACTTTGTTTTGTAACGGCCCCTACAAGTTCGGCAAATATTTTTAACCCAGACTCTTACAAAAATATTAAACTAATATTTAATATGCTTTTCCCCAGTAAACCATAGTCTTGGCAGTTTTTCCGCAACACATACACTTGTCTGACAGCTGTTCCTGCTCAAATGGCATACATCTTGCAGTAGCACCGGTTTTCTCCTTAACCAAATCCTCGCAAGCCTGTTCACCGCACCACATAGCTTTAACAAAACCAGGAGTATTGTTTATGATTTGTTCAAATTCCTCAAGATTAGCTGCGGTGTATGTCTTCTTATCTCTCATTTCTCTTGCTCTTTCAAGGAGTGACTTTTGAATATCTGCCAGAAGCATACCAACAGTTTCCTCCAGATTGTCCATAGAAGTAAATACCTTTTCTCTTGTATCCCTTCTCACAAGCACTACCTGATTTTTTTCTATATCCTTCGGTCCCACTTCAAGACGTAAAGGAATTCCCTTCATTTCGTATTCTGCAAATTTCCAACCAGGCATTTTATCACTGTCATCGATTTTTACTCTGAATTTAGCAGATAAATTGTTCAACAGCTCGTTGGCCTTTTCAAGTACACCTTCCTTGTGCTGAGATACAGGAATTATCACCAATTGTGTCGGTGCCACAGCAGGCGGTAATACAAGTCCACTGTCATCACCGTGTACCATTATTATGGCCCCGATAAGACGGGTGGTTACCCCCCATGAAGTCTGATGTACATACTGAAGCTGATTGTTTTTATCTGTATATTGAATTTCAAAGGCTCTGGCAAAACCATCTCCAAAGTTGTGCGATGTGCCGGACTGCAATGCCTTACCGTCATGCATCAAACTTTCAATAGTATAGGTAGCTTTAGCACCTGCAAACTTTTCCTTATCTGTTTTTCTTCCCTTTATTACAGGGATTGCGAGAACATTCTCACAGACATCTGCATATACATTGAGCATCTTTATTGTTTCTTCCTGAGCCTCTTCAGCTGTAGCATGTGCAGTATGACCTTCCTGCCATAAGAACTCAAGAGTTCTGAGGAAAGGTCTTGTGGTCTTTTCCCATCTAACAACAGAGCACCATTGATTGTATAATTTGGGCAAATCTCTGTATGAGTGCACTATATTAGCATAATGTTCACAAAACAAGGTTTCTGAAGTAGGTCTTACGCATAATCTCTCAGTAAGCTTTTCATCACCGCCGTGTGTTACCCATGCAACCTCCGGAGCAAAACCTTCAACATGTTCTTTTTCCTTTAAAAGCAAGCTCTCCGGAATAAACATTGGCATATATACATTTTCATGTCCTGTAGCTTTAAATCTTGAATCCAAAGCCTTTTGAAGGTTTTCCCAAATAGCGTAGCCATAAGGCTTTATAATCATACAACCACGAACACTTGAGTAATCTACCAGTTCTGCTTTTTTTATAACATCGGTATACCACTGCGCAAAGTCATCATTCATCGAGGTAATGGCTTCAACTAATTTCTTTTCTTTTGACATTTAAAACTCCATTTCCGGCAAAAAGCCAAATGAATTATATATTTAATAATAAATGTAATTACATTCTGTTTTCGACACCAACTTATATTATATAATATATGTAACAGGTAATGTCAATACACTTGAAGTGGCAGAATGGGTATAATATAATGTGAATGGCTGAATGAAGTCTTTACTATAATTATAAGGAGAGCTGTTGATGAAAGTTGGGATTGGTCAGGACAGTCATAGATTTGACTTTGAAAATAAAAATAAAAAATTTGTTTTGGGCGGAGTTTACTTTGAAGGTATAACTCCTTTATCAGGAAACAGTGATGCCGACGTCGTTCTGCACGCTTTAACAAATGCAGTATCAGGAGTTACCTGTGTTAATATCCTGGGTAGAAAAGCTGACGAAATGTGTTTGAAAAAAGGTATTACAGACAGCTCTGAATACCTGAAAGAGGCCTTAAAGTATCTTGTGGACGTAAAAATTGTTCATGTATCAATTTCAATAGAATGCTCATATCCCAGAATTACCCCTAAAATACCTGAAATGAGGAAGGTAATTTCAAACCTTTTGAGTATTCCTGAAAACAGTGTAGGAATAACAGCCACCTCTGGTGAGGGCTTGACTCAGTTTGGTCAGGGTCAGGGGATTCAGGCTTTTTGTATAGTCACTGCTTTATAGCAGTGACTTCAAATAAAATCATAAATCTGCCAGTATGGCTTCTCCAATAATAATATCCTCCGGAGTTGTAATTTTAATATTCTTATAGCTCCCCTCAACTATTTTCACGGGGATACCCATTTTTTCTACAAGCATCATATCGTCGGTACCGATATAATTGTTTCTGATTGCCTCTTCATGGGCTTTCATTATTATCCGGTAATCAAAGCTCTGCGGTGTTTGTATACTCCAAAGATTGTTTCTGTCAGGGGTTGAAGATACAAACCCATCTGAATTTGAAATTTTTACAGTATCTTTTATTTTAACTCCTACACCACACGCTCGGTAAATTCTGGCATTTTCAATACTTGCGACAATATTTTCAATAGATACAAAGGGTCTTGCTCCATCATGAATCAAAACTATACCGCATTTATCATCAACAGCACAAAGACCTTTATATACCGAGTTCTGTCGCTCCGCTCCTCCGCTGACCAGCGTTTTCACCTTATTTAAACCATACCTATCTATAATACTATCCTTACAGAATTGTATATCTTCTTCGTTTATAACTACCACAATTTCGTCGACTTGACCGCACTTCTGAAAGGCTGCTATGGTTCTGGCAAGTACAGGCATCCCCCCAAGTTCAATATATTGCTTGTTTATACTTGAATTCATTCTGGTGCCTTTTCCTGCTGCGGTAATTACAGCGGTCACATTTCCCGACAATCTTTTGTCATCTGTATTCAATCTCTATTCCTCCACTTAATGAATGAATAATGAAAAGTGAATAGCCTTTTCACCATTCACTTCTATTCTGGTAACTACTTATTCGGCTTGGCAAATACCATTCTTCCGGCTGAAGTCTGAAGTACACTGGTTACCATAACCGGGATTGTTTCGCCGAGATATTTCCTTCCGCCTTCAATAACAATCATGGTTCCATCATCAAGGAAGGCCACTCCCTGTCCTGCCTCCTTGCCATCCTTAACTACCTGGACATTCATTTCCTCACCTGGTAAGGCTATGGGCTTAACCGCATTTGCAAGTTCATTTATATTCAATACCTTAATTCCTTTTAAAGCCGCAACCTTACTAAGATTATAATCAATGGTAACGAGCTTACCCTTAAGTTTTAATGCAGCTTTCATTAACATCTCGTCAGCTTCAAGATTATTATAGTCAAACTCTTCTATTCTGACAGTATGGTTACTGTCTTTCTGAAGCAGATTGAGAATATCCAGCCCTCTTCTTCCACGGGCCCTTCTTAGGCTATCTGCAGAATCAGCTATATGGCGCAGTTCCTCTAAAACAAACGAGGGAATGACCAGTTCTCCATCTACGAAACCAGCAGAGCAGATTTCGAGGATTCTGCCGTCTATAATGGTACTGGTATCAATAATTTTTGCAGAATTGGAGCCACCCTTAGTGTCTTTAAACAAATCAAAAAAGTTCTCATTTCTTTTCCTAAGGGATAGTGCAACGCCGGAAAAGCTAAATAATACATTTAATATTACGGCTAAGGGTACACCGATTATTTGAATTTTTATTATTGGAATACTTATGAGATTGGCTACAATAAGTCCTACTATAAGACCCAAAACACCAAGCAGCATTTCGGAAAGTGTTATAGTTTGAATTGTATTCTCTATTTTATCAATAAAAACACCAACAAATTCTATTATCTTTGAAGCCATGAAGTAAAAAAGAGCACAAAAAGCCAGCGAAAACAGAACGAAAATTGATATTTTGAAATTTTCGCTTATTTTTATATCATTAATCATAAAAACTGTTCTTAATATTGTAAATCCGGTGACAGCACCTAGAATGGAAAAAGAAATTTTAATTATCCTGTTTAGCACATTAAATCTCCTTCAAAAGGTATTTTCAGCCATAAAGGTATTCTTGAATTTTGATCTCTACTTCATGCTGATCTAATCCTTTTGCAAGAACCAGTTCACTTATTAGTATCTGTTTAGCACTGGTTAGCATTTTTCTCTCACCAGTAGAGAGCCCTCTTTCCTTTTCTCTCTGCATTAATGACCTGACCACATCTGCAACTTCAAATATATCACCGCTTTTAATTTTCACCATGTTTTCTCTGTAACGTTTATTCCAGTTTGAAGAGAATTCTTGGTTACTGCTCCCAAGTATATTGAACACCCTATCAGCTTCAGAAATGCTGATAACATCCCGTATACCGATATCATTAACATTATTGGTAGGAATCATGACTTTTAAATCTCCAATAGGAATCTTCATAACATAATAGCTGCATTTCTTTCCAAGTATTTCCCGCTCTTCTATAGATTCAATAACTCCTGCACCATGCATAGGATATACAATTTTGTCTCCTACGTTATACATAGTAACCTCCAAATAACCAATGCAAATAATCTTTGTCTTTTGTATATCACTAAGCAAATTAAAGCTAAGAATTAAACAGTCACACAGCTTAATTCCTGGTAATAATTTGGAAATCCTTTCAATGTTAGGCTACGTACAAATTGGACACCAGCAAGTGCTCAAATATTTTTTTCGTAAATTGCTGCATTTTAATGGTAAAATACTAAAAACGCACTATACTTTTTGAGTGCGTTTATGTGTCATTCCATATAGAGTTCTTATAGGACAAGTATACTACAAACCTCAGGCCTTGTCAAAATCTTAGAAAATATATTTATGTTTAACTTTTTATATTTTAAATAATTGTTTTTATTTGACAGTAACTCAGTATTGAAAGTATAATAAAACTAGACATCCGAATATTGAGGTGAACCGCATGAAAGATATACTTATTGATGATTTTCAATATACTGCACAGGAATTGTTGGTTAGAAATAAAAGCATTCTTGATCTTATTACCAAGTATCAGGATTCAAATTCCAGAGTTAACAGAGCAATAATTAAGTCAGTTACTCAATGTGGCTGTCTGACTATATCTGCACACAAACAGGAGATTCCCGAGGACGCAAGTTTTGATGAAATGAAAAACTCTGCGGATGCTCATGTAGATGGAACCTTGTGTGAAAACTGTAGAGATGCCATAGAAAGAGATATGGGCAGGAATGTATTTTATCTTGCATCCTTGTGTAATTCATTGGATTTGAACCTCTATGACATTATTTTGAAAGAAAACGATAGAATTCGAATGCTGGGAAAATACAATCTCAGATAACAAATATGTAACAAAAAGGCTGGCTGATTCGTCAGCCTTTTTAATTTTACGATAACTACTGGCTATAATTCTTTTATAAACTGATTTATGTCTATAACTCTGCCTTCAATCCTGGACTTTTCAGCTGCAAAAGCCATCATGTGACCCATCAGTGAAGCTTGAGGGGATGTCAAGCTGTTACCTTTTTTATCACTCCGTACCAGCCTCACAAAATCTCTCATTATTCCTTCATCTCCACCACTGTGTCCGTTTTTTTTCACATCAAGCTTTATGATTTCCTTACTTCCTGATACAAAATCAGTTATCTCTATCTCATTTTTCTCCATGTGACCTCTGATTTCCCCTCTTGTACCCATGAGCTTTATAGTTCTTGTGCAGTCATTGGTAAATGCTGTCATAGTAAAAGCTGCCGTAACTTCATTGCAAAACTCAATATTAACCACTTGGTGATCTACCACGTCATTATCGCAGCGGTATACGCATCGTCCGTATGGGCCTTCTCTTAGAGCCTGTAATACTCCTTCAGGAGAGGTATCATCTGAAACTGCTCTTCTCAGCCACTCCTCTCCAGAGTCCATATAAATTCTGACAGCATTAAAGGGACATTTCATTTGTTCAGGACAGCCCTCGAGGCATCTTATTGGTGCTCCCTTCGGTGCATTTTCTTCTTTAAAGTGAGATAGTGTGCCAAAGGAGGCTATCCTCTTGCAATCCGCTCCAGCCAACCAGAGCAATATATCCATATCATGACAGCACTTTGCCAGGATCATGGGACTGGATTCCTTTGAATTCCTCCAATTTCCTCTTACAAAGCTATGAGCTTGATGCCAGTAGCCTACGTTTTCGTTATGTTGAATGGTGATCAGTCTTCCTATTTTTCCTTCCTCCAGCAAGGTCTTTAGCCTTGTGAAAAAAGCCGTATATCTTAGAACATGACATATAGAAAAAACTTGATCATATTTTTCAGAATGTTTGATTAGTGAAAGACATTCCTTTGGATAAGTAGATATGGGCTTTTCCAGCAAAACATGGTATCCCTTTTCCAATGCATGAGCCGTTGGCTCTACATGCATTTTATCCTGAGTACATATTAATGCAGCATCAGCTAATTTAGGATGTCCTAGAAGCTCCTCCCAGCTTATAAATCTTCTTTCCTCCTTAATACCATGCAGTTTGCTGAATTCCTCTCTCCTCTTTGCATTCGGTTCAGCTACTGCTACAAATTCCAACTCTGTAGGGTTTTTAATTGCATATCCACCATATGCATCTTTACCGCGTAAGCCCGCACCTATTAGCACCGCTGTGACTTTTTTCATATTTTCCTTAATCCCTTTCAAAACTGTTTTAATCTGATAAATAAATATTATTTCAATTGGTTACTCGACATATTTGCTGATAACTATGCTGATACAGCACAAGAAATAATGAATAATATCAAATTTCTTGTGCTGATCATCTTAATTTATACTATATATATCCTATTTACCATTAACCGCTTTCCATTCTGTAAGCTGCTTGTTAGCTTCTTCCAGTACCTTTGCAAGACCGGCTTTTTCCATTCTTTGTTTTGTATCGGCAACATATTTATCGAAATCAGGTGCTGATCCTGTAACAAATATCGGAAGTACTTCTGTTGCTATTGCATCTAATTGTCCTACTTCTGTTTTTACATTTGTAGGATCAAAAGTGAACCCAAGGATAGGAGAGGTCTTTCCTTCTTCCATGTTCTTCTGAAATTCGGTAAGAGCAGAGGCATCGTTCCAATTTGAAGGCCATTGGTCGTAAACAACGTCACCTATCCATGGATGCCAAATAGCCCACTTCATTTCAGAATTTACTTCTATTGTTGGATTATCAGTTCCCGCACCAGAAACAACTTTATAGTCCTGTCCCTCCAAGCCGTAGCAGAGAGTGTTAAATAGCTTTAGGTCTGAATGCAGCAGATCCAGGAACATCATAGCTCTCTCAGGATTGTCTGATTTCTTTCCAATAACAGATACTGTAGACTGTACTCCACCAGTACTAATAAAGCCTTGAACCCCCATATCTATATCTACACAAGGGAAACCATACATTGTAGTAGCTTTCGATCCATCTCCGGTTATTACTCCCGGGTCGCCAAATACTGCATATTTCTGTGTCTTAACTTCTGCTACACCGTCGTTTTTCAGTGCTGCATCGGCTGCTATATACCCCTTCTTATACCAGGAATTTAATACTTTATATTCTTCAAGATTATTTGCTGCATCCAGCCAGATTTTTAATTGATTATCTGTAGTGTCATATATCAACCATTCATTGATCTTGTCGTATATTGAGTTAAACATCATAGGATAGGCTGTCTTAGTTGGCAAAAATGGTATGATTCCACTTTCGTTTTTCTTTATAGTCTCAAGAAATGGTTCCAAATCCTTTAAGGTTTTTATATTTGCCACATCAATATTATATTTGTCAGTTAAAGATTTCTGAGCACATGCACCATGGCGGGCAACATAGGGCTGAAGATTTATAACACCCATTTTTTCACCGCTATAGGTAACTGCCGGCCATAATTTTTCCGGAGTTTTTTGAGTAATTGATTTACCATACTTATCAAGCAATTCATTCAGTGGGTATATAGCTGCTTTGTTAACCAGGGAAGATAAATTCATACCCCAGCATATATCCCAGCTTTCTCCTGATGCTGACATTACGTTAATTTTTTCCTGATAGTTATTCATATCCAATAGTATTAAATCGAGTTCTGCATTAATCTTCTCTTTTAGAATTTTATTTACTTCTGCCATAATAGAATCTTTATTTGACATATCTGTATATGGCTGTGGAAGATAGTATTTTAGTTTCACAAATTCTAGTTCCGTTTTTGTTTCGTCTGCTGCTGTTTGTATTGCTGAATTTTGTCCTGTTGTACTTGTTGCGGAATTTTTTTCTGCTCCGCAACCGGTTAAAACCATTGATAGTACAAATACTGTCGTGATTGCAAGGTATAATGCTCTGACTAATTTTGACCTTTCCATAATTGACCCCCTGAAATATTATATTATTTATTAAATCGGCTGGTTTGTCACCTACCGCGTTAACCTATTCCTTAATAGAGCCCACCATAATTCCTGATGCAAAATACTTTTGAAAGAACATAAAGATAAACAGCATAGGTCCTGCTGCCAGTATACACATTGCAAATCTGGCTGAGAAATCAGGATACCTCATTTTTGCCGCTGTAGCACCTATCAGTGACATGTGTTCAGACATAAATTGAATGTTATTCAGAATCCTAACAAGCATATACTGTAATGTAAACAACCCTTCCTTATTTATAAAAAGCATACTCAGCCACCAATCATTCCAATATTGAAGTAATAGGAATAAGCCCACCGTAGCGAGAGCCGGTTTACATATTGGCAGAACAATTTTCACAAATATCCGAAGTTCACCTGCTCCGTCAATCTTTGATGATTCTATAAGCGAATGCGGTATACTTTTCATAAAACCCTTTATGAGAAGCACAAACCATGGGTTTACAAGGTATGGTAGTATTAATGACAATATATTGTCTTTCAGACCCAGCCATACCGAAACAACAATATAAAATGGAACTAACCCGCCGTTGAACACCATTGTCAGAAATACGTAAAAGGATAATTGTCTGCTCCATTTAAAATCTTTTCTGTACAAAATGTATCCCAAAGACGCTGTAAGCCACAATCCACATACTACTCCTATAGAAGAAACCAAGGTTGTCACTCCGTATGCTCTTACAAGTGTCATAGGAGAATTGAGGATAGTCTTGTAGGCAAATAATGTAAATCCCTTTGGTAATAATCCATAACCGTTTTTCAGTATTTCGGTTTCGCTTGACAGTGAGGTAGATATTATTATTAAAATTGGGATGATGCAACATAGCGAATATAATACCAAAACTGAATGTATTATTATTTTTGCCATTTCTGGTTTTTTTCTAATTATGTAATCTTTTCTCATGATAACCTCCTATAGCAGAGCGCTTTCTTTGTCTATTTTACTAACAACTAGATTTGTGACAAGTACAAGTATAAAACCTACTACTGCTTGATAAAAGCCAGCCGCCGAAGACATTCCCAAATCACCTATGTTCTTCAGAACACGATACACATATGTATCTATTACCAAGGTAGTCTCATAAACCAAGCTTGAATTTTGGGGAACATAATAAAATAATCCAAAATCACTGTAGAAAATTTTCCCAATCTGTAAGATAACCATCATGCTTATTAATGGCCTCAGAAGTGGAACTGTTATGAATTTTATCTGTTGAAGTCTTGTTGCACCATCAATTTTTGCAGCTTCATAGTATTCAGGAGAAAACCCTACTATAGCAGCATAGTATATTAAGGTTGTATAACCCAGGCCCTTCCACACAGCGACAATTACTAAAATAACAGGCCAGCAGTTTGTATTTTGATACCAGAATATCGGTTCGCCTCCAAAGCTTTGAATTAATATATTCAAAATTCCGTTATCCACATCAAAAAGCGCCAATGTTATATAGGAAACAATTACCCATGATAAAAAGTATGGAAAAAACATAACTGTCTGATAAACATTTACAAATTTTTTTGAAATTTCGAATAGCATTAAAGCCACAGCAACAGAGCAAATAGTTCCTAATAGTATAAAGACTGAATTGTACAGTAATGTGTTACGTGTTGCTAATAGAATATCATCTGAATTAAAAAGGAATCTGAAATTCTTCAAACCAGACCAGGGACTTTTAAAAAAGCCCAAATCATAATTAAAGTTTTTAAATGGAAGAATCAATCCGAAAAGTGGAATATAATTAAAAACAAAAATCACAAATACAGATGGAAATGCCAAAAATAGAAGTTCTTTATTACTTTTAAGGTCCTTTAAAAATCTTGAGCACATCTCAACCACTCCTAAGCAGAAATATTGTAAAATCAAAACTCACATTTTTCATTATCCATAGATTTTTGAATAAGTGAATTATGAATATTAAATATTTCTGCAAAAGCAACTCTAATTTTTAAAGAATTATGCAAATTTAAATTATTTCTTTAAAAAAAGCTATTAATTTTTAGCATTTATCCCTTTTTGAAGCATATAATCTTTGGGAGTTACTCCAAATTTCTTCTTAAAGAGACTATAAAAATATGTCTCATTTTCAAACCCGATTTTAACTATAATCTCATTAATATTAAGATTGGATTTTTCAAGCCAATCAATGGCCTTATATAACCTTACCTCATTAATATATTCATTTATAGACATTTTTACGCTATCTTTAAATATCTTTCCAACATATCCATTTGACATTTTAAGTCTGGCAGCAATACTTGAAAGACAGAGTGAATTGTCAGAAAATTCATTATCTACTATTTCCTTAATCTCTTCCGATATCATCAAATGCTTTACATTGATAATATTTTTTTCTCTTTCTTTACATAACATTTCTACCTGTGTAAAAATGCTTCTATAGAATTCTTCAAGGGATTCAGTCTCGAAAATGCTGTTTCTCATGGAAACAAAGTCAATATCTACTGGTTCAAGGCTGACACTATTTACATCACTAACACTTTTCTCAATTGTTTCTATAACAGACAGCATGGATACAATAATACTTTTGTATTCAAATTCCGAGGCTTCTTTATACAGTCTATTAAGGACATTTTCAACTTTTTTTGTATCCCTTGCCTTAATACCTTCTATAAGCATCCTCTTATAATCAAAGGAGAATTCAGTTTGATTATTAGCTCTGGTCATATTGGTGTTTATAACGGAATTGTTACCATAAACCAGTCTGTACATGGAATTTTCAAGGGTATCTGCATATATCTGCGTCATTACGTTCCAATTTATATTGCGCTCACTAAATGCAGCCGATACAGAGATATTATAGTAGTTTAATATATGATCCTGAGCCTGTTTTATAAGATTTTCAAGATTACTGGAGAATGTCACTTCATTCTCCGAATTAATATTTGAATTAATAATGAATACGACTTTGTCATCATCCATATCAAGACCTTCATTTCGATACTCCATAGCAATGACTTCTGTCATGATATTAATGATTGCAAACTTTAGAAGAGCTTTATCACTTGTAGAATTTATTTTTTGAAATTCCTTATATCCGTCAATTTTTAAAACACAAATGGAATATGCGGTATCAGAGCTAAAATCAATATTGTTTTCAATAAACAAATTATCGATGTCTGAATTATTAAAATCAGAAGAATTTAACAAAAGTTTTTTTAAATGAAATCCCCTTAAAGTGTTTCTGTTGGAAAATTCATCGGTCTCATATTTTTGTATTTTATCTCCTGACCGTTTATATACCTCTTCCAGATAATACATTTCATCATTTGAAGCCAGTGCCTCCAACTCGGTATTCCACCCGTTACCGACCTTGGATACCAACCTCCCAACAGGCCTATAAATAGCATTTGAAATTAATATTGAAACAGTGAAAACAATAATAAGAAATACTAAAGTTATTAACAGCAGAACAAGTCTCATTTTATTAAACATACCAAAAACATCATCATACGGTTGAGTTCTTACCAATGTAAGACCTGCGTTTTCAACATTTAAAAAGGTTACAATACTTGACTTGCCTTCTATATCTCTTTTAATATACCCTTTTTTATTATCAATATCTATTTTGCCGTCTTTATACTCTTTGAGCAACGCTTTAATAAAATCCTGTGTTTCTCTATTTCCTTCCAATTCGTTAATAAGGACTCCCTTATCATTAAACGCAAAGACCTGACCGGCATTATTCTTATCCTTATCAATCTGCTCAAGATTATTTAACAACCATACTGACTTGATATTTATAATAATTGCACCAATTGGAATACCATTATTATCAGTATATTGATACATAAAATAGCTAAGAGTGCTGTTATTTTTATTTTCACTCTTCCCCTCTATATTTCTTTCCAATATTATTGGCTTAAGAACAGGAATAATCTTTTCTTTTTTAACTATTTCGGATAATATTTCCACAAATAACTTATCGTCTTTAATAATACTTCTGCCGGGAGAATATAATGTTCCGATGTTACCGTTATAAATGTGTACTGAATCAACAAAAGAATTGGAAATAGCTATAAGCTCAATACTTTTCATTTTGGATAGGCTATCCAGAAAATCAATATCCCTGCTGTACATCAGCTCTGAAACATTTGTATTAACAAAAAGCTCTTTACATAGATTTTTTATACCATCATCCATTAACTGCACATTAAACTTTGCATGGGACAAAATCTCCATATTCGTTTTATAAACATTTTTCGATACAATTTTTTCAATATTGATATATGAAAAAAAAGAAAATGTAATCAATAAAATAAAAAAAGTCAATGTGATCCAGACGAAAATTCTTCGTTGAAATTTCTTCAGCATTAAAAAGCGTTTCAACCTCATGAAATATCTCCCTCAATAATTGCTGCTAATCAGCTACATGGTTTATAATCAATGTATGTTTTCGGATGCCATTTCCTAGTTGAATAACCTTATTAGCAATATATATACCAATCACATTATAGCAAGGCTTTCATCAATTTGACAACTACTTCTCCCCCTGTTCTTCCTGATATAAATTTATGTTTTGGAATTCCTGATGAATTACAAATTCCATTCGTATTGGTATACTTTTCAAAAAAACTCAACCTTCAGTTGAGTTTTTAATTTCCTTTTTCATGCAAACACTGTTTTCCATGCCTATATAAGGGCAGAAATTATCTGTTATTAGGTAACCGTTACTTTTATATAGATTTATAGCTTCCATCTGCCTCATGCCGGTCTCAAGGACGCAGGATTTATATCCCTGGGCAGCTGCAAGCTGTTCCAGATTTTTCAGAATCAATTTGGAAATACCTTGCTTTCTATACTCTTTCCTTACAAAAATACGTTTCAATTCTACAGTGTTACTGTCAAATTTCTTGAAAGCTCCACAGCCCACGGCAGAACCGTCGGAATAGATTAATATAACATCCTTAATATAGTCAACCTTGTTATATTTATCATACTGCTGCTGGTCTTCTCCGTTCCGTTCCTGCAGCTCTCTATCCAATAAAGCTATCAGATTAAGGAATTCTCCGTCACTGCTATCAACTTTTAATACACGAAGTTCCGAGCTTTTAACATCACTCATATTTATACACCTCAATTCAATTACCCTACTCGTTTTATAAATAACAACTTTTTATGATCTTACAAATATAGACTTGCTTCAACTGCAAAATTCAAAATTTCTTCCCTAACATCAGTCTGGGTATTCCAGCCTCTGGAGTCCCACTCCTCGCAGCTTACATCATCTCCGCCATATAATATCTGTCCAAATATTACTTTACGGAATTCCGCTACAGCGCAGAATGCCGAGCACTCCATTTCAACCGTGAGGCAACCCTCCTGCCTTCTGAGATTGATCTTATCGGGAGTTTCCCTGTAAATCGCATCTGTTGTCCAGGTCTTGGCCAGAATGTAATTGCATTTATGTTTTATCAAAACCTCTTCAATTGCCAGAACCGCCTTCCTATTGACCTGGACCTCACGGCTTGGCGGCAAATAGTGATATGAAGTGCCCTCATCTCTGACTGCAGCTACCGGAACTATTATGTGACCCACTGCTATGCTCCTGTCCAGCACACCGGCACCGCCGCAGGCTATAAATTTTCTGCCGCCAAGGGCAATAACTTCCTCCAGCATCCCCGCACACAAGGGTGCCCCGACACCGGGATGAAACAGAGTTACAGCTCTATCTCCAACCTTAAGTTCATATATGGGATGCTCACCCACTTCAGAAGTCATGCAGGTGATATACTTCAATTTACCTTCATTCTTTAGCTTTGCTATAACGTCATTGAAAAAGCATATAACAACACTTTCAGGAATATCCATAGGCTTTATACGCTTGCTGGGTTCAATTACAGCTTTTGATGAAGGATCAAATTCCAAAAGAGGGAGTTCTTTTCTCATGTTGGTAATCTCCTTACAGTTCATATATATATAAATTTTTCAATATTTTTACATACTATCAACAGAATGTCAATAGCACTAACCTGCTTTAGCTGTGCACAAGTAACTTTCTTTATCTGGGTTCATACTTTTTTATAACAGCTTCAACTTTGTCCTTTACAAAATTTCTTAGCTCTATCGGGCATAATATCTCAGTATCCCATATTATTTCATCTACTTCCTTGCATGCATATTCAAATTTATGCATATTAATTACAGCAAAAATGTATTCATCTTTTTCATCTATTTTTGACAATGGAGTGATCATGTACCATAAAGAATTCTCTAAAAATGGTGACATAAAAAATTTAATAAAATAAACCTCAGCTGAAAAAAAGGAAATCACATTAAATAGAGAGGAAAATCCGTATGAAGGATCCATCAGACATGTTCTGGAATGCTGCGAAAAAGGTTTAGAGACTATCTTAAGCGCAGATAGGGCTGTCTCATCCTTAAGAACAGCTCTTACAATAACGAGTTTAATACAATAAGATATTGAAGGGGTAAGATATTGGAGGGGTAACATTTGAAGAGAATATAATTTGTCTATCTCTTTTTTACCGGGAATTGAAGCTCAGTAATAAACTCATTTGGATCCTTTGTCATCAAATGACCTTTTAGGTAAACTTCTCGTGGTGGCTGAGCAATATCGTACTCGTTTTCTTCAATCCATTTTGAAATGGCTTCATAGGCCAGATGCAGCGTTTGGTAAGAACCTTTGTGCACCAGTGTTGCCGCTTCTTTTACTCCCTCAAGCAGTCTACACTTTATACGGTCACTTTCTGGAAATCTGCAACCTATTGGTACAATAATTTCAGTATCAATACTTCCATCCTTATACTTACCGTAATGGTAAATAACCATGGCGCCCTGAAGCACCTTAACTTTGTGCTTTCGAAGGTAAATGAACAATTCTCTCCAGAGATGTCCCTGCTGACTGTAATCGGGAATGAAATCTCTTAATGCAGCCACCTGTAAGGGTTCAATTTCCTTTAATAAAATATCATTGCTTAAATGAAATGCTTCCTCTTTGCAGAGGTTCAATAAGTTTTTGACACGGACAAGCCTTTCCTGATCAGACTTTATTCTTTTAGTGATTTCTGAATGTTTTAATTCTAAGAAGGTCTGAATCTGCTCTGACGTCATATCCTTACTAATAATTAATGCAATTTCCTGCAGAGAAAAGCAGACCTCTTTCAGGGATAGTATTTTGTTCAGTCTTGGCATCTGACTGGCAGAATAGTATCGATAACCGGTAAGGGGATCAATTTTTTCAGGGCGAAGTAAGCCAAGGCCGTCATAGTGCCTTAATGTTTTTATAGAAACTTTATTGATTCTCGCAAAGTCTCCAATTTTAAACAAAGGAACCTACCTCCATATCTTAAGCCTCATTATTGTTTTTAGATTTTCATGCTTGGTTTTTGTTACGTTATTAAGGTATATATCATGGGTATCTCTGTTGGATGTATACCCTTCCTGATTAATAAACATAAGCATTTTCTCTAATGTGCTATTCATGTTTTCGTAAGAGCCTTTGTGCATAATTTGAGCACAAAGCCCTTCCGAGAAACTATCAAATCTTGCTTTATCAAGTAACTTCGGATTATGTTTCTCTCTCACCCGGTGACATGCTGTTATAAACAAATCGTTGGTTATATAGCCTGGTTGCATCAGCATCATTGTCCAGAAATATTCTTTATTTTCCCGGTCAATATTCCAAATAACCTCCATAGGCATTACCTTAAAGTCAATGTCAAGCTTTTCTCTTACCATGAACTTCAGAGTGTAAGCTATCGGGAATAGTGTTTGGGCAGCTTCTTGGAACTCTGCTTGGGACGGGTTACCCCTTCCATCAATCTTCAGATAATTCATTTCTGGTACTTCGATAATGGTAGGTCTTCGAGATAAAGCACTGTAGATAGTTTTTAGTTGAGCTTTCATATCAATCTTCTGCATAGCCAAGTAACTCCAAATTAATTATTCAGGCCTGTATGTATATAGTAAACCCGGCCCTAACAGGAGAGTCAATAGTTCTTAATGCAAAAGTTAATAAATATTACTTTTATCACTGCTTACGGTTGAAAACCTTGTTTATTACATCCTGAAGAGATTTACATTCAATTATGTCAATGTTCTTTATTTCCTGTGTTCTTATAAGAGCATTTTTTGCAATGTATACCTTTTTAAATCCTCTTCTATCCAGTTCTCTGATTCGCAGCTCCAAGGAGGGGACTTTCTTTAATTCTCCTGTTAATCCCACATCCGATATGAAGACAGTGTCATTTGGAATCTCCATATCATAAACAGATGAAACTATACTCATTATTATTGATAAATTAACAGCAGGCTCTTTAAATTTCAGCCCACCTGTGGTTTTTATAACCACATCCTTATCGTACAAAGATATTTTCCCTCTCTGTTCAAGAATAGATATAAGGGTACTAAGCTGTTCTCTGCGCACACATTCACCGATTCTCGACGGAAAAGGAGTAAAGGTTTTTGATACCAAACTTTCAATTTCCACAATTATAGGTCTCGAACCGTCTTTCACCACAGTTAACGCACTTCCGGATACTGTCTCGTTTTTATCTCTGATAGTCATAAAAAACTCTGAGGGGTTATCTATAGAAACCAATCCGTTTTCGGTCATTGAAAAGTAGCCCCTCTCCCAGGTACTGCCGAATCTGTTTTTGGTTACAGAAAGTCCCCGAAGTTCTTCCTCGTTATCCCCATCCAGCACTAAAACCGCATCCACCAGGTGTTCCAGAGATCGCAATCCCGCTATTTCCTCGTTTTTATTCATCTGACCCACAAGAAATACCGCTCTTGGTCTTGTAGGGTCCTTGGCAAGCTTCAAC
>JAEZKZ010000020.1 GCA_023415305.1 Bacillota bacterium
GTTATATGATGTAGATCCGGAGGCCGCCCTTGAACGAACCAATATTAAATTTATTCAACGTTTTAACTACCTTGAAAACGAGACCCTTCTCAAGGGTAAAAAATTGAAAGACATGACACTGGCCGAAATGGACAAAATCTGGGAAGAGGCCAAGAAACATGATTAAATCTGATACGAACAGAGTACAAAAGAATTTTATTTAACACCCTGATTTGGAATTAAACAATTAAAGAGTAATTGGTGTTTTATCAGCGTTATTTTTTTATTCAATTAATAATTAATACCAATGAATAAAACATCAAGTTTATTCCTACTTATTTCAGTTATGATTACCGGAATATTTCTGTCAACAGGTTGTTCAAAAGACGAAGATGAGCCGGGATCATTTTATATGTATTTCAATGCCAATGGCCAAAGGGTGGAATATGTAAATCAAATTGGACTTACCGCTGGCTTTGCACAAAATGATAATATGTATGTTGGGACCATCAGTGGCTGGGATGATGCCAGCTCGAGTATGGGATTACTTCTTTATGATACAGTTCCTATTAAAGAGGGAACGATGAGTGGTTATAAGGTTTCTGATGGTGCAATAGTAGGGGTCCTTCTGTCATACAGAGATAAAGAAACCGGAATCGTATATAGCTCTTCAATTGATTTTGATGGTACAGTCACCATTACCGAAATGAACGATAAAATTGTAAAAGGAACTTTTCAAGGAAATGTTGTCGCAAACGGACAACAGGATATCCTCATTACCAATGGTTCGTTTCAGGTGAAACGGGTTCTGAATTAAATTATCGTAAACAGAAATAATTAGTAAGGATAAAAGAGGAAGGTATTTTTACTCTTTAAATGGGGCAACTACCATCTCAGGGGTTTAATCCGGGTATTGGGGAATACGCGCCATGATTTTTTTATTTTCCTCCTGCTATTGAAGAAACAGCCTTTTTATTTCGGAGTATCAATTTTAAAATAATGGAGTTATCTCAGAATGAACCTAAAATCTTTTTAATTAAAAAGATGTGTTCTTATTGGAATCATTATCTTTGCACCGCAAAAAATTGTAATTGACACATGATAAAAATTACACTTCCCGATAATAGTGTAAGGGAATTTCAGGAACCGGTTAGCGGAATGGAGTTGGCACAATCAATTTCACCACGATTGGCAAAGGATGTACTGTCGGTATCAGTAAATGGCGAAGTAAGAGACCTTTCACGTAGAATAACAGAGGATGCAAAAGTAAAGTTGCATACCTGGGATGATCGTGAAGGGAAGGAAACTTTTTGGCATTCTTCGGCCCACATTATGGCTGAAGCTATTGAGCATTTTTATCCGGGCACAAAGTTTGGAATCGGACCAACTGTAGATACGGGTTTTTATTATGATGTTGAATTGCCTGATGGTCAACAACTCTCTGAGAAGGATCTGCAAAAGATCGAACAGAAAATGATCGAGCTTGCACGACAAAAAAATGATATCGTGCGCAGAGATATCACCAAAAAAGATGCGATGGATATGTTCGTTCAAAAAAACGACGAACTGAAGCAGGAGCTGATCGAAGAATTGGAGGATGGAACTATTACATTATACGAACAAGGTAATTTCACCGACCTGTGCAGAGGGCCGCACCTTCCAAATACAGGATATATTAAAGCTGCGAAATTAACATCCATCGCAGGTGCTTATTGGAGAGGCATCGAAAAGAACCAGATGTTGACCCGTGTTTACGGGGTTACTTTCCCGAAGCAAAAAATGCTGGAGGAATACCTGTTAATGCTTGAAGAGGCTAAAAAACGTGATCACCGCAAGATAGGAAAGGAAATGGAATTGTTTGCCTTTTCTGATGCAGTAGGCCAGGGTTTGCCTTTATGGTTGCCCAAGGGTACCCAACTTCGTATGCAGCTGGAAGATTTTTTAAAGAAAGTTCAGAAAAAATACGGGTACGAACAGGTAATGACTCCTCATATTGGCGATGTGAAACTGTATAAAACATCGGGCCATTATGAGAAATATGGAAAAGATTCATTTCAGCCAATCTCTACACCTGCCGAAGGGGAAGAATATTTATTGAAGCCAATGAACTGCCCCCATCACTGTGAAATATTCAAGGTAAAACCTCATTCTTACAAAGACTTGCCGATAAGGATGGCTGAATTTGGAACTGTATATCGATACGAGATGAGTGGTGAATTGCATGGATTGACCCGAGTAAGAGGCTTTACACAAGACGATGCACATATTTTTTGCCGTCCTGATCAGCTGAAAGATGAGTTCAAAAAAGTAATTGATATTGTATTTATAATATTTAAAGCGTTAAGTTTCAACGATTATACAGCCCAGATTTCGTTACGCGATCCTGCAAAACCTGAGAAATATATAGGTAGTGCAGAAAACTGGGACAAAGCGGAACAAGCTATTATTGAAGCCTGCGAAGAAAAAGGATTAAAAACTGTTACGGAATTAGGAGAAGCTGCCTTTTATGGTCCAAAACTTGATTTCATGATTAAAGATGCCTTAGGTCGCAGCTGGCAATTGGGAACTATTCAGGTTGATTATAATCTTCCTGAACGTTTTAATCTGGAATATATCGGAGCCGACGACAACAGACAC
>JAEZKZ010000053.1 GCA_023415305.1 Bacillota bacterium
AAAACTCTTAAACCTGAAGAAATTGAACTAATTCTTGAATCCATAGCTCAAACCAGAAATGAAAATAAGAAGAAAAATGCCCCTGAAAGCGGTATAGTTGTCAAAGGAATAGACAATTGTCTTGTAAGGCTTTCTCGCTGCTGCAATCCTGTTCCGGGGGATGAAATCATAGGTTACATAACACGTGGCAGGGGAGTTTCCGTTCACAGAAGCGACTGTGTAAATGTAACCGCAGGGATTGAAGAAGAAGGCAGACTGATTGATGTTAAATGGTATACGACCAATGATGTTGCCTACAAGGCTGATATTACAATAATGGCCAATGACAGAACTTCTCTGCTGCTGGATGTTACAAACAGCATTGCGGAGCTTAAAATTCCAATTAAAGCTGTAAATGCAAGAACCACAAGAGAGCAGATTACCTTGATAAATCTGACTCTTGAGATAACAAATACCGAGCAGTTAGAAAAAATAATTAAGAAGCTTAAAAAGATAGACAGTGTATTTGACGTTACAAGAAATAAACAATAGTGAGTTATGATGGAGTTTAAATGAGAGCAGTAGTTCAGCGAGTTGTGGAATCCAAGGTAACTGTTGGTGGCAGCATAACCGGAGAGATTAAGAAAGGACTTATGGTTTTGTTGGGTGTTGGTCAGGAGGATTCCGATCAGGATATTGAATACCTTGTAGAAAAAATAATAAACTTAAGAATATTTGAGGATAATAACGGTAAAATGAACCTCTCGCTGCTTGATACAGGCGGTGAACTATTGGTGGTATCTCAGTTTACTTTATACGGGGACTGCAGGAAGGGCAGACGGCCCAGTTATGACAAGGCTGCGCGGCCTGAAAATGCAAAAGTTTTATACGAGACTTTTGTAGAAAGATGCAAAAGCTATGGAGTTAACACTCAAACGGGTATATTTCAGGCTGAAATGCTTGTGGACATAAGCAATGACGGGCCTGTAACACTTTTATTGGATAGTAAAAGGGTGTTTTGAAAGGACCAATTATGATAATTAAAACTATAACGGGCGGAATATTTGATTCGAACTCTTATCTGATATGTGAAAAGGATAAGGCTGTATTAATTGATCTTGGAGTTAAAACGGAAAGAATAATGGCAGCCACCCATGAAATGAATGTAACAATTGAGAAAATAATTATGACCCATGGTCATATAGACCATATTGTCGAACTTGACAATATTTTAAAGGAAACCAATGCAAAGGCATATATTCATATAGACGATGAACCCTGTCTTACAAATGCCAAACTTAATGTATCTGCATTTACTTTTTCTCCGAAGACTGTAAACAGCCGCTGCGAAATATTAAGAGACGGAAGTTCAATAAGTTTGGGAGACCTGGAGTTAAAGGTGATACATACACCTGGCCATTCTCCGGGATCTATCTGTATTTTGGCCGGAAGTAAGCTTTTTTCGGGGGATACTTTGTTTAATAACGGTTATGGGAACTACGAGCTGCCCAATGGTAATTTTGAAGATTTATATAAATCAATTGTTGAAAAGCTTTTTACACTACCGGAGGATACAGATGTTTACCCTGGCCATGGTAATAGTACAACTATAGGTAACGAAAAGAAATCCAACCCCATAAGACATGCTGTTGAGTGGTAGCAGGAATAGACAAAGGATGTATTCGGAGCTGTTATGATTTATTATAAAAATGAGTGTGACTTTTTAGATTATGAATTTGAAGATGTTTTAAAGTTATTCTTTTTGAAAGATGAGCTTCAAAAGACAGAAGGCCCTTGGGAACAGATCTCCGGGGCATTTCTTTTCTGTTATATGTATACAGATGAGCAGCAAGTGGCTGTTATCAAAATCAGTCTTAAAAGTGATGATTTTGATGAGGCTATAAGCCTTCCGGTACATTGTCAGTCGGATAAATTAATGCTGAAGGCCCTCAAGAGAGCATTTAAAAGAAAGTTATTTCTTATGCTTCAAAAGTATACCGGTAAGGTTATTCCCTGGGGAGTAATGACAGGCATAAGGCCGGCTAAACTTGCAAATGAATTGATTGATCAGGATCTGGACAAAAAACATATCTTGGAAACACTGGTCAAGGATTATTATGTTACCGACAATAAGGCTTCTCTCCTTTATGAAGTTGCAATGAACCAAAGAGAACTGTTCAGAACCTCTGACGATAAAAGTGTTTCTTTATATATTGGGATTCCTTTTTGTCCTACCAGATGCTTATACTGTTCTTTCAGTTCAAGCACTCTCGGGCAGTACAGAAACTCTGTTGACACTTATATTGCTACTCTCATGAAGGAAATTACCCACACGGGAGACCTTTTAAAACAAAAAAAATTAAAAATTGAGAGTATATATATTGGAGGGGGAACTCCTACCTCCATCGACTCAAATCAGCTGGACAGACTATTGAAGGGTATTGAGGACCAGCTGGATTTAAGTGCCTTAAAGGAATACACTCTTGAAGCAGGCCGCCCCGACACTATTGATGCTCAAAAGCTCAAGGTAATTAGAAGCAGCAGTGTTTCAAGAATAAGCATTAATCCTCAGAGTATGAATGCCGCAACCTTGGAGCGTATTGGAAGAAACCATACCCCGGCAGAGGTTGAGACAGCCTTTTACATGGCGAGGGAGCTGGGGTTTGATAATATAAACATGGATGTAATATGCGGTCTGCCGGGTGAAAATGTGGATATATTTGAGCAAACTATGAATAAGCTTGCTCAGCTTAAGCCTGATAGTATAACTGTTCATACCATGGCATTAAAAAGAGCTTCGAGACTTGCTTTAGAGATTGACGCATATAATCTTCACAAGGAATATGAGCAATCTGCCGAAATGGTTGATTTAGCGAGGAAATATGCGCTTAACATGAGTTTAGAACCATATTATCTATACAGACAAAAGAATATTCTTGGAAACCTGGAAAACGTAGGCTACAGCATGAAAGGAAAGGAATGCCTTTATAATATTCAGATAATGGAGGAACGTCAGTCAATATTTGCCTGCGGTGCGGGGGCTGTGACAAAGATTGTATTCCCTGAAAGCAGAATCGAAAGAGCATTCAATGTCAAAAGTGTAGAGGAATATATCGGGAGGATCGATGAAATGTTGCAAAGAAAGGAACAGTTGGTCTTGGATTAGGAGGTATTGACTTCTAACTTTCGCAAAGTATTTAATCAATATTATCTGAATAAGGAAAATCCTTCTATAATTAATATTGACAATATTAGGTGTGAATTTTAAAATGATATAGTATACAAAAGTAATCAAAAATACCGAATTAGCCTTAAAAGGGAAGAGTAGTCAATGCTTCTATTCAGGGAATAGCTGTCGAAGATCAAATTTATTTTTTAGTAATTTGAATTGGACTGTGAGCAGCTTATAGTAAAGTTGATGAAAGACACCCTCTTTGGAATGGATATTCCTGGGCTGATGAGTTAAAAGCTCATACGTTTTCCGCGTTAAGGGTCTCAAGTCAGTTGCCGTCTAAAGTACATTTTTTGGCGGGAATTATTAGGGTGGCATCACGGGAAGTTTCCTCTCGTCCCTTATCGGGATAGGGGGACTTTTTTAATGTTAACGATGTATCCTATTAAATTAAATTTTTTATGTTAATAATTTTAATTATATTATATGATAGGAGTTGTGCAAATGGCTAAACAGGATGTAGTAACACCCTCAATTCTTCCAGGTTTTTTGGAGTTGTTGCCTCCCGATCAGATGGTGTTTAATCAAATGATGGATACTATTAAAAAAACTTATGAAACATACGGCTTTATACCTCTTGATACTCCAATGATTGAAAAATCGGAAGTGTTACTTGCAAAAAGTGGTGGAGAGACAGCAAAACAGGTATATAGATTCAACAAGGGAGATAACGATCTGGCTTTAAGATTTGACCTTACAGTACCACTTGCCAGATATGTTTCTCAACATTTTGGGGAACTTACCTTTCCCTTTAAAAGATACCATATAGGTAAGGTTTTCAGGGGCGAGAAGCCGCAAAAGGGCAGATTCAGAGAATTTTATCAGTGTGATATTGATATTATAGGCTTTGAAACCCTTAGTGTAATTAACGATGCTGAAATATTAAGCGTTATTTATTCCACCTTTAAAGCTTTAGGCTTCAGCGATTTTACTATAAGACTGAACAACCGTAAAATACTTAACGGTTTTTTTGAAAGTCTTCATGTATCTGATAAAGCAGAGGTACTTAGAATAATTGATAAGCTCGAAAAAATCGGAGAGACAGCAGTTCTTTCCGAACTTAAATCAGTGGGACTTTCAGAGGAGGATGCTTTAAGTGTCCTCAGATTTGTAGGAATTAAAGGCAATAGCAGTGAGATAATTGAGAGCCTCCGTCAACTGGGAATCCCAAATGAGATGTTTACCGAAGGTATAGATGAGTTGGAACTGGTAATTAATTATATTGATGCCTTTAAAGTACCGTCTCAGAATTATACAATAGACCTGACTATTGCACGGGGTCTCGACTATTATACCGGAACAATATATGAAACAATTTTGAATCAGTATCCATCTATAGGCAGTGTTTGTTCAGGAGGAAGGTATGATAATCTGGCTCAGAACTATACTACAAAGAAGTTACCGGGAGTAGGCATATCCATAGGCTTGTCAAGGCTATTCTACCAGTTGAGAGAGGCAGGAGTGCTCGGAGAAGGCAGAAAGGCTACTCCTTCAAGGATTCTAGTTATACCTATGAAGGAAACCATGGCACAGGCTCTGGAACTGGCTACAAAGGTAAGGGTGGCTGGGATTGCAGCTGAGATTTACTTTAATGAAGGTAAAATAGGAAAGAAGTTTTCTTATGCGGATAAATTAGGAATTCCCTACGCTGTAGTAGTCGGTGAGGATGAAGTAAATGCCGGAAAGTTCAAACTGAAAAATATGACCACCGGTGAACAAACGGAAATGGACATAGATCAAATAATTCAACAGCTAAAATTGTTGTAGTTCATCATCGTAAGTTTATTTATAATGATTCTAGTATTAATAGATTTGATAATTTTATGACAATTACTACTTTTTGTTGACGCGCTGTGCGCGTAGATAGGAGATTATATGGGAGAATCTATTTATGGACTCAAAAGGAGTCACAAATGTACTGAACTGACTTCAGCCAATATCGGAGAAACTGTTACTGTAATGGGTTGGGTTCAGAAACAGAGAAACTTAGGAAGCTTGGTTTTTGTTGATTTAAGAGATAGATCAGGGATTTTGCAGTTGGTATTCACAGATAAAGACGGAGAGATGTTTGATAAGGCAAAAACCATCAGAAGCGAATTTGTTCTTGCAGTCGTAGGAACTGTTGCTGCCAGAGCTCCTGAAGCAGTAAACAAAAAGATGGCTACCGGTGAGATAGAAATTATAGCTAATGAGCTAAGAATTCTAAGTTCATCTGAAACACCACCTATTTACATTGAAGAAAATTCTGATGTAAATGAAATTACAAGACTTAAATATCGTTATCTGGATT
>JAEZKZ010000009.1 GCA_023415305.1 Bacillota bacterium
GCTTCATACCTTTGTGAAAGCGCAAGGCACAGGATTGAAATCCGACAGAGAAAACAACAGGAAGCTGTTAAAATTGCCACCTGAAAAGTTTTATGAAGGGTCGAACAGCAGCGGTGCTGCTGATTAAATAAGTTTAAATCTTTTACAGGAGGTGATTAAAATGAAAAAATACATTACACCAAAAATGGAAATGGTTGATTTAAAGGTTGAAGAGAGACTGGCTCATACAGATTGCACAGGTGCCTGCACTAAGGATGTAGTTTATAAAGGCAAGCAGTATTATGCCGGAACTGCATCAGCCTGAGTTGATACTTAGAAAACTAAATTAAGAAACGAGGTGAAAAAATGAAACAATACGTAAAGCCTTCAATGGATATCGTTAATCTCAGAATTGAAGAGAGAATATCAGGAAGCTGTCCTAATGTAGGATCATGTCTTGATGATTTAGGTAATTTAATTACTGCTAATGACTAATCCAATCCAAAAATAATCAACATTGAAGGTCCATCCTTCAATGTTGATTATTATTTTACAAGGAGTGATAAGATGCTTGCTTATAATGTAGCCGGTACATATATAAATGTAAAATCAGAAAACAGGTACCTTAAAGACAGAATGAAAGGTTTCCAGTGTAATTCAGACAATACTCCTGACATATCTGTTGAAATAGACCAGTTGCCTTCTATAGATAAGCCTGAGGGAAAGCTTATCATAGAAGATAATATAAAGTGGTTGAAAAAAGAAAATGAAAATGAAGGATATCATATATACAGTCTGGATAGAACGAAAACTAATATCCTTTCACATATTGATACCGATCTTGAATGGACAAAGGCCCGCATAAAGTGCTTCAAGCCGCAATTGGATGAAAATGCTCCTGAGGTTTTGAAAACATGGTCGGATCATTACTCCTTTATGCTGATGGGTATAGTTTTCAGAAACAACCTCCTCAACAATGGAGGGATAGTCATGCATGCATCTTCTATAGCGTGGGAGGGAAAGGGATTATTGTTTACTGCTCCGTCGGGAACAGGAAAGTCAACCCATGTCAGACTGTGGGAGAAGTACTATGGAGATGCTGTAACTGTTGTAAACGATGATACACCTGCCATCAGATTCCATGATGATACTCCCATTCTGTGCGGAACACCCTGGAGCGGCTCCTCAGATAAATTTGATAATAAGGAAGTGCCTATTAAAGCTATTGTTGCATTGAGTCAGGCACCTGAAAACAGCATTAAACAGTTGAATGTTTTTGAAGCATTGCCAATGATTATGCCAAGATGCTTCCTTCCTTATTTTGATGAAGAATTAATGAAAAAGGCTTATACTGCACTCGAAAAACTGGTTAAAAATGTACCTGTTTATCATCTTAAGTGCAGGCCTGATAAAGAAGCAATGGAGTTGGTACACCAATGCGTGAGATAAAATTAATCAAGTCTGCTACCATTTTTCCGATAATAAAGGAAATCTTGAATGACGGCACCGACGTTTGGATAACAGTAACAGGAATGAGCATGTATCCGTTCCTGCGAGAAGATAAGGACAGTGTAAAACTTGCTCCGGCCGGCTTTGAAAGTATTACCAAAGGAGATATTGTACTCATTAAAAGAACAAGCGGTGAGTATATACTCCATCGTGTACTTAAAAAGGAAAAAGGCGACTTTTATATGGTGGGAGATGCACAGAAATGGATAGAAGGACCACTAAAACCGGAGCAGCTTATTGCTGTTGTGACTGAAATCAAAAGAAAAGACCATCAATTCAGCTGTCAGAGTTTCTGGTGGAAGCTGCTGGTGGGTTTTTGGATGAATATTATACCTTTCAGAAATTACTTTATAAAAGCTATAAGAATTCTTAATAAATTAAGAAAAGTGGAGATAGCATGCGTGTCACAAAAGAATATAAAAAAATATCCGGCGAAATAAAGTGGATTGCCGGTAATGCCAGAACTGTATCAACAAGCCTGTTTTTAATTATATTTTTTGATGCCTTTACTTCTGTGGGAGGAGTTGTAACTGCTGTCTTTTCAAAAAATCTGATAGACAGTGCAGTAAAAGGGTCCATCCAGAAAGCAATATTATATGCCGGGCTGTTTGGTGCATTAATTCTTATAAATCTTGGAATAAGAGCGGCTTCTTCTGTTATGTTTGTCAGAACCTCTGAAGTTCTCGCCAACAATATGAGAAAAAGGATATTCTCCAAAATAACAAAAACTGAATGGATATCTGTAACACAGTATCATAGCGGAGATGTTCTCACAAGGCTGACAAGCGACGTAGGGGCAGTAACCACGGGAGTAGTCGATACGCTGCCAAGTATTGTATCTTTATGTGTACAGTTGGCCGCAGCATTCGCAACTCTTCTCTATTATGAGCCCATGCTTGCTGTATTGGCATTTATATTAGGTCCCTTTACAGTTTTATTCAGTCGCATATGGGGTAGAAAAATCAAGAAGTATCAGGTTAAAGTTCAGGAGTCGGAAAGTGCGTACAGATCCTTTTTACAGGAAGCCATAGAGAATATGCTTATTGTTAAGGCTTTCAGGCTGGAACAAAGAAATATCGATACCATAACTTCTCTTCACAATAATAGGTTGGATTGGGTAAAAAAGAAAAATGTTACAAGTGTTTTAGCCAGTTCAATATTGGGTCTGGGTTATTGGGCAGGCTACTTTCTGGCCTTCTGCTGGGGAGCTTTTAAGCTAAGCCTCGGAAAAACTTCCTTTGGTACTCTTACTGCGTTTCTGCAGCTGGTGTCGCAGGTACAGGGACCCTTTGTAGGGTTGGCCCGAATGATTCCGCAGGTAATTGCTGCATTGGCATCAACAGGAAGACTAATTGAAATTGAAAATCTTCCTGAAGAGAGGGCCTTCAATAGACTCCCTCCTGTATCGGAGCTCGGCATAAAGCTCCAAGGGGTTACCTTCTCTTATAAGGAAAACAAGCCCATACTTGAAAAGCTTAATGCAACAAATAAGCCCGGTGAGATCATTGGGTTAGTAGGTCCGTCAGGAGAAGGAAAAACTACGCTTATAAGAACACTGCTGGCCCTACTGAAGCCTGAAAAAGGTGATATATCATTAATTACAAACGACAATACCGAGGTAAATGTATCGGCCGACACCCGTGACTGGATTTCCTACGTTCCCCAGGGTAATACCCTATTCAGCGGAACAATAGAGGAAAACATACGTTCAGGGTATCCGGAGGCATCAACAGAAGAGATTGAAGAAGCAGCCCAGGCAGCAGGTGCCATGGGTTTCATTAAAGAACTTCCGGATGGTTTGAGTTCTAAAATAGGGGAGCATGGAATAGGCTTGTCCGAAGGTCAGGCACAAAGAATATCCATTGCCAGGGCTTTATTGAGAAAGGCACCTATTCTTATATTAGACGAGGCGACATCTGCATTGGACAGAACCTCAGAATTGCATGTCTTGTCTAGTATACATGAAATGAAGCCTGCCAGAACCTGCATAGTAATTACGCACAGGTATACAGCACTTTCCATTTGTTCACGAGTGCTGAGGTTAAAAGATGGTAAGCTTATAGAACAGCGTCTGAAGGATTTGAATATAAATGATGAGTTTATAGCCAGTGCATAATTTTAGAATTGCTATTTATAAAGTTGCTATAGCAGAAATATTATGAAAGGAAATGGTTATTATGCTTGATATTCACAGTCATATTATACACGGTGTTGATGATGGACCATCAAATATTAATGATTCTCTTAAAATGATTCAAGAAGCAGAAAGGCTTGGAATAAGTCTGGTAGTGGCATCGCCTCATTATCAGGAGGCAGTTTTCGGTCTGGAATGTTTAGAAGAACATTATCAGGAGCTGTTATATAAAGCTGAGGATTATGACGTTGAAATTAAGTTGGGGTTTGAAGTTTTCGCAAATCCGAACAACAATGTATTAATGAAAAACAGGAAAAAACTAAGTTTAAATAAAATGGGTGTTGTCCTTATGGAATTCCCGTTTAATGCCGATCCGCAAAAATGTGTTGAAATGATCTGGAAGTTAAGAATTCAAAAGGTTATACCTATCCTGGCACACCTTGAAAGGAATAGAACCTTTATTAATAAATTTGAGTATTTTGTAGCACTAATCAAGGCAGGCTGTTATATTCAGATAGATGCTGCCAGTATTGCTGGTGTATATGGCTCTAAAGTAAAAGATTTCTCAAAGAAACTTATTCAGATGAAATTTGTGGATATGGTGGCCTCCAATGCTCACTGTGCGGCAGATTATGTAAATTGGTACTCAGAAGCCTTTAAAAATGTTTCAAATTGGGTTGGAAAAGAAGCTGCCGGTTTGCTTTTTCATAACAATGTCAAAAATATTATTGAAGCAGGCAGCAGTGAAGAACAGGCATATAAAAATATATTGAAGTGGGAGCGGATGGTATGAAGGACATTGAGCTTAAAGCAAAACATATTGTAGCGCAGAGAGCAATGTTTGATAATGTATCGAACTTATACAGCATTGGTAAAAGATTGTTTGATATTTTTGCAGCACTTGCAGCGATTATTGTTTTATCTCCTATATTTTTAGCTGTAGCTGTAATTATTAAAATTGATTCCAGAGGCCCGGTGTTTTTCCATCAAAAAAGAGTAGGGCTTATGGGAAAATCTTTTTATATGCATAAGTTCAGATCCATGGTTTCCGATGCAGAGCAAAGATTTAAAGAAGTGGAAGATCAGAACGAAATCAGCGGTTTTATGTTCAAAATAAAAAATGACCCGCGTGTAACAAGAGTCGGCAGGTTTATAAGAAAAACCAGTATTGACGAATTACCTCAACTGTTTAATGTTCTAAAAGGTGAAATGAGCATTGTAGGACCAAGGCCACCAATAGGAAGGGAAGTTCAGAAGTATGATGCCTGGCACAATTTGAGGTTGTCTGTGAAGCCTGGTATAACCGGACTCTGGCAGATAAGCGGCAGGAATGATATTGGGTTCGAGGATATGTGCAGATTGGACTTGAAATACATAAGGGAAAGAAATTTCAAGTACGACATAAAAATAATATTGAAGACAATACCTGTACTGCTTGGCGATAGCAGTGCATCTTAAACTTTAAGCATCAATCTGAACTTAGTCATCAATTCTATGGAAACTTTTATTGAAAAACAGGACAGTTTTTATTAAAGGGCAAATATAAAATATTTTTTGGAGAATTTAATGAAATATAAGAAAATTGGTATTTTAATTGCAACTCTATGGGTCGGCTTCATACTATATATGTCCTCACAAACAGCAGTAAATTCAGAACATATGAGCATAGCTATTACAAAGAACCTGGTAAAAAACGCTGAAGCTATTGGAGTTTTAAAGGGAAATACAGCCTACTCATCAGCAATTATCAGACGTGCAGATGACATTGTAAGAAGCTTTGCACATATATTAATGTATTTTATATTAGCCGGGATTGTATCCTTTTTTTTATGGCTATGGGGAGCAAGAATCATAAAGTCCACTGTTATTACATTTTTACTTTGCTTAGGAATAAGCATAATAGACGAGATAAATCAGATGGGTTATTATGGTCGAAATAGTAATGGACAGGTAAGTGCCGGACTTGACGACATTGTCAAAGATACTCTTGGCATTCTCCTTGCAATAATGATTTGCATTATATTAAGGAAATTTTTACAATTGGAGAATAAACAGTAACGTCAGTGTTTTCTGTTATTAAAGCTAATATTTTAATTTAGCACTATATTGAAAAATATCACCTGTTTTGAAAGGGGTGTATGATTAGTGGAGAAAATATCGGTAGTAATACCCGTCTACAATTCACAAAAGTATTTGGAAAAGTGTCTTGGGAGTGTAGTAAATCAAACTTACAACAATTTTGAAGTTATACTTATTGACGATGGATCAACAGATTCCTCGTTTGAGTTCTGTCAATCGATTATTAATGCCAATCATAATAAGAACATAAAGTTAATTCACCAGCAGAACGGAGGAGTGTCAAGTGCCAGAAATGCCGGCATTGATAATTCCACCGGAGAATATATTGTATTTATTGACTCAGATGATGAAGTTGATTCAGACATGCTGGAATATCTTTACTCTTTAATAAATAGCAATAGCGAATGTGATTTAGGTGTTTGTGGTTATTATAAGGATAGGCCTTCCTTAAATGACAGTATTACTGCTAAAACGAAATCAACCAATATGTCGGGTTCTCCTTCAATATATCCTTCCTCTGAACAAGCAATTTTATATTTATCCCGCTTGAACGCTGCGAAAGCCGTTGCGGGTATTAAGCATGCTCTAAGCGGATTTCTATGGAATAAAATATTTAAAAAATCTATTATAGTTAAAAATAATATACGATTTAATGAGAAGTATCATGTTTGTGAAGATGTTTTATTCTGTCATAAGTACATAAATAATTGTAGACTTATAGCTTATTCAAGGACTCCCAAATACCATTACTTTACCAGAGAAAACAGTGCTGTAAGAACTCTTTCCGAGAAGAGATTATCAGTTATTGATGCATATAATGAGATCATTGAGTTTTTGAAAATATATAATGATAATGAATTAAATTGTAAACTCCAAAGTAATTATGTATTGCATAATGTACAGCTAATAAAAATTATTTTGCTTAATAAGGATATCAAGTGGAGAAATCAATGCCGAAAAGCCTATTCTAGTTTGAAATACGCGATTAAATACTTTTTAAGGGACTCCCATGTTTCTTCAAAGTATAAGGCCTATGCCATAATTTTATACCTCTTATTTCCTTTGATAGAGAGAATTGTTTTTATGAACCTTATTAATACCAGTAAAGCAGTATCGCAAAGAAATTTATAGAGACCAGCAAGAAGAAAGAAAGCTTCAAATAAGTTTCAAACTACAGAACATATGATTACTGGTCATATGTTTTTTTATGCTCTTTTTCAAATAGTGATTATATTATCTGTTTTTAGTAAACTGCTTTATGACTTTAATTTGAGCAGAACTGGCTCATACTATTAAAAAGATTGTCGGCTATGATTGGACTATGGGTATCAAACCAAATTATCCTTCAGCAAAATACAGCTACATTATTCCGGGGAAAGGGCCTGAAACATATTCTGTCTATCCGGTACGTAATTCATTTTAAAAGCCATAGGATGAGAAAGTCCAAGAGCCATAGGAAGAGAAAGCCCAAGAGTATATTGAAAGTTCCACTTTTAAAAGCTAGAATAAAAAGTTAAAATAAAGAGTAAAAGAAAGCTAAGTGAAAGCAAAAGCTAAATGAAAGCAAAAGCTAAATGAATACATTAAATAAATACAAAAGTAAAAAGGGTAATGGATTAATGACTAAAAATTTAGATGCTAAAAATATTAGTAGAAATACAGTGAAAGTCATATCCTGGGCAGCAGCTGCCTTATGGATGCTCCTTATCTTCAGACTATCCTCGCAGGTTGCTGATACTTCAAATGGGCTTAGTCTGGGCATAACAGAGTGGGTAAACAGAATACTTGCAAATTTAACACAAATTGAAATGGATACATTAAACCATATTGTCCGGAAATCGGCACATTTTACAGCATACCTGATACTTGCGGTTTTGTGCCTGAATGCTCTACGTGTCAGCGGTGTTTTAGGCCGGAAGCGTTATATTTCAGCAATTTCAATTTGTTTTCTTTATTCGATCAGCGATGAGATACATC
>JAEZKZ010000067.1 GCA_023415305.1 Bacillota bacterium
TTGTATAATAATAGACAAGGTATTAAAACTAGGGATACTTAACGATAAGTTAGAGAAATAAATGTCGACGCTTAAATAAATGATTGAATAACTAGTACTATAAGAACACTGAATACAACATTGTGGAAAATACTAGGAGAATAATTTAGTATATTAATTCTCAAAAATAAAACGCCGGTAACAACTTCATAAGATAAAGTTGTATCGGCGCTTTTATTACCTTGCTAGAATTATAAACCTCCAAAAAACAGATCGATGGTAAATGGAGTGGCAGAGGAGAAACCTACAATGCTATTCTTAGTTTCCAAACCTACTGTAAGAATACATATGTTGGTGTAAAGCAGGGGACTTCTCAGAATAGAGAGAGGTTTGAGCACTTTAGAGGGGTAGAAGCTACCGGTAAGCTTGATAAGGCAACCTATAACGCACTGGAGAAGGAAGCACATAAAAGGGTTAATGCTGGGAAGGGAGAGAAGAAGGAAGGTTCCGAGAAGGAGCCAAATAACATATCAAAAGAAAGAGAGATAATAAATCAGTATCGGCAAAGATTTTTAAATGATAAGTCTATAAAAATGGATTTAGATACTCCAGAAAATAGACTGGAATGGTACGATAATGTATTAGAAGAAAAAAATATAAACTATGAAATTTATGTAGTTAAAGGAAAAGAATATTATAAAAATATCAAAAATCTCTATCTAAGGTGGCTTGACTGGAAAAATGAATACTCTGTAACAGACGCAATTAAGCAGGGTATAGTAGATACAATTATAAGTAATATTGAAGGTATCACATCTTTACTATATCCAAATACGTGGTACGCATTGTATCTCCTGTTAGCTGATTTTAAGTATCTATCAGATGAGGAAAAAGTTTTAAAATATGGAAGATATAGATTACTACTATAATGGGGATCTAAATAAGGCAATAGTATATGTGGGAGAAATAGCAAAAGTTGACGGATGGGGTATTGGTGGAGGCATTCAGTATGAATTTCCAATAAAAATTGAGTATTTAGAGAAATTAGGATTAATTAAAGAAATATAATAGGGGGCTAATATGAATCAACAGGAAATAAAAAAAATAATTGTAGAAGAAAAATTAATAAGAATTAATTGGTTTAATGAAAATCAATTAGGAGAAAATCAAGTTGGTATCAAGAAGGACGGTAATAGGTGGATTGTATATGTTACGGATGAAAGAGCAAATATTGTTGAAGGTTCAACATTACTATTGGATAATGAAGAGGAGGCATATGAAATACTGTTAAGAAAAGGGATATATGCTAAAAGAATATTTGGGTAGAAATCTTTACTACTGCTAATGACTAAAAGTTGCGTGTTACTGAATCTTAAAAAGTGTTCAATAATAGAGTCAGTGTTAAATTTGGGATTACTTAATGATATGTTAGAGAATAACATATCTTGATACAGTAGGTTTAATTCTCGCAAAAAAACGCCAGTATAACTCTTTTTATGGAGTTATACCGGCGTTTTTAACCATTGTTAAATATATATTTTTTTATCAGTCTACTTAAAATAAAGCTTAAACATAATGTCCCTGATGTAATTTCCTGACCCTTTTCAGAACAGTGTAACTCCTCCCACGTTTTCAACATCGGGAAAAACTGCTATTCTGAAAGACAAGTAGCTTTTTGACAAATATTCAAAACTGGATCAAAAATAGCGGAGATAAGGTTACAGGTTACTTTGGAGAGACAACAGAGCAATCATTAATAAACTTCCAGACTGGCTATATGAAGTTGACACAAAAGGGCTTATATGACAAAAACGGCAATTATGTAGGCTGTGGTCCATCAACCGCAAAAAGTCTTAACAGTGCATACAAATTAATAAATAACTCAAATGTACCAGAATATACAAAAAAAGGTATAATAAATGTAGGTAATTCATCAGAGAGAAATCCTGCCTATAGTTGGGACATACAGGCTGGTGTCTTTAATGCATATGTAAAAGAAGTATAGTTAAAGCTGATGGCTCTTGGATATAAGCTTCCCAAATATGGAGCTGATGGTAAATGGAGTGGCAGCGGAGAAACCTACAATATTATTCTGAGTTTCCAAACCTATTAGTTGGTCAGGGTATCGTAGATACGATTATAAGTAATATTGAAGGTATCAGCAATACTCCGCATTCGGTGAAAAGTCAGAGGCGGATGGAATACGGTATAGAGATTGGAATTTTGAAAAGATATATCAAATGTCTATACATAATCCGAATTCAAGTAGCATGACATTAGGCAAATATTTTGATGGAACGATCGAATCTGGTTCTTATGTTGCAAAAGCAGAAGCGACAGGTGATACATATTTTAGTTTAGGTGAAAAATGGAACGAAATAAAAGCTGCATATAAATTGACAGATGATGATATGTTTAACTTGTTTAATAAGCGTGCTTTGGATGATGCAGTTTCACAGGGGAAGACAATAAGATTTTCTCAGAACCCATATGAGTGGAAAGAAACAACGTTAGCGAGAGAATGGGACTATTTGCAAAAGAAACATAAATACAAATCTTTGATTAAGAAAGGGGAATATTGGTATGCAACTAAGTAAAACGGAAAAAATGGCGGTGGAATTTAGTGATAAAGTAAGAGAAAAATTTGGAGAAAGGGTAGCTGATTTTTGTATTTTAGATGTAATAGATGATGACAATCATCGTGCTTTTAGTGTGGAATTTATTGCTTATAACTATTTCCCAATAAGAATGAATTATGAAAAAGGTAGATTTGGATGTTGTATATTTTTTGGGAATCAAAGCATTGGGTTAGCTAATTCACAAAAATGGTGGGATGAAGCAGATATTAATATATTTTTAAGAGAATTAAAAGAGGAACTAGAGATACGCATACCAGATAAATTTCTAAAATCTCGGGGTTGGTTATAGGATTTATTAAGGTTATACCATAGAGCTGCCTAAAGTAAGAGAAGTGTTTTATGAGTGATAAACCATTAACAGATATTTAGGTTAATACTAAATGAACTCAAATCCATCGTAAAAAACACCGATATAAACTCCATAAAATGAAGTCATATCGGCGTTTTTTACAATTGTTAAGGTATCATAGATACTGAATAATGAGGCGAATGATGATGAATTAAAGTATAGAAGTGAAAGTGATATGGATGATTGTATAATAATAGACAAGGTATTAAAACTAGGGATACTTAAGGATAAGTTAGAGAAATAAATGTCGACGCTTAAATAAATGATTGAATAACTAGTTACTATAAGAACACTGAATACAACATTGTGGAAAATAATAGGAGAATAATTTAGTATATTAATTCTCAAAAATAAAACGCCGGTAACAACTTCATAAGATAAAGTTGTATCGGCGCTTTTATTACCTTCTCTAGATAATAGACTGGAATGGTACTACGGTATGTGGCTTAACTCGAAATAAAATTTTGATGGAACTCCATATTCGTATACAGAGAGGTCACTGCCATATGTAGAAGAATTGTCAAAATACCATCGGTATGAGGTCACAGGTGATTTTTCAAAAATTAAAGAATAAACCGTTGATCAGCTTGAACGGCTAGGACTGATTAAAGAGTTAATAAAATGAATTAATAAATTACATTTCATATGAACACCGAAGTAATGGTAAATTATAAAGCTACAAAGATTCATAGGCTTGAAGAATAATAAATACTTTACAGGTCACACAGTTCGGCTGATGTGACTTTTCTCTTTATGGTGCGTCCCGCGAAGCTGGAGCACACTTGACAGCGTGAGTCTGGATTTTCTATTGTAAATGTTGCAAACTTTTTGTCTGTAAAATGGAAAATAATCCTTGTATGCTAAAGTTGTTCCTGATTCCCAAGGCATAGATTTCTGAATGGTCTTGCGGTGCTTCAAACTTCTATTGTTTGAGGTGTACCGGGAAAAGTGGGACACAAAAACCTTAGTGTCGGAGGTTCGATTCCCCATCAGACTTTGGATCTGATTGCAGGTTGCAACTCGACTGTTAACCGAGAAAACCCACAGAATCTTTTGAGAGAATCCTCAATTTTCCTAGAAGTTTAGGAAAACACCGGAATCAAGCCTTGAAGTGTTCGGATACCGGATGTTGCTAACCGAAACTTATACATAAACTAATCTGAGTTAAAATCAGCTCTGCCTGATATATCAGATACAAAATGATATAACTTCGGAACGCCATATCCTTAAGCAGCACTCCGCCCATATTGCGGGAGGATTCTTGATAGAGATTATAAAAAGTATTAATTGAAAGGATGGATGATTTATGAAAGTAACAATTAAAAATGATGAAAGAGGCTTGCTATTTAAGGATGGAAACTATGTTAAATACCTAAAACCCGGAAAATATAGCCTTAATCCATTTGTTAAGTATACAGTTGCTATAGCAGATATTAATAAGCTGTTTGAAACTGCAGGTAAGAATCTGAATATATTTTTGGAGGATCAGGAGCTTTTAAAGGAGCTTACAGTTGTAGATGTTAAGGATTATGAGATTACACTACACTTTGAAGACGGCAGGCTAATTGAGGTTTTGAAATCCGGTAAGTACGCTTTCTGGAATGTTCTAAAGAAGCATGATTTCTTAACGATTGATACCAGAAATCCCGAAGTCCAGGATATTGATGCGTCAATATATAATAGCCCAAAACTCTCAGGGGTTGTTGGTTATTTTGATGTGGAGAGTCATGAAAAGGGTATTCTTTACTATAATAATGTTGTACAAAAAACATTAGATTCTGGAAGATATTTCTTCTGGAAGAGTCCTGTACAGACTACTGTTAAGAAAATTGACCTAAGACAGCAACAGCTGGATATGACCGGACAAGAAATCATGACAGAGGATAAAATAACCTTAAGGTTAAACTTTGTATGCCATTACAAAATTACAAATCCCTTGAAGGTGGTTGAAATAGAATCGCTTGAAGATCAACTCTACATAGTTTTGCAGCTAATTTTAAGAGAATATGTCGGCGGTATGAAGCTTGATGACTTGCTTGTAAAGAAGCAGGAAATCGGTAGCTATGTTCTTGAAAAGCTGAAAGAGATAAGCAGCAACTATGGTGTTGAGTTCCTGTTTGCCGGTGTTAAGGATATCATTTTGCCCGGCGAAATAAAAGATATACTAAATACCGTACTGATTGCAGAAAAAAAGGCGCAGGCCAATGTTATAACAAGAAGAGAAGAAGTTGCTTCAACCAGAAGTCTTTTAAATACCGCAAAGCTTATGGAGGATAACCAGACACTTTACAGACTGAAGGAGCTTGAGTTCCTTGAGAAAATATGTGAGAAAATAGGCAATGTCTCACTGACAGGCGGCGGTAGTTTGTTGGAGCAGTTGAATACCTTACTTTCAAATAAAACATTTGATAAGCAGAGTAAGGTACAAGTATAGAGTTTTTGGTGTCTCCCTTGTTAACGATATATTAGCCAGAAGACTTATTTCATATTATAAGAAGGTGAAAAAATGATTGAAATCAAAGGAAAATACAATTCAGCTAAAGTCTTTACCGATAATTTGGAGGAAAAGGCTACCGGACAAATACTTGAACTTTGCAACCAGGGATTTGCTCAAGAAAGTAAAATCAGAATAATGCCTGATACGCATGCAGGTGCAGGTTGTACTATTGGAACAACAATGACCATAAAGGATAAAATAGTTCCAAACCTTGTGGGTGTTGACATCGGCTGTGGAATGTTCGTCAGCATATTAGGAAAAACAGAGATAAATTTTAAGAGGCTTGATGAAGTAGTTCGGGATTGTATTCCGAGTGGATTTGACGTACGTGTAAACCCTCATAAGTATAATGCTTTTGTGGGTATCAATGACTTAAGGTGTAAAGAGCATGTGAATTTAAAAAGGGCAGAACTGAGTATTGGTACTTTGGGAGGTGGAAATCACTTCATTGAAATGAATAAAGATGAGGACGAAAATTTGTATCTGGTTGTTCATTCAGGCAGCCGCTATCTAGGCAAACAGATTGCTGAGTACTATCAAAGCAGAGCAACCAAAGAAATAGTAAAGAAGAGCAATGATAAGATTATTTCAGTATTAAAATCTCAAGGAAGAGAGCAGTATATTCAGAAGGAAATTGAAAGAGAGAGAACTAAAATCAACGACTCTTTATCTTATGTTCAGGGTCAGACTTTTGAAGACTATATTCATGATATGCGGATCGCTCAAGTATTTGCAGAATTTAACAGGAAAGCTATTGCGGAGGTCATTATTCAAAAAATGAATTTTAAAGTTATAGATAGTTTTACTACAATTCATAATTATATAGATTTGGATGAAATGATTTTGAGAAAAGGCGCTATATCCGCAAAGGAAGGCGAAAGAGTGATAATCCCTGTTAATATGAGGGATGGAAGTATTATCGCAACAGGCAAGGGAAATGCTGATTGGAACCAATCTGCCCCTCATGGTGCGGGCCGATTAATGAGCCGAAAACAGGCAAGACTTAATTTGTCCTTGGAAGAGTTTATAAAGTCGATGGATGGGATATATACAACCTCAGTGTCAGTGGATACACTGGATGAAGCTCCGTCAGCATATAAGCCCATCGATGAGATAATTGCCAACATTCAAGATACTGTTGAAATCAATAGAATTATCAAACCTATTTATAACTTTAAGGCTTCAGATGATTAATTAATGTAATGGAGTATGTCAAGAAATGAGGTGTCTTTACGACAGAGTTCAATGATAAACACTCAAAAAACATACATACAGTGAGACGATGTCTATACCATTTGCATCGTCTTTTGTTTTATACTATAACTATTAATAGAATAAGATATTACTGATGTATCATCGGATCTGTCTCAGGATAGTTATAGACGACCGAAAATTTATATTGGGAGTGTTTTCAATGGCCTCAAAAAAGTGGGATACAATAGATATAGACACTAACGAGGGTAGAGTAAAAGGGGTTGCACCAGTTATTATTTCTGCAAGCCGGTCTACTGATATACCTGCGTTTTATTCTGAATGGTTCATTAATAGACTGAGGGAAGGATATGTTAAGTGGGTCAATCCGTTTAATCGAAAGCCACAGTATATTTCTTTTGATAAGGCTCGTGTAATTGTATTTTGGACAAAAGATGCTAAACCATTGATTCCACACCTGACTGAGATCGATAAAAAAGGTATTAATTATTATTTTTCATTTACAATAAATGACTATGAAAAAGAGGGTCTTGAGCCAAGAGTACGAAAACTCGAGCAGAGAATAGATACTTTTAAGACACTTTCAGAAAAGAGAGGGAAAGACAAAGTGATTTGGAGATTTGACCCATTAATAATGACTGATAAAATTACTGTAGAAGAATTGTTAGATAAGATATTTAAAGTAGGAAACCAAATTGCAGATTATACGAATAAGCTTATAGTCAGTTTTGCAGACATTTCTACATACCGAAAGGTTAAAATTAATTTACAGCAATACAATATCAATTATAAAGAATTTACTCCTGAAACTATGGAGGCAGTGGCAAAGGGATTGAATGAAATTAATAGGGCTTGGGGGCGATGTTCATAACCGCAAGTAAAATCAAGCAGTAATTTTTCTAACTCTTTATAATAAATGTAGGGTGGTTGAAACGAGGTGAACGGACGAATGTACGAGTGGCAGAAGCAAATTCAAATAATCGTTGATGAAATTGACGAGTGTATCAAAAACCGTAACGGTGAAGAAATAACTCTACGATTCCTTTCTCGAAGGCTGGGTTATTCCGAATTTTATGCAACGAGAAAATTCAAAGAAATATCTGGTATGCAGTTTAGGGACTATCTGCGGCATAGAAAATTAGCCTTTGCACTAAAAGAGGTTCGGGATAGTGAAAAAAGCCTTTTAGATATTGCTTTTGATTATGGTTTTTCATCACATGAAGCTTTTACCAGAGCTTTTAAGGGAACATATGGTGTGACTCCAAGTGAGTACCGAATAAAGCCTAAGCCTGTCGTCCTTCGTACGAAAATAAACCCTTTCGACCGCTACTTTTTAGGATTTGGAGAGATTGGTATGATAAAATCTACAGATGATGTTAAAATTTATTTTGTGACCATTCCTGCGCACAAATTTCTGCACATCAAAAACTATGAGAGTAACGGGTACTGGGATTTTTGGCAAAAGCAAAGCCTGATTCCTGGACAGGACTGCGAAACTATTTGCGGCTTACTTCATAGCATCAAAGGTAAATTGGATGACGATGGTGGGAGCGAATCTAACAGCAGCAGCGGTCAGATTATGGCGTACATTAATGACCCGGACGGCAGACTCTGCGATTGGGGTATTCCACGTACAGAGTGTTATGGCGTACGTCTTCCTTTTGATTATTCAGGCGAAGTACCGCCACAAATGCTTTTGATTGATGTTCCTGAAGCCGAGTATATTGTTTTTGAACATGGGCCCTTCGATTATGAGCAGGAAAATCGTAGTGTTGAAGAAAAGATTGAAAGTGCAATGTCAACTTTTGATTTTTCAGGCACAGGTTACTGCTTTGATACTACCCCCGGTAGAATAATTTACTTTTATCATAATCCGGAGCGGTTTTTTAAGTATATCAGACCCGTGCGGAAGTAGTAAAAATAGAGGAGGACAGAAGCTTACATTTTCTGATATTTCATTTTTTGTATATAGAGTTAGAAGCCTTAGAACTTATTTGTGATATTGACAATGAGGAGGATTTTACTAAATACTCCTCATTGTGGAGGGAATAATAGTGGAATGCGAAGAATGCTTGGAATTAAAGGATTATATAAGAATAAAATCTCCCCAAATTTTAGATGAGTGTGAACAGAGAGCTACACGCTTTATTAGCTCTGGCATACTACTCTTGGAGAAAGATAATTCCTGGTCATCTGACTATATCGAGAAAATTTTTGCATGTAAACACTGTGGTAGAAGATATATATTATGTGCAGAAACATATCATGGCTCAGGAGGAGAATGGAAGAGCCTTGAGGATTAAATTCGAAAAAGGAGTATTTCCTATGTTCCATACACAAAACTTTTTACAGCGCCAAAATTCATTATATACACTTCTCAAAGATTGGTTCGATATACTCTTTAATAAATTCTATCCTATCATTCACCTTTGGCATAAAAAAGGAAGCAATAGAAACTACTATTCTTTTCTGTGCATTGACATAAATAACATTTCCTCCATCTCCCATGGCTGAGAATCCATTCCCATTCTCTACCCACCATAAATATCCATATGACAGATTGAGCTTTTCCCATCGGCTGTGCTCCTTTATACTTTCGTCTATCCAGCTCGCGGATACAATTTGCTTTCCTTTCCACATTCCGCCATCCAGGTATAATTGCCCGATTTTTGCCATGTCGGCAGGAGATAGTGTAAGACCCCAACCGGCGGTATTTACTCCAGTAGAGTCAGTAACCCAGCCGCTGATATTATTGGCGTTATTAAAAGCCAATTGTTCCTCTTTACTGTGAAAAAGCACATTGCTCTCAACAGTAATTCCCAGTGGGAAGAATAAATTCTCTGTTGCGAAATCAAACACAGATTGCCCGGTAGCTTTTACAAGAATACCCGACAAAATATCCGGTCCTATCAGTGGAGCGTATCTGAATTTTCCTATCTGCCCTCTGCCTCCTAATAAATCAAGTGAAAATTTCACATAATCATTACTGGTGAAATACTTTATGTAGGGTGCAAAAAACTTATATTTATAAGGAGCAGTCATTGTCAGCAAATTCTTAAGGGTAATATTCTGTATTGTTTTTTCTCTTGTTTTAACCATGTATTCTGGGAAAAAATCTAACACTTTTTGGTTAGTACTCTTGATGTACCCTTTGTCCATGGCAATCCCTATCAATATGGATATAATACTTTTAGTTACCGAATAAACATGGATTCGGCTAGTAGTGTTACATTCATTAAAGTAATTTTCATATTGCGTTTTGCCGTCTTTTAGTACAACAATACCTGCAATATTGCTATAATCATTGTTAATTTTCTTTTCCAACTCTGTCACTTTTGCTTGATTCATATAATTTACTCCTCGTGTGATAAGTTTGTAAGGGTTAAGTTATTCATACTTTATTCTGTTTCTTTTTGACAGGATAATAAATTTCAGTTATGTACTCACTTTCATTTAAAACTTCAGAAGGGTCGGTTACATAAACCTCATAAAGGGCATTGCTGGATTCATAGCCTTCTTTTTCAGCCCATTCCCGTTGTTTGGTGTATACAGAGGACAGGTTGGAATAAGAGCCATGCAGCACTGTTTTTAAGCATAGTCCCGGGTAAAAATCCCTTGTACCTTTAACATACTCTTTTATAGGAATAGCAAATTCAGTATCTAAACCAAAGGGACTAAATTCCTCACTGTGAAAAAGTACCATTGGAGGGGCGAGCATAGTCAATTTATCGTCTGTAATTTTTCAAAATAATTTACTAAAGCTATTTTCATATTCTTTAGTAAATTCAAATTCATCAACCATTTTTCTGATAGATAAAAGATACATCCTTGGTATTTCTACAAGTTGAACATCAATGCTTTCCAGATATGACATAATTGATTTGCCTTGCTTCAAATTTGATATATCATTATTTAATTGTTTTAAAGTTTTATCAAATTCCTGTATTTGTATCTCAATTTCTTTTTTCTTTCTGGTAAGCTCCAAGTAAAGTTTTTCGTCCTGTAGTTCTTCTGCTTCAAGGATTGTTTTAATTTCTTCTAAAGAAAAATTGTATGATTTAAGGCGGTTGATAAATAACATCTTTTCTAATTGCTCGATAGAATAATATCTATAACCGTTCTCGGGGTTGATTTCATCAGGCAGAATTAACCCTATTTCAGCATAATAGCGAAGCGTCTTTGTGGAAACTTTACATATATTTGAAAACTCTCCGATGGATAACATAAATCATTCTCCTTTTAGCGAATTCTATAACGCCTACCTCTATATTACACCTTGCCCTAAGGGGAAAGTCAATGTGATAAAGACTGAGGCTAACTGATTACAACAATAAAGAAAAAAGATTGACATATATAGATAGTCGATATATATTATGTATAGATAATCTATATATGGAAGGAAGTATGGTGAATGGCAATTGATAAGGCGTTACTTGCTGGAAATACAACTATGCTTATATTAAAGCTACTTGAAGACCGGGATATGTATGGGTATCAGATGATTGAAGAGCTTGCAAATAGATCCGATAAAACATTTAATTTGAAAGCAGGAACATTATATCCAATTCTGCATGGACTTGAAAAAAACGATATGGTTAGTTCCTATGATGACTCTGTAGATACTGCAAGGGTAAGAAAATATTATAAGATTACTAACAAAGGCAGAAAATTCTTAGGAGACAAACGAAAGGAATGGGATAACTATGCCAATGCAGTAAATCAAGTACTACATGGAGGAATGAGTTATGGAATCGTTTAATAGGATTAAAAAATATTCACAAACTGTTTGCGATCAAATAAGATGGAAGAAGGCTCATGCCTACATAGCAGAAGAAATTGAGAACCATATCATTGATCAAAGAGATGCATATATTGGGCAGGGGATGTCAGAAGACCAAGCAATGGATGAAACTATTTCACAAATGGGTGATCCTGTAGCTGTAGGAGCGCAGCTTGATAGTACACATAGGCCAAAACCGCAGTGGGGAATGATTTTTTTAACTTTTACGCTATTATGTATGGGATTATTTATAAATACATATTTTCTTAACGTAACATACTCTGACAATCCGGGAAAAATAGTATCTTCAATGTTCATAGGCATTGGACTTATGCTTATTGCTTACCTTATAGACTTCACTTTTATAGGGAAATATCCTGTATTACTATATTTTTCCATTGTATTTGGAGGTGCTGTTACTTTAATACTATCTCCACAGTATAATGGAAGAGCGTATTATGGAATGTACTTTGCACTTCTGTTTCCGGTGGCATTTGCTGCAATTATTTACTGGCTAAGGAACAAGGGGTACATTGGAATAATACTTTGTGGCATAGCTTTTATGCTTCCGGCAGGTATTACACTGATGGTACCTACTGTTTCAGGATTTGTATTGCTTACAATAACCGGATTGGTTTTGCTGAGCATAGCAATTGCCAAGAACTTGTTTAAGATTAATAAAATTGCTGGATACATACTTGTTTTTTTACCAACATTTTTTACTTTATGTTTTGCAGCAATACAGTCTTTATACAGGTGGTCTGAAAGGATCACAATAGCCTTTAATCCGTCACTTGACCCTTATGGAATGGGGTGGCAGAGTATGGTAGCAAGAGCATTACTTGATAACTCAAAGTTTATAGGGAGTGGAACAATGCCTGCTCAATATTCAGGGGAAAAATATTTTCCTTTACCCGGAATAGATACGGATTTTATGCTTACTTACTTAATTTTTAAAGTAGGTTGGATTGGGTTTTTTATAATTATGGCTGTGCTTATGTTCTTCATCATTACAGGATTTGTGCATTGCCTTAAGCAGAAGAGTATACTGGGGGCGTTGGTGTCAACATCTGTTATGATGACATTTACATTACAGGTAATAGGATATGTTATTTCGAATTTAGGATTCCAATTGTTATCACCTATTTCGTTACCACTGATTTCTTTTGGAAGCACTGCAATGATTATTAATCTTGTACTAATAGGAATTATGTTGTCTGTTTTTAGAAATGGAGATATTGTAAGAGACAAGAATGATGTAAGATACAAAAAAGATAGATTTATTACATGGTGTGATGGGAAAATAATTATTACATTACGTAAGAAACCAGTTAGCTAGTAAAATGCTATTTGCATAAATACCTTATTGACTAACCATACATCCTTTGCTATGATTTTAGACGTGGACAATAGTTATTAATAGCTATTGTCCGTTATTGGCAGTTCAAGCTTAAGTGAACGATTTATTTAAAGTTAATACTTAATATTTTTTAGTTTTATAGGGTTCCGCAGTAGAAATTTTACTTACTGGTCTGGTCCAAGATAAAACGCACAGTATCTGTGTTCACGGAGGGATAAAAGCCCGGGAGATATTTCACAATATCAACCGTAGGCTTTTTTTGTTTTATTACTTACAAGGAGTGTGGAAATATGAAGTGGTTTTTATTGATTATTGCAGGGTTGTTTGAAGTATGTTGGGCTATTGGATTAAAGTATTCGCAGGGGTTTACGAAACTTATACCAAGTGTATTAACTATAATCGGAATGATAGCAAGTTTTTACTTCCTGTCATTAGCCCTAAAGCACCTTCCTTTAGGTACGGCGTATGCAATTTGGACAGGAATCGGCACTATTGGTACTGTTCTTTTTGGAATTGTATTATTTAAAGAGCCTGTTGATATAATAAGGTTGGTTTGTATCGGGTTCATTGTTGCGGGAATAGTAGGCTTGAAACTTGTTTCTGCTCAATAAGCTTCAAGGTGATCGAAACATGATTAATAGCATAATTTCATAAAATTCAGGAGTCAGGTGATGAGCCTGACTTTTTTGTAATAAAAACTTGACATTATTTGGTTATGGTATTAAACTGTAATTAACATATGAATAATTGTTCATATGTTAATACGAGAGGAGGGTAATAATGAGTTTATTGAATATCATTTCTTTATCTCTGTTTTTTATCTTTTTTATTTCATACTTGCTGAAATTAGTTATTCTTTATAAACGTAATGGAATAAAGGCTAATGTACTTGCCAAAAAAGGTAAGAGTGCTGAGATTAGCAATGCAGAGCGGCTTGTGAAAGTTTCAACTTTTATATGGGGAGGGCTATGGTTTCTTTTTTCGTTACTGGACTCGGAAGCCGGTCAATTAATTGGTTGGGGAACAAAATTCAGCTTGGTACGATACTTCGGTCTTATGGTTACTGCTGTTGGGGTAATCGTATTCATTACGGCGATGCTTTCAATGAGAACATCCTGGCGAGTTGGCATTGATAAGACGACTCAATCAAAGCTTGTTTCTTCAGGGATATACAGGTATAGCAGAAACCCGGCCTTTGTTGGATTTGATACAATGTTTATAGGCTTCGTCCTTATGTACCCCAATTTATTGACGCTGGCAGTGGCAATCCTAAATATAGCTGCCATACATAAGCTCATTTTACAAGAGGAAAAGCATTTAGTGGCTGTTTTTGGGAATGAATACTCCGAATATAAGGATAAGACCGCAAGATATATTTTGATTAAGTGAGGTTTTTAGTATGGAAAGTTACAGTGACAAAGTTAAATTTCAATACAAAATGTTGGCAAAAGTATATGATCTTATGGACATAATTGGATTTCCGGTCAAAAAGAATAACCCTCGCCTTGCCTTGGCAAAGCATATTCAGAATGAAAGTTTATCTGTTTTAGATGTTTGTACGGGTACAGGAAATAGTGCAATCAGTATAGCTGCGAGAAATCTTAACAATGAAGTTACCGGAATAGATATATCGGAACAAATGCTTGCAGTAGCTGATAGAAAAATTAAAAAGAAAAATCTGTCTAATGTCAAGCTGCTATGTATGGATGCTGCACATATTGACCTCAATAAGCAGTTTGACATTGTTACAACGTCTCTTTCATTGCATGAAATGCCAAAGGATATAAGGAAATCTGTTGTTTCAAGTATGGCGAAGGTACTCAAGCACAACGGAAGATTTTACATAATAGAGTGGGATAGGCCAAGAAGTTTTATTGGTTCCCTTGTGTTTATGTTCTTTCCTTATCAGTTTGAACCGAAGGGCTTTGGTGACTTTCTGAAAATAAATTGGGAAGACTATTTAAAACAATATGGCTTGAGAATTGAGCGGATAGAAAAGTACACTTTCACAAAGCTTATAATTGCTATTAAAGAGTAGGTTTTATGTTATAATGAATTCAATGGATAAATGTTACAAACGAAAATATAAATGGCGGTGCTATAAAAGAACTATAGTTGATTAATATGGAGCAGTGATAATAATTGCGAGAGGTTTATTATGGATAGAAGCTCAAAACCGATAGATACAATAGATGATTACATTTTACAGTTTGAAGGAGAAACTCAAAAAACTCTTCAGGATATCAGGAAGTGTATAAAGGAAGCAGCACCGGAAGCAACAGAAAAAATAAGCTATCAGATGCCTACCTTTGTTCTCCAGGGTAACCTTGTCCACTTTGCTGCTTACGCCAGGCATATTGGCTTTTACCCTTCTCCCAGTGGGATTGAAGCTTTTAAGGAGGAACTGTCGATATATAAGTGGGCTAAAGGCTCGGTACAGTTCCCCATTGATAAACCGATACCTTTTAATTTAATTCGCAGAATTGTAAAATTCAGAGCTGAGGAAAATATAGAATTGGCGAAAAGTAAGGTCTTAAAGAAGAAAATAAAGAAATAAAGGGATATTCAAAATCATAACATATATTATATTGTTAATCGGAGGTTGTTTTGTGAGAAAAAGAATAGTTTTTTTGTTTGTACTGGTTACTTTACTTACAGTGACATTAACAGGCTGCGTACCCGGAGATGGTTCTTATTCGGCGACCAAGCCTGCAGGCTTCTTCTGGGGTATCTGGCATGGATGGATAGCTCCAATTTCGCTGATTTGGGGGCTTTTTGACAAGAGCATAAGGATATACGAAATTGCCAATACAGGCTGGTGGTATGATTTTGGATTTTATATGGCAATTATAAGCGGTTTCGGTGGTTTATCCCTGTTTCGCAAAAGTAAATCCAACAAGAAGGACTAGGAAATCGAAGTGTCAAAGGCGTAATTTTTCTAAAACAGGATATAATACTTAGAAATCCATGTTCTAATTTGGATTATCTAATTGGTATCTATGAAAGGAAACACAACAAATGCATTTAGAAGGTTATTTCGGAAGCATGAAAACCGCTAGAGACACCGCAGAAGAACTAAAACAAAAAGGTTATAAAGCTTTTATTGATTCAAATGACGAGAAAAACGCAGACAGGGACTTTCAGACCAATTCTGCAGGAACTGAAACTGCAATTAGTCTATCCAACCTGGTATTAAACGGAACCAATGCCAATGAAGATACTATGGATAAATCTCCGCTGTTGGCAGCAAGTCCAATGGTTAGTGGTGTGGGTACCTTTGATGAGATTGCCAATGTTAAACATAAGCTCACCGTAGAAGCCGAGGAGAATTCAAAAAGTAAAATAGTACAGATTATTCATAAAGCAGGTGGAACGCTTTATAACCCAAATGTTGTAAAGCCCGATAGAATTTCAGATAATACCTAATTTATATGACCCTACAGATATTAAATATATTTATAACTGTAGGGTCTTCTCAAGCAATACTTATGTTAGAAAGGCTGATTAATTCCTCATTACAGGTATTTACTCCTTGACAATTTGAATATTTTCTTCCTTGTTAGGTCAAATTAATTGTAGAAAAAATTAAATTAATAGGAATGAAAGCTATATTTGAGGAGTGAACAGCGTGAAAAATACATTTTGTATGTCATAGTGCTTTTCACGCAGCGAAAAGCCACTACGTGTCTTTTCATTATTATTTGTGTACTCGCTATGCGCGTAGATGGGAGATTATTATGGAGATAGCAACAGGATACTTTATCAGCAGGGCACCTGCAATAGAGGCAGCAAGGCTTTTAGAAAGACAGGGCTTAAAAATTGAAGTTCTGGGACATCAAAATCAGGAGGATTTCCGTGAGAGACAGGTTGCCAACGATCATGAAGATGATTTGGAGGTTCCGTATTTTGGCTTAACCGGTGGTAATAACGGGGTGGCATCAGGAATTAATGGCTATATGATGGCCGGAACCGGGCCGCTGATAGCTGCTCGCCCTATTGTCAGCCTTGTTAACGGTGGTATCGGAAACGATTTCAGAGAGATAATGAGCAATTGGGGAGTACCAGCTGATATTGAAAGAGAGATAAAATCTGTTATTGATTCGGGAAGCTCGGTAATACTGGTCGAATATGATTCAAAAGACCAAGCTTTTGTCAGTGAAACATTAAAAAAGCAGGGAGCACAGAACATTCATATATAGCAGATGTGTATATTTAGCAGATGTGCATATATAGCAGGTGTGCGCATATGGCAGGTTGTATAATTGGCAAGTGTGAGTATTCGGCAGGTTTGTATAATCGGCTGTTGTGAAACAAAACCCTGAGGCTGCAGCTTCAGGGTTAAGTCTTTTCATAAATAAACATGTTGCTTTTCTTCCCCACACGTTGGACAGCTTTGACATAGTGCAAAACATTCAAAGCTGTTTGTGCCTTGGACAGGCTGAGTCCGGAAGCTTTTGAGAAATCCCTGCTGGTGAATTGAACATCAAGAGCTTCGGGGATCAAAAGAGAATAGTCCTTAGGACTATTTATGTAAATGACATTTTGCAGACCCTTCGGTATCCTGTCATGCCGCCAGGAGCCTCTTTTACCATCGGGGCTCCAGCCGTTCAACAATCGGTATTCTTCAATGTCCAGATATACAATACATAACCGTATATTCTCGTTATCAAGATAATTTTTAATTTTATATAATTCTGCAAATATTTCAAAGGCAGAGCCCTTTTTGGGTGAAAGCCTTCTTTTGCTGACCTCTCCGGTTTCTTCATTAACCCAGATGAGCCACTTGGTATAAGCTAATGGATAAACAAGTGTGACCTGATTCTCAGTCAGAAAAAATTTTAGTTTTCCTCTCAGCTTGTTCCATTGTCTGGTCTGAATTTCGATAATTCCGCTTTGGTTTAAAATATCTGCATAATAGGAGCCGACTCTTATTTCATGACATGTTTCGTCAGGCTCAAAATAATGCTTCAAAACAGCATGAAGAGTTTTCTCTCCCAGGGTGCCTATACCTTCACGGCGGTATTGCATGTCCATAACTTTTTTGCAGGCTTCCTCGAACTTCTGAATATCCATATTATCTCCCATTTACGCACCTAGCACGCACACAGATAGTAATGAAAAGACACGTAGTGGCTCTTCGCTGTGTGGAAGTCACGATGACTTACCACATGCATTTTTCACGCTAATCTCTATGAGCCACAACTGTGGTCGCAAGATATTAACTGAAATATACTATATTTTACAGCAATAAGATAATGGAATCAACATTACATAAAATTAAGAATCTTTATGATTATTACATTTTTTTGTTGGAAAACATCAGAATTATTCTTTTGTAAGACTTGTTGGTATAATTATATTATGTTATGCTTTTCATATATTCAGATCTCCATTCAGGCTGCAGGCAAGAGCAAAATTGAATGTTGTTTTTTTATGTGCGTTGAAAATGTTTACAAGATAAGTTATTTTAAGAATGGTAAAGGTGATATTATGCAAAAAACAAATCTTGTATTGAGGCACTATAATAAGTTAAAGCCAATTAATTGTACTTTTATAAGCGGTGATACAAGTAAAATATTTACAGTAAAAATTAATGAAAATGAAAATAATATAGCTGAAATGCTTAAGGGAGACCCTGTTCTGATAGGAATGCTGGACAACGACGAAGCTCTTCTTGTTAATGGGGGAAGTGTCATTGGGGGCAATCCCAAAGAGGAACAGTACATAATATGTTCAAATAATGTAGTCTATGTTTCAAAAGAAATGGAAAAAAGACAGTATGAGAGATATCCAACCTCTCTGCTGGGGGAAGTAAAGCTGAACAGCTCAAGTAAAAAAGAACTGGCGTATATTAAAGACTTCAGTTATTCAGGAATGTGTATTTTTTCAACGGGAGATTATGAAATAGACGATGAGATTGAAATAAGCGTATTTTTAAGTAATACTGTTTCAAAGTACGATGGAGTAATAAAGCGGAAAGCTAAGAACTACGGAAGAAATGAGTACGGAATTCAGATTGTACATAGAGACAAAAATGCCATGTATTCAACCGAAACACAACTCACAAATATGGTTCAGGCAGAGAAAGAATTGATGTACAGGTATTTATTAAATGCAAAGTTCAGTTTTAAATAGACAATAAAAAATATAGTTCATTTGAACTATATTTTTTATTTTTCCTGTCTCGCCAAGTATAGAGCTTTCAGAGTTCGTTTAAAGTCTGAAATATATAACCTGAAAACCGGTGAATATTTTTTACAGAATATTATTTACTGAATATTATTCTGTAATATCGTCAGACTACTAATGAATGTCATTAGCGGAGGTAGTTCAGTGCTCAGATCTTTTGAACCTATAATTGACAACAGCAGTAAAATCATTATTATAGGCACAATGCCAGGGGTAAAATCACTTGAAAAACAAGAATATTACGGGCATGAGAGAAACAGCTTTTGGAGGATAATCTGCTCTTTATTCGGCCATACGACAATTACAGAGTATAGCGCAAAAAAGGCATTTCTCCTTGAGCATCATATAGCATTATGGGATGTGCTAAAAGCTTGTGAAAGAGAAGGCAGCCTTGACAGCAACATTAAAAATCCCATTCCGAATGACTTTGAAGCTCTTTTCAAAAAATATCCCCAAATAAAAGCCATTTACTTTAATGGTGACCCTGCGCAAAAACTATTCAACAGGCTTGTTATAAAAAAAATAGGCAAGCTGGACATACCTCAGTACAGATTTCCATCCACCAGTCCGGCCAATGCCATCCCCTTTGAGCAGAAGCTAAAACACTGGCGCCTTGTGCTCTTAACACTCAAAAATCTGGGGGAAGGGGAAATAAAAGGCTTTGAAGCTTGTATCAGAAACTCCTCAGGAGTGGCTTATGAAGTTTATATTGACTTTACCACTTTAACCGGGAGCTACAAAGCCGAGGATAATGGCATACTTAGAGCTGAGAAAACATCAGCCTTATCAGAGGAGGCTCTCATAGAGTTTATACATAGACTCTTTGAAAACGGAGTGCTGTCATGGAAGGAAGAATATTCGGATTGTTGTCAGTGTAAAGAAAGCACCCACTGGTATTTAAGGTTGACAATTTCAGACACCAGTTATATGTTTAAAGGAGAAAATACATTTCCTAGAAACTGGGAAGGAATTTGCAGAAATATACAGAATCTGATTAAAGAGCCTTTTGGCTAATGGAGATTATTTTGGGAGGTACATATGATAAGGCCTATTGACACCGCAATTGACGGATTTAAGCTTCGTTTTGCAGATGAAAATGATACGTCGCTGATACTGGGATTCATTAAAGAACTGGCCCAGTATGAAAAACTACAGGATCAGGTGATTGCTACTGAAGAAACACTTAGAGAATCTCTTTTTACAAAGCGGGCAGCCGAGGTGATTATTGGTGAATATGAGGGAGTCCCGGTGGGGTTTGCAGTGTTTTTCCATAACTTTTCAACTTTTTTGGGACAGGCCGGATTGTATCTTGAGGATTTGTATGTTAAGCCCGAAATGAGGGGGAAGGGTCTGGGACAGACTATACTATCATTCCTGGCCGGACTTGCATTGGAAAGAAACTGCGGGCGCATCGAATGGTCGGTGCTTGACTGGAATGAACCTTCAATCCAGTTCTATAAGAAGCTGGGTGCAGTTCCAATGGATGAATGGACAGTTTTCAGAGTTACAGGAGAAACCCTTAAAAAGTTAGGAGAAAAGTTCTGATGAATATTCAGATTTTTGGTGCCAAAGGTTTTGAAACCCAAAAGGCAGAAAGGTATTTTAAAGAGAGGAAAATAAGCTATCAATATATAGATTTGTTCAAATACGGACTCAGCAAGGGCGAATTTGACAGCGTTAAGGCTGCAGTCGGCCTTAAAGACCTGATTAATGAAAACAGTAAGGAGTATGAGCGCCTCAACATGCGGAATCTTGGGGTTGGAAAGGTAGCGGAGGAAGTACTTTTCAAGAACCCCAAGCTGTTTAATTCACCGATTGTAAGAAACGGTAGAAAGGCCACTGTGGGCTATCAGCCGGATATCTGGAAAACCTGGGAGCAGGATTAGATTAGTGAATGTCGGAGGGATTGCATGATTAAAAGAATACATATACTGGGTGCATCAGGTTCAGGAACGTCGACACTTGCAGGAGCTTTGGAAAAAAAACTGGGATTTCGGCATTTTGATACAGACAATTACTATTGGCTGCCTTCTGAACCGCCTTATGAAAAGAAAAGACCTGTAGAAGACAGAATTAGAATGATTGTTGAGGATATATCCGGTACTGACAAATGGACACTTTCTGGTTCACTATGCGGTTGGGGAGATGTATTAATTCAGCATTTCGAATTGATAGTATACTTGTGGATCCCTATGGAGATAAGGATACCAAGGCTTATTGAAAGAGAGAAAAAGAGGTATGGAAAAGAAGCCATTGAGGCAGGTGGGGAAAGGCATAACGCCATCAAGGAGTTTATTGAATGGGCATCACAATATGATTCGGGTGGGATGGATATAAGAAGCAGAGCTATGCATAACGCCTGGCTGGCATCGCTGAAATGCCCGGTTCTACGTCTTGAGGGGGATTTGACCGTGGACGAAAGGGTTAAGGCAATTAAAGATTTATTATAACGAAATAGACGCATGTTCCGGTAATATAAAGGTAAAAAAGTTTTTATTAGCTGCTTAAATATGACACTAATATGTCATATTTAACTCGGTAAAATATCATTATCAAGAACTTTTTAAGTGTTATAAAAGTTAAACATAATGACGATGGAGGATGATATTGATATGGCGGAGAAGTTTGATTTTAAAAAGGAGTATAAGGACCTTTACCTTCCCAAAGAAATTCCTCAACTTATTCAGGTGCCAGCTATGAATTTCATATGCGTTAATGGTGCCGGTGATCCAAATAGCAGCGAATATCAAAAGGCTGTTTCAATCTTATACGGGATTACATTTACAATTAAAATGTCCAAAATGAGCGGGTCTCAACCAGAAGGATATTTTGAGTATGTGGTTCCGCCTCTGGAAGGACTTTGGTGGTACGAGGACGGCACTTTTGACTTCATAAAGCGTGATAACTGGCTCTGGACTTCAATGATAAGGCAACCTGACTTTGTAACCACCGAGGTGTTTGACTGGGCTGTCCATATTTGTAAAAAGAAAAAGCCTGAGCTTAATGTGGATTTGGCTAGATTTGAAACCTTTGAGGAAGGTCTTTGTGTTCAGATGCTTCACAGGGGCCCATACGCAACAGAGCCTCACACTGTTGAAATAATGAAAGAATATATGGAGCAGAATGGCTTGCTGGATGAAACAGGCTTACTTCGGAAGCATCATGAAATTTATCTGCAGGATCCCAGAAAAACAGCCCCTGACAAGCTTAAAACAGTTTTAAGGCATCCTGTTAAAAGAACTTCAGCGAAAGAAAACCTGTGATATCCATACCATATTATTTACACCCCGAAGACTTGAATATATCGAAATACTTACGTCAAGAAAAAGAAAAATGAATGTGGAATAAAATATCTTTTCTCTGGTTCTGACAGGGATTGACGATATGAATCTTAATAGCAGCGGGTGAATAATATAAATCAGAAACAGGGACATGATACCCCAAATTATGGTATTTCTCAGGCAAATATACCCCATGATACTACCAAAGTTACCACTGTAATCCCATAGACGTTTTTGTATTAAATGACTTAGAAGAATGCCTGCAATCAGTTCAACCAAAGAGGTCATCAGAGAAGCACAAATAAATAGTAAAAAGGGATGGGACTTTATTCGGTTTAAAATGTATACAACTGAAATTGAGCCTGCTCCGTAGACCGCACAGAGGGGACCTATAAGGAACCCTCTTTTTACTATATGACCGTGGTATATGGACATATAGATAGTTTCAGCCACCCAGCCGGTAAACGAATATACAAGAAAACTAATAAACAGATTTAGTATTTTTTCACTAAACAAGGTCTTGCCGGATAATCCACTTCTGCTTTTGATAACAAGGTTCATAGCTGAAGCAACCTCCTGAATTAGTACCTTATATAAGTATATTCAAAAGCACCTAAAAAATTGAAAGTTATCTTTTGGGGCTGTTATAGATATTGATAAAGGGGGAAAAGGCTGAATTAAGTGTTAAAAGCCTTGCAAACGCTATGTAAGTTGACATTCCGGGCGTGCTTTGATAATATCTCACTATCTGTACGAGCTTTTTAAGCTATTAACAAAAATCAGGAAGTGACTTTGTGAAAACAAACAGCGGTAACCTTAAGCAATGTAAAATAATATTGGACAGCAGAGAGCTTTCATACACACTTAGGAAAAGCAGCAGAAAAAGTATTGGCATCTCAATTGATAAAACCGGAAACATAACCGTCGCTGTACCACATAGAGTATCTGAGGCCTCAGTAAATAATGTCCTGAGGGAAAAGTCAGCCTGGATAATTGAAAAACTGACCGACATAGAAGCCAGAGCTAAGACATACCACCCGAAGGGATTCATTCAGGGTGAAAGCTACCCTTACCTGGGGAAAATGTATAACCTGAAACTTATTGAGGATATACACCTGAAAAGGCCTAGTGTCAGGTTAGGGCAGGACAGTCTGGAGATATACTATAAGGCCCCGAAAGAGCCGGAAGTTCTTCGGGATACATTAAAGCAGTGGTATGTTTCCCAATTTATCCGATTGCTTGAAGAGAGAGTTGGGTTTTACTCCAAACTGGTTGGTGTTGTACCCGGAAGGATAACCATTCGGGAACAAAAAACACGCTGGGGCAGCTGCAGTTCAAAAGGAAATCTCAATTTTAACTGGAAGCTGATACTTGCTCCTGCCGAGGTGATGGATTATGTAGTTGTTCACGAGCTTTGTCACATGAAGGAATTAAATCACTCCTGGAAATTCTGGACTCTTGTTGAGAACATCTGTCCAAATTTTAAGGAATACAGAAAATGGTTGAAGGAAAATGGAAGTCGGCTTAATATAGATTGAAGGAAAATTGATACTGTGTAAAAGTGTTGAAAATAGTCGGAATATTATATAAAAATGTACATTGATATCTACCCGGAGAAGTACTATACTTTTCTCTATATATAAAATATTAGCTGCTATATTCACAGTTAAAGTTCAATAGTTTTTGTATTATTAACAATATTGGGAGGTCAATATGCTTTACAAAAAGTATGGAAAAACCGGTAAAGATATTTCTGTAATTGGTTTCGGAGGAATGAGATTCCCAAAAGAGGGAGATACCTACAACTATGATAAATGTGCCGAAGTAGTTGTTAAGGCCAATGAACTCGGTGTCAATTATTTCGACACAGCGCCAACCTATAATGATGAGCACAGTGAAAAAATAATGGGCCATGCATTTAAAAATATGAAAAATCCATTTTATGTTTCAACCAAGAGCAGCCAGAAGGATGGCTCCAAACTCAGAGCTCAGCTGGAGCTTTCTCTGAAAAGAATGAATCTGGAAAAAATTGATTTTTTTCATATCTGGTGCATTCTAAATATGGACGACTACAGGAGCAGAATGGTTAAGGGCGGAGCCTACGAAACGGTACTGAAGGCAAAGGAAGAGGGGCTTATAGAGCATATTGTTTTCTCAACACATTGCAACGGTGATGAAATCGAAACAATTGTAAATGAAGATTGTTTTGAAGGCATGACGGTGGGCTACAATATATTAAACTTCCCATTCAGACAGAAGGGCTTACAGGCTGCTTACAAGAAGGGGCTTGGGGTGGCTACCATGAATCCCTTGGGTGGCGGTCTTATTCCTCAAAAAGCTGATTATTTCGATTTTATAAGAAGCAGTGATGACAAGACTGTTGTGGACGCCGCTTTGAGATTTAATGCATCCCATGATGAAATAACCACTGTTTTAGCCGGTATGAGCAGTGTTGAAGAGGTGGTTCAGAACTGTCATATAGGGGACAATCTGAAGAAATTTGATGGTAATAAGCTTAAAGAAATAGAAGGTATGCTGTTTAACTCAATGGATAAGCTTTGTACCGGCTGCCGTTACTGTGAGCACTGTCCAAAGAAAATTCCCGTTTCGAAATATATGCTTTCATATAACAACAAGATTCTTCAAAATGAACAGGAAGTTCTCAATAACTTAAAGTGGCACTGGGGTATTGAGAGCAAGGGTGTTAAGGATTGTATCGAATGCCGCATCTGCGAGAATAAATGTACCCAGCACCTTCCAATCATCAGCAGACTCAAGGAAATAGGAGTCTGGGGAGATACCTTATAAAAGTTGTGACAGGTTAAAGGTGAATAGTTCAAAATTGTGATAGCCCGGTAATTGCCGGGCTATCTAAACTTGGTATTAATAAAGTGAAAATCACACATTTCTTTCCCTTCGGCAATAGTTCCACTTCTCTCAAACATTATTTTTGGCAGGTAGCCGCTGAAGGAGGTTGTGTCATTGGCACAAAAAACAGTACATAACTCCGGATGCCCATACTCCCTTGTGGTCTCAAAATATACGCAGCTTTTAAGATTAAAATGTATTTCCTCACTATCATGTCTGACCCATTGCGTTTCCCAACCTTCTATTGGGTAACCTTTACGCATAACACTTTTCGAGAATAGTTTAAAAATGTAAAAGCTAAATGGAATTTTCATAAGCTTTTGATTTTTAATTTTTGCTGCTATAGCATGTTTCTGAGTTTCCTCCAGGGTGTTTGCGTACGCAGCCTCATTGGAATAACCAAAGTCAATCAGAGCCATATAATACGCAAGCACGGGAAAAATGTTCCCCACCATGTGTGCTTCAATGACACCGCTGCCTCTGTAGTCAGCTTCATCCTTCATTTTCTGAAAAAGCTCTTCAGCTTTATTGTAGATAAGTATACCTTTTTCATTTCCATACTTTTGAACACATACTGATTTCAAATCCTTGAATTTAGTGCCAGAGTAATTTTTAACGTCAGAGTAATTCATTATCTCACAATCCCCCAATAATAAATTATTTCAGAGATATCCCTTCGATGTCATTCCTATTATTATAGCAGCATTGGGAAAAAACTACCACCTGAACCAATACCTGTTTATGCTGATAATGTAATAAAGGAGCTTGCACATCAAGCCCACTACAACTATTAATCATTCATCTTTCACTTTTAGTCTACTAATTACCTTATCTATTATATTTTTTTGTTATTGTACCTCTATATAAACATTGATGGCGGATTATACAAGGTATTAAAATGAATTTGATAAAAAAATAACAATCATTAAATTAAGGGTTCGGAATTGAAATTCCAGGTTTCAAGGAGGCGAAGAAATGAACCATTCAAGATTTGAAATTGCGAGTGAAATTATAACTAAATATGATAATAACAAGTCATATCTTATAGCAGTTTTACAGGAGATTCAGAACGAATATAAATATTTGCCGGAGGATATTTTGGAGTATGTAGCTGAAAAGCTGGATATCAATCTTTCAAAAATATTCAGTGTTGCAACATTTTATGAAAATTTTTCACTTGTTCCTAAAGGTAAATACATTATAAAGATATGTGACGGTACTGCCTGTCACGTAAGAAAATCAATCCCGATATTAAATACCATGAGAAAAGAGCTTGGACTAAGTGAGAGCAAGCATACCACCGATGATATGCTATTCACCGTTGAAACGGTATCCTGTCTCGGAGCGTGCGGACTAGCACCGGTTATTACAATAAACGATAAAGTGTATGCCAAAATGACACCAGATTCAACAATTGAAATAATTAGGACTTTAAGGAGTGAAGGTTAGTTTGAAAGACTTGCTAACGCTCGTCTTCCAAACTAACCTATGAATTTATGGCCGTGCGAAATATTCAAAATATTTTCAAGTACTCTCAATTATTTTGAAAGCGCACATGGCCAACTAACCTCCCTTATTCGCCTTATAACGCTCTAGTTCAGATAAAATTTTTCGATTGTAGAAAAATTTTATTACCTTGAAGCGTTTCAACGAGGCAGGAGCCTCGTTATAGCGGGTATGGGGAGAAACAATTTTCATTACATTTTGTGGCCGCTATTGCGGCTCATGGAGGTTAATATGATAAAGAATCTCGAGGAATTAAAAGCCTTTTCTGCAAAGTCTTCTAAAGCATTAGACAATCAGAAAAAGAAGGTTTTGGTTTGTGCCGGCACCGGATGTGTTGCCGGGGGTTCCATTGAAATTTATAACAGAATAAAAGAACTGATAGAAACTCATGAGCTATTGGCTGACATAGAGCTTGATTGCGAAAAAGAGGGAATAGGAGTTAAGAAAAGCGGTTGTCACGGCTTCTGTGAAATGGGTCCACTGGTAAGGATAGAGCCTGAAAATTACTTGTATCTGAGAGTTCAGTTGGAGGACTGTGAGGAGATAGTTGAGAGAACCCTACTCAATAATGAGCCTGTAGAGCGCTTGATGTTCAGCTCGGAAAATCGCATTTATAGAGCACAGGAGGATATCCCCTTCTATCAGAAGCAGACCAGAATGGTTCTGAAAAATTGCGGAAGCATAAATGCCGAATCCCTGGCAGAATACATAGCCAAGGGCGGCTATGAAGCTCTTGCCAAGGTGTTGTTTGAAATGAAACCTGATGAGGTATGCCAGTCAATTATTGACTCCAACCTTAGAGGAAGAGGGGGTGGAGGTTATCCGGCAGGAAGAAAGTGGTCACAGGTACTCCGCCAGCAGAGCGATATCAAGTATGTTGTTTGCAACGGGGACGAGGGTGACCCCGGCGCCTTTATGGACAGAAGTATTATGGAGGGTGACCCTCACGGTGTAATAGAGGGTATGCTCATTGCAGGATACGCAACAAAAAGTACCGCCGGATATATATATGTAAGAGCAGAATACCCTCTGGCCGTAGAGAGATTGAGGATAGCTATAGAAGACGCGAGAAAACATGGTCTGCTTGGTCAGAATATATTAAATTCCGGTTTCTCCTTTGATATTAATATCAATAAGGGGGCAGGGGCCTTTGTATGCGGTGAGGGCAGCGCCCTGACAGCGTCCATTGAGGGTGAAAGAGGAATGCCGAGGGTCAAGCCTCCCAGAACTGTTGAGAAAGGCTTATGGCAGAAGCCTACAGTATTGAATAACGTAGAAACTTTCGCAAACGTACCGCTGATAATAAGTAACGGAAGCGATTGGTTCAAGGGTATTGGCCCTGATAACAGTCCGGGCACAAAAGCATTTGCTATTACCGGCAACGTAAATCATACCGGACTGATTGAAGTTCCTATGGGAACAACTCTGAGAGAAGTAATATTCGACATAGGTGGCGGGATCAAAGACAATAAAAAGTTTAAGGCTGTTCAGATTGGAGGGCCCTCGGGAGGGTGTCTGACAGAAGAACATCTGGATCTTCCCCTTGATTTTGATTCCTTAAAGAAGGTCGGTGCAATGATAGGGTCAGGTGGTTTGGTTGTAATGGATGAAGACACCTGTATGGTAGAAGTGGCAAGATTTTTTATGAACTTCACCCAGAATGAGTCCTGTGGAAAGTGTGTTCCGTGCAGAGAAGGAACTAAAAGAATGCTGGAAATCCTCGAGAAAATTGTTGCCGGAAAAGGGACATTAAAGGATCTTGACTTGCTTGAGGAACTGGCTGATACCATAAGTACCACAGCCCTGTGCGGATTGGGTAAATCGGCAGCAAGTCCGGTGGTAAGTACATTAAAGTATTTCAGAGATGAATACATTGAACATGTTGTAGATAAAAAGTGTTCAACACTTACCTGTAAGGCTCTTGGCTCAATAGTAATCGAAAGTGAAAAATGCAAGGGTTGCAGCAAATGTGCAAGGATTTGTCCCGTTCAGGCAATCAGCGGGAAGATCAAAGAGCCTTACACTATAAGCCAGAGTAAATGTATAAAGTGCGGGGCTTGTATAGAGGCTTGTAGCTTTAAAGCCATAAAGGAGGTTTAATATTTATGCCAAATATGATTATAGATGGACAATTAATTGAATATGACGAGGAAAAAAACATTCTTTCAGTTATTCGTAAAGCAGGTATAGAACTGCCTACCTTTTGCTATCACTCTGAACTGAGTGTTTACGGTGCCTGCAGAATGTGTATGGTTGAAGATAAATGGGGGAACACCATTACCTCCTGTTCAACTCCTCCCAAGGACGGAATGGAGGTTTGGACAAATACCGATAAATTAAAGAAACATAGAAAAATGATTCTGGAGCTGCTTCTGGCAAATCATGACAGAGATTGTACCACCTGTGAGAAAAGCGGTAGGTGCAAGCTGCAGGAAATTGCCCTTAAAGTTGGCGTAAAGCAAATCAGATTCGGTCAGGAAAAGAAGCTCATGCCCGTTGACGATCTGGGCCCTTCCATCGTAAGAAATCCCAATAAGTGTATTCTTTGCGGTGACTGTGTTAGAGCCTGTCAGGAAATACAGGGCGTTGGTGTGCTGGATTTCGCATACAGAGGCTCTAATCTTCAGGTAACAACTGCCTTTAATAAGCCGCTCCATGAGGTGGACTGCATAAACTGCGGACAGTGCCGCGTGGTATGTCCTACCGGTGCCTTGATGATTAAAAAGGATATTGACAGGGCGTATGAAGCCTTACAGGACAAGAACAAGCGTGTTATTGCTCAGATTGCACCGGCAGTGAGAGTTGCCATCGGCGAGGAGTTCGGAATGGAGCCCGGCGCCATCACTATGGGTAAAATTGTTTCAGCTCTTAGAAAGCTGGGTTTTGATCAGATATTCGACACAGCTGTTGGCGCCGATCTCACAGTTATTGAAGAGGCTGAAGAGCTCATGGAAAGAATACAAAGCAGGGATAAAAACTCAACGGCTGAGCCTTCAAGAAAAAATTATCCGCTCTTCAGCTCCTGCTGTCCTGCCTGGTTCAAGTATGCGGAACAGAAGCATCCTGAACTGATGGATAATGTATCCTCCTGCCGTTCTCCGCAGCAGATGTTTGGTGTGGTTATAAAGGAGCAGTTTAAAAAGCTTTATAAAGATGATGGAAAAGAAAACGTAGTTATAGCAATAATGCCCTGCACTGCTAAAAAGTTTGAAGCGGCAAGGCCTGAAAATACCACAGCCGGAATCAGGGATGTGGACATGGTTATTACCACACAGGAGTTGGCTATAATGATTCAGCAGAACGGTATCATGTTCAATGAACTGGAAGACGAAGCACTTGATATGCCTTTTGGCTTTACAAGCGGAGCAGGTGTAATATTCGGTGTAAGCGGCGGTGTATCGGAAGCGGTTTTAAGATATTACTACAAGGAGAAAACCTCTTCCACCCTGCAGAGCATATCCTATTCCGGAGTTAGGGGAATGGAAGGTGTTAAGGAGGCTTGTGCCGAGGTTGACGGTAGAAAAGTCAGAATAGCTGTAGTTCATGGACTTAAGAATGCTGAAAGTCTTATAAAAAAGATTGAAAAAGGTGAAGAAAGCTTTGACTTTGTTGAAGTAATGGCATGCCCTGGAGGTTGTATCGGGGGAGCCGGACAGCCCATTCCTCAGAATATTGATGTGAGAAAAAAGAGGGCCAAAGGAATATATAAGGTTGACAAAGCCTCACCAATAAAGAGGTCTGAGGATAATCCGGCTATAGATGCCCTGTATAACGGAATTCTAATAAGCAACAGAGAGATACTCCATAGGCATAAGCACCATAAGTAAAAAGTTATATTTTATGGCCGTGCGAAATATTCAAAGTATTTATCAATTCAAAATACTGATATTCATAAATACTTTGAAAGCGCACATGGCCAATTAACCTCCTTTATTCGCCTTATAGCGGATATGGGAGTAAACAAATTTCATTACATTTTGTGGCCGCTATGTCGGCTCAAAGCCACTTACAGTGGCTTAGGAGGTTAATATGTCTGAATTTAAGGATTGCTTCATAAAAAACGGTAATACAGAGGAAGGTTTTTCAGTGTGCGAAAAACTTTCAGTGGTTGATGATACAAAGACTGATATGGAGTATGATTGTTTCAGCTGCAATTTCAAATAAGAAAGCATAAAAGCACCGTTCATATCAAGAGTATTAAAGAATGTTTCAATTGACAGAAAATTAACAATGGTTTACAATAGTATTGTTATTAGTTTAACAATCTGCAGAAGGGGACTGATGCAATGCTTGATATTTATGTATGCGTAGGAAGCTCGTGTCATCTTAAGGGTTCATATCAGATAATCAACTGCTTCCAGAGACTAATAAAGGAAAACCGTTTGGAGGAGAAGGCTACCTTGAAGGCATCCTTTTGTATGGGGAAATGTACAAATGGAGTCTGTGTTAAAGTTGGAGATGCTTTCTATGGAGATGTAGCTATTGTCAATGCTGAAAGTTTTTTCCTCGACAAGGTAATTAACAGGCTAGGTGCGGGCTTATGAGTATAATTCAATTTAAGGAAGCCAATTGTAAAAATTGTTACAAATGCATACGGAGCTGCCCGGTTAATGCCATTGCTTTCAGAAACGATCAGGCAGAGATTATCCATGATGAATGTACTCTCTGCGGGAATTGTCTGAAAATCTGCCCTCAAAATGCTAAAAGCGTAAACAGTGAAATCGACAAGGTTAAGAAGTATATCAGAAAGAAGGAAAAGGTCTATGTAAGCCTTGCTCCCTCATTTATTTCGGCCTATGACTACGATGAAAAATGGCTGTACTGCGCCCTTAAAAAACTTGGATTTACTCATATTGAAGGAACTGCAAACGGTGCATATCAAGTATCCAGACAGTACGAAAAACTTTTAAATAAAAAAGAAATGAAAAATATTATTACCAGCTGCTGCTCTTCAATAATACTTCTCATAGAAAAGTATTATCCCCAGCTTATAGGACAGCTTGCACCGGTAGTATCACCGATGATAGCTCATGCAAAGATGCTGAGAGAAATGTATGGACAAAGAATCAGGGTAGTATTCATAGGTCCCTGCCTATCAAAAAAAGAAGAATGCAACGATCTGCAGAATGAAAATCAGATTGATGCAGTGTTAACCTTTGACGAACTCGACAAGTGGTTTGAAGAGGAGGGTATAAGCCCTGACCAGGACCTATCGGAGGAAATGAAGAACTTTGACACCATTACAAGAATCTATCCTGTGCCTGGAGGGATTCTTAAAACCATAGACAAAAACAGCAGGAAAAATTACCGTTCTATTAGTGTGGATGGTGTTGAACGATGTATCGATATATTAAATTCGATAATCGAGGGAAATATAGAAAACCATTTTATTGAGATGAGCAGCTGTACCGGAGGCTGTATTGCAGGTCCGTGTATGAAGCAAGTACAGGGTGGCTTTCTGACCTCCAGGGAAAGATTACTGAATTATGCAAAGAGAACTTCGGCTTATCAGAATGACAGTAAGAATTCTGTAATGGCGGCAACAAAAATAGAGTTATCAAAAACTTTCATCGACCGCTCTAAAAAGATAGAACAGCCTTCAGAGGCGGTTATTCAGGGCATCCTGAATAGTATAGGGAAATTCAGCAAGGACAAGGAACTTAACTGTGGTACCTGTGGATACCCCTCCTGCAGGGAGAAGGCAATTGCAGTATATATGGGAAAAGCCCAGGTTCATATGTGTTTACCTTATATGAGAGAAAGAGCTGAATCTATTTCAAATATAATTATCAATTACACACCTTATGCCATTTTTGCACTTGATAAGAACTTGAATATTCAGGAAATCAACAAATCAGCAAAGAAAATGTTCAAGTTGGGTGCTACAGATGTTGAAGGCATGCACATTGAAGAAATATTACAGTGTGAGCTTTTTGAAAAAGTTCTGCAGAACGACGAGAATATTTATGACGAAAAGTATGTTTATGAGGAATATAACATGATTGTCAAACAATCAATTATTAATGTAAGTAAACATAATACCTTAATCGTATTGATTAATGATATTACAGATGAGGAAAATCAAAGACAGAAAATATTCGAAAGCCGTTCTCAGAATATTGAAATTGCACAAAAGGTTATGGAAAAGCAAATGAGAGTTGCGCAGGAAATAGCAAGCCTCCTCGGAGAAACAACAGCCGAGACCAAGGTTGCACTGACGAAACTAAAAAAATCAATTATGTCAGAGATGGGTGAAGGTGAGTGAGCCTCTACATTGATGTTAACTACGAAAGCTTAAATAAATACAGGGAAGAATTATGCGGGGACAAGGTAGAAATAATCAGAAGTTCCGACTCTGTGGTAGTTGTGCTTGCAGATGGTTTGGGGAGTGGGGTAAAGGCAAACATTCTTGCCACCCTTACCTCCAAAATAATCGGGACGATTATGTCTAACGGCCTTGATATTGATGAGGCTGTAAATACTATTGCCAGTACTCTGCCTGTTTGTAAGGAACGCGGAGTTGCATATTCAACCTTTTCAATTATACAGATATTCAATACCGGTGAGGGCTACCTTGTCGAATTCGACAGTCCTGCGATAATGCGCTTAAGAAAAGGGAAGCTGCTGGAAATTGAGACAGAAAGCCGCGAAGTCAGCGGAAAAGTTATTAATGAAGCCAGATTTACAGTCAGTCCAGATGATTTGTTCATAATGATAAGTGACGGTGTAATTCACGCAGGAATCGGGCAAACCTTGAATCTGGGCTGGCAGTGGAGTAATGTAAGGGAGTATGTTCAGAAAACCTATAAAAAGGATATGTCTTCAAAAGCTATTGCAAAGCTTCTATTATCGGCCTGTGACAGCCTGTATGCAAATGAACCCGGGGATGATACCACAGTAGTAGCTTTGAAAGCAAAGAAGCCCATCAAGCTTAATTTGATGATTGGTCCCCCTGTTGATTCCAGTAACGACAGGGATATTGTAACCAGGTTCATTAGCAGAGAGGGAAAGAAGGTTGTGTGTGGAGGAACTACCTCTCAAATTGTCTCCCGTGTAACTCAGAAGGAGATTAAGACTTCAATTGAATATTTTAATCCTGCAGTTCCTCCCACGGCAGAGATAGAAGGAATAAATCTGACCACCGAAGGAGTCCTTACTCTC
>JAEZKZ010000090.1 GCA_023415305.1 Bacillota bacterium
GGAAAGCGCACATGGCCAATTAACCTCCTTTATTCGCCTTATAGCGGTAAAGGATATATATTTTAATTAGATTTTGTGGCCGCTAAGCGGCTCAAAGCCACTAAAGTGGCTTAGGAGGTTAATATGATTACAGATCTGGAATTAATAGATCATGCAAAAAAAGCAATGGAAAATGCCTATGTACCTTACTCGAAATTCCATGTGGGAGCTGCACTACTTACAAAAACAGGCAAGGTTTATACCGGGTGTAATGTTGAAATAGCTTCCTTTGGGGCTACAAACTGTGCCGAGAGAACAGCGGTTTGGAAAGCTGTTTCAGAAGAGGGGAAACTGGAGATAGCCAAGATTGCCGTTGTCAGTGACGAACCGGATTATATATATCCCTGCGGTATATGCAGACAGGTTCTGGCAGAGTTTGCCGATGATGAAATGGAGTTAATAGCTACAAAGAAAAACGGTGAATACAAGGTGGTGCGCTTTGGGGACGTTCTACCCCACGCATTTAGAAATTTTTAAGAATAAATTACAGTTATAAATAGTTATGGAGGATATATGTCGTTTAAATCGGGTTTTGTATCAGTAATAGGAAGGCCGAATGTTGGAAAATCTACACTGTTGAATGCAGTTACAGGACAAAAAATTGCAATAATGTCGGACAAGCCACAAACCACTAGAAATACTATCCGTGGAGTGATTACAAATGAACAATGCCAGCTGGTGCTTATAGACACACCCGGCATTCATAAGCCTAAAACCAAGTTGGGCGAATACATGGTGAATGTTGCTTCTGAAACCATGAAGGAGGTAGACCTTATACTTTTTCTTGTGGAGGCTACTACGCCGGCAGGAAATATGGATATTAGCATAATAGAACAGCTTAAAAAGGTTAAAACCCCTGTATTTCTCATTTTGAACAAGGTTGATATTGTAAGTAAGGACAAGCTCTTTCAAATAATTGAAAGCTATAGTAAGCTAATGGACTTTAAAGCAATAATACCGATTTCTGCTTTAAAAAATGACGGTACAGATATAATATTAAATGAAGCATTGAAGTATATCCCTGAGGGTCCGCAGTTTTTTTCGGAAGATACGCTGACAGATCAGCCGGAAAAGGTAATTGCTGCTGAAATGATAAGAGAAAAGGTACTGTTGAACCTGGATGAAGAGGTACCTCATGGAGTAGGTGTGGAAGTAATGTCCTTCAAGGAGAGAGAGGATGGATTGATTAACATTCAGGCTACCATCTATTGTGAAAAAAGCTCTCATAAGGGAATTATCATAGGCAAGCAGGGACAGATGTTAAAGAAAATAGGTAGTGCAGCACGGTATGAAATAGAAAGATTGCTGGACACAAAAATATTTCTGGAGCTTTGGGTCAAGGTTAAGCCCGACTGGCGTAATAACGACAGTATGCTTAAAGATCTGGGCTATAAAGGTAATAAATAGTAGAGGATTAGCCTGGAGGCCGCAGAGGTAAATGGGTACTGTACATTACAAAGGAATTGTCATAAAAGAAGTAAATACCGGAGAGGCCGATAAGATAGTAACAGTTTTAACAGCAGAAGAGGGGAAAATCTCAATTGCCGCAAAAAATGCCAGAAGGCCGAAGAATTCATTAAGCAGCGGCACTCAACTGCTGTGTTTCAGTGATTACATGCTATTTAAGGGCAAGGAATTGTATAATATGTCCTGCTGTGAGGTTATTGAGCCAAATTATGAAATAAGGAATGATATTTTTAAGCTTACTTACAGTTCACACATTCTGGAGCTTATTTCCGATAATGTTCAGGAGGGAGAACCCTCCGGAAGCATACTCCAGCTTTTGTTGAATACTCTTTACGTTATTGCTAAAACCGACCGCTCTCTTGAACTGGTAACCAGAGTTTTTGAACTGAGGCTCATGGCGTTGTTGGGTTATGAACCTCACGTATCAAGCTGTATAAATTGTAACAGTACAGATGATGAGAATATGTACTTTGATCTGGATAATTCGGGAATTGTTTGTGCTGAATGTGTTAACCCTAAGGGAAGGGTTGTACCCCTTTTACCGGGAACGGTGAAAGCGTTGAAGTATATAATGAAAATCAGTCCCCAGAAGCTGTTCAGCTTTTCATTATCAGAGCAGTCAATTAAGGAACTGGGAATTATATCCAGGAAGTATATAAAAGAGCATCTGGGAAAGGAATATAACAAACTGGATTATTTAAAGCAATTAATGTAAACAGGTTTAATCTCATATTTGGAGTGATATATGAACAATATAGGGTCCACCATATCAGTAATCATTATTGTCACAAATATTGTATTCATTATCACAGCTGTTTTCTTTGAACGCAAAAAACCGGTTCAGGCCTTAAGCTGGGTTTTAACCCTGTCTTTACTGCCTTTACTAGGTTTTTTTCTGTATATGCTATTTGGGAGAAAATCCTATAAGCAGTACAGTCATAAGGTCTTTAAGAATTACTACAAAATTCCGTATGGTAAAGAAATAAAGGTTCCGAATTTTCACGGAGAACCAATTAAACAGCTAATGAGACTTAATGCTGCTACCTCTCAAAGTCCGTATACTGATAACAATGAGGTCGTAATCTTTACCAGTGCTCTGGACAAATACAATCAGTTGTTCAAAGATTTGGAGGAAGCCAGGGAATCAATACATCTGCTTTATTTTATATTTCAAAATGACAATATCGGTAAAAAACTGATTGATTTGCTTGCCCAAAAGGCAAAAGAAGGTCTGGAGGTGCGGGTATTATTCGATCATGGCTCAAATCTGTTGATGCCCTTTAAGGCTTACTCCTCCATTAAAGAAAATGGGGGAGAGGTATTCAGTTATTTATCAAATACATTTAACAATTTTCTTAAGGTCAATTTCAGGAATCATCGTAAAATCGTAGTAATAGATGGCAAAATCGGGTATACAGGAGGAATAAACATTGGAGATGAATACCTTGGATTTCATAAAAAAATAAAGCCCTGGAGAGACACTCACTTAAAAATAACCGGCAGCAGTGTGCTTGACCTTCAGCTGAGGTTTATTGAAGATTGGCTGTATGCGTCAAAACAGGATTCGGATAAGTTCGATAGTATCCGGTACTTTCCCGAAATAGAAGCAGTAAAAGGAAGCACCGGAATACAAATTGTGTCCAGTGGCCCGGATACTTCCGGTCAGGAAATAAAACGGGGCATGCTCAAAATGATTAATTCTGCAAAGCAGAGCATCCTCATACAGACGCCGTATTTTGTACCAGATACCCCTTTTCTGGAGGCTCTTCAGAATGCTGCCTTATCCGGTGTAGAGGTAATGATTCAGATTCCTGGGGTACCGGATAAATATTATGTCTATAAAGCAACAATGTCTTATGTAGCAGATGTTATCGACTATGGAATAAAGGTCTACCTTTATCCGGGCTTTTTACATGCAAAAATGATGGTAGTGGATGAACTTGTTTCTGCGGTGGGAACTGCAAATATTGATATGAGAAGTTTCTCACTTAATTTCGAAATTGATGCCTTTATGTATGGAGAAGAAATAGCCAACAGATGTTCAAATATATTTCATGAGGATTTGAAATTATGCAGACTAATAACGAAAGAAGAGTTTAGTAAGAGAAGTATATATTCAAGGGTACAGGAAAGTACTTTCAGATTATTTTCTCCGATACTGTAATAATTATGTAAACTGGTTCAATTACAATAATTTCATCGGTCTGGTTACCCGAATTTCATCAGGTTTATTGTCTTAGCACTTCAAATGAAATATAATTGATAGAAATAAGGCTGAAAACGGTAAGGGAGGTATATTGGACGATAAGCTGATTATGAATTGTCCAATAAAGTAAGATATGATTGAACAGATTACCAGAGACATGATTTTATATTTTGATAAGGATGTAAGAAGAATCAACCATGCTCTGAAGGTTTATAGTTTTTGCTCTACCATAGCAGCACTTGAACAGCTTGACGAAAGAAGCAGTCTAATTGTAAATCTCTCCGGGATTCTACATGATATAGGTATTAAGGAAGCAGAGCGAAAGTATAACTCATCTGCCGGACCCTATCAGGAAAAGGAGGGGCCGGAAATAGCACGACAGCTTTTGGAGAGACGCTCTATTGATTCTGGTGTTATTGAGCGTGTTTGCCATATAGTAGGGCATCACCACAGCTACGGCAAAATTGACGGAGACGACTTCCAAATTCTGGTGGAAGCAGATTTCCTTGTGAATATTTTTGAGGATCAAATGGATAATATGGCTGTAAATTCAATCCGGAGGAAATATTTTAAAACCGAAGCCGGTGCAGAGCTTCTGGAAAGGATGTACTTGTTGGAGGTTGGAGGTTAGAAGTAAGAGGTTGGAGGTTAGAGGTTGGAAGTTGGAAGTTAGACCGGAAGTTAGAGGTTGGAAGTAAGAAATAGAGAGATTACAGTATATGCTGTTGAATATTTAGCAGAGTAGATGATTAAAAGGGGTTTTTTCTTTGTTAAAACTAGTAAAGTACCTAAAACCATATATCAAGCAGGTGACTTTAGGGCCTGCTTTTAAATTGCTTGAAGCTATTCTTGAGCTGTTAATACCGTTAATGATGGCCAAACTTATTGATAACGGTGTCAAAACAAATAGTACTTCCTACGTATACGCAATGGGAGGGCTGATGCTTATAACTGCAGTTATAGGAGCAGGTTCAGCATATATATGTCAATACTATGCATCTGTGGCATCCCAGGGTTTTGGAACAACAATGAGAAATTTGTTATTCAAAAAAATACAGAGCTTTTCCTACAATGAAATTGATCAAATAGGAACACCCTCCCTGATAAACAGAATAACAAGTGATGTAAATCAATTGCAGTTTGCAGTTGCCATGCTGATAAGGCTGGTAATACGTGTACCTTTTCTGTGCATTGGCGGTGTTGTAATGGCCATGATAATCAACCTCAGGCTATCACTGGTATTGTTGATTACAATGCCTCTTTTTGCCTTTTTCCTTTATATTGTAATGTCAAAAAGTGTTCCAATGTATAAGTCGGTTCAAAAGAAACTCGATGTACTGTCAACGGTAATAAGAGAAAATTTGTCTGGCGCAAGAGTAGTTCGTGCCTTTGCACGGCTTGACAAGGAAAGGGCAAGATTTGTTAATAGCAACAGAGAATATGCTGATAGTTCAATTAGGGTAGGAAGAATCTCCGCTCTTTTGAATCCTGTGACAACGGTTATAATCAATTTAGGTGTTGCTGCAATTCTTTGGTTCGGAGGTATGCAGGTTTATGAAGGAAGTATGACACAGGGAGAAATCATTGCATACATAAACTATGTTAATATGATATTATCTGCGTTAATAGTTCTTGCAAACCTCGTTGTAACCTTTACAAAAGCGGCTGCATCAGCCGGTAGAGTCAATGAACTGCTTGACATGGAGTCAACAATTGTTGATATGGATACTGACAAAGAATATAAACTCAATAGAGAAATAGATTTAAAGACAGAAATGGTAGAAAAGCCAATATCGAACCCTATAATAGAATTCAGCAATGTAAGCTTTTCCTATGACAGAACAGCCGAGAATGTATTACAGAATATCTCCTTTAAAATCAATAAGGGTCAGGTTACAGGAATTATTGGTTCTACTGGGGCAGGAAAGTCAACGCTGATAAATCTTATTGCACGTTTTTACGATGTAACAGAAGGTACGGTCAGCTATAACGGGAAAGATGTTAAAACATTGAAACAAAAAGAACTCAGAGATAAAATAGGATTGGTGCCTCAGAAATCAGTGCTTTTCTCAGGTACAATAGAAGAAAACCTTAAATGGGGAAAACCCGACGCAACTTTTGAAGATATGATCAAAGCTTCAAAAATAGCTCAGGCTTATGAAATTATTGAAAACAAACCTAAAGGCTTTCAGACTCAAATTGTTCAGGGCGGAAGAAATCTGTCAGGCGGTCAAAGGCAGAGACTGGCTATAGCGCGAGCTTTAGTAAAGGAACCGGATATACTGATACTGGATGACAGCTCAAGTGCACTGGATTATGCTACAGACTCACGTTTGAGGAGGGAGCTTAGGGAAAAGCTGTCTGATACCACAGTGATTATTGTTACTCAGCGTGTCGCAGCAATTCGAAATGCAGATATTATTATTGTTATGGACGAGGGAGAAATAGTAGGTATGGGAAGTAACGCTGAGCTCCTTGAAAGCTGCGCGGTTTACAAGGAAATTGTCAGCTCCCAGGACGAAAGTGAGGTGGCGCCAAATGAAAAATAGAGTTGTTAAACGTCTTGTTAAATACATTTTAAAGCACAGGCAATTTGTTTTTGGCGCCTTGCTATGTGCGTTATTCAGTAACATACTTATGATTGTAGGTCCTTTCATAATAGGTAAGGGTGTCGACAGTATAGCAGGAAAAAACAGTGTAGACTTTAAGCAGATAGGAAAAATCGTACTTGTAATAATAATTTTGTATTTTGTAAGTGCGATTTTTCAATGGACCCTTCAGGTGCTGACAACAAAGCTTGCCAACAGAACTGTTGAAGAGCTTAAAAATGATGTTTTTATCCATGTAACAAAAATGCCTCTGGAGTATTACGACAGGAATGCTCACGGAGATATTATGTCACGGCTTACAAGCGACATGGAATACATTTCTGAGGGTATTTTCCAATCAGTAACGCAGTTTCTTACCGGGATAATCTCAATAGTAGGTTCCCTTGTATTTATGTTTATTCTGAATCCTTTTATAACTCTGGTTGTAATTGTTATGACGCCGGTTACCTTTTTCATTGCTTCCTTCATTACAAAACGTTCTTCCAAGCTTTTCAAGGAACAGTCAAAGCTGAACGGAGAGCTCAACGGCTTTGTTGAGGAAATGATAGGTAGTCAGAAGGTGGTTAAAGCCTTCAACTATGAAGAAAATGCCCAGGAGAAATTTGAGGAGATAAACAACAGGCTTTATAAAGCAGGGAGATGGGCGCAGTTCTATTCTTCCCTTGTTAATCCCTCTACAAGGCTGGTAAATAACATAACCTATGTGTTGTTGGGACTGACAGGCGGTATAGCGGCAATTGCCGGTAGACTTAGTATAGGATACATTTCAAGCTTTTTGACCTATTCAACATATTTCTCTCAGCCCATTAATAATATTACAAGTGTTACAACACAGCTTCAGACTGCTGTTGCATCAGCTCAGAGAGTATTCTCAGTTCTTGACAGTGAGCCCGAGAACAATGAGGAAGAGGGGCTTATTGAATTTTTTAGCACTACGAGAAATAAAGGTAAGGTTACATTCGATAATGTATCCTTTTCATACACTGCTGGCCACCCTCTTATTAAAAATTTCAGCCTTGATGTAAACAGTGGCACCAGGGTTGCTATAGTTGGTCCTACTGGAGCGGGAAAAACTACTCTTGTAAATTTATTAATGAGATTTTACGATGTAAATAGTGGGAATATATATATCGATGGAATAAACATTAGGTCTATGACAAAGGATAGCCTCAGGAAAGCTTTCGGTATGGTTTTACAGGACACCTGGCTGTTTGCCGGTACAATACGTGAAAATATTTCTTATGGCAAGCCTGATGCTTCAGATGATGAAGTAACTGCAGCAGCAAAGTCGGCAAACGCACATAGTTTTATAAAAAAGCTGCCCATGGGCTATAATACCATGGTTACTGAGGGCGGGGGAAACCTTTCCCAGGGTCAGCGCCAGCTATTGACAATTGCTCGAGTAATGCTTATAATTCCACCAATGCTTATACTTGATGAAGCAACCAGCAGTGTTGATACAAGAACCGAAATTAAGATTCAAAAGGCCTTCAACAGGTTAATGGAAGGCAGAACCAGCTTTATCATAGCCCACAGACTATCAACTATTCGGGAAGCCGATTTGATACTTGTTATGAATAAAGGACAAATAGTGGAACAGGGAACCCATGACGAACTTATAGCAATGGGCGGGTTCTATAATAGACTATACTATAGTCAATACGAAAATGTTGATTTGTAATGTGCTCAAAGCAGCTAAAGTATCAAGACCACTAAAAAGACCACTAAAGTATCAAACCACTAAGCGTGGCTTGGGGAGGTTAGTATGGAAAATATATATGAAGATTACAAAGTTCAAAAAAAATTATTGATGGAAGCTCTTGTGGAGCGAGATTATATGGAGATATATGAATCAAGCCTGTTAAAAAATGATTTCATTCTTAAGCTTGGGGAACCCCGGTATGAACTGCATAAGCTTGAACTGATTATTGCCAGGACAAAGCTGAAGCTAGAAATGCTTCAGACCTGTATTCAATTCCAGATTCCGATAGATTACCAGCATATAGACAGAACTCTAGAAAAGGAGTTTGAGAAGAATTTTAGCATGCTCAGGATAATGAAGAGAGAGATTGACAATGTTCATAATATGAGTGTGGAAAATAACGAATTGATTAAAAAGGCTCAAGAGTTAAAAAACATGTATTTCTCAATAGCTGAGCGAATTCACCCTGAACTTACTGTTATCCCTGATAAAAAGATTAAACGTATCTGGAAGGCTGCAAGGGCGGCATATGAAGCCCAAGATGCTGAGAAATTACAAAAGCTTCACAAAAAAGTTATGCTTGAATATAAGGATGGTGCTGAAGGTCCTGAAAAACTTGAAGAGAAATCCAAAACAGATATAAAAAAGGCCGTAAAGCATTTGAAAATAAAAACAAAGACTGTACTGTCGGAGATTGAAAGTCTGAGAAAGCAATTTCCTTTTAACGAAGCTAAAATTCTGGAAGATCAGGAGGCTGTTGAAAGATTCAGAAAAGATATTTCCATTGATATAAAAATCGCTAAAGAGTTTTTAGATAAACTGGAAAAGCAGATATTGGAAAAACTTCCTCCCACAAGCGATTTGCTGCAGTAGCCTTAAAGAATGCAAAACCAGGTGCGGAAAGTACCTGGTTTTTGTGATTATGAACTTTAACCCGGTGACATTAGTTATTTTACATTAAAAGGGGTGTACATATTATGAAGAAAGTTCTATTTATGTTAGTTGTGGTACTATTTACAGTTTGTGGTCTGTTTGGAATAAGTAATGCTTTGTCCAAACCAGTTAAGGAACCAGACATATTTCTAAAAATAAGTCAAGATGGGAAAAAAGGCTTAAAGAATACCGATGGTGTTATTGTTTTGAATCCGATCTATCAAGATTTCGGAGTTAGTCAGATCAATGGTATGCTTGCAGTAAAGAGGGAAAATAAATGGGGCTTTGTTGACAATAATTTTGATGAAGTCATAAAGCCTGAGTATGATGAGGCCATGTATTTTTATCATGGGTGGTGTCCTGTCAGAGTTGGAAAGCTTTGGGGATTGATAGATGAGAAGGGGCAGTGGATTATAAGGCCATCCTACGATTTCATAGAAATATCTCAGGAAGCTAAATTGGCGATTATAATTAAGAAGGGGCAATATGGTCTTATCAATGGTGATGGTAAAGTCACAATTAATACAAAATATGAAAAACTTAATTTCCTAAAGGATGGGATACTATCTTTTGTCCGGAATGGAAAAACCGGTATAATAAATGAAAACGGAAAAGCTATTGTACCTGCAAAATATAAGGGAATTTGGATGAAATCAAATTTTCCTGAGAAATCCAAGTACTATTTTTCTGTTCAAATAGAAGAAGAAATGCCTACCAAGGGTGGCTTCTATATAAAAAACAAGACAGGTCTTATTGAAAAAAACGGCAAGGTAACAATAATTGACAAGAATGAGAGTTTTGAATTACTTCGCGAAGATATAGGTATCATAAGAGACGAATTTTACAATACTGTAGGACTGGTTGATATTAACCTCAATCCCTTGGTTAAGCAGATTTATACAGAAATCAAGCCATATTCAGGTGATGAATTTATAGCTGTAAAATTTAATAGATATCACGGAACAATCAGTAAAAACGGAAAGGAAATTATCAAACCCGTATACACCTATATGACCAAGGCTGGTGAAAACTTACTTGTATGTAACGGCAATTTAAAAGGTGGTAAATGGGGGATTATTGATAAACGAGGTAAGGTAGTTACTCCAATTAAATATACAGCTGCTGAAACAAACGGAGAATATATATGCTTTGAGGAAAATGGTTTATGGGGAGTAATGGACGCTGGTGGTAATATAACCACAAAACCTCAATTTTCTGCTAAGCCAACTTTATCAGAAAATAATGTTTTGTTCGTTTTAAATTATAAGGATGGTTATATTCTTAACGCAGGCTATTTCAATGTATTTGGCCAGCCGTTAACCAAATCAATTTCGGATTTATTATATCCATTTGAAAGTGGAGGCTCCTTTTATGGTGGAATGGCTCCGGTAAAAATGAACGGAAAGTGGGGATTCATTAATACAAGCGGAGAACTGGCTATACCATGCAGCTTCGATAGTATTAACAGTGGTTTTAATAGTGACGTTGCGTGGGTAACTGGAAAAGTCAAGGATGGTAAACTAAAATTCGGACTTATCAATAAAAAAGGTCAATATATTATTGAACCGCAATTCGATGGTCCGGCTTTTAGTGCAATTATTAGTGCTTATTAGGTCTGCACAGCACGAAGGGTGATTCAATACATAGTTCCTTGAAATCTATAACAATGCTTATTTTATTGTATGTAATTATCTTTCATAGAACAAAATATCATAGTATGACATTTTGTTCTGGAGGTATTTTTGTGGATACGATAAAGCAATCAAAAAAAGTTGGAACCCATGATGGCAGATTTCATGCCGACGAAGTAATGGCTACTGCAATACTTAAAGAGGTGTTTGACCTTGAGCTGACAAGAACAAGAAATCCGGAGTTACTTAAACAGCAAGACTTGGTATATGATATTGGCAATGGTGAGTTTGATCATCATCAATTGGAAAAGGAATACAGGGAGAATGGAACACCTTATGCGGCTGCAGGGTTGATCTGGAGAAAGTTCGGGAGGGATGCCATAACATCGAAGCATCCTGAAATATCAGGCAGAGACGTTGAAAATGTGTTCAGATACACTGATACCGTGCTGATTGAAGGTATTGATGCAGCAGACAACGGTATAAGAACTACTGAAAATATAATTCCGACGATGTGTATTTCCTCAAATATTGGAGGATATAATCCAACCTGGGATTCACCTGCATCGGTAGATGAAGCGTTTAGTGACGCAGTTAACTTTGCTTTTGATATTCTTGATAATGTTGTCGACCAAAAAGTTTCAACAATTAAAGCAAAAACATTTGTTATAGCTGCATACAACTCTCGGGTTCGACCGGAATTGCTTATATTGGATAATTCTTACCCCTGGGAACGGACTATAAAAGAAATAGATGTAAATAGGGAAGTCCTGTTTGTGATTTATCCCAAAGAGGAGGGCTACTACATTCAGACTGTGAGAGAATATGGACAGGAACGTAAGGACAGAAAGAGTCTCCCTGAAGCATGGGCCGGAAAAAGAGAGGGGGAGTTAAGTAGTATAACAGGAATAAAGGATGCGATATTCTGCCATTCGGGAAGATTTATTGCAAAAGCCGGTTCAATTGATAGTATATTGAAAATGGCTGAAATGGCAATTGCCGAGCCTGAACTAAAGGAACATAAACCGCATGAAAAAATAGGATTTCTCAGAAGCATTAAAAGATTCTTCAGAATTCGGCTTATTATTAAATAAGACCATTGAAGTCCCGTATCTTTATTTAGCGGGTTCTAAAGCGACTTTAGTATTACGTACAGCTTTGCACATGGATAGCAACTGATCGCCATTAATGCATTCTATAACATTTTTATGGCAGTATAACCTGGCACATGGCTTGAAATCCCCAAGTGTAATAATCATACCCCTGTAGATCGAGTTGTCATGCATACACCTGGACAGACTCATTGCCAGTTCAACATCAACAATTTGCTGGAGTCCATGCTTCCAAACCTCTGCGAATTGGATATTATTCAGTTTTAGTCCGCTTCCATCTATACCGCAGGCAGCAGTTGGTTTAATCTTATAGCCTGAGCGTTTAAGCACTTCAACAACTACTGCCATATAATCCTTGAAATTTAAATACAGCAAATCCTCTTTACAATCAATTACTTTTAAGAGTTCAGTTATTTTTCTTTTATGGAATAATTTTATTGTTATTTCGGTCAGCTTTACTAAAATAAGTAATGTTAAAAATAATATCAGCATATTAATCACCCGAAATTATTTTTAACAAAAAGTTCTATTATATACATGTATTTAACAGCGACATAAATTAAAACAATCTTTACACAATTTGTAAAATTGCGCACTTCAAGTACTCTGTTTCTGGAGATGCCAGCAGAACAGGGTGGTCTTTAGCCTGTGATCTGTATTCAACTACCCTTACCTTACGCTTTGAGTCTGCTGCGGCGTCATATAAAATATCCATAAAAAGCTCGGAATCCACATGCTGCGAGCAGGAGCAGGTAATGAGGTAGCCGCCGCGTTCAATTATCTTCATTGCGCGAAGGTTGATTTCCTTGTAACCTCTGATAGCACCCTGAACTGCATTTTTGGTTTTAGTGAAGGCTGGAGGGTCAAGCACAATAGTATCAAAGGTTTCACCATTATCATAGAATTCGCGCAATATATCGAAGGTATTCGCTGCCTGGAACTTCACGACGGTGTCAAGGCCATTAATTTCGGCATTTTTGGTGGCACACTTTACCGCATGCTCAGATATATCAATACCCATAACGCTGCTGGCACCAAAAAGGCCGGCATGTAACGCAAAGGAGCCTGTATGTGTGAAGCAGTCAAGTACCTTGACACCCTTAACAAAGGGAGCGATGGCAGCGCGGTTTTCCTTCTGGTCCAGAAAGAAGCCGGTCTTCTGACCGTTCTCCACATCAACGAGGAATTTAACACCATTTTCAGTCATTTCAACAAGGGTATTAAAGGGGCCTTTAAGGAAACCCTTCTGCATTTCAAGCCCTTCCAGGCGCCTGACAGGTACATCATTTCTTTCATATATGCCACGAGGCTTAATTATATCATTCAGAATGTCTACGATTTCACTCTTAAATCTATCTATTCCCAAGGCCAGTGTCTGCACTACCAAAATGTTTGAAAACTTGTCTACAACCAGGGCAGGCAGAAAATCGGATTCGGCAAATACTACCCGGCAGCTGTTTATATCTGCAACCTGCTTTCTGTAATTCCAGGCATCCATTATTCTGTTATAAAGAAAATCATAATTAATTTCTTCATACTCATAGGTAAGCATCCTTATGGTTATCTGGGATTGAGGGTTATAAAAACCCCTCCCCAGAAATTTATTCTTACTGCTGTAAACATCAACAACATCACCGGGAGTTATATCACCTTCCGTATGTGAAATATCACTTCTGAATATCCAGGGATGCCCGTATTCAACCCTGCTTTCCTTGCCTTTTACAATATAGGCCTTTGCCATGTCTAGTTATCCTTTCTCAGACTTCTTCTGTTACCGTCTTTGTCAACGATTACAGTATTGTCCAGAGTAGCCTTAAGATTTGCCCTGAATGCACCGATATATTCTTTTCTAAGTTGGTCTCTTTCTATTAGTTCAGCGTCGGTAAGGGGGCTGATTTTAGCTTTTTTTGCAAGTTCGTTCAATCTTTCTATTTTGCCTTTTTCCATTAAAAACCATCCTGTCTCAAATATTCAATATTGATTATGTTTTTATTCTATAGTGATATTAGTTATTATTAATATCATTTGAAGGTATGATTGAGCATTAATAAATGCACAAATTGTATTATATCAAAAATTATGCCCTTTAAAAAGCAACTTTAGAGAGAATTATAACAGAGGAATAATGATAGTAAAGTATTTTACCACTTTGAATTTTGGTTGCGGCACATGCAGGACTATGTTATTATTAAAACAAGGGTAACACATATTTTGGAGGTGGCGGGATGGCTGACACACAAGTTGTTATATTTATATTAAACAATGAATTATGCAGTGTTGAAGCATCAATGGTATTTAAAATAGAAAAATACAGCGAGGTTTCTACTATTCCACAAATGCCTGATTACATAAAAGGGCTGTATAATCTAAGGGGCAGAGTAGTTCCGGTAGTAGATTTAAATAAAAAGTTCAGTATGGGGGATTCGGAAATAACTAAAAAAACAAAGATTATTATTACCGAAAAAGATGGACAACTCTTTGGGTTTATGGTCAACAATGTTCTTGAAATAATTAATCTTAAAGACGATTCAATAGATAAATCCGATGCAATAATTAAAGTAAACAATAAAAAGTACATAAAAGGTGTTGGAAAAAAAGACGAAAAACTATTCTCAATTATTGATCTTAATGAAGTTTTACGTGAGACAGAAGTTCAAGAGGTAATAGAGGTTATAGCGAATAAAGAATAAAGACTTAAAAAAACAGCTTCTTTGATTAATTCTTAATTGATCATAGAAGCTGTTTTATTTCAAAAAAAATATCTTAAACGGGACTGTAAATAATTTTGTGTATGGAATTACTTTTTGACTCTTTTGGGTTAAGTATTCCTAAGTACTAACTTGTAAAATTAAATATTATATTTAAATTATTGCCAGATTCTTGGAATTTTATGCA
>JAEZKZ010000099.1 GCA_023415305.1 Bacillota bacterium
TATAGATATAATACTTCTAACCAATGTCTCGATGGCAGCATTTCTCAAAAACGCCTCTGACTTTTTCTCTAGAAAGGTTAAAGCTGCAAACGAGACTAGAAAAATAAAGAAAGCCGAGAAGATGAAGGAGAGAGAGGCTGCACTTGAAGATCAGTCCAATGATGAAGAGGAAGAAACAGCCTCGACCGGTAAGCGAAAGATTATCAACTTCAAAATAGAAAGAGAAAACCGGGCAAACAAAACTCCAAAGAAGCTGGGGAAAGACGACTCAGAAGCGGCAACGGCACTGAATACCGAAACAGCAGAAATGCCGGAACAGCCTGATGAGACTTTTACAGTGGGACTCACAGGTTTTAATGACGATGTTGCCGACGATTTAGTGGTCGCAGATATAAAAGGTATGGGTATCTCCCCTGAAAAACTTGATTATGCTGAACAGAGTATTGAATCGGTGGAAAATGATTTATCTGATTCCCTGTCTGCAAGTGTTGCTCAAAGCGGAGACAGTGAAAATGGAAGATCTGACCCCGGTAATTCTAAGGATTCAAGTATGTCAGAAGATAGCGGTGACATAGTGATTCCTCAGGTAGAACCTGCAAAACCGCTTATATATAACTATCCTTCACTGGATCTGCTGGATGAAAGCAAGGATGATGCTACCAATGTAAAGGCATTGAAAAACAGTGCTTTGGAAGGAGCAAAAAAACTTGAGGATACCTTGAAAAGTTTCGGTGTTGAGGCAAGAGTCATTAATATCAGCCGTGGTCCGGCTGTCACCAGGTATGAGATCCAGCCAAGTCCAGGGGTAAAGGTTAGCAAGATTGTGAATTTGTCGGATGATATAGCGTTGAACCTGGCGGCAGCCGGGGTAAGAATCGAAGCACCGATTCCTGGAAAGGCAGCAGTGGGTATAGAGGTTCCGAACAAGGAAATGTCAGCAGTATTGTTAAAGGACATTCTGGAATCAAAAGAGTTTACAAACCATCCCTCCAAGCTGGCCTTCTCGGTGGGTAAGGATATTTCCGGGGAAACAGTTGTTGCTGATATTGCTAAGATGCCTCACTTACTTGTTGCCGGTGCCACCGGTTCAGGTAAGAGTGTATGTATAAACAGTCTTATTATGAGTATTTTGTTCAAGGCTTCTCCCGATGAGGTTAAGCTATTGATGGTTGACCCCAAAGTAGTTGAATTGGGTATTTATAATGGTATACCTCATTTACTTATACCGGTTGTAACAGACCCTAAAAAGGCGGCTGGCGCCTTAAATTGGGCTGTTCAGGAAATGGTAAACAGATACAAACTCTTTGCCGACAAGGGTGTAAGAGATTTAAAGGGGTATAACGCCATGCTGAAAGCAAATGACGAACCTGGCATATTGCCTCAGGTAGTTATTATAGTGGACGAGTTGGCAGACCTTATGATGGTTGCTCCTAACGACGTAGAGGATGCAATATGCCGTTTGGCTCAGATGGCCAGAGCAGCAGGAATGCATCTGGTTATTGCCACCCAGAGACCATCAGTGGATGTCATAACCGGAGTAATAAAGGCAAATATACCTTCCAGAATATCATTTGCAGTCTCGTCCCAGGTGGATTCCAGAACCATACTTGATATGAGTGGTGCTGAGAAGCTGCTTGGCAGAGGGGATATGCTGTTCTATCCGGTTGGAGAACCAAAGCCTCTACGCGTAAAAGGCTCCTTTGTTTCGGACAGCGAGGTTGAAAAGGTGGTTGAGTTCATAAAGACACAGGGTTACTCCAACTATGATGAAAACATTATAGAAAAGATAAATGACCACAGTACTGGAAATGAAGAAAGTGCCGGTGACAACGATGAATTGCTGAATCAGGCTATTGATATGGTGGTTGAAGCAGGTCAGGCTTCGGTCTCACTTGTGCAGAGAAAGTTTAAAGTGGGTTACTCCAGAGCTGCCAGAATAATTGATCAGATGGAGGCCAGAAACATAGTCGGACGGTTTGAGGGCAGCAAGCCCAGACAGGTACTGATAAGCAGACAGCAATGGATGGAAATGCAAATGAATGACAAGGACAGACAGAAAGCAAAACAGCAGTAAATTTATATGCATATTTCCCTGGATTAATAATCAGCCAGTCTTTTTAATATAATCAAATAAAGTAGTAATTAGATTAATGCAAAAGATTCAGGCTTCAGGCACAGAATGAAAAGATGTAGGTTCGTTAAATACATTTTTGTAAGCCGGCCGGATATACGTGGGGGTGCAGGTATGTTTCTGTTAACTACATTCAATATGGTTCTTCTGGTTTTATTGCTGGTGTACGTATTTTATAGACTTCTGAAGACCAAGAGTATTCTAACTCTTGTTTCCTTTACTCTTCAGCTCTCTGCTTTGACAATAGTATTACTGTCGCTGATAAACCAGGTCCATACCAGTAATACTATTGAATTGTTTTACCTTATTTGCGGTATAGTTTTCCCGTGTTTGTTCATTGCCTATGACTATAGAGTAATGATTAAAAAGATTAAGGAGAACGGAAGTTTTGACGGGTTTATTACAATTGAAAGAAATAAAACCGTTATAAATGAAAATACCACAGAAGTAATTAGTATCATTTCGAATGAGGCCTTTGTAAACGATACCATTTCGGAGCTTGGTTTTATCAGGGAGGACTTGTTCAAGGGTATAAAAAGAAAGCTTATACAGGCTGAAAATTTTTATAATAATGAGTGCTATGATGATGCCTATGAGGTTTATAACGGCTTGATAGGTCTGGTAGGCTCTTCATCAAACCTGTACTTTAACTTCGGAAATACAACCTTTAAAAAGGGGATGTACAGTGAAGCTCAAGGATATTACAGAAGGGTTCTGGAGTTAAATACACAACTTATGGAACAATTGAAAAAAGCTTCGGACAAAGCTTCAAACAAAGCTTCAGACAAAGCTTCAAACAAAGCTTCAAACAAAGCTTCAAACAAAGCTCTAGACAATACCCCTCACAGTGCCTCTTCAAATTCAGAAGCTATTAAAAATATTCAATTTAAGCAATACCTTGTCTATTACAATATCGGTGTAACCTATTTAAATATGGGGAAACTTGACTTTGCCCTGGACAACTTTGAGAAAGCTCTTGAAATCAATCCTGAATTCAATATTGCAAAAGAAGGAATTGGAAGAATATTTACTGAAAGAGGAAACAGGCTGGAAGCAGTTAAATATTATCAGCAAATTCTTGAAAAAGACAGTAATAACTATAACATATCGCTTTTACTGGGAAAACTCTACACTGAGCTTGAGAACAATGACCAGGCCGAGGAATGTTTCAGAAAGTGTATCAGGTTGATACCCGAAAAACCCGAAGGTTATGCAGAACTGGGCAGGCTTTTGATGAACCGCAAGAGTTATGAACAGGCTGTAAAGGTTTATAAGTCTTATATAGCAATAAATGAAGATGATTTTAACGGACATTACAATCTTGCTGGCTGTTATTTTAAACTGAAGGATTTGAAAAAGGCTGTTAATGAGTATCAACGAGCAGTTGAATTGAATCCCCAAAGCCACAGCTGTATGTTTAATCTGGCTCTTGTCTATGAAGAAATGGGAGAGATCTCAAAGGCTATAGAGCTGTATAAGGGGTCGATTTTGAATAAAATAGACTTTGTTGACGCATATAATAATCTGGGAATCCTTTTCTCCAAAACAGACAGTCCAATGGAAGCACTGGCTACCTATACCAACGGCATAAAAGCCTGCACCGACAACTATAAATTATACTATAACATGGGTATAGTGCTGTTTGAACTCCGAAGGTATGAGGACGCGGCTGATGTCTTCAAGCGTGCTATTGAGAAAAATCCTGATGATATCGAAATATACTACTACCTTGGCGCTTCGCTTACAGAGACCAAGAAGTATGAAGAGGCGTTAAAGGCTTACAGCAGAGCACTGAACCAAAATGTCAGCGAGGCGGAGATATACTATAATATAGCAGCAGTATATGCTTTGATGAATAAACAGGATATTGCTTTGGATAACTTGAAAAAGGCCATTAGCATTAATCCCGAAATCAAACAGCAGGTATACGTGAATAATGTTTTCGACCCGCTGCAGGGGAAGCTGCTTAGTGAGGTAAATTAGTAGTTTTGGAGGGCTTGCTTACGCAAGCCTTGTTTTTTGAGTGAAAAGTTAAGAGTGAAGATTTTTACAACTCAATATTTTGTTACTACCTAGCATTTTGTGATAGAATAATACTGGCTTTGTTTGCCGAATATATAAGAACTATTAGTAAGAATCATGTAGTTTAAATTATTGTAAAGGACGATTTTAATGGCTTTTTTACCTATAAGCTTTGAAGATATGAATGAACGCGGTTGGGGGCAGCTGGATTTTCTGTATATAAGCGGAGATGCATACGTAGACCATCCAAGCTTTGGACATGCGATAATTACAAGAGTTCTGGAAAGTGAGGGCTTTAAAGTCGGCATAATTGCTCAGCCTAACTGGAAGAACAATGATGACTTTAAGAGGTTAGGACGTCCTAAATATGGTGTCCTTATTTCTTCCGGTGTTATAGATTCAATGGTCAATCATTATACTGCAAGCAGGAAAAAAAGGTCAAACGATCTTTATTCTCCCGGAGGGAAGGCAGGCTACAGGCCTGACCGTGCAGTAATAGTTTATGCAAATAAAATAAAGGAAATATTTAAGGATACACCTGTTATAATTGGAGGAATAGAGGCCAGTCTCAGAAGATTTGCACATTATGACTATTGGGACGACAAGGTCAGAAGGTCTATACTACTCGATGCAAAAGCCGATATTTTATCTTATGGAATGGGAGAAAAACCTATTGTTGAAATAGCAAAGCTGTTGAGAAAGGATGTTCCCATATCCAGTATAAAACAAACCCGTGGGTGTTGTTATCTTGCCGCCTATGATGAGCTTCCTGAAGAAATTAGGAATGCCATAGCTTCCAAGGGCTCAAAGAAAGTAGCTGTATTGCCTTCCTTCGAAGAGGTGGCTGAAGACAAAAAGGCCTACGCCGAAGCTTTTAAAATTCAATATAATGAACAGGATGCCATAAGCGGAAGAATATTGGTTCAAAAGCACGGAGACAGATATCTGGTACAAAATCCTCCCTCACTGCCTATGACTGTTTCTGAACTGGACAAGGTTTATGCACTTCCCTATGAAAGAACCTACCACCCGGTTTATGAGAAATGGGGCGGGATTCCTGCAATTACTGAAGTAGAATTTAGTATAACAAGCCATAGAGGCTGCTATGGGGGATGTTCGTTCTGTGCTTTGAATTTTCATCAGGGAAGAGTGATACAGAAGCGCAGTCAGGCTTCAGTTATAAACGAGGCTAAGAAGATTATCTGGACTGATGGCTTTAAAGGCTATATACATGATGTAGGGGGACCGACCGCTAATTTCAGAAGCGTAGCCTGTGAAAAGCAGGTCAAGCACGGAGTGTGTAAGGACAGGCAGTGTCTGCATCCAAATCCATGTAAAAATCTGAAAGTGGATCATTCCGAATATCTGGATTTATTGAGGAAGCTCAGAGCCCTTCCGGAGGTCAAAAAGGTATTTATACGTTCGGGTATCAGGTATGATTATCTGATGCTGGATAAAAATGATGAATTCTTTACTGAACTATGCGAACATCATGTCAGCGGACAATTAAAAGTTGCGCCTGAACATGTAGTAGATAGAGTACTTGAAAAGATGGGTAAACCTGACAGGAAGCTATATGATCGATTTGTAAAGAAATTCTATGATATTAACAGAAAAATAAATAAAGAGCAGTATCTTGTTCCTTATCTGATTTCCAGCCATCCCGGAAGTGATTTGAATGCTGCAGTGGAGCTTGCTGAATATCTTAAGGAAAATGGAATAAATCCTGAACAGGTACAGGATTTTTATCCGACGCCCGGAACATTGTCCACATGTATGTTTCATACCGGATATGACCCGAGGAATATGAAGAAGGTATATGTGCCTAAATTACCCCGGGAAAAAGCAATGCAGAGGGCTTTACTCCAGTATAGAAAAAAGGAAAACTACCATCTTGTTGTCGAGGCTTTGAAGGAGGCTCATAGAGAGGATTTAATAGGTTTTGGCCCAAACTGCCTTGTTAAGCCTCTGAAAGGTATGATACTGTCAGGCGGCAGCAGCGAGAAGAACGCAGACAGGAGACAAAAGAAAGCTGTAAAAAAATCCTTTGATAGCAGCCATAGGCAGACTGGCAGGAAACCGGCAACTGATAGACAAAAGCAGGAGGGTAAAAAGTCTGAAGGTTTCGGTAAAAAGAAGGCTTCAAAAGAAACTGCAAATAGCAGCAAAAAGCCAGGAGGAACCAGAAGTACCAGTCCTACAGGAAGTAAGCAAAAATCCGGAGTAAGCAACCCTGCCGGCAGTTTACCGAGATTTGCTGAAAAGAAGCAGAAAGATCGTAAAAATAATGCCGGAAGAAAGAGAATAGATGGGAACAGGAAGAAGGCAGGAGGCAAAAAGCTGCATTACTAAATAAATTGACAACGGTAATTCCTTAAAATAAAATATAAAAGGAATCAAAGGAAGAAGATTTTTCCACAGCGGATGAATTTTATTCCGGTTACAATAAATGCAAATGAGAGGAATCATATATGTCAGCAAAAGTACTAAATGGAACAGAACTTGCAGCTAAAGTTAAAGCAGAACTTAAGGAGAAGGTTGAAGCCCTCAGGGTAAAAGGTATAAATACCGGTCTGGCAGTTATTATAGTAGGAGACGATCCAGCATCAAGAGTATATGTAAATCATAAGAAAAATGATTGTGCCGAGATAGGAATTAAGTCATTTGAATATGCTCTTCCGGCATCAACTTCAGAGGAAGATTTGTTGGAACTAATTGAAACGTTGAATAACGATAATAATGTCAATGGAATACTTGTTCAGCTTCCAATTCCAAAGCACATTAATGAGGATAGGGTTATAGCCGCAATAAGTCCTCAGAAAGATGCAGATTGCTTCCATCCAGTAAATGTTGGCAATTTGATGATCGGTAAGCCACAGTTCCTGCCATGTACGCCTGCCGGAGTTGTAGAGCTTTTGGAAGCTAATGATATTCAGATTGCAGGAAAGCATTGTGTCATAGTCGGAAGAAGTAATATCGTGGGTAAGCCACAAGCAATTCTTCTGCTTGCTAAAAATGCAACGGTTACAATTTGCCATTCAAAGACTGCCAATATTTCTGAAATATGCAGGAGTGCAGACATTTTGGTTGTGGCTATAGGAAAGGCGGAATTTGTTAAACCTGAATATGTCAAACCAGGCGCTGTAGTCATTGATGTTGGTGTGTCCCGCGGTGCAGATGGTAAGTTAGTGGGGGATGTTCAGTTCCCGACAGTTTCAGAAATCGCATCTGCAATAACAAAAGTTACTGGTGGAGTAGGACCAATGACAAGAGCCATGCTTATGAAAAATACAGTTAAGGCCACCTTGTTGCAAAATAATTTACTTTAAGCCGAGAACTTTATTATATGTTTTTATTATTTCAGTCAGGAACATAATATTATAGGATAAATGTCACAAAAAAACGTGGCAATAACCTATGAATTTTTTAATTCTTGACATAAAAATTAAAAAAGATTAAAATTAACTTGATTATGACAATTAAGTTGGTTGTATTGTAGAAGGTTATTGTTATCAGAAAACACATTTGTCAGATTGTTGACTTTATGAATATATGCTTTATGTAGGCTAATTTATATATGCAGGTTTGTTTTTATATCTCATATCGATTTAAAGTACATTTATGTACTGATTATAGCCATAGGCATAAACTCTCAGTTTTTTGATTATGATCATACTGTTTGCAATACAGTAGGGGTTTTCTTTATTCCTTTCCAACTTTACCATCATAAAAGTCAATTTCATTTTATACTTCGGACATCAAAGGCTAAATATTGACTATATTTCGAATATGAATTTTGAAAATTGAGCATTGAAAACTGAATAAGGAGGAGGTGTGTAACAATCGAACTTACAAGCATTTTAATTGGTTTAATCGTTGGATTGATTATCGCAGCAATTGCTTCATTTATATCTTACAGAATCTCTTTTAACAAGGGCTTTGAGGCCAGGAAAAAACAAGCTGAAGCCGCTATCGGAAGTGCTGAACAGGAAGCACAGAGGATTGTCGGAGAAGCATTAAAGCAAGGCGAAGGTAAGAAGAGAGAAGCACTTCTTGAAGCTAAAGAGGAGATTCATAAAAGCAGAATTGAACTTGACAGAGACATCAAGGATAGACGTAATGAATTTCAGAGGCAGGAAAGAAGATTGGTTCAGAAGGAAGAAACCCTTGATAAAAAAGTGGAGGCCCTTGAACAAAAGGACGAAGCCTTAAACAAGAAGATCAAGGATATAGAGGTTTTACAGGAGCGTTCAGAAGAGCTTGTCAAAAAGCAGACTGAGGAACTTGAAAGAATCTCCGGGTTATCTGTTGAAGATGCTAAAGAGTACCTTCTCAGAAATATCGAAAATGAAGTTAAGCATGAAGCTGCTGCGCTTATTAAGGAAATCGAAGCGAACGCAAAGCAGGAAGCAGACAGAAAGGCCAAGGACATCCTGGCAACTGCTATTCAGAAGTGTGCTGCAGATCACGTATCTGAAGCAACAGTTTCTGTAGTACCTTTACCAAATGATGAGATGAAGGGAAGAATAATTGGTCGTGAGGGAAGAAATATCAGAACTCTCGAGACCTTAACAGGAATTGACCTGATTATAGATGATACACCGGAAGCGGTAATATTATCAGGATTTGACCCAATACGCAGAGAGGTCGCAAGATTGACGCTTGAAAAGCTTATACTTGACGGTAGAATTCATCCTGCAAGGATTGAAGAAATGGTTGAAAAAGCCAAGAAGGAAGTTGACAATACTATCCGTCAAGAGGGCGACAACGCTGCATTTGAAACAGGAGTTCATGGATTGCATCCAGAGCTTATAAGATTACTTGGTAAACTGAAATTCAGGACTAGTTATGGACAAAACGTACTTAACCATTCAATAGAGGTATCACACTTGGCCGGTATTATGGCGGCTGAGCTTGGAGTAGATGTTCCTCTAGCAAAGAGAGCTGGTTTGCTTCATGACATTGGTAAGGCTATTGACCATGAGGTTGAAGGATCACATGTTACAATAGGTGCTGATGTAGCAAAGAAGTATAAGGAAGGTACAGAAGTTATAAATGCCATCCTTTCTCACCACGGTGATGTTGAAGCTACAAGCATAGTTTCGGTACTTGTACAGGCTGCAGATTCTATATCTGCTGCAAGACCTGGTGCAAGAAGAGAAACTCTTGAATCGTACATCAAACGTCTTGAAAAGCTTGAAGAAATAGCAAATTCCTTTGAAGGAGTTGAAAAGTGTTTCGCAATTCAAGCAGGTAGAGAAATCAGAATCATGGTAAAACCAGAAGTGGTAAATGATGCAGATATCGTACTCAAAGCCAGAGAAATAGTTAAGAAAATCGAAGATGAACTTGAATATCCTGGACAGATTAAAGTCACTCTGCTCAGGGAGACAAGAGCTATTGAATATGCTAAGTAATTACTAATCCAGCCATAGAGCTGGTCATAAACAAAAAAAGCGTGGGAAACCACGCTTTTTTGTTTGCCGAATAAAATTATATTTAGCCTAATTGGTGTTTTTGTATTATAATTGTTAATAGTATAAATAATATAATGACCACATTTATAATAGTTTTGGAGGAAATGTCTTGAAAATACTTTTTATTGGGGATGTATACGGAAACCCCGGAAGGAAAGCTGTAAAGGAATGTGTACCTAAGTTAAGAAAGGACCTTGAAATAGATTTTTGCATTGCAAACGGAGAAAACTGTGCCGCGGGCAGCGGAATAACATATATAATAGCTCAGGAATTGTACAAAGCAGGAGTTGATTGTATTACTATGGGTAATCATACCTGGTCGAAAAAGGAGATACTTAATTTTATAGATTCGGATGATAAAATACTCAGGCCTGCTAATTTTCCTCATAATGTACCCGGAAGAGGCTATACCATACTTAAATCCAATGGTAAGGAGATGGCTGTATTAAACCTTATGGGAAGGGTATATATGGACGATATTGACTGTCCCTTTATTACTGCCGACAGAGAGCTTGAAATAATCAAGGCAAAAACTAAGGTGGTTTTCGTTGATATGCATGCTGAAGCAACCTCGGAAAAGTGTGCTTTGGCTTGGTATCTTGACGGTAAAATCTGCTGTCTGGCGGGTACACATACCCACGTGCAAACCGCAGACGAAAGGATTTTACCTTTCGGGACAGCAATGATTTCAGATGTTGGTATGACCGGGCCATATGACGGAGTAATCGGTGTGGATAAGGAACTGATAATAGAGAGGTTTATAACAAGAATGCCTCAGAAATTTGAGGTTGCGAAGGGAAGAGTACAATTTTGTGCTATTTATCTTGAGGTTGACGACAAAACCGGAAAGGCAGTAAAAATTGAGAGGATAAACCGTCTTTTTGATGAACATCAGCTGTCTTGAAATTACTCAATTTAAGAGTATAACTCAACCTGGTTATAATTAATTGCATTTTAGGTTGTACTAATAGGAGGCAAGAATGGTCGAGAGCAATGACAGATTTTATGTGCATAAGCAGGATGATTTAAAATATATAGAATTTACGAACTTAAAAAAGTATGAAAAAATATTGACTCACTGTTTTACCACAAGGCATGGCGGAGTGAGCAAGGATGAATGTACTTCTCTTAATTTGAGCTTCAACAGGAAGGACAGCAGGGAAAATGTGCTAACCAACTACCATATTATTGCTGAAGCAATTGAGGTTGATTTTAACAAAATGGTTTTGTCAAATCAGGTGCACGAAAATAAGATAAGATTTGTGAGTGCTGAGGACGCCGGAAAGGGTCTAGCCAGAGATAGTGACATAATCGGTTATGATGGACTTACTACAAACGTTCCAGGTATCCCTCTTGTCACTTTTTATGCCGACTGTGTACCTGTATTGATGCTTGACCCTGTAAAGAAAGCAATTACAGCGGTACATTCAGGCTGGAAAAGCACTCTTGAGAATATATCCGGGGAAGCTCTTGAACTTATGAAACAAATCTATAAAAGCGATTCGAAGGATCTTCAGATTGCCATAGGCCCATCTATCTGTCAAAACTGTTTTGAGGTAGGAGAAGATGTGTATAGGCTTTTTAAGGACAAATATACCTGGTGTGATACATACGTAGACAGTAGGAATGGAAAGTATTATATTAACCTTCAGCGGATAATCAGTAGAGTCCTTACAGATGCCGGGGTTCCTGATAATAATATACTGGTAAGTGGCGTTTGTACAAAATGCAATAACGATATGTTCTTTTCTTACAGGGGAGATCATAAATGTACAGGAAGTCTTGCTGCAATAATGATGCTTAAGTAAACCTACAGTTAACTTAAGATAATAATTTATTGTGCACGAAGGAGAAAAAAGAACGGAATGAAGCAGAAATTAAAAGTATTATTATTATTTTTTGTAATGAGTGTGCTACTTAGTGCCTGTACCATTAATCTGGACAGAAGCGCCTCTATTGAGGAAGAGTTATATGAGGATAAATACGACATTGTAGACAGAGGCCCTGTCAAGGGGGGAGCAATACGGCTATTTTCAACTCCCGTTGATACACTTAACCCTATTCTTACAAGTAACATATATGTTCAGGACTTTCTAGGATTAGTTTTTGAAGGATTATACACTATAAATACTGAGCAGCAGCTGGTTCCGGTACTTGCTAAAAGTTCCATGCTGTCAGCCGACGGCCTTACCCTTACAATATATCTTAAGGACAACGTTAAATGGCATGATAAGATGCCCTTTAAATCTGAGGATGTTGTGTTTACAATCAATACCCTATTGGATAAAAATATTACTAGCGTTTATAAAAAAAACGTACAGTATATTGAATCAGCTGCCTCAAGCGGAAACAGTGTAATAATTAAACTCAAGCAGCCCTATTCTCTTATTAAGTATGAGCTGACTTTTCCCATTTTACCCGCACATCATTTTTTAAATGAAAAGCTTGCTGATAAAAAATCCAAGGCTAATCTTTCACCTGTAGGAACAGGACCTTACGCCCTGAATTCCTATAATGAGGAAAACGGAGTTAAGCTAAAACTGAATGAGGAGTGGTGGAATGCAGAGGAAGATAAGGTTGAAGAGGTAAGTAAGCCTTCTGGAAGCAAAACCGGAGAGACTCCATCAGATAGCAATAAGGTTGATTTAAAGCTGCCATACCTATCAACAATTGAAATAAAGATTTTCAATAATACCAGCAGTGCAAATGCGGCATTTCAGGCCAGAGACATAGATGTCCTTCCTGCTCAGTACAGTGAATATAGAAAATATATAGGCAGAACAGATATAACCCTCAAAAGATTTCCCGGTAAAAACTTTGAGTTTTTAGCCTTAAACACTAAAAAAGGTGTTTTAACCGATAAACGCTTAAGGAATGCGTTAAATTACCTGATCGATAAAAAACAGCTTGTGGATACGGCGGCCTCAGGAATTGCAACGCCGGCTGAAATTCCTATTAATCCGAATTCATGGATACACCAGCTTGTTAATTTTGATCAGAATGACGGTCTGAGTAAGGCAAAGGAACTCCTTACCCAAAGCGGTTATGTTTTGGATTCGAAGAAAAAGTATGTAAAAAAGGGAAGTAAGAAAGAGCTGACTTTGAAGATGATTGTAAACGAAGGTAATTCGCTTAGATTCAATACTGCTACAGAAATTTCATCCCAGCTTGAAAAAAAGGGTATTGCTGTTGAAGTGGTAAAGCTGCCATGGGAAAGCTATATCAATACATTAAAAACCGGTGCATATGATTTGGCTTTGTCCGGTTATAGGCTTTCATCAGTTCCCGATTTGACCTTCGCATATTCATCAGCAGAAATACAATCTGGACTTAATGTTGCCGGATACAGCAACCCTACTGCTGACCAGTATCTTCAACAGATATTAGTGGAAAGTAATACTGAAACCCAAAAGAGCCTTTATAAAAGCTTACTAAATGTAGTGGCTGAGGACAGACCGTATATAGGTTTATTCTTTTTAAATGAAAGTATGATGTACAGCAAAAATATTAGAGGTGCGGTTAACCCTCATGTTTGGAACAAGTTCAGTGATATAACAAAATGGTATTTACCATAAGGTTGTCCGACGGCAGGGTATAAAATATTTATGTCGCTTAAAGCAGCGGGACGGGAGAATATATGATTTGGGCAATAATAATAATTGTGGGATTTGCTTTAGACAGATTAACAAAGATGTGGGTGTTGGAGCAGGTTATAGGTAATCCTATAACGGTAATCAATAATTTTTTCTATGTAAGGCATTTGGAGAATGAAGGTGCTGCCTTTAGTATTTTACAGGGAAAGACGGTGCTGCTGGTCATAATGACGTCTATTGTCGCGCTGGTAATACTGGGGGTACTTATAAAGAACAAAGACAAATTTCTTAAAGCAACTTTGTCGCTGATACTTGCAGGTGCGTTAGGAAACCTGTTTGACAGAATATTCAGAGAAGGAAAAGTAGTTGACTTTCTGGAGTTTCACTTTGGAAAATATGTGTTTCCAACCTTTAATGTAGCAGACTGCTTTGTTGTAGTAGGAACAATACTTTTAGCCGTATACATTCTGTTTATATATAAGGAAGACAGCAAAGAGGGAGCTGTAAAGGCAGACGACGATGCAAAATAACAGATCAAATGTTGTGATGCCTGTGGAAAGAATTTAACACTAAAGTTGAAAGTAAATATAATTTACGGAGGCAATTTTGAAGGAATTTATTTTAGAGTGTGATGAAAACGCTGCACGTATAGATGCCTGGCTGGCGGGCAAATTGGAGGAATACTCCAGGTCTTATATTCAAAAACTCTGTCAGGACGGAAATATCAAGGTAAACGGAGTACAGGTCAAGTCCAATTACAAGCTTAGAACAGGTGACATAGTAACTGCTCAGATTCCGGCAGCCGAAGTATTGCAGGTAACCGCCGAGGAGATACCTTTGGATATTGTTTATGAGGACGAACATATAATTGTTATAAACAAGCCAAAAGGAATGGTAGTGCATCCGGCCGCAGGAAACTATTCCGGCACACTGGTAAACGCTTTGATGAAGCACTGCGGGGAAAGCCTGTCCGACATCAATGGTGTAATACGTCCTGGGATTGTACACAGAATAGACAAGGATACTTCCGGGCTCCTTGTAGTAGCCAAAAATAACCATGCCCACGAATTTCTTTCAAAAAAGCTCAAGACTCACGAAATTAAGCGGGAGTATATTGCTTTGGTTGAAGGAATTATTTATGAAAATGCCGGGAAAATCGATGCGCCTATAGGAAGACACCCTGTTGAACGAAAAAAAATGTGTGTAAACCTTAAAGCAGGAAGGAATGCTATCACCCATTTCAGGGTGCTTGAAAGATTCCCTTCAGCGACTTATCTTGAACTAAAGCTTGAAACAGGCAGGACCCATCAGATAAGAGTCCATATGTCATATATTAATCACCCTATAATCGGTGATGAAGTATATGGGAGAAAAAAGCAAAGATTTGATACTCAAGGACAGGTGCTTCACGCCAGAAGGCTGACCTTTGAGCATCCCGTAACAGGTAAGCTTATGGAATTTGAGACTCCGGTACCGGAATACATTACACACCTCATTAAGGAACTGGCTGAAATTAAGTAGTTAAAAACAGTTACATTATTTTGGAGATAACCTAATGGATAACAATACCTTCTACAAGACCGGACAGTTATTTGAAATACTTGGGGTTTCCAGAGATGCACTTCGGTATTACGAAGAAAAAGGAATTATCAAACCCAGACTCAACAAAGAAAACAATTACAGAGAGTATGACTTTAAAGATATCTACACTTTAATGATAACAGATTTTTATAAAAAGAGAAATCTGACAGTCAGTGAAGTAAAGACGTTACAAGCTGGCAGTGAAGTTGAGGAACTTGAAAACTTATTAGATATGAAAGCTAAGGAGCTCGAAGAGAGTATACTTTTTAAGCAGTATACTCTTAAAAAAATAGAAGAAACTAGACAGTTTTGTAAAGCTATAAAAGAACACTTAAATAAGTACTTCATATGCCAAATGCCGGTATATAAAGTACTTGGTGAGATAACAGACTTTGATGCCCTTAATGAATATCATGTGATATTGGAAAATATGGATTTACTTAAGGACGATATTCTATCGAGGGTTATGAGAAAATTAACTTTTGATGACGCAGGCTATCTAGATTATAAAATGTATATCGTTGAAAAAAGTAATGTGGAATCTGGCGAAAATGATTGTGCATTTCTTCAGAGCAAGCTATGCATGTACACTATAGTTGAAGACAGTAGAAACACGAAGGAAGATGCAAAAATCACAGCATTCAAGACCGGTCTCCAATGGGCTGGACAGCATGGTTATACCTTGGAGGGAGTAGTTTATATCAGTACTCGTTTGTTTACATACAGTAAAAATCAAGAAAGAGTATTTCTTGAAGTATTTGTACCCATTAAAGAAAACAATTACTGTAAATAAGTAGTAGATAAAAACTTACCCTTGTAGTTTTAAGTTATAAGGAATAATTTTGATTTCAGAGTGATCAGGTATTGACCTGGGGGTTACCCCATAGTTTATAACTAGAACCAGTAGAACTTAAAAAGTTCTACTGGTTTTTAAATTCAGAACCAATATTTTATGTACTTAACGGGGGTAAGTAATGAAAAAATCACTAAGGAATTATATTTTATGGACATATGGAGTTTTTATTGTTTTTCTTTTAATAATAGGCGTTACAATGATATTGTTAAAGGCGCATTTAGCGGCTGAAATATTAAAAGTAATATCTGCCTGGACTTCTACTTTTGTTTTTATAATTATGTTCAAAAAAATATATAAGCAGGATAAGATTATTAGTTTTATTAGATTACAGTTTTGCCGGAGAATTAATTTGAGGACACTGACAATTATGATTTTACTACAAATCGTAATTTTTTTACTGACTCTCTTATTTGAGAGTCATACCGAATCAAAACCCTTTAATGATTTGTTTTACAATTCTGGTAGTACGCTTCTGACAATATTTTTTATCGGTTTAATAAAAGGTCCATTGGGAGAAGAACTAGGGTGGAGAGGATTTGTCCTGAATGAGCTTCAGAAAAAATATAATCCTTTAATGTCAGGATTTATTGTGGGCGTGTTATGGGGTTTTTGGCACACTCCATTGTGGCTGCTGTCAGGCTATAAAGGCTTCCAACTGTTTCAATATATTATCTTCTTCATGATTGCTATTATTTCATTATCAATAATAATGACAGCTTTTTATAATCTTAATCATAATCTTTTCATACCTATTATAATTCATCAGCTATTCAATTACTCTTTAGGTATTCAAACCGGAGACTTACTGGATATTCTGACTACTACAGCAATATTATATTTAATTACTGCAGCTATCTTTATCTTTACAAATTATAAAAATTGCTTGTATAAAAATAGAATGATTTTTAACTTAAAAAGTTATGGACAATGACATTTTGTTATGTTATGCTTTAGTAAATAAATGGTTTACCTTTAAATTAGTCCAGAGAGGCTATAAGGTGAGAGATATTAACTGACAACATTTCTATAATCGCGGGATGAGTGCAGACCGGAAAGTCTGATTCATCAAAAGGTTATGTTTTAGTATGTTAAGCTTCTTGCCAAGCTGATAGCTTTGGGCAGGGAGCTTTTTTAGTATTCAGAATTACAGTAGGGGCAAAACTTTAATTAAAATAAACGGTTATAATAATCATTAGTAAGAAATAAACAAATATTTGGATAGTATATAAAATATCAATCGAAATAGAAAAGAGAGGATGATCAGGATGCAAAAAACAGTAATAATGGATGAGAGCGCAATAAGCAGAGCCATTACAAGAATTTCTCATGAGATCATTGAAAAGAATAAGGGAATTGAAAATCTTGTACTGATTGGGATTCAGAGAAGAGGGGTTCCTCTTGCAAAAAGGATTGCAGAAAAAATCAAAAGCGTTGAGAACAGTGAGATTCCTGTAGGTATTCTGGATATTACCTTGTACCGCGATGATTTGAGTTTGTTAAATGAACATCCTGTAATAAACGGAACAGAAATAAATTTTGATATTGTCAATAAAAAGGTGGTTCTGGTAGATGACGTTATTTATACCGGAAGAACAGTTAGAGCTGCAATTGATGCAATAATGGATATAAACAGACCACAAATGATTCAGCTGGCAGTGATTATTGACAGGGGGCATCGTGAACTGCCAATCAGAGCCGATTATGTGGGCAAAAATGTTCCTACCTCAAGAAGTGAAATAGTTCATGTAAACGTCCTTGAAATTGATGGTGAAAACAGCGTTACTATTTCAAACAAAGAATAGATCGGAGAGTAAGTATGAACCTAAAGTCAAAAGATCTGCTGGGACTTAGAGATATTACGTCTGAAGAAATTGAATATATCTTAAATACCGCAAAAACCATGAAGTATATTCTTAGCTCCAACAACAAAAAAACAGCTCATCTTCAAGGAAAGTCCATTATTACTCTATTTTATGAAAATAGTACAAGAACAAGACTTTCCTTTGAACTGGCGTCAAAATATATGGGTGCTAATGCTGCAAATATATCTGCTTCCAGCAGCAGCGTTCAAAAGGGAGAAACCCTAATTGATACCGGAAAAACAATAGACAGTATGGGTTCGGATGTAATAATAATACGACATCCAATGTCGGGAGCACCCCACATGCTGGCGCAAAACGTAAAATCTTCTATTATTAATGCCGGGGACGGTATGAATGAGCATCCTACACAGGCACTTCTCGATATGTTTACCATGGTCGAGAAAAAAGGAAGTCTGAAGGGCTTAAAGGTTGCAATAATTGGAGACATCCTTCACAGCAGGGTTGCAAGAAGCAATATATGGGGACTTACAAAAATGGGTGCCGAAGTCAATGTTTCGGGTCCGGCAACCTTGATTCCTCCGGGTATCGAGAAGCTTGGTGTAAATGTATTCAGCACTGTACAGGAAGCAATTCTTGATGCAGATGTTGTAATGAGTCTTAGAATACAGCTTGAACGACAGAAAAAGGGTCTATTCCCGTCCATCAGAGAGTACTCCAGATTTTTCGGGCTGGACGATAAGAGACTAAGGCTGGCAAAGGAGGATGCCATTGTGATGCATCCGGGACCTGTAAACAGGGGGGTAGAGCTTTCATCAGCAGTTATGGACGGAGATCAATCTACCATTGATGAGCAGGTTACAAACGGTGTTGCCATTAGAATGGCTTTACTATATCTATTGACCAGAAGGAATGCGATGGAAAGTGAGAGCAATTTATAGTTTACCGCTCATCGCATAGCCAAAACCTGCTTTGCAGATTTTGAAAGTATATATTTGGAGGAAGTCACATGAAGTTATTGATTAAAAATGGACATGTTATAGATGCTAAAAGCGGTCTGGACAAGGTCACCGATATTTTGATCGAGGATGGAGTTGTAGCTGAAATTGGAAATGAAATTGATTCTACAGGCTGCGAAATAATTCAAGCAGAAGGAATGTATGTTATACCGGGGCTTGTGGACGCCCATTGCCATCTGAGAGATCCGGGCTTTGAGTATAAGGAAGACATAGAATCAGGAACAAGGAGTGCTGCAAAAGGAGGGTTTACATCGGTAGCCTGTATGCCTAACACAAATCCTGTTCTGGACAATGAGGCAATGATAAAATATGTTATAAATAAAGCAAAGTCAGACGGGTTGGTGAATGTGTATCCCATAGGAGCTGTATCAAAAGGACTCAAGGGTGAGGAGTTAAGCGAAATAGGAGAGCTGAAGTTCGCAGGCGCTGTTGCACTTTCAGATGACGGGAGACCGGTAAACAACTCTTCCTTAATGAAAAAAGCAATGCAGTATGCATCAATGTTTGATATAACCATAATTTCACACTGCGAAGACCTGGACCTGGTTGATGAAGGTCTGATGAATGAAGGCTACTACTCATCAATATTAGGATTGAAGGGAAATCCGTCACCTGCCGAGGAGGTTATGATTGCAAGAGATCTCATACTGGCAGAATATACAAAGGCAACCGTTCATATAGCTCATGTGAGCACTGAACTTGGTGTGGATTTAATAAGGAATGCAAAAAGAAGAGGTGTAAGGGTTACGGCAGAAACCTGTCCACATTACTTTGCACTGACAGATCAAGCCTGTGAAGGCTTTAATACAAACGCTAAAGTAAATCCTCCTTTAAGAACTCAAAAGGACGTTGATGCCATTATTGAGGGTCTGAAGGATGGAACCATAGATATCATATCAACAGATCACGCGCCTCATCACAAGGACGAAAAGAATGTTGAATTCAAACAGGCCTCAAACGGAATGGTTGGATTTGAAACTGCTTTCCCACTGGCAATAACCTATCTGGTAAAACCTGGTCATCTTACACTAAATCAACTGGTAAAAAAAATGTGTGTCAATCCTTCGAAAATGCTCGGTTTGAATAAAGGGGCAATTGAAGTCGGATTTAGTGCAGATCTAATGGTTTTCAATATTAATGAGCAATATACTGTAGACATAAATAAACTGGAATCAAAGAGTAAAAACTCACCTTTTAATGGTTTTAAACTCTTTGGACAGCCTCAATATACAATAATCGGCGGGAATCCGGTAGTAAGGTCGGGACAGCTGATATAACCAGGAAATAGCAGATGTTTTTCACGCAGTGAAAAGCCACTACATGTATTTTCATTACTTACTATTTGTGTACGCGCCATGCGCGTGGATGGGAGATAATATGTTTATTGACAGACTTATTGAAGGTATCAGGGAAAAGAATAATCCTACAGTTGTGGGACTGGATCCGAAGCTTGAATATGTGCCCTCATTTATCAAGGAAAAAGCTTTCAAAGAATATGGAGTAAACCTGAAAGGAGCAGCACAGGCTATTATTCAATTTAACAAGCAGTTGATAGATGCCATTTATGACCAGGTGCCTGCTGTAAAACCTCAGTTGGCCTACTATGAAATGTATGGCGTTCAGGGAATAGTTGCCTTTGAAGAGACCTGCAGGCACGCGAAAAGTAAAGGAATGCTGGTTATAGCAGATGGTAAGAGGAATGATATCGGTACCACTGCAGAAGCTTACTCAAAAGCATTTTTGGGGGAAACCATACTTACAGAGGAAATAAGGGAAAAAGCTTTTGACGTGGACGCGCTGACGGTCAGTCCATATCTCGGAGTTGATGGAATTAAGCCGTTTATTGAGGACTGTGCTAATAACGATAAAGGAATATTCGTACTCGTAAAAACCTCAAATAAATCCTCAGGACAGCTTCAGGATCTTGTAACACAGGATTGCAGAAGTATTTATGAAATAATGGCCGCATATGTAAACGACTGGGGTAAAAATGTCAAAGGACAATATGGTTACAGCAGCGTGGGAGCTGTGGTTGGAGCTACTTATCCGAACCAGGCCAAGCTGCTGAGGTCAATAATGAAGCACGCATATATCCTTGTACCAGGTTACGGAGCTCAAGGAGGAACAGCAAAGGATTGTACTTACAGCTTTAACAAGGACGGGTTGGGAGCCATAGTAAATGCCTCCAGAAGTGTAATGTGTGCATACATGTCAGAAAACTGGAAGGACCGTTATAGTGAGGACAGTTTTGCTGAAGCTGCCAGAGCAGAGGTTATCCGGATGAAAGATGATTTAAACAGTGCTCTTGCGCAAAGATAATTTTTGAAATAATGGAGGTCAGAATGAAGGCTTTTTTATTGCTTGAAGATGGAACAGTTTTTGAAGGAAACAGTTTTGGCATGGAAGGCAAGGTTGTAGGTGAAGTTGTGTTTAACACAGGAATGACCGGGTATCAGGAGGTGCTGACAGATCCCTCCTATTGCGGACAGATAGTATGTATGACTTACCCGCTGATAGGAAATTACGGAGTAAACTTTGATGATATTGAATCTCTGAAGCCTCAGGTAAAGGGCTTTATAGTAAGAGAGTTATGTAAAACACCCAGCAACTGGAGATCAATAGAATCACTTAATGAGTATTTGAAAAGAAATGAAATAATTGGGCTGGAAGGCATAGACACAAGAGCCCTTACCATAATACTGAGAGACAAGGGTACCATGAAGGGAACAATAGTGACAGGAGAAACCCTTGAAGAAATTGAAGAAAGAATTGCAGAAGTAAAAAGCTATACCATAAGTAATCCCGTATTGCAGGTAACAACCCCCGAGGTAAAACATTACAACGGTGAGGGTTATAGAATAGCACTTCTGGATTATGGTCTAAAGAAAAACATCGTCAGGTCTTTGCTGAATAGAAATTGTGAAGTTTATGTATTCCCATGTACAGCGACTGCTGAAGAGGTTCTGGCTATTGAGCCTGACGGAATAATGCTTTCAAACGGACCTGGAGATCCGAAGGATTGTCAGTTCCAAATTGAAAATATACAAAAGCTTATTGGGAAAAAACCTATTTTCGGTATATGTCTTGGACATCAACTCACAGCACTGGCAAACGGTGCAAATACCGAAAAGCTCAAATATGGTCATAGAGGCTGTAATCATCCGGTTAAGGATTTGCAGAAGGACATGACCTATATTACCTCACAAAATCATGGCTATACCATAGTGAAAGAATCCCTTAACCCCGAAGTAATGAGCATAAGCCATATAAATATGAATGACGGCACAATAGAAGGCCTGAAATATAAGAATGCACCTTTGTTTACAGTACAATTCCATCCTGAGGCATCACCGGGTCCCGGTGACACGGCTTATCTCTTTGACGAATTTATTAAAATGATAGACCAATCCAAAATGTAATTTAACTGAAAATCATAAATGTAAAGTGTGAAAATAAAAACCAGAGCGTCATAGCTGCATTTCACGCCGGAAAAACATAAATGTTTTTCATTCATAAATATATAGCCGCTTAACGGCAGTTAGGAGAAGCGTGAAAGTATAGGATAGAGCGACAAAACTACCTTTTACGCTTGGAAAAAACATTAAATGTTTTTTATCACTATATATGTAGCCGCTGCGCGGCAGTAAGGAGAGAAGAATGCCAAAACGTAACGATATTCACAAGGTACTGGTCATCGGGTCAGGTCCCATTATCATAGGTCAGGCTGCAGAGTTTGATTACGCGGGAACACAGGCCTGCCAGGCACTTAAGGAAGAAGGAATAGAGGTTGTTCTTGTAAACAGTAATCCTGCAACAATTATGACCGATACAAATATAGCTGATAAGGTATACATAGAACCCCTTAAAGCTGAAGTTATCAAAAATATTATAAGAACAGAAAAGCCTGACAGCATCCTGCCTACCCTTGGAGGACAGACAGGACTTAACCTTGCTATGGAGCTAGCCGAGTCGGGCTTCCTTGAAGAGCAGGGAGTAAAGCTTCTCGGAACTGCAACCGAAGCTATAAAGATGGCTGAGGACAGACAGGATTTCAAGGATACAATGGAACGTATAGGCGAGCCTTGTATAGCAAGTAAGGTTGTAACAACCATTGAGGATGCAGTGTCTTTCGCAAAAGAAATAGATTATCCGGTTATAGTAAGACCGGCTTATACGCTGGGAGGTACCGGAGGAGGAATTGTTAATAATGAAGAGGAATTAAGGGAAATTGGCGGACATGGTTTAAGACTAAGCCGTGTTCATCAGGTACTCATTGAAAAATGTATCTCAGGCTGGAAGGAAATAGAGTACGAAGTAATGCGTGACAGCAAGGGCAATGTAATTACAGTCTGCAACATGGAAAACATTGACCCTGTCGGCGTACACACAGGGGACAGTATAGTCGTAGCTCCTTCTCAGACGCTGGCTGATAAGGAATACCAGATGCTGAGAACCTCAGCACTTAAAATAATATCGGCACTGGGAATACAGGGCGGCTGTAATGTTCAGTATGCTTTGCACCCCACAAGCTTTGAATACGCTGTAATCGAGGTAAACCCAAGGGTTAGCCGTTCCTCAGCTCTTGCCTCAAAAGCCACCGGCTACCCTATAGCAAAGGTTGCCTCAAAAATAGCAATCGGCTATGGTCTGGATGAAATAAAAAATGCTGTTACAGGTAAAACCTATGCCTGCTTCGAACCTACCCTGGACTATGTTGTAGTCAAGATACCGAAATGGCCCTTCGATAAATTCGTTAAGGCAAAGAGGACTCTTGGTACTCAGATGAAGGCAACCGGAGAGGTAATGTCCATCAGCAGCTCCTTTGAAGCCGCTCTTATGAAGGCGATACGCTCTCTCGAACTTGGAATATTTACCCTCGAGCAGGATATTTACAAGAAGCTGGACGGGAAAGAACTTGTGAGGAAGCTCTCAGACATAAATGATGAAAGAATATTTGTAATAGCCGAAGCAATCCGTCGTTCGGTAACACTTGAAGAAATTCACGAAATCACCAAAATTGATTACTTCTTCCTCTGCAAAATTAAAGAACTGGTGTTGATGGAGGAAAAATTAAAATCCTTTGCTCCTGAGGAGCTTACTAACGAAATTATGAGGAAGGCTAAGAAATTAGGCTTCACAGACAGGATTATCGCAAAGCTTACCGGGGCTCCAAAGGAACAGATAACAAGCCTTAGAAAACAGCAAGGTATTAAAGCTGCCTACAAAATGGTTGACACCTGTGCTGCCGAGTTTGAAGCGGCTACACCTTACTATTACTCAACTTATGATAACTTCTCTGAAGTAAAGCAGTCAGACAAGGAAAAGGTTCTGGTATTAGGTTCAGGCCCTATCAGAATCGGTCAGGGTATTGAATTTGACTACTGTTCTGTTCACTCGGTTTGGGCATTAAAAGAAATGGGTTACGAAACAATTATTGCAAATAACAATCCTGAAACAGTGAGTACCGACTTTGATACTGCAGATAAGCTCTACTTTGAGCCCCTAACCCCTGAAGACGTTGAAAACATTGTTGAAGCCGAGAATCCCAAGGGTGCCATTGTACAATTCGGAGGACAGACGGCCATAAAGCTGACAAAAGCACTTGATGAAATGGGTGTAAAAATATTCGGAACTGAACCTAAAAACGTTGACGCGGCCGAAGACAGGGAAAAATTTGATGAAATACTTGAAAAGACTGGTATTCCAAGACCACAGGGTAAAACCATATTTACACTTGAAGAGGCTTTGTCGGCTGCAAATGAACTGGGCTATCCGGTACTTGTAAGACCTTCCTATGTTCTTGGCGGACAGGGTATGGAAATTGCCTTCAGTGACAAGGATGTTGCCGAGTTTATGGAAATAATAAATAGAACGGTACAGGAGCATCCTATTCTGATAGATAAATATATGATGGGTAAGGAAATAGAGGTTGACGCTATCTGCGACGGGGAAAACATACTGATTCCAGGTATCATGGAGCATCTGGAAAGAGCAGGTGTGCACTCCGGGGACAGTATATCGGTTTATCCCACCCAGACAGTCAGTGACAAGATAAAAAAGGTTATTGTAGACTATACTGAACGTCTTGCAAAGGCCTTGAATGTTGTAGGACTTGTTAATATACAGTATGTTGTTTACAACAATGAGGTTTATGTAATAGAGGTTAATCCAAGGTCAAGCCGTACGGTACCTTATATCAGCAAAGTCACAGGAATACCGATGGTTAATCTTGCTACCAAGTGTATGATGGGTATGAAACTCAGCGACTTTAAGTTTGGAACAGGCCTTTATAAAGAACCTGAGTACGTATCTGTAAAGGTACCGGTATTCTCCTTCGAAAAGCTACATGATGTTGATATCAGCCTTGGACCTGAAATGAAGTCCACCGGCGAGGTTCTGGGAATTTCAGATAACTTCCCCGAAGCGCTTTACAAGGGTATCATTGCATCAGGAATCAAGCTGCCTCAGAAGGGTGACGGGATACTGATGACGGTAAGAGATTCCGACAAGCCTGAACTGCTTCAGATAGCAGAAGAATTTGAGAAGATGGGCTTTACGCTGTATGCAACAGGAAAGACAGCTCATATGCTGAACCACCACGGAATAGCAACAAATTCAGTAAAGAAGCTGGATGAGGGTTCGCCTAACATATTGGATCTGATCCAATCAGGAAAGCTGGGTATGATTATAAATACTCCTACAAAGGGCAGAAAACCTGATAGAGACGGTTTCAAGATCAGAAGAAAAGCAGTGGAAATGTCAATACCCTGCTTAACTTCACTGGATACGGCTGCAGCAATTATTAAGTGCCTCAAGCTTGGCAAGACCGAAGGCCAATTGGATGTATTGAACCTGAGCATTTTTGAATAGAGAAATTGAGAGCTTTTGATATTAGAACATTATTAGTATTGATACCAGGCCAGTATTAAATTTTTAAGTACTCCCGTACGAGCTTCAGTAAATTTATTGCTCCCAAATTTATTACATGAAATAGTACGGTTCACCACAAATATTTTGCCGGGCAGCTACTCGAACATCCTGTTCTCGGAGTGCTGCATTAAAACTAAAGTGACATCCTGTCACTTTACCGGCTAAAATACTTGTGCTTTACAAAGTCAATTTCTATTAAAAGAATAAAACTTGAAAATAAAGAGAAAGAAATTGACTCGACAATTTCAAGCAATAAATTTGAACTGAGCCTCTCATTTACTGAAGATGTACTCGCGTACTAAATAAAAGAAACTTGCCTGGACAAGGACAGGAAATAATGTTACTAATTCAGAAGCTCAGCAAAGGAGGTAACAATGGCAAAAGTTCTAAAGGAACAGATCGCAGAGCTTCAAATGCTCTGTGACGATGTTTACAAAATGACCATAAAATCTAAGTATGTTGCGCAGAATGCTTTACCGGGTCAATTTGTAAACGTAAGGTGTGGAGATATAGATGCTCTTCTCAGAAGGCCAATCAGTATTTGCGATGTAAACAAGGCAGAAAATACCTTTGATATTGTTTTTCAGGTTAAGGGTAATGGAACTGAGAAGCTTAGCTGTAAATGCATGGGTGAAGTTGACATAATGGCTCCGCTTGGGAAGCCATTTGCCATAGACAATGAGCATAAAAGTATTGTCGTTGTTGGAGGAGGTATCGGAACCTTCCCACTGCTGTATCTGCTAAACAGCAGTAAAGCAGAGCAAAAGACGGCTCTCCTTGGATTCAGAACCAAAGCTGCAGTGGTGCTGGAAACACGGTTCCGGGCCGCAGCACAGCATGTGGAAATAGCTACTGATGACGGTTCCTACGGTAAGCAGGCTTTTGTCACAGAGCTGCTGGAACAGCACATACTTGAGCAAAAGCCTGATATAGTGTATACTTGCGGCCCTGCTGTCATGATGCAGAAGGTGGCGGCTATTGCAGAAAAGAACGGCATACCCTGCCAGGTTTCCATGGAACAGAGGATGGGTTGCGGTATAGGAGCCTGTCTGGTATGTGCTTGTAAAACCAAAAGGGGAGAGGATGACTGGGGCTTCAGTCATGTCTGCAAGGACGGCCCGGTTTTCTGGAGTACTGAAATTAACTGGGACTAAAGCGAAGCCAACAATAAGTATGTTCATCACTTGCTTCGCTTTAGTACAGATTGGAGATTCATATGTCAAACAATATTGATTTAAGTGTAAATATAGCAGGAATATATTTTAGCAATCCCGTCATTATGGCATCGGGAACATATGGCTTTGGGAAGGAGTACAGTGAGTACATTGATCTTAATACACTCGGCGGTATATCTGTTAAAGGTCTTACTCTTAAGGAACGTAAAGGCAATCCTCCTCCAAGAATAGCCGAAACTCCCGCCGGTATTCTTAACAGCGTGGGACTTCAAAATCCCGGAGTTGAGGTTTTTAAAAAGCATGACCTGCCATTTCTAAGACAATATAAAACCAGAATAATTGCTAACATTTCAGGAAACACCATAGAAGAATACTGTGAAATGGCCGAGATACTTGGGAGTTCGGATATCGATGCCATAGAGTTGAATGTATCCTGCCCCAATGTAAAGGCTGGAGGGCTGGCGTTTGGAACAGACCCCAGGCTTATCGAGGAAATAACCTCGTCAGTAAAGAAGTACTGCAAACAGCCTTTAATTGTAAAGCTATCCCCAAATGTAGGTGACATAAAAATTATGGCAAGGGCTGCCGAAGCTGCTGGGGCAGACTGCGTATCACTTATAAATACACTGCTGGGCATGGCTGTTGACATTCACAAGAGGAAGCCAATTCTGGCTAATAACTTCGGAGGACTTTCCGGGCCGGCTGTGAAGCCCATAGCTGTGAGGATGGTGTACGAAGCCGCTCATGCAGTTAAAATACCCGTTATAGGTATGGGAGGTATTTCCAGCGGAGACGATGCAATAGAGTTTTTACTTGCAGGTGCCAGTGCGGTTATGGTTGGTACGGCCAATTTTGTGAATCCGATGGTTCCAATAGAAATTATCAATGGAATTGAGGAATATATGAAAAAGTATGGTTGTAATAGCTTGCAGGATATCATCGGAAAGTTGGAATTCAATTAAATGCGTTATAAACTTTTGAAAGTTTGGTATAATTAAACCGAAGCTATAATTATCTGTAGGAGGATTAAATGGTAACCAGACTTATATTCGTAAGACATGCCGAGGCAGAAGGAAATATTAACAGGCGCTTTCATGGATGGTTTGACAGCAAGATAACTGAAAAGGGTCATAAACAGGCAAAAAAAGTAGCAGAGAGATTAGCCTCAATACCTATAGATATAATTTATTCAAGCAGCCTGACACGTACTTTGCAAACGGCACAATATATTGCTGATGTCAAGCAACTCCCTATAAACCGTACCGATAAGCTGAAAGAAATAAACGGTGGGGACTGGGAGGATATGCCCTTTGACCAGCTTCCGATACTATACCCGGTAGAAAATAAAATCTGGGAGGAAGAACCGCATCTCCATAAAATGCCTAACGGTGAAAGCGTTACCGAGTTTTATGAGAGGCTGATTGCTGAAGTTAAACATATTATCAGCAATAATCTCGGTAAAAACATATGTATAGTCACACACGGCGCAGCAATTCGTACTATGCTTTGCAGATTCTACAGTTATGACCTTGAAAATTTAAAGAATATTTACTGGCATGACAATACCTCAGTTACCATTGTTGATTATGATAACACTAAGGACGAGTTCGAAGTGATGATGGAGGGAGATATCGAACATCTTGACTTCGAATTGAGCACTATTCAAAATCAGGAATGGTGGCAGGAATTCATGGAGGAAAAGCGTAAGCAGAATAAATTGAAATAACTGAAAAAATTCCATCAAGTTAAAGTGGAGGTCATAAAATAATGGATAGGAACAAACTAATAAACTGGCTGTTTAGAACCGATGCAGTGAGAGTATGTCCCGAAAACAAACCTTTCTGGTACACATCCTCTAAAATCGGTCCGTATTATATAAATACTCATTTCCTATACGGCAGTGAGGAAAAGGCAAACAATCTGCTAAAGGTAATAGATGTATGCAAGGAAAATAAAAAGGACTGCTCGGAAGTTATTTTGGAGCTGACCCGTAAAAACTTTGAAACTGACGAGATATTCCGAGGTCTAATTTCATCAATGTGCGAGTATATTAAAAGTAATTTCAATATAAACGATATAGATTATATATCTGGCGGTGAAAGAAGAGACTGGTTCTTTTCTCTTATAATTGCCGATATACTAAATATTCCGCACATAACCATTTTCAAGGATTTATCTGCAATATTGCATAAGGATGGCAAATCCACCGATATTAACGATATTAAGAATGGAAATGTGCTTCATATAGCTGATATAATTACAGAGGCCTCCAGCTATACCAGGGCGTGGATACCGGCTATTCAGGCTTTGAATGGAAATCTGAAATATAGTCTGGTTGTTATAGACAGACTTCAGGGCGGTGCTGAAAGGTTAACTAGTGCAGGCGTTGAATCTCATGCACTGATGAATGTTGACAAGGTTTTGTTTGACGGGGCTTTGGAGGGAAAACATATAACAGAAAAACAACATGAAATGCTTATGAATTATCTGAATAGACCAACAGAAACAATGCGGGACTTCCTTATAGAGCATCCTGAATTTATTGAATACTCCCTGAAGGCTGACCCCAAAACTGCTGAGAGAGCTAGAATATGCGTAGAACAAAATATATATGGATTATCCTGAACTGATAAAAAGCAAGAGGAAATCTGATTCTATTAATGGATAACCCGTTATTCATAATTGGTAATGAGGTATATATGAAAAGAAAAATCATTATTGCGTCAATAGTATTAACACTTGGGTTTATAGCTTTACTGAGCTATAACAAAATTGTTTATCTGGACGCATTTTTCTTTTTGAAGGGAAAGGTTACTATTGAAAAAATAGTATGTAACGGTGATATGGATAAGGATGGCATTTCTGATATGGATGATATTGTTGAGGGTGCCAGGAAAGAGGTAATGAATCAGACCAAATATCAAAGTACATATTATGAAGGGGGATATCCACCTGAGTGGGAAGGGGTTTGTACCGATGTAATCTGGAGAGCATTAAAGAATGCAGGTTATGACTTGAAAAGAAACATGGATATGGATATTCTTGAGCGTACAGAGGATTACATCAACGGGGTTAAAATACCTGATCCCAATATTGATTTCAGGCGTGTAAAAAATCAGTTGGTGTTTTTTGAGAAATACGCTGAAAGCCTTACCAGAGAAGTGAAGCCCTATGATAAAAAGAACTTGTACCAATGGCAGCCCGGTGATATAGTTGTATTAAATAAAACAGAGCATGTTGCTATTGTGTCCGATAAAAGGCGGAAGGATGGAGTGCCCTACATCATACATAACGCCAGTACGGTGGCAGTTGAAGAAGAGAATATTCTTCTGAAATGGAGTAAAAGCGGAAGGATAATCGGTCATTTCAGGTTCCCCAAGGAGATACAGTAATAGATATTTATCAGAAGGAAGGTATAGATTTGGCAATACAGAAGACAAACGTAATGAGAATACTTGACAGTGCACATATTCAGTACAATACATATACATACGAAAACAAGGAGGGGGCCCTTGATGGAGTGTCTGTAGCAAATAAAATCGGACAGCCGGTGGAAAGGGTTTATAAAACACTTGTAACAAGAGGTATAAGTAAGAACTTTTTTATCTTTGTTATTCCTGTAAGTAAGGAATTGAATCTGAAGGCGGCAGCTAAATCGGTTGGAGAAAAATCCGTTGAGATGATCAGGATGGATGAAATAAACAAGGTAACCGGTTATATCAGAGGAGGCTGCTCTCCCATTGGAATGAAAAAAGACTATCAGACTGTTATTGACAGTTCTTGTGAAAACATAGACACCATTATTTTCAGCGCAGGTAAAATCGGGTTCCAGGTCGAGATAAAGCCAAAGGAACTGATTGATTTTATTAAAGCTGGTATTGCTCACATAATAGATTAAATGGATTAGTGAACTTTATTGACATTACTGGGTAAATTATACTATCATAAAGTATAGTCTTAACGCCCAATTTGTTAAGGATATTGATTAATAAATAAAATCCTAAGTATAATATTACCAATTCATTTTAGGAGAATTGTATGGATGATAATACAATGATAGCAATAGCTGTCGTAATATTTGGAACTTTAACTTTTCTTTATATATCGATGCAGGAGATTTTCAAGTTCAGGCTTAAAAAAGAGCAGATAAAAGCAGATGCCCTGGTTAAAGCCGAAGAGATAAAGGCAAAGAATCAACTCGATATAGAGGCATTGATACACAAAGACAGTGTAATCAAAAACAGCAATTTTAGTAATGCTAATTTATCAGAAAACGATAACGAATATCTGAATGAGAGAAGGCACAGGCTTGACGATATGGCATGATTTTACTAATATATCCTATAGTTAGTGTCTGCCATTCCTTGAATAGGGAATTATATTATATACTTTATTTCTCCATTTTCAAATATTTCAACAATTTCTCTCTGAAAAAAATCTTTGATCTGAGCAATAGTTTCCTTAGGATATACATATTTCCCGTAACCGAATTGTCCGTATTTGAACTGCCTTTTTTCATTTTCCATGTCAAGGGTAGTTCGAGGAAATATTTCGGTTATTTTATTTTTTGCCTTAGTGGTATATCTGTGGGATATAACCTCAAAGGTTACAGGCCTTGAGGCTGAAATAGGATAAGCCTTACGTAAAGTTAACAGCAGTTCTTTATATTCTTTCTCCCAACCGGAATAAATAAAAACAGGAGCTATAATGAAGCCTGTAGGATATCCTGCAGAGTAGAGCTTTGCACTTGCCTCTATTCGCTTTTTTGCCGAAGCTGTTCTGTGTTCATAGGCTTCTATAATGGACTCTGTATTCAGGCTAAAGCGTATCTCAGTATTATTGTTGTGTTCAAGTTCAAGCAGGTCGTCAATATCAGTAAACTTCGTAACAAATCTGAAACGGGCGTTCTCCTGAGATGCAAAATAGGTGATGGACCGCTTAAGTGCGCCTGTGTACGGCTCAACGGGAACTGGGTCAGAGGTGGCTGAACCTTCAAAAATAGTTTCTTCAGGGAGTCGCTCTGTAATATATTTATCTGTTTGTTGAAAAATTTCGTCAAGATTTACATGAACTCTTATAAAGGGTTTATCTCCCAATTGAGTATTCAGATAACAGTATTCACATTGTCCGATACAGCCGCTCACAAGGGGAAGCTGATAGTGGGCAGAAGGTTTGCAGCTCTGAAAGCTTAAGCTTTTTTTTACACCAACCACCAAAGTGGACTTTCCGCTCTTATATAAAGCTTCAGCTGTATCACCCGGTATGTTGCTTTTAATTTTGATTAGTGAACTTTCTATTATAGGAAGGTTATCCTCCTTAAACCTGGAATAAAGCTGTTTACCAAGAGGATAATCCAATGCTCCTGTTTCAAAAATAACTCTCTGGGGTACAAACATATAAAACCTCACATAATGTTCATTTTCATATATTTTGCACCTAGTCGGGATATTTAATACCCAATAATCCAACAAAACCGACAGCTGCTATTTACTGCTACCCTGTAATTTACTTCCAACCATCAGTATATTCCTCAGAAAAATCGTCAGCTTTCGGAAGCTTATACTTCCTTGAACCTGTATTTACGCTTTCTGAAAAAAGATAGGCACAAATTAAAGAGGTTATTGGAATTGTTACCAAAATACCAAAGCTTCCTACCAGTGATTGAAGAATTTCCACAACAATCATTTCCTTATTCATGAGCTCTAAAATAGAACTGTTATATGAAACCAGTAATAAGACCACAGACAGTGAACTTCCAATATAAGCAAGAATCAGGGTATTTGCCATAGTACCCATAATGTCTCTGCCGATAGCTATTCCGGACTTTATAATCAAACTGAAGGGTGTGTATTCAAGCTTGTCTTTCAACTCAGCCAGGGCTGCAGCGATGGACATGGCTACATCCATTATCGCACCAATAGCTCCGATAAGGATGGAAGCAAATATGATTGCTCTTAGATCAATTGGATTTGTGGGATTAACTCTTATGACATAAAGTGATTCTTCACTGACGAGGCCGGTAAGTTTCAAAACCTTGTCCATAATAAGGGTGAGAAAACCCGACACAAGTATTCCCACAAGACAGCCAATGCCTGCAGAAAGGCTCTTCTTGTTTGCGCCGTATATAATAAGAAAAGACATGGTTATGATAAAAATACAGGTAATTATTGACCAGAAATATATATTAAAGCCTTGAAGAACGGCAGGAATGAACACTGCAAAAATTGCAACACATGTAAAAGCAAGAGAGACGATAGTATTAAAGCCTTTAAAACGTCCAAACAAAACAAGAAATATGAGAAAGGCAATTCCCATGATAATAAGAGAATCCGTTCTCAGGTATTCGCCTAAAACCCATTCGTCCTCTGAATTCTCATTATCCAGTCGGTAAAGTATTACTTTGTCACCGGGCTCCACTTCCTTAAGAGCTGTTCCTGTGAAAGGGTCCACAGTTTGAAGTGCCGCTACCTCGGTACCCTTTTTTTCTCCGGATAATATTTCTGCAGTAAAAATAATATTCTTACCGGTTTCAGGGGTTTCCCCGCCTAGATCATACTCAACGGGTTTAATACTGACTATTTTTATAACCTGAGCTTTTTCAGCATTAACGCCTTCTGCACCGCTTAAAATATTAAGGTTTTTTGTAGTAATTCTATTACCTGCTATCAACAAAATTACCGATATAAAGATGGTTGATAAATAAACTAATGTTTCTCTATTTAATAGTGATTTTAATTTGACTGACATAGCTCCTCCGGTTACAGAATAATCCATTGTACTACATTATAATAGCACATGAAAATTTGCGGTACAATAACAGTGGAGGAGAAAGAATCATATCTGATAATCGGAGTAGTCAGTATTACGTAATTCTGAAGGACTTAATCCGTACAACTTTTTAAACTGCTTCATAAAATAATTTAAATCACGATAGCCTATCTGATAACCTATTTCATAAGTTTTTAAATTTGTACTTTTAATGAGGTATTCTGCACGTGTAAGCTTAACCATGGTGACATAATCGTTAAAATGAATACCTGTTTTAGCTGGGAATGAATTGCTCAAATATGTATTGTTAATGAAGAATTTCTCGGCTATTACTTTTAATTTCAGATCATTTTCAGGATTATTCAGTATAAAATCGCAGATGTTCCGAATATTTTCATCCTGTGTATCGGGCTCAAATTTTATAATGAACCGTATTAAATGGTTTATTTTTCTCAGGTAAAACTCTTTAAAGGTATCCGATTTACCCTCATGTAAAAAATCCACTTCTTCGAAATAATCGATTCCAATAAAATTACTAAGCCATTTAAATTCTTCATAAACTGCTTTTATAAGATTGTGATATAGTTTTTTAATAATAATATCTGCTTTAATAATGTTGTCAGATAAGGCCAGGTATAGATTATCAACCGTAAGGCTGAACAATTGAACAGCAGAAAAATCCTTGTTTTTTATATAGTGAAAAATATTCTTCTCCTCAGCGGTAGGGTATACCCAGTCATTGTTATCTGAATCCAAGCCGGAGTGTAATCTATTGTTCTGGTTTTCCTTTAAGAAGCTGACCGCTCTTTGCAAAACCTGCAGCAGGCTTTCTTCAGACGCAGGCTTTACAAGGTAATCAAAAGCCCCCAGTACTATGCCTTGCCTGGCATAATTAAATTCACTGTATTCGCTGATAATAACCACACATGAGCATAAGTTATCCTTCTTTATTTCTCTTAAGAGCTGAAGCCCGTCAATTATTGGCATTCTAATGTCAGTCAAAACAAGGTCATATTTGTTCTTTTTAAGTAGATCAATAGCCTGGCTGCCATTATTGGCTTTTCCAGCAATTTCGAAACCCGATACCTCACCCCATACTTTCAAACGCTCCATTTCCAGGAGAAAAATATCCCTGTCGTCAACAATCAATGTTTTATACATATTAACCTCCATGATTCTAATAGTAATGAAAAGACATTGCCTGTGTTATCTTAATATATTCTCTTGACTGATGGTAAAGAATACACATGCACCTTTTCCAACCTCGCCAGTAATCCAGACTCTTCCTCCGGACTTTTCAATAATTTTTTTAACGATTGCAAGACCCACTCCGCTGCCTTCAAAATCATTTATCGAATGCATACGCTGGAACATACCGAAAAGATTCTCCGAAAACTTCATATCAAAACCAACGCCGTTATCCTTTATGTAAAAACAGTTCTCATTATTTTCAAAGAGGTAGCCTACCGAAATTTCTCCAACGTCTACATTTCTGGTGAATTTTAAGGAATTTGAAATTATATTTGATATTACCTGCTTCATTAATACTTTATCAGCTAAAATAAAGGGTATATTATCTTCAATCTTTAAAAATATCTGCTGATTTTTCGAATAACCGATTACAAGCTCATCGAAAACAGCTTTAATCATTTCCTTTAAGTCCAATGCCTCCAGTATGGGGTTAAAATCAGTAAACCTGGTATATTCCAAAAGCTTGTTTATTAAAATTAAAGTATCACTGCATATGTCCCTGATATTCTGAATAAGCTCAATACCCTCTCTGTTAACGGTATTTTTGTAATCCTCAATGAAAATTCTGGCATAACCGTCAATAGCTCGGACCGGAGCCTTAATTTCATGTGAAATGGTATAATTAAAAGCATGCAGTTCATTATTTGATATCTGAAGCTTGCTTGCCATTTCCTGAAAGTCTATAGTATTCGGATTTTTAAAATCTGTTATATTGTTATTTATAGAAATCACTCCAAAACGATTAATTTTCAAGGGTAACAATTTATAACATACTATAAATATATGTAAAGTATACAATTTTTTACTGTGGTTTGTCAATTATCAAACATACTAAAAATATTTGTTTTATAAGTATAATGACATGCTGCTTTGTAAAGTCAACTTTCAAATGAAAATACATAAATATAAACCACTTAAATTCTAAATTTAGTCTTGTTGTCAGTTAAAAATGGAAAATTTATAATATATAATTGACAAATTGTCTGACCCGGAGGTTCATATGCAGAAAATAAAAGTCTTAATAATTGAAGAATTTAAATATATAGCAGACTTGAATGTACTTGAGTTAAAAAGAGGTGGATTTGAGGTGGAAAGTCTGTATGTGTGTAGTGAAGATGCCATGAGGCAGGCTTTAGGCCTTAACAGGTTTGATATTATTCTGTCTGATAATTCAACGCCTCATTTTAATGCAATTCAAGCTTTGTTTACACGGAATGAACTGGCTCCCAAAACGCCGTTCATCATAGTTTCAGAGGATGTATCTCCTGAAAGTATAAAGTTTGCAATGAAAAACAGCTGTTGTGCATACTTGCTTAAGGAAAACCTTCATCAACTGGCAATCCTTGTAAAAAATATAGTTAACCGCAACATATAGTATGCTTGTAAGTGATTACTAATAATCGAATATGATTTAAAACAGATTTTGAGTTGAGCTTTCGATTGAAAATATAAAAAAGGAGAGTTGTATTATGTTGATTACTGTAAATGGGAAGGAAACTATACTTGATAAGGAAGTAAATATTACCGGACTATTAAATCAAGGTTATGTTGAGATGCAGGAATATGTGACAGTTCAGGTAAATGATGAGATAGTTCCCAGAGATGAATATAACAATTTTTTAATTAAAGAAGGAGATATAGTTGAATTCCTTTACTATATGGGCGGAGGAAGACCATAAAAACAACATTTCAAATATTTTGTAGGCTGATTGCCGGAATTACAGGTTCATAACATTGTTATGAACCTGTAATTGTTTTATCCACTTTTGAGTTTATATGTCCGGTAAAAATAAGGAATGCGAGACAATAAATCTAAATTTAGTCTACCAATAATCAAAATTTACTCCATTGTAATGCAAAATACATGATATTAAAATAAACATATCGGAATAGTATATTTTAACTTGCAGCGTGAAGGGCGAGTAGATATGATTATCCCACAGTACCCATTATTAATAATGGCACTGTATTCGGTAAAGTACTTGGAGCAGTAGCAAAGACGGAATTAATTAAGAGGATTGATTCTGCCTTATTAATAAATCTAATTAAAAGGAGAATAAATTTATGGCTAGATTATTTACTTCAGAATCAGTAACGGAAGGACATCCGGACAAAATATGCGATCAGATATCAGATGCAATACTGGATGCACTAATAGAACAGGACCCATACTCAAGAGTAGCTGCTGAAACAACAGTTGCAACAGGATTGGCTTTAGTAGTAGGTGAAATTTCAACTAATGCATATGTTGATATACCAAAAATTATAAGAAATACGATCAGAGAAATAGGTTATACAAAAAATGCAGATGGCTTTGAGGCTGATTCAATTGCGGTTTTGACTTCAATTGATGAACAGTCGGCTGATATCGCACTTGGTGTTGACAAGGCTTATGAGTCAAAGGTCAGTAACTCAAATGAAGACTTTGGTACAGGTGCAGGAGATCAGGGCATGATGTTCGGGTACGCAACCAACGAAACACCTGAATATCTTCCCATAACAATTTCATATGCTCACCGCCTGACCAGAAGGCTGACAGAAGTGAGAAAGAACGGTACTCTTGACTATTTGAGGCCTGACGGAAAATCTCAGGTGACTGTTGAATTCGACGACAAGGGTATTGCTAAAAGAATAGATACAGTTGTTATTTCAACACAGCATAGTGAAGAGGTAACATTGCAGCAGATCAGGGAAGACATTATCAAATATGTAATCAAGGAAGTAATACCGGCTGATTTACTTGATGACCAAACCAAGTATTTTGTCAATCCTACCGGAAGATTCGTTATTGGAGGACCTCAGGGTGATGCGGGTCTGACAGGAAGAAAAATAATTGTTGATACATATGGCGGTGTTGGAAGACATGGCGGCGGAGCCTTTTCAGGAAAAGACCCTACAAAGGTTGACAGATCAGCAGCCTATGCTGCCAGATGGGTAGCTAAAAACCTTGTAGCTGCCGGCGTTGCAGACAAATTGGAAATTGAAGTTGCATACGCAATAGGAGTTGCCAGACCTGTTTCCATCTCAGTTGACACCTTCGGCACGGGTAAGCTTTCAGATGAGAAAATCGTTGACATAATCGGTAAGGAATTTGACTTAAGGCCGGCAGCAATAATTGAGGCTCTGGACTTAAGAAAGCCGATTTACAAGCAAACAGCAGCCTACGGCCATTTCGGAAGAACTGATATTGATCTTCCCTGGGAAAGACTGGACAAAGTCGAAGCTATCAAAAAGTACTTATAAGGAGAACAGCATCCATGGCAATGGAATTATCGAATAGAAACAAAACTGAGCTGACTCTGAAAGAGGTAATAGAAAAATATAGAGATGTATCTCCCTTCGCAATAATTAAAGCCGATGTACAACGTAGAACAGTGGTTTACAGTGAGAAGGCATTGGAAGCCGCCGATAAGAACATCCATCAGGTTCAGGCCAGAGGAATCTTTGGTTCGGTTGGAGAAAAGCACGACTATATGCCGGTATCTTTAATCCTGAGAGATGGACTTTCAATACTTACCGGCCCTGTTCCCACTTTAAGAAATGATCCTTATGTGGTGGATGTAGTAGATGGAAAGCTATACCTTACTGATGGTGGAGAGCTTATTGAAGAAGTGGAATACTGGTATAAACCGGACTTTCAGGATAAGCTCACAACCTCAGGAAAACCCATGTGGCAGATTGCGACAGCTAGGCCACAAAGATTGGATATCGACCCATACAGCTATTGTCACTTCTGGGATAAGGGAGACGGCTGCCGGTTCTGTAATATGGGAGCAAATTTTCATAAAAGCAAACGTGAGTTCAATAAACCAGCCAGACTTGATCCGGAGGATGTTTTTGAAACAGTTCGGGAGGCATTAAAACAGCCGGGCCGCTTTACAAACATAAAAATGACAGCAGGTTCAATTTTAAGCGGTGAAGAGATTTTTGATGATGAGGTGGAAATGTATATTGAAATTCTGCAGGCTATAGGCCGGAACTTCAAAACAAAGAGATTCCCCAGTCAAATAATATCCTCTGCATTTTCTGAAAAGCAATTGGCGCGGATATATGAAAATACCGGGGTGATGTCCTTTACCTCTGATATGGAAGTATTGAATGAAAAGCTGTTTTCCTCAATTTGTCCGGGAAAAAACAAGCATATTGGCTATAAAGAGTGGAAACGCCGCATATTTGCAGCCGTTGATATATTTGGAAGAGGAAATGTTAATACCGGAATTGTCGGAGGGATTGAAACAGCACAGCCTGGGGGCTTTACCACAGAAGAGGATGCTCTTAAAGCTACCCTTGAAGAAGCTGAAGATTTCGCACAGCACGGAGTAAGCACTGTACACTGTGTCTGGGTTCCATATCCGGGCTCAGTATTTCAGAATCAGAATAATCCATCCCTTGAGTATTACGTGAAATTAAGCAAGGGGCTTTATGAGCTTCGTAAAAAGTATGGACTTTCAATAGATATGGATAACTATAGACGATGCGGCAACCATCCTGATTCAGATCTGGACCGGGTACTTTAGAAAGGAGAATAAATTATGGCTATAAAGCTTGAGAAAGAAACCATTGAACTGATTACTGGTGAAAAGGCTGTTAAGGTACTGGCAACCACGGATAAGAATGGTGAGCCTCATGTAGTTTTTAAAGGTTCAATAAATATTGACTCCGAAGGAAATCTAATTTTTCTGGAGCTTCTGGAGTCCTCAAGAACCAACAGCAATCTTGTATATAGCATTTGGTTCAAAAAAAAGGTTGCAGTATCAGTTAAATCCGATGATGGGAGAAGTGTTCAGATAAAAGGGACTCCTGTTAAGTGCCACATAACCGGGCCGGTATTTGAGCACTATTACAAATACATAAGACAGCGCATTGAAGATGCTGATCTGGCTGCAGTATGGATAATAGAACCTGAAGAAGTAAGAGAAGAAACCTATAAGGTCAGAAAAGAGGAAGAGGAAAAAAATCATCCACTTTTATTGCATCTTGACAGGTTGGCAAAATAAATTAACGCTTAGCGTTATAAGGAGGCATTTCTATGTTAGGAAATAAAAAGGTGAAAAGAGTGTTATCATTGGCTTTATCAATATTACTTGTGACTGCGACTGTCGGATGCGGAGCCGTTGATACCTCTGTACAGAGCAGCGAAGCAAGTACCTCTGTGCAGAGCAGTGATGTCAGTACCTCGTCTGATAAAAATATTGTCATCAGATATGGTTATCAACCCGGTCATTCACAGGTTGTAATTGCTGATAAAAAGGGCTTCTTCAAAGAGGAATTTGAAAAGGACAATATCACTTTCCAATTCAGTAAATTCCAGTCCGGACCAGCGTTGGTTACCTCTCTGACAGCAGGTGAACTGGATTTCGGTCAAACTGGTGACATACCAGCACTTTCAGCAAAGGCAAACAATGTTGATATTAAAGTAGTTGGAAAATATATCAGTTCTAGCCAGGTTAACAGCCTGCTTGTAACCAAAAAGTCAGGAATAAAGTCCATAGCAGAATTAAAAGGTAAAAAGGTCGGCGTGACCATTGGATCAACCTGCCATCAGCTGCTATACATATATTTGGAATCAGTGAATCTAAAGCCGGAGGATATTCAACAGGTTAACCTTGTACCTGGTGACATAGTATCAAGTCTTGTATCAGGAAATATTGATGCAGCAGTTACCTGGGAGCCATATTCAAGCACTACTTTGGCAAAGGGCATAACTGATAAATTAGCTGATGGTGTTGGTTATAAAAAAGAAGTCGATGTAATTATCGCCAATAATCCTTTCTTACAACAGCATCCTGATGTAACTGCAAGAGTTCTGAAGGTCATTGACAAGGCAGGAAAATGGATAGCCAACAATCAGGAGGAGGCGCTTAAGCTCGTTGGAGCTGACGCCGGTGTAGACCCAAGTGTTCTGGCACCAATGTTCTCCAAAGTAGTTGTTGATGATATAGGCTTAAGTGCTGAGGATATAGCTTCAATAAAGGAATCACAGGCATTCCTGAGAAAATATCAGATCATTAAGAAGGATGTAGACGTTGATTCACTTGTAGATACCCAATACTTAAAATTAGCAGGTATTCAAAAGTAAAAAGTCAAAGCAATTTCTATATAAATCACTATTCTGGCTTTTACTGCTTTTGCAATAATGTTTAAACCGCCTGAGCAGGGTGAATGTAATTCATCCTGCCTGCGTTATTTTATTGTCTAGGAAAGTATAAATTTTTTGTGTAAAAATGAGTATTAAAATAATGGCCTAAATAATTGACTATAGCGGATTTTCCCGGGGGTGAAGTTGGTATATGAGTTTTAAAATGAATAGTAAATTAAGTCGATTTGATAAACGCCTGAATATTTTTCTAATGTTTCTTACACCTGTCCTTATAGTAGCTGCATGGCAAATAGCCAGTGACAACGGCAAAATAAATGCATCGGTTTTGCCTTCACCGTTTACAATTGGCGACACACTGGCTGCCATGGCACAAAGCGGAGAATTGTTTCAGCATTTGAGTGTCAGCCTTCTTCGTGTATTAAAGGGATATATTATTGGATGTTTGCTGGGAATAACAGCAGGAACACTAATGGGGCTAATCATAAAATTCGAGAGTGCCATGACTCTGGTCTTTGGTATAATCCGCCCAATCCCTATAATTGCGTGGGTCCCCATATTAATTCTCTGGATGGGGATTGATGAATCCTCTAAAGTGACAGTAATAGCCTTCGGTACTTTTTTCCCGGTAATGCTTAATACCGTCTATGGTATTCAAAGCACAGATAAAAAATATCTTGAGGTAGCCTACTCTTTGGAAAAAAGTCCTGCGAGAATTTTATTCAAAGTTATCTTCCCGTCAGCGCTGCCGGCAATTTTTACAGGTATACGTATTGGTCTTGGAATAGCCTGGATGAGTGTTGTTGGTGCAGAACTGATAGCAGCTTCCTCCGGAATAGGTTATCTTATATCATATGCCGGACAACTGTCTCAGCCTGATGTTATGCTGGCCGGTGTAATTTCTATAGGAGTAGTAGGACTGCTGCTTGACATATTGCTTAGAATAATTGAAAAGCTGGTTCTGAAATGGAATATAACCAGTAAATAAATTTTATTAACTTTAATCAATAAAACGGAGGTAACCTGATGGCTGATGCAGATAAAAAAATTCTGGAAATAAAAAATTTAGATATTAACTTTACTATTGATTCGGGCACACTTCAGGTTTTAAGAAATATAAACCTTACAATTTCAAAAGGTGAATTTATTTGTATAGTGGGAGCCAGTGGCTGTGGTAAAAGTACACTGCTTCGGATAATTGGTGGCTTGGAGCAGGGCTATACCGGAAACTGTCTGTTTAAGGAGCAGGAGATAAAAAAGCCATCTGTAGACCGTGGATTCGTATTTCAGGAATCAAGACTATTTCCATGGCTTACGGTAGAAAAAAATGTGGAATTCGGACTCAGAGATGCCCCTGAAATAAAACAGGGAAATTCAAGGGATAAGAAAGATATAGTACAGCAGCACTTGGAACTGGTGGGGCTGGAGAATTTCGGAAAAGCTTATCCGTATCAGCTTTCGGGAGGAATGCAGCAACGCGCCAGTATTGCAAGGGCATTGGTAAATAACCCGGATATGCTTCTACTGGATGAACCCTTTGGTGCATTGGACGCCTTTACGAGAATAAATATGCAGCAGGAGATACTTAAAATCTGGCGCAAGGAAAAAACCACAATGATCCTGGTTACCCATGACATTGACGAGGCAGTTTACCTGGCTGATAGGGTTGTGCTGATGTCCCAGAGACCCGGGACAATAAAGAAGATTGTAAAAAATGATGTTCCAAGGCCACGAAGCCGAAAAAATCCCGAATATACAAAAATCAGGAATGAAATATTTGAGGAATTCTTTGCGGAATTTGAGACCGATATTGAGTATTTTATTTAGCCCTAGCGATAGAGGAGTGAGCAATATTCATTACAATTTATGGCCGCGATGTCGGCTTAAAGTCATATTATAGACTGGGAGGTCAATAATGGAGAAATCACTAAGTCTTCAGGAAGTTATCAATAAATATAAAAACATATCACCCTTTGTCATTATCAAAACAGATGTCCAGAGAAGAACCATTACCTATACGAAACGGGCGCTGGAAGCAGTAGACCCATCCATCCACCAGGTGGAATATATAGGGTATAACGTGGATATGCAGACCAATGCCATTCCATGCTCGCTGATGCTAAGGGATGGAACTACTATTATGTCTGCGCCCTTTCCCACAAAACAGACTCCATATGTAGTTGATGTTATTGATGGGAAAACGGTTCTTACCGATAATGGTGAAATTATTGAGGAGGTCGAATATTGGTATAAGCCCGACTATTACAACAAGGTGACCAGTTCCGGGGTGCCAATGTGGAAGGTTGTAGGTGCACGTCCGCAGCGGTTGGATATAAACCCTTACCAATACTGCCATTTCTGGGACAAAGGACAGGGCTGCAAATTCTGTGCAATATCAGCTACATATCACAAGCACAAGGATCAAAAGGCTTTAAAACTAAATACCGAGGATATAGCCGAAAGTGTAGGAGAAGCTATCAAGCAACCCGGACGTTTTGCAAATATACTCCTTACCGGAGGTTCAATAATTCAGGGTAATGAACCCTTCGATGAAGAGTTGGAAAATTATATTGAAATACTCAAGGCTATAGGAAGAAATTTCAAAACCAGGAGATTCCCAAGTCAGCTGATTTCAACCGCGCTTAACGAAAGACAGTTGACACGTCTGCATGATGAAACCGGCCTAATGACTTATACAGCTGATATCGAAGTCCTGAATGAAGAAAAATTCAACTGGATCTGCCCGGGAAAGGCTAAATGGGTAGGCTATGAGGGCTGGAAAGAACGCCTTTACCTTGCTGTTGATATATTTGGGAAAGGAAATGTAAATACCGGTTTGGTTGGCGGAGTAGAGTTGGCTAAACCAAACGGCTTCAGCAGAGAAGAGGATGCTTTAAAGTCTACACTGGAAGAAGCCGAGATTCTGGCAGAACGAGGGGTAAATGCGGTATATTGCGTATGGAACACTCTTCCGGGAACCGTATTCCATGATCAGACAATTCCTTCCCTGGAGTATTATGTAAAATTGGCTGCCGGACTCCAGGGCCTCCGCCAGAAATATAACCTTCCTGTGGATCTGGATAACTACAGACGCTGCGGAAATCATCCCGATGCTGATTTGGCAAGATGCCCGCTATAACATATTTCATGGCCAATTAACCTCCTTTATTCGCCGTATAGCGGATATGGGAGTAGATATATTTCATTACTATTTGTGGCCGCTATTACGGCTCATGGAGGTTAGCTTGAAAGACTTCGCTAAAGCTTGTCTTCCTAACTAACCTATGAATTTATGGCCGTGCGAAATATTTAAAATATTTTATCAAATATTTTAAAAGCGCACATGGCCAATTAACCTCCTTTATTCGCCGTATAGCGGATATGGGAGTAGATATATTTCATTACTATTTGTGGCTGCTATTACGGCTCATGGAGGTTAATATGCTTAAATTTCAATATGAGGGTTCTGATTCTAACACTATTTTTTCAAATATGGATGAACTTAAGAAAAGAGATGGAAACTGGAAAGAAGGGAAGACCTGGAGTCTTGTTTATTATGCCGGAGAAGAGATAACAAAAGTAGCTGAAGAAGCCTATTTAAAGTTTTTCCATGCAAATGCGTTAAATCCCACAGTATTCAACAGTCTCCGTCAATTTGAAAATGACATTCTATCAATGGCTGCCGACCTGTTTCACGGTGATGAAGAGACTGCAGGAAGTCTGACCAGCGGAGGCAGCGAGAGTATTCTGATGGCTGTTAAAACATACAGAGATGAGGCTAGGGCTCTTCATCCGGAAATAAAGGAGCCGGAGATGATTTTACCTGAATCAGCCCATGCCTCTTTTGAAAAGGCGGCTCACTATTTTGGTGTCAAGGCTGTGCATATACCGTTAACTGATGAGTATAAAGCAGATTTAAAAGCACTTGAACAGGCAATTACACCAAATACAATACTTATCGTGGGTTCAGCACCGGCATATCCCCAGGGAATTGTTGATCCCATAGCTGAGATGGGTCAGCTTGCACTTAAGTATGGTCTAAGGTTCCACGTGGATGCGTGTCTGGGAGGATTCGTCCTGCCCTTTGTAAAGGATATCGGCTATCAGGTTCCTGATTTCGATTTTTCTGTTCAGGGGGTAAGTTCAATATCTGCTGATCTGCATAAGTACGGCTTTGCAGCAAAGGGAGTGTCGGCAATCCTTTACAGGAACAGTGAGCTCCGCAGATATCAGTATTTTGCATATGCAGACTGGCCGGGTGGCTTATTTGTATCACCTTCAGCCACAGGAACCAGACCCGGCGGAGCAATTGCCTCTGCATATGCGGTTTTGAACTATCTGGGCCGGAAGGGCTATAAGAAGCTTGCCCGGACTATTATGAACATAACCGAAAAACTCAAGGACGGCATAGCTGACATAACTGAACTGTACATACTCGGTAAACCTGAAGCCGGCGTCTTTGCTTTTGGCTCTGACAGTATAAATATTCATACTTTGGCAGATATACTGGAGGAGAAGGGGTGGGTTATAGATCAGCAAACAAATCCGGACTGTCTGCATTTTATGGTGACGCCGGCCCATGAAGCTGTTGTCGGAAGTTTTCTGAGTGACCTGAAAGCTGCTGTAACTGAAGTAAAGACTACCTCAGAGGCTTCAAACAGAAACAGTGCCGCACTTTACGGTATGAAGGCAGCGCTGCCGTCGGGAAAAACGGAAGAATACCTGCTGGACAGCCTTAATAAGCTGATGGGCAGGAATAAGTAAAAGCCGGTTAGGGAGTAATAGCGTGAAAAATACATTCGGTAAGTCATCGTGCTTTTCACGCAGAGAAAAGACACTACGTGTCTTTTCATTACTGTTTGTGTACGCGCTATGCGCGTAGATGGGAGTATTAATATGAAACTTAAAGACGTAAAACTTAAAGACATGAAATTAGAAGACATGAAATTAGAAGACGAGAAATTTGAAAATGGAAAGTTTTTTATAAGAGCAGGTGAGGAAAAGGATATTCTCATTGCGTTAGCAATGAGAAAAAAACTTTTCATGGATACAGGTGTTCCGAAGGAAGCTTTCAGAGATGATATGGATTCCACTTTGTTACAGGATTATAATGAAGCATACGAAAGAAAGGATATGCTTCATTTCTTTGCCTATGACAGGGAGAAGGACGGCCAGCCTGCAGCAGTTGCAGGGTTGCTGATTAAAAGAGACTTTCCCTACTATCTGTTTAAACCGGGCTATTACGGCTGGGTTATTGATGTTTATACTGAGCCCGAATACCGTGGCAATGGTCTGGCCTCAAGACTTCTCGAAAAGGTAAAACTCTGGGGATTGGATAAAGGAGTAGTGGAGCTGAAACTTATTTCTGCCAGCGAAAATGCCAGAAGAATATATGAAAAATTCGGGTTTCGTCCAACCTCAGAGATGAGTATGAATGTTGGCCGACAAAAAACATATAATGAATTTATTGATCTTGGAAATGAAATAAAAAAGTATAAAAAATAGTTTTTATCAAAATATAATCTGCTAAATATCTAAATATCATCTATTGTTGTAAAGCCTGATTGTAAATATAATACTAAATATAAACATACATAGCGGAATTGTATGAAATGTATTTAATTATGATGCTGGCGTATAGTAAATATAATATTTTCAAAGAGACAATATATCTGATTAGAAAACTAAAGGATAATTTCAGTAAACCACTGCGATTATCCTTTTCTTTTTTATGAAATTCATCGTTATCTTAGCTGTATAACCGCAAGGTAATTTATATATCAATTTATATACGCCAGTGTGCGTAGAAGGGAGAAAATATGAAAAACAGTAAACTAAAAATTTTAACAGTAGCTTTAATTACAGTCTGCTTGCTGATAGGTGGAACAACAGGCTGCGGAAACAACGCAAATGATGCTTCAAAGGCTGCGGCTTCAAAAACGGAAGCAAATACTACAGCTGGAGAAACAGAAGAGGCTTCAAGAAATACAGAAACCTTTAAGATTAATATTGCGGTAGATTCAGGTACTTTTGCATATCCTTTCTGGGTTGCCAAAAACAAAGGACTTCTTAAAAAATATAATATTGAAGCAAACTATCAGACTTACGCTTATGGAATTGACACCATAAATGCTGTTCAGCTTGATCAGGCAGACATAGGTGAAGCTATGGATTTCGCGGCGGTAAGCCGGCTGGGTGGGGCAAGTGAACTTCAATTTATATCTTTTATAGCCGGTAACAATTTAAGTGGAACAAAATTATACGTTCTAAAAGACAGTATACAAAAAGTAGAAGATCTGGCCGGTAAATCGGTAGTAGTCCAAAAAGGAACGGTAAATGAATATGTCTGGGCACTGACCTATTCTAAATTCGGTATTGATCCCAAATCGGTAAATCCTCTTTATATCAGTAGTACAGCAGAGGGACTTGCACTTGTAAAATCGGGTGATGCTGATGCAATCTGGGCAGGCGCCGATATCAGCAATCAGGTTGTAGAACTGGGAGGTAAAAGCCTTGGAGATTATAGTTTGATCGGGTTTGCTCCCCAGGGATTCCTGATGCTAAAAAAAGCATATCTTGAAGAAAACAATGAAGGTATCCAGCGCCTATTAAAGGCATTAAAGGAAGCAGTTGATATAATTAACGCCGATCCGAGAGAAGCAGCAAAAATTGTTAAAGACAACTTCAAAATACCTGAGGAGAATATAGCTAAGGTATTGGGGGATACCATTTTTGACATCAGACTGAGTCAACAGGATGTGGAGCAGCTGGACAGTGTTACAAAATGGTCAATCCAAAATAAGTTAATCAAATATGATTTCAGTGTCAAGGATTATATATATTTAAAGCCACTTCAGGCCGTCTTCCCCGACACCATTACCTATAAAAAGTAGGCTGCCATGAAAAAATCAATTTTATAAGCAAGGCAATAAACAGAAAGGGGGCTTCAAATGAGTATAAGTAGTGGCACCTGCATTAAAATAGATAGTCTCTCAAAGAATTATTCAAAGGATTTCAGTATAAAAAAATCAGGCCGTAATGTTATTAAAGAAATCAATCTCGAAATTAAAAGCGGAGAATTTCACATTATACTTGGTCCCAGCGGATGCGGAAAATCAACACTTTTAAACATACTTGCAGGGTTTATTTCCAAATCGGAAGGCAGTGTTACTCTGGACGGTATTGAAATTAAAAAGCCAGGAAGGGATAGAGGTGTAGTGTTTCAAAATGCTGATTCAGCAATATTTCCATGGCTGACTGTCAGAGGGAATGTAGAATACGGTCTGAGAATGAAGGGAGTCAGTTCTAAAGAGCGCAGACAAACAGCATCGCAATATATCAGGCTGGTTGGTCTTGAAAACCATGAAAGCAAATATCCAAGGGAACTTTCGGGTGGAATGAAGCAGAGAGTTCAAATGGCAAGAAGTCTGGCCAATGATTCTGAAATCTTAATCATGGATGAGCCCTTCGGGGCTTTGGATGCTCATACTAGAAGGATAATGCAGATTGAGCTTGTGAAGATCTGGCAGAAAACCGGAAAAACTATTATTTTTGTTACCCATGACATAACCGAAGCTATTCTTTTGGGCCAGAGGATAAGTATTATGTCCAAGTCGCCTGATGCAACCATTTATAAAGTATATGATAATGATTTACCCTATCATAGAAACGTAACATCATCAGAATTTGTAAAGTTGTTCAGGCAGATACAGGGTCACTTTGATTTCGGAGAAAATATATAGAGTATAGCTTTGAATTTATAGGTGTTGTAATTAAGCCTACATCTTAGTGAGAATAGTACACAAAATTCAAAGGAAGGGAGATCATAAATTGGAAAGAGTAATGGAAATAGCTGACAGAAATATTAAAACGTCAAATGAAATAATAATTAAATCTGAAGAAAAGCTGTCTGCTGGAGCCGGGCATCCAGCCAAAAAAGAACCTCGCGTTATTTTTGGTATATGGAATATCTTAAAGAGTACAGTCTGGTTTTCAGCAGAGAAAGGAATTCTTACCTGGATACTTCTATTCAGTATTTGGGGCATGGCCTCACTGGCATACACTGTTGACTTTTTACCCAGCCCTATTGAAACAATAACGGGAGCAAAGGAAATAATCCTTGATGGAACACTAATAAAGTTTATTTTAATAAGCTCCCAAAGAGTATTGTCAGGATGGGGACTTGGAATTTTATTTGCTATACCCGTAGGACTGGTCATTGGGCGCATTGAACTGTTACGCCGGATATTTGAACCCTTCATTGATTTTCTTAGATTTATTCCGGCAATAGGGTTTCTCACTTTATTTCTTATGTGGTTCGGTGCAGGAGAGAAATCAAAGATAATACTTATTTTTTACGCAACAGTGTTTGTAATTTTAATAAATACAATTGTAGGTGTTCTCAGTATTGACAAGAACAGGCTACAGGCAGCCAGATCACTTGGTGCTTCAGAAGTTCAAATTATCTATTCTGTTCTGATTCCATCAGCACTTCCTCATATCTTTACCGGTATCAGGCTTGGACTGGGTGGAGCATTTACTTCAATTGTTGCGGCAGAGATGCTTGCAGCCAAGGAAGGAATCGGGTTTCTGATATATACCTCAAGACTGTATTTCAGGACCGATTGGATATTTGTGGGGCTGCTGACACTTGGCCTGATGGGATATATATCTGACCGGCTCATAAGATTATTCGGGAAAACGGTGCTGGGCAGATATGGAATTAATGATACCAAGAAATTTGACTGATAGAATAATAATTTTTATGTAAAGGAGTAGTTGATCATGAGTATTAAAAACAAGTTGTATGAAGAAGTAAGGTTAAAAAATGAAGTCACAGTGGAAGGAATACAGATAACTGACGAAGTGAATGCACTATTGAAAAATTTGGATTTGGGTGGAAAATATCAGGAAGAGGTCCATGGAATGTTCGAATATGACAAAGAACCTCATGCAGGTATTGCGCATCCGGTGGGCTTCCGGTCTCCAAACGGGTTTTTGTTCCCCTTCAACTCCTACAGAAAATCTAAATTTTCCATTGGCTATGATAAAGGTTCGTATATTCTTACTGAAAACGGTAATAAGGTTTTTGACATTGACTTTTTAGAGAGGCCTGAATATTACCGCCATACTACCAGTGACGGAGTTCAGATGAAGAATATAGCAGTATATAATCATGAAGGGGTTGTATTTGTTACATACAGTAATGAATGTCATCTGAAGGAAAAAGGTCTGGATTGCCTTTACTGCAATATAAATGCAACTAAGAATACATATGCAGATGTGGAAGGCATCAAATGGAAATATCCGAAGCAGATAGCAGAAACGGTAAAGCTGGCATACAAGGAACCCGGCAGACACCATGTAACTTTAACCGGAGGCTTTATTCCCGAACATCGCGAAATGGATTACTATTTTGATGTTGCTGAGGCCATTCAAAATGAAACCGGATTGAGTGATTTCAATGGAACAGCAGTAATTGGGGCACCTGAGGATCATAGTATCATAGACAGATACAAAGAGGCAGGCTACCGTACATTGGCAATAAATATTGAATTATGGGATAAGAATATTTTCAAATCTATTTGCCCGGGTAAGGAACAGTTGAGTGGCGGCTGGGAAAATTGGAAGTCCTCTCTTGAACACGCAGTGAAGGTTTTCGGTCATGGCAGGGTACGTTCCAATATTGTTGCAGGGTTGGAGCCAAAGCGTTCAACATTGGAGGGAGTAGATTATTTGGCATCAAAAGGAATTGTCTGCTTTGCAGGAGCCTGGTGCCCGAATCCGGGGTCTGAGCTGGAAAACCATAGAAGCCCTGAACCTGAATGGCACTGGGATTTGACTTTAAAAATTGCAGAGATATTCCGCAAAAACGGGTTTACCTATGATCAGTTGTATGATTGCAGCGCATCTTCAAATACTTGCATACACGATATTTATAGAATTGAGCAGGGACTTTTACCTGCTTTGAAGCAGGCTATATAAATAGTTATTGGGATATTCCAAAAGAAAGAGGAAAAGTAAATGGGTAAAAGGATTTTAATTACCGGCGGTACTAAGGGTATCGGGCTGGAAACTGTGAAGCAGTTGATGGATAAGGGTCACAAAATTATCGTTATAGGAAGGGATTTTTCAGAATTTCCCTATCAGAATTCAGAACAGATCAAAACTATAGTTTTTGATGTAAGCAAGGTGGAAGAAATTCCTGGACTCATTGCGGATATCGGTGAGGTAGATGTACTTATTAATAATGCAGGAATAGCAAAAGCAGTCTCTTTTCTGGAATATACTACTGAACAGAAGGAGCATATTTTAAGGGTTAATCTTGAAGCTCCAGTAACTTTTATAAGGGAGGTATCCAAATACTTTCTGAAAAAAGGTGAGGGTAGAGTAGTAAATGTTGCCTCACAGGCAGCTCAGGTAGGACACCCGGATATATGGTATGGAATAACCAAAGCCGGGCTTATAAATGCAACTATCAGCTTTGCCAATCTATTGGGTGAGAAAGGGATTACTGTAAATGCAATTGCTCCGGGACCGGTATCTACCGATATGATTAATAATGCCCCTCCGAATAAAAGATTGGAGCAAGTACTCCAACGGACCTATCTTGGAAGGGCGGCGACTGCTGCAGAAGTTGCGGAAATTATTGTATGGCTTGCTGCTGAAAGCCCTGCGTATATCAACGGTGAAGTAATAAATATCAATAATGGAGTGCAGTACATAAAATATGAAGGATAGCCATAATAACTATACTCGAAAATTATTAATAAGAGGCTGTTGCATAACAATATTGATTAATGTATGTTATAAACAAGTTATTGTACGCGAGGACAAATCATAAAAATGTTGAAGGAAGGTTAAAAACAGTTATAGGAATTTTATGACAAGAGAATTACTCTAACTGTTTTCTGTCCGACACATTTATATGAGCTGTTTGAGAGTACACTGGTACGGGTGTTTTCTAACTACATAAAGCTTATAGTTATGCGACACCCCCTTATTTTTTATCCAAATATACTCCATTAAAAATCTAAATATACTCTATTGTTAGAAAAAACGTATGATATTACAATAATTGTAACGAAATAACAATTAAATACATAGTAAATATATATGTGTAATATAATTTTATACATTACTATTTGTGTATGCGCTATGCGCGTATATGGGAGTAGATAAATTTCATTACATTTTGTGGCCGCTATTACGGCTCATGGAGGTTATTATGGGAAGTCTTAAAGAAAAATTATATGAAGAGCTAAAACTGAAATTAACATTATTTATTGAAGGTGTAAGCTATGAGGAAGGCACCTTTGACAAACTTATAAATAATGACAATACTTTGAAAAAGCAAGAATATTGTACCTGGGATAAAGAACTTGTTACCAAAAAGAGCTTTAATCTTCCCTATGCATTTACTCTTGAAAATGGATCAGGTGTGCCAATTGTCGTTGATAGAAATTCTCCATATAGAATTGAGGAAAATGACGGAGTATTCAGCCTTTCGCACAAAAGCAAAAAAATATCGGATATAACTTTTCCAAAACCACCTGAATTTTATTCCAAATTCACCAAAGATGGTGCCAGTATGAGAAATATTGCCAGCGAGAGCTCCTTTGGAAGTGAAGACAAAAGTATCATTGTATCTTATAGTACCGAATGTTCGGTAAAAGATAAAGGCCAGACCTGTCTCTTTTGTACCATGAATGGGACAAAGGGGCTGGAAAAGGGAGAAGAAAGGCCACCTTGGAAATATCCCGGGCAAATAGGGGAGACAGTTAAAGCTGCCTATGACGAAGGCTTTAGTCATTTGACAATTACCGGCGGCTTTGTACCTGAGCGACGTGAAATGGAGTATTACCTGGATGTGGCAGATAGCATCAAAGAGTCACTGGGCAGAGATGAGTTTAACGGTACTGCATGTATCGGCGCCCCTCTTGATTTTTCTGTCATTGATAAATACAAGGAAGCAGGTTTCAGTACCATAGCATTTAACACAGAAGTATGGGGTAAGAACTACTTTGACATCATTTGTCCCGGTAAAGTGGAAGAATGCGGGGGCTTTGACAATTGGATAAAAGCAATAGAATATGCCATACAGGTATTTGGTAAGGGAAAGGTAAGAAGTAACTTTGTTTGTGGCTTGCAGCCCAAGGAGGTCTTATTTGAGGGACTGGAATATCTGGCTTCAATCGGAGTGGTTACAGTGGCATCCAGTTGGATACCGGGTATAGGCTCTCCACTGGAGGGCCATCGGTCACCTACAGTAGACTGGCATTGGGATGTACAGCTAAAGCATGCAAATATACTCAGAAAATATGGACGCACCTATGAAGAAATATTTAATGCCACACCTAATAGAAATTTCGTACACGAAATCTATCAGATAGAGGATGAGACCTTACCAATATTTAGAAATCAAGAGTTACTGGTTAAATAAGTTCCATCAGAAACTGAAAACACAGATACACTCAATAAAATAGTTATCTATATAAGGTTTATTGAAGAGAGGAGATTAAATTATGTCAATTAATAAAGAGGAAATAAAAACCTATTTGAAAGATAGTAAGACCTTGTCACTGGCTACTGTAAACGAGGCAGGAGAACCCGATATAAGAACTCTTGGAGGGTATGGAGTATCGGATTTTGAAATTTACTTTGCCACAGCCAAAGAAAGCAATAAAGTGAAACAGCTAAAGAATAAAAATGAAGTGGCTGTATTGTTTCAGCATGAGAATCAGATAATACCGGAGTTTGTAAATGTAACCTTGTACGGCAAAGCTGTTCTGGCTGAAGGCGAAGATTTCATTACAGGTAAGCAGGCCATACTGGAACGAAGGCCCCAACTTTCAACGGTAATTGAGGGTCATAATATTTACAGGTTAAAGACCGAGCGAATAAAGGTTTTGGATTTCAAGGCTTCCACTCCCAGCGATAGAGTTCATACCATCAACTTATAGAACCTTCGCCGGCATAAACATTTAGGAGGACTTCAGATGATGAAAAAATTAAAAGTTATTCTGCTTAGCCTGATTATACCAGTAACAGTCATTATAGTCTGGAGTATCGCAACAGCCCGGGGAATTGCACCTGAAGCCATATTACCCAGCATAAAGAGTGTTCTTAAAGCATTTAATGAAAATCTGGTTACGGGACAGCTTGCTCAAGACCTGGGAATAAGCTTGTTAAGAGTAGTAAAGGGATACTTCTTTGCAGTACTTCTGGGAGTAACACTTGGTACCCTTATGGGGATGTCAAAAAACGTCAATTATATATTTTCACTTACACTCAATGCAATACGCCAGATTCCAATGATGGCATGGATTCCATTGATCATACTGTGGTTCGGTATAGATGAACTGTCAAAGGTGGTAGTAATAGTGCTTGGTGCATTTTTCCCAATAATGGTAAATACATTCAGCGGAATCAGAGGTACACCGCCAGGCTATATTGAAGTAGCAAAACTATATAAATTAAACAGATGGAATACCTTTAGAAGGGTTTATCTGCCTGCTGCTATTCCTCAAATATTTGTAGGGCTGAAGTTGGGACTGGGAATATCCTGGATGGCCGTTGTTGCTGCCGAGCTGATAGCTTCCACCGAAGGAATAGGCTTCAGAATCAGTGATGCCAGAAGTCTTATGAAACCTGATATTGTCATAATGGGTATGATAGTGATTGGTATTGTGGGAATATTGATGGACAAAATACTCACTTTTGTTTCCAAAAAGTCTACTCCATGGATAGGAAGCAAAAGATAATATGCTATTGAAAGGAGACGGGCATATGGCTGAACAGGTTTTAATAATTAAAGATTTATATAAATCCTTTCAGGTTGGCAAGGAGGAAATTCCTGTTCTGAGGAATATCAATCTTGAAATCCGGAAAGGTGAATTTGTAACAATTGTAGGTCACAGCGGATGTGGAAAAAGTACTCTATTGAAAATTATTGCAGGTCTTGTTGAGTATGGGATAGGAGAGGTATCCTACTCAGGTGAAAAAATCTCTGAGCCAGGGACTGACCGTGGGATGGTATTTCAGGAGCATAGACTGCTTCCCTGGCTGACTATAAATGAAAATATCGGCTTTGGGCTTTACAATTTATCCAGGGAAGACAAGCAGGCATCAATCACAAAGCATATTGAACTAGTCCGGTTATGCGGCTTTGAAAAAGCCTATCCAAATCAGCTTTCAGGGGGAATGGCTCAAAGAGCGGCAATAGCAAGAGGTCTGGCTAGCAATCCGGAAATACTGTTGCTGGATGAACCCTTCGGTGCACTTGATGCATTAACCAGAATCCAAATGCAGAAAGAAATTCTTAGAATCTGGAAAGAGGAAAAAACCACTATGATTATGGTTACCCATGATATTGATGAAGCAATCTATCTGGGACAAAAAGTAGTTGTAATGTCTGCCAGACCCGGTGAAATAAAAGAAATTATTGATGTTAACACAGCCTCGGTAAAAGACAGGGGAAGTACTGAATTCGCGCATATCAAGAAAAAAATATACAATCATTTCTTTGAGGATGAAAATATAGAAATTGAGTATGTTATCTAAACCTAAATTATGTTTTGAGAAAAAGGGCTTATCATCACTATTTATATCGCTGCAAAGCAGCAGAATGGAGCTTATTATGAAAAAGAGAATCTTAAAAAATTTATTGTTATTATTAGTTTCAGCATTGTTATTTGCAGCCTGCGGCAACAATTCCAATTCAACAGCAGCAAACAGCGCTGACGACCGACAAAGTACGACAGTACAAAGTTCAGCTGCTGAAAAAACTACAGCACAGGGAAGTACTTCTGAAAAAGACTCAAATGCTGAAAAGAAAACTGTAACTCTTGCCTTGGCACAAGAGTCAAATGAACTTACCGGCATATGGGGTCTGGCAGATAAGAAAAAATATATAGAGGAAGAATTGAGCAAGGTTGGTTACCAACTAAAGGTTCTGGGCTTTGCAGCAGCTGGCCCGGCCGTTAATGAAGCTTTTGTATCCGGGAAAATTGACCTGGCCTCTTATGGAAATCTTCCGCCGGTGGTTTTAAAGTCAAAAGGGATTGATGTAACAATAGTATCAGTTGGTGATTCACAGTTCAATCTGTCTTTAATTGCACCGGCTGATTCTGCAATCAAGACACCAAAGGATCTGGAAGGAAAAAAAGTTATAGTAGGACGTGGCACCATACTGGATGAATATTGGGCTAATCTGGTCAAAGCTTATGGGATCGACGTGAGTAAAGTGAAGCTGATAAATGATGTAGCCAACGCTAATTCAACGTTAATAAGTGGAAATGCTGATGCTTTAGTGTCAGTTGATTTAACTGCCCATCTGATAAATAAACAGTTCCCGGTTAAAATTATTGAGTCCACAGCCACAAGTCATCCCGAATTTGCAAGTCAGATGGTATTGGCTGCAGCAGGTACATTCGCAAAAGAGCATCCAGAGGTAATTACAGCAATGCTTAAGGCTTATATACGCGCATATGATTACGCACTGGAGCATAAAGAAGAGGCTATTCAGGCTTTTGCAACAAAGAGTATTCCAATTGATGTTATAGAGAAAATATATGAAAACAATATCAGCTTTGAAAATTTAGATGGTGGTATTGAAGAGGCCGATAAGGCGAGATTGGATAAACTGAACCAGTTCCTTTTGGAATACAAATACATAGAAAAAAGTGCAGATGTTAACACCCTAATTGACACAAGCTTTTTTGAACAGGCTAAAAAAGAATTGGGAAAATAAATTAATACAAAGGGATGGTATAAATGAGTAAAAAAATTAAACACATAGCTATATACGGAAAAGGTGGAATAGGTAAATCCACAACAACTTCAAATATAAGTGCTGCACTTGCAGAAGCAGGCTACAGGGTTATACAGATCGGCTGCGACCCTAAAAGTGATTCTACAAATACTTTAAGAGGCGGCAATTATCTGCCAACCGTTCTTGACAGCTTGCGGGATAGCAGCAATGTAAAAATAGAGGATATATCTGTGGTAGGCTTTAAAGGTGTTCTATGTATTGAAGCTGGAGGGCCTGTCCCCGGTGTGGGCTGCGCAGGAAGAGGAATTAATGCTGCAATAACTCTTCTTCAGGAATTGGATCTTTTTGAAAAATTCAAGCCTGACGTGGTTCTGTATGACGTTTTGGGGGATGTTGTATGCGGTGGCTTTGCAGTTCCTATCCGGGAAGGTATAACCGACAAGGTATACGTTGTGAGCTCCTCTGATTTTATGGCTGTATATGCGGCAAATAACCTGTTCAAAGCAATCAGCAAATATGCTCCTACAGGAGGAGCTCAGCTGGGAGGTATTATTGCGAACAGTGTGCTTACCCCCTATGCAAAACCGTTGATAAACGACTTCGCATCAAAAACAGGTACAAAGGTAGTTCAATATGTTCCGAGATCATCAATTGTTGCGCAAAGTGAATTACACGGAAAGACAGTTATTGAGGCCAATCCGGATTCAGAGCAGGCCGACGTTTATAGAGCTCTTGCTAAGTATATAATTGAAGACTCTGAAGCAACAGTACCTAATCCCTTAAGTGTCACAGAGCTTCGGGACTGGGCAAAGGATTGGGGAGACAGAATTCTGAAGATTGAGGCTGAAGCGGCCACCGACCTTAATGCCAATATCTAGGCATCAAATGCCAATTACCAAGCACTATAGGGAAAAAATATTTTAGTAATGGTCGCCAATGCGGCCTATGGAGGCAATTATGGCTGTTTTGAGAGGAAAGGCACCGGTAATCAGAGAAAAAAGATTATCTACAATCGGAGCTTATTATGGAACTGTAGAAGCTATATTGAGAGAATTTTATGACGGTAATCTGAAACAGCGTATCAGAACCTTTTCTCAGGATACAAATTCAGATGTTCTCTATGCTTTACAGGTAATTAACACTATAAAGAATATTGGAATAATCATACATGGTCCAAGGGGCTGCGGAATAATTCAAAATCATTATAACAACAGGAATTCTCTTGTAACTCAATGGGCAGTAACCAATATTGATGAGGAAGATTCAATTTTAGGAAGTGATATCAAGCTGAAAAAAACCGTTAACAGTATCTACAGTGAAAATCATCCGGATATAATTTTTGTCCTTACAACATCAGTTGTTGCTATAAACAATGATGATGTGGCCTCAGTTACCCAGGATTTAACCGATGAACTTGGTATTCCGGTTGTGCCAATATACACTGATGGGTTCAAATCCAAAATAGGTATAACAGGTTACGATACAGCCATTCATTCTATTATTAAATATCTATTGCCAAACAAGGCTGAAAAAGAAAATTTCATAAACTTAATTTCTTTAAATGAAGATAAGGAAAGTCTTGTTGAACTGAACAGACTTTTAAAAGCCTTGGAGGTTGAAATCAATACTATTCCAAGATTTTCAAATCGTCAAGATATTGCGAAGGCAGGGAGTGCATTATTTAACCTGGTTGTAAAAAAAGGTGAGGGAGATTATTTCGCAAAGGTATTAAAGGATATCTATGAAACTCCTGAAATTGAAGTAAATACACCAGTTGGAATAAAAGCTACCAATAAGTGGATAGCCGAGATAGGAAAGCAGCTTGGGAGGGGCCGGCAGGCAAAGGAATTAATTGAAAGTGAAAGCCGAACTGCCAGAAACGCACTGGAAAAGTATAATTTGGACGGGACGAAGGTGTTCTTAAGCTGTGAGCCTGAATATGCTAATGCTGTTATTGATTTGCTTGAGGATTTAAATGGTGAGGTTATTGGTATTAAAGTGCCATATCTTGATATTACTTTACTTAACCAGATGGAGAAGCTTTACAGAAAAAATCCCGAGTTGTCATTGCTTATAGGAGAGGGTCAGCCTTACGAGCAAATAAATATTCTAAAGAAAACCGGGGCTGAAATATATGTTGGAAATGATCTGGCCACCGATTCAATTACCCTTGAAGGCATTCCGGTACTGAATATTCAAAATATCAATATTCTGGGATACAGGGGCAGTATAAATTTTGCTGAAAAAATATATAAGCTTGTAAAGTATAATGGCTTTTCAGCGAATTTCAAAACTTCTCCGATACATTCTGTTTATCAAACGGGATGGCTTAAGAAAAATACAAACTGGTATATAAAGCAGGAGGTGAAGTAATGGCAGACTACATTGAATTTAACAGGAACGGCTGCCTGCTGCAAGGTGCTGTGAGTGTTTTGAAATCAATTAACGGTGTTGTTCCCATCGTTCATTCTACAGCAGGTTGTGCAGCACAGGAGAAATATATATCGAATGCTGCTCTCGGATATGCTTCTGACAATTACGCAATTGCATGTACCAATGTTATAGAAAAGCAAGTAATCTTTGGCGGAACTTCAAGGCTGAGAGAGCAGATTAAAAATACAGTCAAGGTTCTGGAAGGTGAGCTGTACGTTGTAATCAGCGGCTGTGCTACAGAAATTGTAGGAGATGATATAGGGGCTATGACAAAGGAAGCCGCTGAACAGGGTTACCCGGTTATAAATATCAGTACTCCCGGTTTTAAAGGCCACAGCTTTGATGCATATACCAAAGTTATAAAAGGCATAATTGAAGGACTGTCAAAAATTCATGATACCGAGGCCTCTACTGATACTGATTTCATAAACGTATTCGGTATTGCCCCAAATCTTGATCCCTATTGGGAAGGAAACCTGGAGGAAATATATTTGCTGTTGGAAGCTGCAGGTTTCAAGACTAATCCACTATTTGGATACAAAAGCTCTGTTGATAACTGGAAACAGATAAGGAATGCAGGATTAAATTTTGTGTTTACCGAGTGGGGACTAGAAATAGCCCGTTATCTTGAAGAAAAGTATGGGACTCCATATATATACATAGCCGAAACACATCTTGGAATAGAAGGTGTTGAAGAAATTCTGGAGAAACTGGCTTCTGTTTATAGTGGTAAAAGAGAAGCAATTGACGGGCTTAAGCAGCAAAAACAGAGGAAATATCTCTATTATCTTTCTAAACTTGCTCCTTATTACTATAAGCATCACCTTCAGAAGGAAGTCGTATTGGTGGGACCATCATATATTACCTACCCTGTGGCCAGATTTCTTGAAAATAGCTTCGGTCAGATAGTCAAATCGATAATAATTACAAACAAGGTGGCAGATAAGGAGCCAGAGAATATTTCAAAGCAATTTAAAAGCAACATAGAAGTTTATTTTTCTGAGGATGGTAAAAAAATTGAGGAAAAAATAAGGGAGCTATCCCCTGAAATTATATTGGGAAGTCATTTGGAAGTAAATGTTGCCAAGGAACTGGACATTCCCATACTATATATTTCCCTTCCCACAGAAGGAAGTGTTATTTTGAATAAAAGCCTTCTGGGGGTCAACGGTAGTATTGCATTTCTTGAAGCATACAGCAATGCTTTTGCAGTTAGCAACTAAAAAGCACATTGTAAGGATAAATGTAAAGCAGATATGTTAATTCAAATTCGCAACAAAAAACTGCAAAATTGTTTCTATTAATATTTGTGTACGCGGTGCCCGCGTAGAAAGGAGATTAATCATGGGTTTTCCAAGTATTATCCCAACAGGAACAACAATCTATAACAAAGACAAAACATATAACGGTTATACAATTTTACCCACCAGAGACGGAGCTCTGCTCATTGATATGAATGGCAGGGAACTAAAGCTGTGGAAAGGACTCCAGGGCTTTCCAAACAAGTTATTACCGGGAGGCCAGGTTTTTGGCTCCTCGGGCACCAGAAATCCAAGGTACGGCATGCAGGATCAGGTAGATCTATTACAGGTGGATTGGGAAGGCAATGTAGTTTGGAGGTTCGACAGACTTGAGTACATTGATGATCCGGGTGAAAAGGCCAGGTGGATGGCAAGGCAGCACCACGATTTTCAGAGAGAGGGTTCAACGGTGGGGTATTATGCACCCGGAAGCCTTCCGCTGACAGATAGGGGCAATACATTAATCCTTGTCCATGAAAATGTACATAATCCTAAAATTTCCGAGAAACTTTTGCTGGATGATAAGATCATTGAAGTTAATTGGGAGGGTGAAATCCTATGGCAGTGGAACGCCAGTGACCATTTTGATGATTTGGGTTTTGACGAAGCAGCTAAAAACATATTAGCAAGAGATCCCAATATGCGTCCGGCCGGCGGAGGAATGGGGGACTGGCTGCATATAAATTCGGCATCTACCCTGGGGGAGAACAAGTGGTATGACAGTGGAGATGAGAGATTTCATCCGGACAATATAATTTGGGACTCCAGAGAAGCCAACATTCTTGCAATCATCAGCAAGGAAACTGGTAAAATTGTATGGCGCATCGGACCTGACTTTAATGCTTCAAAAGAATTAGCCAAATTGGGCTGGATAATAGGTCAGCACCACTTGCACATGATTCCCAAGGGCCTGCCTGGCGCAGGTAATTTCCTTGTGTTTGACAATGGGGGCTGGGGGGGCTACGGAGCACCAAACCCGACTTCAGCCACAGGACGTATGAATGCAAAAAGGGACTATTCCAGAGTGTTGGAGTTTAATCCAGTTACTCTTGAAATAATATGGCAGTATACTCCCATCGAAGCAGGTTGTGTGAATCCTCTTGACTCTTATAAGTTTTACAGTCCGTTTATCAGCAGTGCTCAGAGACTCCCCAATGGAAACACTTTTATTACAGAAGGTTCCAACGGGAGACTGATAGAGGTTACTGCTGAGCACGAAATCGTCTGGGAGTATATCAATCCGTATTTTGGAGGCTTGGCCCCATCAATGAACATTGTTTACCGTGCATACCGTGCTCCCTATGATTGGGTTCCACAGCTTCCGGTCCCGGAAGAAATCAGCATTGAAAAGCTTGATATATCCAAGTTCAGAGTACCCGGCTCACCGGTTTATGATAAGACAGCTATAACTGAAATTGTCGGCATTCAAAAGGAAGAATGGGCAGAGGAGCCGGATAAGGCAGCCTTCTGTGTTCTTTCAGATACTGATAGGGAATAACCCTTGTTGTGTTAAGGGTTTATATACAAGAAATCAGAATGTACGGCAAAACCATATATTTGTGTAGAAAATTATGACTTAAATAAATATTGAAAGAGAGGATGCAAGAAATGAGTAAAGAGGTCAGTTCTTTAAAAGAAAAGTTGTATGAAGAGTTAAGGTTGAAAATAGCTTTGGGCATTGAGGGTGTCAGCTTCGATGACGATGTTCTAAAGAAGCTTGAAGAAAAAAACGAAATTAAAACTGTTGAATTTTGTGGTCCCGGAAAACTGTCTGTGACAAAAAAGCATTTATTCTTTCCTCATGCTATCCATTTACAAAATGGTTTTGGTGTATTTCCGCTGGCAGACCAGAATTCGCCCTACAAAATCGTTGAACAGAATGGTGTATTTGGAATTGTTTACCGTGGGAATTATTTGTCGGATATAAGCTTTGAAGGAGAACCTGACTTTTATTCCAAAAAAACGAAGGACGGGGCGAATATGAAGGATATTGCCCAGGACCGCTCGGTCAGCAGTAATGATAAAAGCATTGTTGTCTGCTATAGTGAGGAATGTGCAGTTAAAGACAAAGGACAGACCTGTCTGTTTTGCACCTTCAACGCAAAGAAGAAGTATCAGGACGGTCCTGACGGACCTGTCTGGAAGTATCCACACCAAATAGGTGAGACTGTGAAAGCCGCATATGATGAAGGCTACAAGCATGTTACCATTACGGGAGGCTTTATCCCTGAACGCAGGGAATTGGAATACTATCTGGATGTAGCCGAAAGCATAAAGGAGGCCTTGGGAAAAGACAGCTTTAATGGTACTGCCTGCATCGGAGCACCGCTGGATTTTTCAGTAATTGATAAATATAAGGAAGCCGGTTTCAGCACAATAGCTTTTAATACCGAAGTCTGGGGGAAGGACTATTTTGGGATTGTATGTCCCGGCAAGGTTGAAGCCTGTGGGGGCTACGATAATTGGATAAATGCCATTGAGTATGCTGTAGAGGTTTTTGGGAAGGGGAAGGTCAGAAGCAATTTTGTTTGTGGCCTACAACCCAAGGAGGTATTGTATGAGGGTATTGAATATCTGGCTTCCAAGGGTGTTGTAACCATTGCCTCCAGTTGGGTTCCTTATGCGGGTTCACCGCTGGAGGGACACCGTTCACCGACTATTGAGTGGCACTGGGAGGTACAGCTGAAGCATGCCGAAATTCTAAGAAAATACGGACGTACCTTTGAGGAAGTATTTAACGGAGCTCCTACAAGATTCCCCGTACATGACATATTCCAGATTGAAGACGGTACATGGCCTGGCTCAGGTATCATATAAAACCCTGGAAATAATAAAAACGGTTTTGAGAAACACTTGTGTTTTTCAAAACCTTTTTTTCTAAATATATACATAAATCTGGTTGGGCATAGACAATTATGTTGAAAATAAGGAAATAATGGTATAATATAGATAGTAAGTACATTTCAGAAATAGATTTTCCATGTTAGTCTTGTGATTTTAATTATATTATAGAGGTATAAGATTAATGATTCTAAAACATTGTGGAAAAATTATCGTTACAGTACTTATCTTATGTTTTATACTTTCAGCGACTCCATCTGTTTCGGCTGTCGATATTCAGCAGCCAAAAAGCATTCTGATAATTCATTCCTATAATGAAGGGACTAACTGGACCAGTGAGCAAAATGCCGGAATCATCAGTACTCTTTCTAATACCAACGACAATTTTGATATTAACGTAGAGTACATGGATTGGAAAAATTATCCGACAAAAAGTAATGTGGAATCCTTTTATAATTATTTAAAATTCAAATATTTGAATAAGAAGCTGGATCTTGTAGTAACCACAGATGATGCGGCCTTGTCCTTTGCATTGGAAAATAGAAGGGTGCTTTTTTCCAACGCTCCAGTCGTTTTTTCCGGCATAAATCAAGAGAAGGTTGATGAACTTAAAAATAGTTATGTCAATTTTACCGGGGTGGTTGAAGAAATTGATCCAACAGAAACAGTTAATATGGCATTAAGGATAAATCCTGATATCAGAAATGTATATCTTATATACGACAATACAGAAAGTGGTAAGTCTACAGGAAAAATTATTACAAACAAAATTAATGAATTGTTCAAGAGCTTGAGGGTAATACCGATGAATGATATGGATTTCAATAGTTTGTTGGATACAGTGAGCCGGCTGGACAATAACAATATGCTGCTATTCGCAACTTATTACAGTGATGCTAAAGGAGCAATAATAAATTTCAATCTTGCTGCCAGAGAAATCAGTCGATACAGTAAAGTCCCCATGTACCACCAATATGATTTCGGATTAAACAACGGCACTTTGGGCGGAAGTTTACTCAGCGGAAGGTTATACGGAAATCATGCTGCAGAAATTGCCATTCGCGTTTTGGAAGGAGAAAAAGCGGATGATATAGGAATTGTGTACCGTCCTGCATCCAGAAAGGTTTTTGACTATAATTTAATAAAAAAATATGATATTCCAATGTCACGAATTCCAAAGGATGCAGAATTAATAAACAAGCCCTTTTCCTTTATTCAGACATACAAAGTTCTGGTAGTTGGAGTACTTTCAGCATTTGTTGTACTAATTATTTTTGTGATGCTGCTTTTAATTTATATCAAAAAAATCAGGAAAATTAGAAACGAACTGCGTATAAGTAACGAAGAACTTACTCAAACCTATGAAGAATTAGTTGCTACAGATGACGAGTTAAAGAATCAACTCAAGGAGATATCTGAAATCCAGAAAGAACTGGCTGAAAGTGAGGAGAAATATACATATCTGGCTCTTCATGACGTTTTAACCGGTCTTCCAAACAGACGGTCACTTTTTGAGGATACAAAAAGGATATTAATAGATAGTAGCAGTAAAGCTGCCCTTCTGTTTATCGATATGGATAATTTCAAATATACCAACGATACAATGGGACACGAATTCGGGGATTTACTTATAAAAGAAGCCAGCAGCAGACTGGTGCTGGATTTGTTTGAAAAAAGTACCCTGTACAGACTTGGAGGCGATGAATTTATTATTCTGGCTGAAGAGACCGGACAGGACAAGGCAGAACAGTTGACTTCCGATATATTGTACAGCTTTAAGGAAAAATTCTATGTCAATAATATAGGACTTCACGTGAGTTTAAGTATTGGTATTGCATTATATCCGGAGCACGGCAATAATATTGAGGAGTTGATAAAGTCGGCTGATATTGCAATGTACAAGGCAAAAGAGTACGGTAAAAACAGATATGTCCTGTATGACAAAAGCATGAATAAGGATTTTTCAGAAAGAATGACTTTGGAAAAATATCTCCATACCGCTATGGACAATAATGAATTTGAACTATATTATCAGCCTCAGCTTGACATAAAAACAAACAAGGTAACAGGCCTTGAAGCGCTATTAAGATGGAAAAGCCCGGAATTAGGGTTTGTATCTCCTGTCAAATTTATTAAAGTAGCAGAAGACACCCATCTGATAATTCAATTGGGTGAATGGGTACTGGTTCAGGCCTGCGATTTTCTCAGTCATTTACATAAGCAGGGTCTGACCCATATGACTATTTCTGTTAATATTTCAACATTACAAATATTCCAGGCGGATTTTAATTCGAAGGTGTTAAAAATTCTTGATTACTTTAAGCTTGATCCGCAATTTCTAGAACTTGAGATAACCGAAACTGTTCTAATAGAGTCTTTTGATGTGGTATATAATAAATTGAAGCAGCTAAGAGAAAAGGGGATAGGTATCGCATTGGATGACTTCGGAAAAGGCTATTCATCATTAAGTTACTTGAAACAGCTCCCGATTTCTACTTTAAAAATTGATAAAACTTTTATTGATAATGTCTCACTAATATCTGAACATACAACCATAACCCGTCATATTATTAAAATGGGACGATCCATGGGGATGGCTGTAATTGCTGAAGGTGTAGAGTATAGTGAACAGTTGGAGTATTTGAAAAAATATGAATGTGATAAGATGCAGGGATATTTGTTCTCTAAACCTCTACCAAAGGATGATGTGGAGAAGCTTCTAAAGGGGTTGTAGTAGGCAATTAAGTATAAATGCTATATTCTGACTCAGAACATAAAATCCCGTACCGCTTTCAGAGATATAATTACTTTAACGGTACGGGATATTTATTTTTTCAAATAGAATCTCTCAGGCAAACTCCCTTTTAATCCATTTAGGCTTTGATGGACTCTGGCTTATTCCCTGACCAATATTCTTGTAACTTCTGATATATAAAGAGTATGATGGTCGGAGTCGGGATAGAATTTGGAATTGAGCTCAGTATCAATAAAGCATTCGGGCCTGAATTCCTGAGCATAGAGCTTCTTGCATATAATAACAACCTTGGCTTCATCAAAATAGGGGACATTACCTTCGTGACGAAGAGTCAGCTGCGCTTTGCTGATTTTATCCTCGTCTCTTCCGGATACAGCGCCAAGGTATCCCAATTGCTTCTTAAAACTACTGTCAAAGAAGGATAGTGAAAACATATCAGAGTTGTCAATAAATTCCTTGGTGAAACGCTGAGGGCGAATAACTGTAAAGGATACATTTTTAGCCCACATTACTCCCAACCCTCCCCAAGAGGCCGTCATTGTGTTCACCTTGTCCGATTTCTTTGCAGTTACCAGCATCCATTCATTTCCTATCATTCTGAAGGGACTTTGATCAAACTTATCCGGACTTATTTCATTAAAAGTATTCATAAAGACTCCTTTATTAATAAATGTTTTATTAGGGGTAAAACCTTAATATATTATTTATTATATATTATTTTTATTATTTACAGTCATTAAAAGGTTCCTGTATATATTCTATTACATTAGTATACTTTAGTTTACTGTATTTTTATTATATTTTATCTATTCACAAAACATAATTAATCCCATTATTTCGACTAAGCAGCAATCCAATCTCAAATGAATATATTGAAGTAGCAACGAATATATTTTAAGGAGCTTTTATGTTCGGGAAATACAACAATCAAAATTCATATGAATGTGTAAAAGAGCAACGTCAGAATATTACTCTGGAGCAGCTCGCAAGGTTTGACGGAAAAAATGGCAATCCGGCATATGTGGCCGTTGACGGGATAGTATATGATGTCACAAATAATGCTGGCTGGGCCGCTGCAACTCATTTTGGTTTAAAGGCTGGTAATGATGTCAGCGGCCCTTTCAAGTCCTGCCATGGCGGTAAGCAGATTTTAAGCAGACTGAAAATTGTAGGCAGTTTGATAAGCTAGATAATATAGGTTGTTCAGAGAATCAAATTTTCAACTTATTTGAAGTGCCAGTTGATATAAGCATGACTGCTTAAGGGAGAGTAATTATGACCCATTGCAAAATATATCAAAACAGTATGGATACAACCCGTCAACTAATTCATGAAGTAAAGCTTGCAATACAAGAAAGATCATTCAAAAAGGTAAATCTGGTTTGGCTGGAACTTACGGGGTGCTCGGGAAATATAATATCCCTTTTAGATGGGGAGAATCCTGATTTTAAATACTTAATAACCAATATGACAAACCTTGTATATAGCAACAGTCTTATGTCGGCAGAAGGAGAAGAAGCAGTAAATCAGCTTGTCAATTCAGCTGGTTCTGAATTTATTCTTGCAGTTGAAGGAGCTGTAGCTACAGCGAACAACGGAATGAATAATGTAATAGGAAGATGGAAGGGTAGTCCATTAACAGCTTTGAAAGCCATTGAGCTTCTTGGTGAAAGAGCTAAGCAGGTTATTGCTATTGGCGCCTGCGCAAGCCATGGGGGAGTGTCAGCTGCAAAGCCTAATCCATCTAAATGTGTAAGTGTACAAAAGCTCCTGAAAAGAAATGTTATAAAGCTTCCGGGTTGCCCTTGCCATCCTGACTGGTTTTTAGGGACACTTGCCCACTTGCTGCTGTATGGTGAACCGGAACTGGACAGCAGAGGCAGACCGCTTTTGTTTTACAGTGACACCATCCACGACAGATGTACCAGAAGAGCTTTTTTCGAAAAAAGTATTTTTGCGGATAAACTGGGGGATAAGGGCTGTATGTTCAAGCTGGGGTGCAGAGGCCCAGTTACCAGAATAGATTGTCCTACACGTAAATGGAACGAATATGTTAACTGGCCAATTGAATGTGATACTCCCTGTATCGGTTGTGCTCAATTTGGTTTTCCGGATCAGATGGAGCCTTTTATAAGCTTTGATACTACGAGAGGAGAATAGTAATGACCGACAGAATCATCATTAATCCGATAACTCGTATAAGCGGGTTTATGGAAATAGATGTAGTGCTGAAAAATAACATTGTAGTAGAGGCTAAGACAAGCGGTCAGCTGTTTAGAGGCTTTGAGAAGATGCTGTCGGGAAGAAGTCCCTTGGACGCAGTTTACTTTACCCAAAGGATATGCGGAATATGCTCTGCTGCACATTCAACAGCCTCTGCTCTTGCACTGGAGTCAGCTTTTAAAATAATTCCACCTGAACAGGGAAGATATCTTAGAGACATTGTACACGGTTGTGAATTCTTACAGAACCATATAAGGCATTTTTATCAGTATACACTGCCTGATTTCATAAAAATGCCTGGTAAGTTTCCTATTTATAACACAGAACACAATGATTTCCGGCTTCCCGAAAGTGAAAACAACAGAGTTGTGGATCATTATTTCAGATCCTTGGAGATGAGCAGGTCGGCTCATGAAATGCTTGCTGTCCTGGGGGGGAAAGCTCCCCATAACCACGGCATATATATTGGCGGAATTACCACACAGCCAACTGCTGATAAAATTATAAAAATAAAATCAATTTTAACTAGAATTAGAGATTTTATTATAAGCGCAATGGTGCCCGATGTTGAAATACTTGCAAAATACTATAATGAATATTTCCAGATAGGAGTAGGTTATGGAAATTTATTGAGCTACGGGTGCTTTAATGATTACAAATCTCTAGGAACACTTTATTTAGCAGCATCAATATACTCGGATGGTGTGGTAAAAAAAATGGATACTACAAAAATAAGCGAAAGTCTTAAATATTCGTGGTATAAGGGGGACACTCAGGAACCCTATGAAGAGAGTGCGGATGAGGATTTTAACAAGAATAAGGCCTACAGTTGGATAAGGGCTGCGCGGTATGCCGGAAAGCCATATGAAGTAGGACCACTGGCCAGAATGTGCCTCAGCGGGGAATATAAAAACGGAGTATCCATGATGGACAGGACTATTGCAAGAGTTCTGGAAGCAAAAAAAATAACTGAAATAATGGAAATTTTATTGAAGAATGTAGTACCCGATGTCAATACTCAGGAAGAATATGAAATTCCTGAAACCGCCTGGGGACAGGGGCTGATTGATACTACGAGAGGCGCTCTTGGACATTGGATAAGTATTGGGAAAAAAATCATAGATCATTATCAGATTATAACTCCAACGGTCTGGAACCTATCTACAAAAGATGATACATATAATGGGACGATTGAACAAGCACTTTTAGGAACAGTCGTAGAAGATATAAAACATCCGGTTGAACTGGGAAGGATAATAAGATCCTTTGATCCCTGCGTATCCTGCGCTACACATGTATACATTCCAGAAAGGGAGGTAAAAACATTTACAATACTTCCTTAAGCCGTATTGACAAAACATTCAATTTTTTCATACTGATTGTAACATATATTTATAGGGCAGATTTATTTGAGAAATATTAATTAATGGAGGAGTCTTGGAAAGGGTAAAAGTAATTGGTGTGGGTAATCGTTTGATGGGCGATGATGGGATAGGTGTATATATAGTTGAACAGCTGATAAAAGATAAATTTTTGTTTAGTAACAGATACGTTGATCTTTATGTTGCCGAAACTGATATTAACTATTTAATTCATACCCTCATCAGCGAGGATAATATATACCAGATTCTTATTATCGATGCAGCAGAGATGGGAAAAATGCCAGGCTCTATAGAAGAAATGAAAGTAGACATAAAAGACATATGTACAAAGTTATCTCTTTCTCCTCATAATCTGAACTTCACTCATGCAATTAAAACTTTTGATAATATAAATAAGATTATTAATATGACTATCCTCGGCATAGAACCCGAAATTATTGATTTCAGGTTCGGGCTTGGTCCAAGCTTAAGCAAAGACTTTAAAAGCATTTTAGAGAAAATAAAAAACTATATATTGTACAAATATGTTTGATTATTGTGTGAAAAGTGATAAACAATTTAACTAAAAGACATTATCAGAATCCTAATTCCAACAATTCCCAGAGCAAGTGCAAGACTCCTGACAATCCAGCTTCCCTTAAGCTTTTTTGAAAGTCGTGCTCCCACTTGAGCCCCAAACAAAACTCCGATAGACAACCCGATAGTTTGCATTATACCGCTTGACAAAACACCCGTTGCCATATGAACTATACTTCCTGAAAACGACATGGCTACCAGAACGAATTGTGATGTAGCCGTTGCCAGATGAACAGGGAAGTTGAGTAGTTGTATCATTACGGGTACATGAATGATGCCGCCTCCAATACCCAGAAGGCTTGAAATATATCCGACAAGAATACTGATGATTATTCCAAGCAGAGGATTATACGAAAAGGTATATACAACTCCTTCAATATCTGTAACTGATCGGGTTATTTTCCCCTTGGTGGTCTTTCTACTTCCGTTTTTATTCTGAGGCCGAATCAACAGGTAAATTGATCCGAGCATTAAGAAAATACCAAATAAAAGATTAAAAGTATTTCGGGGTATAAATGATGTAGTCAGAGAACCAAGAATAGATCCGGGCAATGTGGCGACGGCAAAAATCAAGCCCGATTTATAATCAATCTTTTTCATTCTGGCATAAGCAACCGTACCTGACAATGAATTAATAAATACTACTGCCAGAGATACAGCCGTAATTGTCTCAGGACTCTTTTCAGGGTAAATGAGAAGCAGGATAGGAACCAGTATAAAGCCTCCTCCTGCTCCAATAAGAGTTCCAAAGGTTCCAACAATAAATCCCAGAGGGATAAGCCAGAAAAACTGATACATAAGAACCTCCTTAACATAATCTTTCAGATACTCGAATTTCCTCGCTCCTAGGCATTTTAACTCACGAAACTTTATTTATAGCTTGTGAACTTATCCAATTAATAATACTTGAAATAATTTCAGAAAAACAACTTCTTATAAAGCTGCATTATATTTGACCTGTTAAAAATTGGACGGCAATACTTGTTACAGTTACTGTGATCCAGACCATTAACCCCAGTAATAATGGCTTATACCCAGACTTCAACATTTCTCTGAAATCAGTATTAAGACCAACTGCCGATAAAGCCATAACAATCAGAAATTTACCTAAGGAGGATAGTAATACTGCCGTTGAGCTGTCGATTATTCTTACCGTATTTAACAGAGAGGCTGCCAGAAAACCGAGGATGAACCATGGGAAGATTTTTTTGAAACTGTAATTTATTTCATTCCCGACTTTTTCGGCATTTCGTTTTCTTAGCAGAGTAATTGCAGCAAAGAATAACGATATTGGAATAATCATAGTTGTACGGGTAAGCTTGACAATAGTTGCATACTGTCCCGCAGTACTGCTGAAGGCGTATCCGGCTGCTACCACAGAAGAAGTGTCATTAACGGCAGTACCTGCCCATAACCCGAAGGCTTTATCAGAAAAGCCAAGAATATGTCCCAATGGTGGGAAAATAAGCACTGCCACAACATTGAAAAAGAAAATTGTAGAAATTGAATAGGCAACTTCCTTTTCGTCTGCCTCGATTATCGGCGAAATGGCAGCAATAGCTGAGCCTCCACAGATTGCTGTTCCTACTCCTATAAGTGTGGTCAGGTTATTAGGCACTTTCAGTAATTTACCTAAAACATATGCTGAAATAAATGCCAGAGAAAGTGTAATAATCATAACAAAAAATGATTCCATTCCTGTCTTCACTACCTGGGTTAGACTTAAACCTGCACCTAAAAGAATTATTGCATATTGAAGAATTTTTTTAGAGGTAAATTTTATTCCTGCTTTTGTACAGTTAGGCTTGCCAAAGAAATTGTTTACTATAATCCCCAATGCAATCCCGAAAACAGGACCGCCTATCAAAGGATATAGAACTCCAAGCCAGTTTGCGACCAGTGCGATTAATAATGAGAATGTGATTCCTGCAACGTTATTTCTTAACCAGTACATGTATAAACTCCTTATTTATTTGATAGATATATTTTAGAACCGTTATTCCATAAATACAAATTATGATTTATTATGTTAATATAAAAATAATTTATAGATGATTTTAAACTAACATTTATGTAGGTGAGATTATGATTGATTCAAAGCTTGTAACTTTTATAAATGTCGCAAAATTTAGAAATTATACTAGAACTGCCGAAGAGCTGAATATGACACAACCCGCGGTAACACATCACATAAAGCAGCTGGAGGATTATTACAGGGTTAAGCTCATTCAAAAAAAGGGAAGACTGCTATCGCTAACAGAAGAGGGAGAACTACTGTTAAAATATGCAAAGGACCTTGAAGCAAGTTCGATGGTCTTTGAGAGGACATTGCTTAATAAATCATCATTAATTAAAAAGTATAATATTGGTGCGACGCTGACAATTGGTGAATTTATACTTCCACGATTATTGGGTGACCATAAAAAGCAGCATGAGAATATTGATATCATAATGCATGTTCACAATCTTGAAGAAATCACAAAAAGACTTGGATTGGGTGAATTTGACCTGGGAATTGTTGAAGGGCCTTTTGATAAAAGTAAATTCAATTATAAAAAATTACAGGACGATGAACTTGTGCTGGCTGTATCACCTCAAAGCACCTTTGCCTCATATCCGGAGGTAGAAATAAGCGAAATCATAAATAACGGAAAACTGATCATGCGTGAAAAGGGTTCCGGTACAAGAATGATTTTTGAAAATAAGCTTCTTGAGCTGGGAATAAATCTCCAGGAAGTAAAAACATATATGGTGGTAGGCAGTATAGGTGCAATCAAATCTCTTGTTCGGGCAAATCTGGGATACACTGTTATTTCAAGAGAAGCCGTCAGGCTGGAGGTAGAGGCTGGAACACTAAAGATTGTTCCAATACAGGGTGTGAAAATAATGAGGGAATTCAATTTTATTTTTACCGATAACTCCCAGTTAGAATTTGTTAAAAGTTTTATTGAATTTATCCTTGGGATAATAGGGGCAAACTAATATTTTCCTGGCGTATAGAATTAAAAAAATGTCACACAAAATGATATCTTGAATACTATATATTATAATATCTGAATATAGAGATTGACAAATATATAAGCGGACACTATAATATCACTATAAATGGATATCAAAGTCAAAAAAGTAAAGGGAGATGGGAATGAGGGCGTTAAGGGAGTTTGTTCACAGATGGATTTGGGTTGTCCTTTTAGCTTTTTGTATAATTGGGTTAATATATCCTGTAATTGGACTATTAGCACTTGTCTGTATGGTAGCTCCTTCAGTAGTTGCCATTTGGAGGGGGAGAATGTGGTGCGGCAGATTCTGTCCCAGAGGGAGCTTCAATGACATTATTTTATCTAAAGTAAGCCGTAACAAAGCTATTCCAAAATTGATTAAGAGTAAATGGTTCAGAAATCTTTTCCTCGTATTGCTGATGAGTGCCTTTGCAATTCAGCTGGTTCTGGCCTGGGGCAATCTTGCCGCAATTGGTGGAGTATTTGTACGAATGATTATCATAACTACACTTGTAACTTTGATATTAGGTATCTCATACAGCCATAGAGCATGGTGTATGATGTGTCCGATGGGAACAATGGCTTCCTGGGTAACAGGCATAAGGGGTAAGGCTAAAAAAACTTCAGGTAATAAAAAAGTTACTTTTATTAAGGAAAAATGTGTCAGCTGTAACCTTTGTTCAAAGGGATGTCCTATGGGTATTAATGTTTTAAGCTACAAAAATGCTGGAACTGTCGACCATCCTGATTGTATAAAATGTAATCAATGCGTTTACAAATGTCCAAAAAAATCTCTTAAGGAAGTCTTATAATTGCCCTAAACAGGCCGTTAATGTAAAATATAATTGGGTTATAAGATTAGTTTAGATCAAAACAATTGAATTATTTTATATATTGGAGGAATTATATATGTCAGCAATCAAAGCAAAAAATAATTATACCGGGCAGGGCGGATGTCAGCGAATGAATTGTGCACAAGCTGTAGTCAGTGCATTTAAGGAAGATTTTAACATAGGTGAGGATATAATAGACGCTTTTAAAAGCTATGGCGGAGGAAGAGCACCGGAAGGCTTGTGCGGAGCATATTACGCTGTTAAATCCATCCTCAGTAAACAAGCTCCTTCCAAACTGGAGGAGTTGGAGAAACATTTTCTTGAGCATGCAGGTGCGTTGGAGTGCAGCAATATAAAAGGTCTTAAAAAGCTCTCCTGTGTAGGCTGCGTTGAAAAAAGCTCTGAGTTTTTAGAAAAGTTGGGTTAATATGAAAAAAATATTAGTTGTTTTTATACTGCTTTTGGGAATGATAAGTACTGCTTGCGGTACACAGGATAAAGTTTTGTCACTGCCGGAAAGTAAAAATACGGCATCGGTACAAGCCGGGTCAACAAAGGAGCTAAGCAGAATGGAGATAAACCCCGAAGAGGCAAAAGCGCGCCTTGATAAAGGCGAAAATATCATTCTATTGGATGTACGTACTGAAGAGGAATACAATGAAAAACGTATTCCAAACAGTATTCTGATTCCTGTTGAAGGTATTGATAAAGACGCACCGGCTAAGCTTACTGATAAAAATGCTACTATTTTTGTTTATTGCAGAAGCGGAAGACGAAGCGCTATAGCTGTCGAAGTACTTACTCTTATGGGATATGCAAATGTATATGACTTGGGAGGGTTGAACGATTGGCCCTACGAAACAGTAAGTGGTAAATAACTTTTACCGAATAAAATATTTAAGAGATAATAAGATATTTATGAGAAATGAGTATTCACAAATTGTGAATACTCATTTTTTGTGATAAAAGAAAAACTTCAGGCTGAATTTTGATTAGGATATGTGGACAACATAATCTTATGACAATGCACTATAACTGATTCTGACTGCATTGTCCAAAAAATTCTAATAATGCATTGACAAACTAAATAATAAATAGTATATTAATCTTAACGTTAAGATTTTAAGTAGGTGATTAAATGGTATCAATAAAGGATGTAGCGAAAATTGCAGGTGTTTCACCAACTACAGTCTCAGCTGTAGTTAATGAGCTTGACTGCGTTAAACCATCCACACGAGCAAAAGTATTAAAAGCAATTGATGAGCTTGGATATATTCCCAATATTTCGGCGAGAGAGCTCGTTACAAATAAAAAGCAAAATATAGGTCTTATAACAATGGGTTATGAGAATAGTTTTCAAAATAATGTTTATAACAATGACAAAGATATTTTTTATATAGATTACATTAATGGTATAGCCGAAGCTATTAAAACTACCGGTTATGGTCTGCTTATTGAAAATTTTGTATATAAGGATGGAAGTACGGAGATCCCTAAAATTATAGAGCAAAAACGTGTGGACGGCGCATTGGTTGTCGGCTCTCTTTATAAAAAAGATTTTATTTATTTACTTAAAAAAGAAATAAATGTGCTTGTTACTGTTGGCACGTTCAGTGAGATTACCGACTATGTAATAAATGATTATACTGAATCTATATTAATGGCAGTCAGATATTTTGTTAAGAATGGACATAGAAAAATTGCTTATGTTAGCGGAGACTCTACAACTTACGCGTGTCCTCTTAAACTCAAAGGATATAAGGAAGGACTAGAAGAAGCCGGGATAGAATTTGATGATGATCTATTGTTTGAGTGTAAATTTATGTCCTCACACGGCTATGATGTTGCAAAAAAAATTTGTGAGCTGCCAAAAGAAAAATTTCCAACAGCAGTAATTTTCGGTGCGGATATTCTTGCGGCAGGAGCATGTCAGTACTTTTACGAAAATAAAATTTATATACCCGATGATTTATCTATTTTAGGATATGAAAATCTCGCCATATCTTCATATATTAACCCACCACTTACAAGTGTTGACTGGAGTAAAAATTTAATGTCCCAGGAAGCATGCAATTTGATTCTCAGACGCCTCAAAAATCCAAATAAAAAGTGTGACGGCATTGTTTTGCCGTGTAATATCGTAGAGAGAAAATCAGTCAAAAAATTATACTAAACCAGCAAAAGAAAGGACTGGAGTAGTTTTTGAACAAAAATCGTAACGTGACGATAATGGCTTCCTCGATATTACAGGTGGTGAAAAATTATATTAAATTTTGTAATTTTAGGAGGAAAAAATGGGTAAAAAAGTGATTGCTATTATGTTAGTACTGATGATGTCAATTGGTGTGATTACAGGCTGTTCCTCAAACACAACATCGACAAATTCAACAGGGTCTACTACTACTACTTCTACTTCTACTTCTACTGAATCTTCCACAAGTAACACAGCTGGAGCGCTTAAGCCTGCTGAACTTACTATGTGGACATTCCTCGATCTGACATCTAAAAATGCACGTGCTATTGTACTCGGTAATCTGATTAAAAAATTTGAAGCAGCAAATCCTGGTGTTAAAGTCAAGGTTGAAACACAGGAATGGACAACAATGTCAGCTAAAATTATAGCAGCTCATGCGGCAGGTAATAGCCCTGATATTTTTATGATCAATATGGCTAATCTCGGAGAGGCAATTGCTGCTGGATGTATGGAGCCACTTGAAAACTTATTTTTCAATAACTGGACAGATGAACAGCGTACAGATATTGAAAGTGAACTATTTAAAGCAGGCTATGACGGAAAATACCATTATGAAGTTCCTCTGTTTTCTGGTACCTTTGGTATTATGTACAGGACAGACCTTTTTGAAAAGTTTGGTATAAAGGTTGAAGATATTAAAACATGGGATGAACTTGCAGAAGTAGCTAAGAAGCTTACTTATGTTAACGAAGATAAACTTCAGGTTTATGGCTATGGAGTGGGTTACAGCACAGATGTAACGGATCCTCATGGCGTTCTGCCTACAGCCCTCTTTAGTCAGGAAGGCGGTATATTTACAAAGGATGGAAAACCAAACAAATGGACTGGTGACGCAGGAAAAAGAGCACTTCAGTTCCAGATTGACCTTATAGATAAACACAAGGTAATGCCCCCAAGCAGCGTTGCTCTAACATCTGAAGAAGTTTATAACATGTTTGAAGCAGGTCAGTTTGCAATGATTTCCGGAGGCTCATTACGTGTGCCTACAGTTAAGGGTCTTACTGCTTTTGATCCAAATTATGTTGGCTTCATGGCTTATCCAGAGTGGAATAAGGGTCAGGGCAGCTCTATTGCAAATGCTTACTCATGGAATACAGCAGTATGGTCCGGTAGTAAAAATAAAGAGGCAGCTGGAAAGTTCCTTGAATACTTAGTATCACCTGAGGCTGATAAGATGTGGGTAACAGAAGCTAATCAGATTCCAATTCTCTCATCAACACTTAAAAGTGCAGCAGATTTTATTAATAAACCAGATAATAGCTGGATGATAACAACTAAAGATATCTACTCTAAATCAGCACACGTTTTCTCTGGAGCATATGGTATTACAGGTTTTGCACTTGATCTACAGAATGCAATGATTTATGCATACTCTGATGGTATGAGTGTAGAAGATGCTTTAAAGAAGGCAGAAAAAGACTTTACTGACAGAAATGTAAACAGATAAAATTCCTTATAAAACTGCACAGGGAGTCCTTTTGCAGACTTCCTGTGCAAGTAAATCAAATTAGTGATATCTCAGGCTTTTATTGAGATGAGGGAGGAGCTTGACCAATGGAGAAGGCAATTAAGAATAAAGACAGAACAGTAAACTGTCTACTTGAGAAGGGAGGTAAAAGGTTACTCCCGTATTTACTGATGTCTCCTACGTTGATATTTGTAGTACTATTTCTGATTGTACCACTGGCATTTGCTTTTTATTGCAGCCTCTACCGGGCAGACTATATGCAGTTTTCAAAATTTATGGGATTTGGAAACTATATTGATGTATTAACTGATACTGAGATATTAAAATCTATCGGAAGGACATTTTATGTTTCTGGTATCAGCCTTGGTGTTTCCTTAATTGCAGGGGTTGCTTTGGCACTGTGTATAAATGCTTTAAGCCAGAGGTTAGCATATATGGTACAAATTATAGTTTTAATACCATGGGTTACATCTATGATTGTTGCCGCAATGCTATGGAAATGGATTTTCCAGGATGAGACAGGATTGTTAAACTATGCTATTTCAAAACTCGGATTAAGTAAAATTGGGTTTTTAACAGATAAAAATATAGCCATTTACACTCTTATATTTGTTTTGACATGGCGTGTTATCGGATATGTTATGGTTCAGGTACTGGCGGGTCTAAAATCAATTCCTCAGGAATTTGAAGAAGCGTCTAGAATTGATGGGGCAAATAAATGGAAGCTGTTCTGGTATATCAGATTTCCTCTTCTTAAAACACCTCTTACTATTTCAGCAATTATTGTTGGTTTATCAAATATAAACAACCTTAATGTTCCACTCACACTATTAGCAGGTGGACCGGGCACATCAACAATGGTGGTTGCTATAGATATATATCGAATGAGTTTTACAAGCTATCACTTCGGAGAATCAAGTGCACTTTCTATAGTGCTTTGCTTAATTAATTTCCTGCTGGCAGTTATTTATATTAAGGCGGTGAAGTATGAGATCTAAAATTATATCAAGGTATGCTTTAATATTATTAGGAGTACTTGTTCTTATCGTAGTACTTATAGGAAATCTTGTGCCGTTTTTATGGGGCGCAATAACATCCTTAAAAACTGCACGTGAATTAATGGTATTTCCACCGAAATTTTTTGGATTTACCGCAAGTATTGAGCATTATATCACAGTACTTAACGGCTCCTTTTCAGTAGCTGCTTTTAACAGTATTATCTATAGTTTAATTGCAGTTGTCATAGGTGTTATCGCTGCAATGATGTCAGGTTATGCACTAACACGTTGTAAATTTGCGGCTAAAAAGTCTCTGTTCTATATAATTATTTGTGGAATCCCTCTTTCTATGGGTAGTGCTGCGATGGTAGTTCCAAATTACATGCTGTTTTCCTTTTTAGGAATGAATAATACCTTCCTTACACTACCACTTATTTATATCGCATACAACATTCCAATGGCTGTTTGGATTATGGTAGGCGGTATGCAGGGTGTTCCTTATGCGATCGAGGAAGCAGCTCAGATCGATGGTGCTTCAAAATGGTATATTATTTTCTTACTCGTACCAAGCATATGTAAGCCTACACTAGCATGTGCAGCTCTAATGATTTTTATCGGAGCATGGAACGAATATACAGTATCATCTGTACTTGTTAATTCACAAGCATTATATCCAATCCAGGTATCTATTTATAATTATATTGGATATTTCGGCAGGGAATGGGGACCGTTAACCGCGGCCGCAACACTTGCAGTTGTCCCTGTTCTTATTGTATTTTCTTTTTTGGGTAAAATGCTTATTTCTGGTTTGACTGCAGGTGCGGTTAAGGGATAATGATTTAGAAGTTTCTAAAAATATATAATATAAATTCTAAGGGGATAAAAATGTATAATAAGAAATATGATTTGATTGTTGTAGGAAGCGGTGCTGGTGGATTTCCAGCAGCTATTGTAGCAGCAAGGAGAGGTCTTAAAGTTTTACTTGTTGAAAAAAATGCGCAAATCGGTGGTTTGCTTGTGTCGGGACTTCCTATTTTAGCGTTCCTTGACCGATCGGGTAATACTGTTGTTAAGGGTATAGGTCAAGAAATTATTGATAGACTTCAAGCGGTTAATGGGACAAAGGGCCATATTCCTTCTCCGTTACTTAATTCAGTAACCCATGTAAGTGCTCCCTGGATGAGTATTATTCTATTTGAAATGTGCGAGCAGGAAGAGAATCTTGATGTACTTCTATACGCGGAGCTTAAGGACGTTAAGGTGGACAATGGCAAAATGAAAGGTATCAGTGTATTTTGTCGTGGAGAGGAAATGACCTTTGAATCTGATTTAATTATTGACGCTACTGGAGATGCCTGTGTAGCATATAAAGCCGGAGCTAAATATGAAAAAGGTGATGTTAACGGTAAAGGGCTTCAGCCACCAACAATCACATTTGAGCTTGGTAATGTGGATTATGATAAATTGTTCGATTATCTCAGTGAAAATCCTGAAGCTTATAAGTTACCGGATACATTCCCAGGGATTGAACAGACGGTTGATTATTTAAGAAACAATATATGCTTTACAATGATGGGCTTTAGTGACATTGTAAATGAGGGTAGGAAAACGGGAGAACTTACTATTCCGCGCAACATGATTGATATCTGCAAGCAGGTTAGTGGTAATGCGTTTGTTAATGTTACACGTTCAATAGACACAGATGTTACTGATTTCGAAAGTATTATAAAAGCAGAGTTTGTTTGTCATAAACAAGTAAAAGAGCTTGTACCATTTATGCAGAAGTATATTCCCGGTTTTGAAAACTCTCATCTCGTTTCAATGATACCATTTATAGGAGTAAGAGAGAGCAGACGTATTGTTGGTAAAAAGCAGCTTACACTGGATAATATTAAAAACCTCGAAATACCTGAAGATACAGTGGCAATTGCAGGATATAACGTAGACATACATAGTCCTAACAGTGCAGCTATGCATATGATGACCGTTAAGCATGGCGTAGGAATTCCGTATGGCTGTCTAGTACCAGAAACTATTGAAGGGCTTCTTATGAGCGGAAGAACCATTTCTGTCGACCAAAGCGCTTTTGCCATGATACGTGTAATGAGTACATGCTTTGCAATAGGCCAGGCAGCAGGAACTGCTATGGCAATTGCACATAAACACGGCATTTTGCCGTCTAATATTGACGTTGAGGAACTTCGTGCAGAATTGAAAAAGGATGATGCGATTATCGGACTAGATTAAGATTTACTATAAAGCGTAACGAAAATAAATAAATCGTTTTAATTAACTATGAGAATAGATGTAAAGGAGGAAAATTGAATGTTTATTCCTAATAAAATGAAGGCACTGGTTGCTTATAGTGCTACTGATTACAGATATGAAGAAAACTTCCCTGTGCCCCAATGTGGTCCAGATGATATTTTAATTAAAACAGAAGGGTGCGGAGTCTGCGCGGGTGACCTTAAGTGTCAGCATGGTGCTGCTATGTTTTGGGGCGACGAAACTCAATCCTCTTGGGTTGAGCCTCCTTTTATACCAGGTCATGAATTTTTTGGTGTAATTGCTTATGTAGGGGAGAATGTAAAGGGTTATGAAATTGGCGAGCGTATTGCTGTTGATCAGATAGCTCCTTGTGGTGAATGTAGGTTCTGCAAGAACGGTCATTATTGGATGTGCCAGCCCCACAAGATTTACGGTTTCTTTAAGGACTTCTGTGGTGGTATGGCAGAATATGTACGTATTCCCACTAAACATTCCGTTATTCACAAGGTTCCGGCTTCTATGACCTTGGAAGAGGCTTTACTGATTGAGCCTTATGGTTGCTCCAAGCACTGTGTAGACCGTGCACAGATTGGCAGCGAGGATATAGTTGTTCTATCAGGTGCAGGTACCTTGGGGTTGGGTATGACTACTTATGCAAGAATGCGTAACCCCAAGAAGCTGATCGTTCTAGATATGATGGATGAACGTCTGGAAAAGGCCAGGGAATTTGGTGCAGATATAGTTTGGAATCCCTCAAAGATTGATGTAGTAGAAGAGATTATGAAGCTGACCGATGGATATGGTTGTGATATTTATATTGAGGCAACTGGTCATCCCTCGTCAGTTATACAAGGTATGCAAATGATCCGTAAGCTGGGTAGATTTGTAGAATTCTCTGTATTTAGCGCTCCAACGACCTTAGACTGGTCTATAATTGGTGATCGTAAGGAATTGGATGTATTAGGTGCACACTTGTCGCCATATTGTTACCCATTTGTTATAGAGAATATTGCTAACGGTAATCTAAAGACCGAGGGTGTAGTCAGCAAATTATTTGAATTGAAGGATTGGGAAACTGCTTTTGAATATGCTACAGGTAAGCATGGCGATTTTAAGGTAGCATTTAAATTCTAAATCATAAGATAATAATTACCTTGGTATAATACAGAAAAACTGACTATTGTATCAGACTCATTGAAGACAATATGAAATATCTTAAGCCAGAAGCAGTCATTAAATTTGGATTGTTTCTGGCTTAGATATAAATTTTGATTATTATTGAAACAAAATACCCGGGACTGTAAATAATTTTGTGTATGGAATTACTTTTTGACTCTTTTGGGTTAAGTATTCCTAAGTACTAACTTGTAAAATTAAATATTATATTTAAATTATTGCCAGATTCTTGGAATTTTATGCA
>JAEZKZ010000106.1 GCA_023415305.1 Bacillota bacterium
GGATCAGATTGATTTACAGTCAAAAACACTAGAAGATTTGCGCTATATTGCAAAAATGATGGGTGTAAAAAACATATCCAAATTAAAAAAGGATGAATTATTGGATATATTGAAAAATTCTGAAGAAGCTAATAAAAGTAATGATTTTAAAATAGCCCAAAATGGTAATTCCGGGGAAATAGTACCTGAAGAAATTTCAAACGCCGGAAAATCTAAATATATAGCAACTAAAAGCAAATCTAAAAAAACTAACACTGAAGAGACTGAAGAAAACAAATCAACTAAGACCAAAAAAAATACAAAAACAGAAAACGAAACTGATTCAGATAAAGAAAAAGAAAATGTAACTTCTCCAGACAAATCTGTTGATGTAGACACATCTGTTTTAAGGAAATCCAGAAGAGGCAGACCAAGCAAAGCAGCGAAGGATCCCGCTGTAGAGTCAGAGGCTAAAGAACAAGCACCTCCCGGTTCAACGACAGATAAATCAGATGATATGGTGATAGCTCGTGAAGTAAAACCAGGCAGATTATCTGAAAAGTTGATACGTCCTGATAAAGCTGAAGATAGAGCACCTACTTCTAAAAAAGTTTCCCCCGGTAAACCAGAACAGAAATTAGATCATAAAGCAGAACTACAGAAATTAGAACAGAAACAAGAACAGGAACTAGAACAGAAACAAGAGCCAAAGCAAGAAAGTATAGAAGCTGATAAGAAAATACCAGTGGTTGCGAAGCATGCCCCAAGACCGATAAAACAACTTTCGCCTGCCAGAAATGCAGACAAACCTGCATTACCACAGCCAAAATCCCAGCAAGCTTCTCATCAGCTACCTGTAAGGGCACAGCAGCAAAACCAGGCGCAGCAGAATCAGACACAGCAACAGCCACAATCATCACAACCTGCTCAGCCGCAGTACCAGAAGGTTATACAGCCACAGCCATCGCAGGCTCAAAATGGCCAAGCTGTTCAGACAATATCTCAACAGCCCAGTCAACCCGTACAGTATGTACAGCCGGCTCAACCAATTCCGCCTCCTGTGCAGAATGCGCCTGCAGGTCAAGTACAGCACAATCCACAGGTAACCCAGGCAGTTCAGTCGCAAGTACAGCAGCAGAGTGAAAAGATAGAAGCTGACGATCCCGTTGAAGGCGTACTTGAAGTACTACCTGATGGTTATGGTTTTCTTAGAAGTGAAAACTATCTGTCCGGGCCGAAAGATATATATGTATCGCCATCCCAGATAAGAAGATTTGGTCTTAAAACCGGAGACAAGCTTAGAGGTAAAGGAAGAATACCAAAGGAAGGCGAAAAATTTCAGGCATTACTCTATGTTCAGTCAATAAACGGGGATACTCCCGAGGTTGCGTCAAAGAGAGTACCGTTCGAGTATTTAACGCCAATATACCCGGATAAGAGAATCACACTGGAAACCTCACCAAGAGAGTTCTCCACAAGATTAATAGATTTAATTGCACCAATTGGTAAAGGCCAGAGAGGTATGATAGTATCTCCCCCAAAAGCCGGTAAAACCATTTTACTTAAAAAAATAGCCAACGCTATTACAGTTAATTATCCCGAAGTTGAGCTTATTGTTTTACTTATCGATGAACGTCCTGAAGAAGTAACAGATATGCAGCGTTCTATAAAGGGAGAGGTAATATACTCCACCTTTGATGAAGTGCCCGAACACCATATCAAGGTTGCTGAAATGGTACTTGAAAGAGCCCAGAGACTGGTAGAACAGAAAAAGGACGTTGTTATACTCCTTGATAGTATCACAAGACTTGCCAGAGCCTATAACCTTACTATTCCTCCAACTGGAAGAACTTTGTCGGGTGGTCTTGATCCGGGTGCCCTTCACAAGCCAAAGAGATTCTTCGGTGCAGCTCGAAATATTGAAAATGGCGGAAGTTTGACTATTATGGCTACAGCGCTCATTGAAACAGGAAGCAGAATGGACGATGTTATCTTTGAAGAATTTAAAGGAACCGGTAACATGGAACTTCATCTCGATAGAAAACTGTCCGAAAAGAGAATCTTCCCTGCTATTGATATCAATAAGTCCGGAACGCGAAGAGAAGAGCTTCTTCTTAGCCAGAAGGAACTTGAAAGCGTTTATGCTGTCAGAAAGGCAATGAGCAATATGGGAACCGCAGAGGTTACAGAGATATTAATAAACAGATTGTTACAGACTAGAACAAACGACGATTTTGTTAAAAGCATAAACATCTCCTTCCTTGATAAAAACTCATAAAGGGTGAAAGTGGCTAAATTTGAGGATGGATTTAATTGGAGCAACATTGATTAGGTCCAATAATCAAAAAGGGTATTGCGGGGGAACGAGATTTATGTTAAAATATCACTTGCCTCTTTAATAAGCAACTTAGTACATTCGTACGTTGAATATATAAAAAATTGAGGACGTTTCAATTTTCTTTGAAAGAAGGTGAAAAGCAATGAAAGAAGGAATACATCCAGATTACGCTGAAGCAGTTGTTAAGTGTGCATGCGGCGAGACTTTTACTACTGGTTCTACTAAGAAAGCCCTTCACGTTGAAATTTGTTCAAAGTGTCATCCTTTCTTTACAGGAAGGCAGAAACTCATTGATACTGGTGGACGTGTTGATAAGTTTAAAAAGAAATATGGTATCGTTGATAACGCTTAATAATGAGACATTAAAAGACTGGGAATTATTTTCCCAGTCTTTTGTTTAATCTTCCTAAAACAATTGACTTGCTGAAATAATTGATTTAATATGAGCCTTAGAGAAATAAAGTATTACTAATATTTATTTTGTATAGTATTTTGTGGCTGCTATGCGGCTCAAAGCCACTGTCGTGGCTTAGGAGGTTAATGTGAAAAAGACAACTATCGGCGGTCAGGCTTTGCTTGAGGGTTTATTGATGATAGGACCGGAATTCAGGGCTACAGCCATAAGAAAGCCTGACGGTGAAATAATAATTGATAAAAAACCTCAGAAGGCGAAGGGTACACTTTCAAAAATACCCATAGTAAGAGGAGCAGTAAACCTTTTTTCTCAAATGGTTATCGGTGTAAAAGCCTTGATGTATTCTGCAGAATTTGTTGATCTGGAGGATGACGGAAAATATGAACCCTCCAAATTTGAAAAATGGCTGGATGAAAAATTAGGCGATAAGATTGCCGATATAGCAATATATTTTTCTGTAGTACTTTCTATCGTTTTTAGTGTTGGGCTGTTTATATTGCTTCCAAACTTTATAGCCAATTTTATTCCCATAAACAGCGATTCACAGTCGGGAGTAATCGCACTTAACCTGATTGAGGGAGCCATAAGGGTGGGGCTGTTTATAGGCTATCTGGCGTTGGTTTCACTGCTTAAGGACATGAGAAGAGTGTGGGAATACCACGGGGCTGAGCATAAAACAATTCACTGTTATGAGCATAATGACGAGCTTACAGTTGAGAATGTACGAAAATATACAACCAAGCACCCTCGCTGTGGAACTTCTTTGTTCTTTACTATTATGGTAATAAGTATATTGATATTTTCCTTTACAGGCTGGCACAATGTGTTTATTAATGCACTGATAAGGATACTGCTTGTTCCTTTGGTAGCAGGTGTTTCTCTCGAGGCTATAAAGTTTGCCATAAAACATGATAATTGGCTATTCAAAATATTCAGTGCACCGGGGCTTATGTTTCAATCCTTTACTACCAGAGAACCCGATGACAGCCAGATTGAGGTTGCCATAGCTGCTTTCAAGGAAGTAATTCCAGCTGGGAGCGGCAGCGATGAGTGGGGGGCATAATTACTCACTATTCATCCTTCATTATTCACTACTTTTATAAGAGGAACTATGAGTACAATAAAAGAGTTACTGGAATATACAACTGAAACTTTAAGGAATGCAGGAATTGAAACCCCGGTTGTGGAAGCCGGGGTTATACTTTGTCATGTCCTGAAATGTAACAGAGCATATTTGATTTCACATAATGACAGGATTCTTAAAGCACCTGAATTCGATGAGGTGACAAGGCTGCTGAAAGGAAGGACTGAAAAGATACCTTTGCAATATCTGCTGGGCGAGACAGAGTTCATGTCTCTTGGCTTTAAGGTTAGCCCGGCTGTATTGATACCAAGACAGGATACCGAAATATTGGTGGAAAAGTGCATAGATATTGTTCGGGAACTCGGCGGGCAGGGCACAAGGGTCCTGGACATGTGCACAGGCTCCGGCTGTATAGCGGTCAGTATAGCATATTACTGCCCGGAAGCCAGGGTTACAGCTTGTGATGTATCGAAGAAGGCATTGGAAATAGCCAAAATTAATGCCGGGCAGGCAGGAGTTCAAAGCAGGGTGGAGTTCCTCAGAGGTGATTTATTCGAGGAACTGAACAGTGAAGAGGGGTTTGAGGCAAGGTTTGATATTATTGCCAGTAATCCTCCATACATTGAAACTGCTACAGTAGAACAGCTCCAAAGAGAGGTCAGGGATTATGAACCTTACATCGCCCTGGATGGCGGCGCAGACGGACTTGATTTCTACAGAAGAATAGTTGAAGAGGCGCCGAAGTACCTGGTGACGGGCGGATATCTAGCGCTGGAAATAGGCTATAACCAGGGCGAGAGCGTCAGTAAGCTGATGGAACACAGTTTTGAAAGCATTACTTTACTTAAAGATTATGGCGGAAATGACAGGGTTGTGGTCGGAAGGATAAAGCATATTTGATTAATTATTAACTTAATAGTACGCAAGTGTGACTTACAACAGTGTGGAAGGATGGTTAAAAACAGTTAGAGAAATATTGGAGAAGAGTATTTCTCTAACTGTTTTGTGTCCGACACATTGGTGTAAGTCACACGGAAGTACTGAATATAAGTATGGGAATATACTTTCCTTCCAAACACAAGCCCTGAGTTTCTAGTCGTTCCACAACCTCATAGCGCCTGCATCCTGAAGATTCTTTACAATTATCATGGAAATAGGACCTATAAACATACCGAGTATGCCAAAAAATTGCAGACCAATATACATTGCGAATAAGGTAACAAGTGGATGCAGGCCTATCTGGCTGCCTATAATTTTAGGCTCCATAATCTGGCGGATGAGTATTCCCAGAACATAGATTATTGCCAGTCCGAAAGCCAACGGCATATTGCCGGTGAAAACATTCCAAAGTATCCAGGGGAGCATAACCACACCAGTTCCGACGATTGGAATGGCATCGGATAAAGCAACGATTAGCGCCAGTAAAAAAGCATATTTAACATCCAGCAGGAATAAACCTACACTCACTTCAATAAACGTAAAACCCATAAGAATAAGAATGGCTCTGAAATATCCCACAAGGGCTTTTATGGTATCCTTCTTTATCCCGGTCATACGCTTTCTCCAGGAGAAGGGAAGCTGCCTATAGAAAAAAGACGATATAGCTCTTCTGTCACTACTGATAAAATAGGTTCCAAGAATAGTTACTATAGCGAATACCGTAACCCTTGGAATTGAGGATACAGTATTGATAGCATACTGTATAACAGCTGTTATCAGTGCGGTAATCTTTTCTGACAGACTGGACAGATTTTTTGTTACTGTGTCGGTAACCTCAACAGGGAGAGTGTTGTAAAAGTTGGTAAAGTTGGACAACATATGATTCAGTTTATGAGATATATCAAGTGAATAGGTATTAATGTTATCCTGAAGTGCAGTCAACTCATTATAAATCTTTATAATTCCAAGTATTATCAGAAAGGCAAGTACTGACATAGTAAACAGTAATGATATGCAAGCAGCAACCTTCCTGGGTATTTTAATTTTAACTAAGAGCCTTATCACCGGCTCGTTAATATAAGAGACTATAAAAGCTATAACAAATGGTGCAAAAAAGGGCAAAAAATATTTTATTGAAAAATAAATAAAAGCGAAAATTACCACTATTAGAGCAACTTTTTTGATTGCGCCTTTATATTTATCCCAAATTTCCATAGTTCCTCCGATTTATAAAGGGTTCTTTGCAGTAGACCACTATTACTATTATATTACTAATTTATGTGGTTAAGTGTCAGTGAATTTCATAAAAATTTCTTTTGTATATCTCATATATTAGCCAATTGCTTATTCGAAGTAAAGATAGAAAAATTACTTTTCTGCCAAGTGTTGAGCAGAAAGTATATGTCACCTTCTCAAAAGTTCTGTTTCTCCGATAATCAATGTAATCATTACATCTTCTGGGAGCATATAGTAATGTATGTATACAATATTCAGATTTTTTATTTAAATCCCTTAGAAATATGGGCTTTTTGCTTTCATTTTTATTTAATTTATTGTAAAATAATAAGCGGACGACATTGAGAGAGTATTGTCGATTAAAGTAAGAATTGACTATTTTATTTAACTTTAAAAAAGATTGACTAAGTTACCGTTTCTAATTATGATTTATATCGGGATATGTCCCAACCTGTGAACTTATGCGTTTGTTAAGGAGTTTATATACTTTAATTTCGTATCTGATTATATAGAATTTGTATTTTATGAATAATCACTATTTATCGGGCATTTTTATAGTGGTAATTCTTAAAAAATATAAGGGGTTAAAATAACATTTTGAAAGGAGAATTAGCTGTGGATTGGTATTTATTACTGGCAGCTATTCTGCTGCCTGCACTGAGTGCGGCGTTATGCTTTACAATTAGAAACCAGAAATTGCGCATAGCAATAGTAAGCATCTCAACACTTTTACTCTTTGCGGTAGCAGGCGGATTTATTGCACTTATGGTAAAATCTCCCGACGGAAAATTAATATTCCATCTGGAGCACAGTGTACTTGAAGTAGTAAGTTGGGTCATAAAGGGGTTTGACCTCATACTCTTCTGCTATATAGGGTACATCGGTTTAAAGCATAAAAAGGCAATAGTATTTATTCTAGCAGTATTACAATTTATACCTTGGGCATTGTTTGAAATTTTTGGAGTTTTCGGAAAGGTTCACGAACCTGCGAATGCATTTGTAATTGATTACCTGTCATTAATTATGATAATGCTTGTATCAATTATCGGACCGATTATTACAATTTTTGCCTTGGGATATATGAAGGAGCACGAGCATCATCTGCACTTGAAGGTATCAAGGCAACCTAGATTTTTTATGATACTCTTTATATTCCTTGGTGCTATGAATGCACTTGTAATGACCGACAATCTGTCCTGGATGTATTTCTTCTGGGAGATAACAACACTTTGCTCATTCCTGTTGATATCACATGATGGGACAGAAATAGCAGTTAAAAACGGTTTAAGAGCTTTATGGATTAACTCTGTGGGAGGTTTGGCCTTCATCATAGCAATAATTCTGATGAATTCCAGCCTTAGTACGCTTTCCATCCAGGAAATCTCGGCAGCAGGAATGACAGGAGCCTTCACAGGAGTACTTCCAGTTGCACTTGCTCTGTTATGTGTAGCAGGATTTACCAAGTCGGCACAGTTCCCGTTCCAGAGCTGGCTGCTGGGAGCCATGGTAGCACCAACTCCAGTATCAGCACTGCTTCACTCCAGTACAATGGTTAAAGCCGGTGTTTATCTGGTAGTAAGAATTTCTCCTGCTTTTGCGGGAACAATTCTCGGTCAGTTGGTTGCAGTAGTAGGAGGCTTTACTTTTGTAGCAGCATCGGCTATAGCAATTAGTCAGAGTAATGCTAAAAAGGTTCTTGCATATTCAACAATTGCCAACCTGGGCTTGATTATCTGCTGTGCAGGAATAGGGACCAGAATATCACTTGCAGCTGCAATTCTTCTTATGATATTCCACGCGGTTTCAAAAGGACTACTGTTCCTTTGTGTCGGTACCATCGAATTGGGTATTGGAAGCCGTGATATCGAGGATATGCAGGGATTGTTCAAGTTAATGCCTTTTACAACCGTAATTACTGTAATTGGTATGATTTCAATGTTATTGCCTCCGTTCGGTGTTCTTATAACAAAATGGATGGCTATAGAGACTGCTGTTCATCAACCGCTGGTACTTCTGTTCATTATACTCGGAAGTGCTCTTACAGTTGTGTTCTGGGCTAAGTGGATAGGTATTATATTGACAATGTCCTATAAGCCTAAGTTCCATATTGAAAAGTTATCCTTTTCAATGAAGGCCGCACTTTCAGCATTAATAGCATTTGTTATGGCAGCAAGTATAGGTATCGCTCCATTATATAATCAGTTTGTTAAGCCACAGGTATTATCCTTTAAGATGGCTGACATGGAAGCACTTTCCGGAACAGGTTTGGGAATCTGGCTCCATAAGGTTGATGCAGCAGTTTATGGCGGATTTGCATCTATTATGTTCTTTGCTGTAATACTTGTGCTTATGGTTGCAATACCCATAATAGCACATAAAATCAAGCCGAGCAGATTAAAGCCTCCATACTTGTGTGGAGCCAACGCCGACGAGGATTTGAGAGGTCTGGAATATATCAGCCCCGGAGACAAAGTTGATACTGTAGTAGTAAGAAACTATTATATGGAGTCTGTATTTGGAGAAAACAAGCTGACCTTCTGGGTTAATGTTGTTGCGGGTGCTGTAATTATTATTATGTTAGGGGTGGTGATAGGATTATGAGCATAAACAATTTGATTATTGCTGTTATTGCCATAATAGCCGCTCCAATAGTTGGTGGTTTATTAACTGGTATAGACAGAAAAATAACTGCAAGAATGCAGAATAGATTTGGACCTCCGTTGCTTCAGCCCTTTTATGATTTTTTCAAGTTGCTGGGCAAGCAGGGTATAGCAGTAAACCAGACTCAAATGGTCTATGTAATGGGACACTTGTTCTTCGCTATCGGCGCCTTAGTTATGCTGGTTTTGAAACAGGATTTGCTGATGCTTATGTTTATTCTTGCATTTTCAGCTGTTTCATTGATAATGGGAGCAATGAGCGTTCGTTCACCATATAGTAAAATTGGTGCCCAGAGAGAAATAATGCAGATGATGGCGTATGAGCCTGTACTGCTTCTGATGGTGGTTGGAGTTTATAAGACAACCGGAAGCTTTATGATTTCAGAAATATTTAACCACGAGAAGCCTTTACTGTACAGTCTGCCGCTGGTATTCCTTGCGTTCCTTTATGTTCTTACAATCAAGCTGAGAAAGTCACCTTTTGACTTTTCAACTTCACATCACGGACATCAGGAACTTATAAAAGGTTTAACTACCGAGTTTTCAGGAACTCAGCTGGCTCTGATCGAATTGACGCACTGGATTGACCTTGTGCTCCTGCTGGGATTAATTACATTGTTTTTTGCTCAGCCAATTTGGGTAGGTATATTAATAGCTTTGTTAAGTTATTTCTGCGAAATAGTTATTGATAATGTAAGCGCAAGAGTAACCTGGCAGTGGATGGTAAAAGTAACTTGGGTGGCCGGTATCGGTGCGGCACTTGTAAATATAGTCTGGATGTACCTGATTTAATCTGGAGCAAATTTAGCTGTGCTAAATTTGAACTCGATATTACAAGTAGGTTAGAGGTATGGGAGAGTAATAACATATTGTCAGTGCTATTCTCTAAATAGAATGGCTAACAAATTGTAAGAAAGGTGAATTGTATGGGTATAATAAGCAAGTCAAGGAAAAAGTCACCCTGGGTAATGCATTATGACTGTACAAGCTGCAATGGATGTGACATTGAGGTTTTAGCTTGTCTCACCCCGTTGTATGATGCTGAAAGATTGGGAATAGTTAATGTAGGTAATCCCAAGCATGCAGATATATTGCTTGTTACCGGTTCTGCAAATAAAAGAAACGCGCATGTTTTAAAGAATATATATAATCAGATGCCTGATCCAAAGGTAGTTGTTGCTATCGGTGCCTGTGCCTGTACAGGAGGAATTTTCAGGGAGTGCTACAATGTAATGGGCGGAGTTGAAAACGTAATTCCTGTTGACGTATTTGTTCCGGGGTGCTGTGCAAGACCTGAAGCTATTATTGACGGAATAGTTCAGGGTATCGGTAAATTGGACGAAAAGGCAGATGCGATGAAGCTGGAAGGCAAAAAGTAGCTATTGTGAAATTAACCTCCTTTATTCGCCTATAGCGGATATTGAGAGTTAGTTTCATAAATATTTAGTGGCCGCTAAGCGGCTCATGGAGGTTAACATGATTGAAAATTTAGTGGAAATTACTAGTGACCAATTGCTTGGTGAAGTATCAAAGGCCAAGTTGGAAGGCTACAGGTTTGTTACTGCATCATGCGCAGATAATGGTGATGACACTATAGATATTATCTATCATTTTGACAAGGATTATGGAATGAGAAATTACAAAGTCACTGTCAAAAAAGGTGAAGAGGTTCCAAGTATTTCAAAGATCATTTTCAGTGCCTTACTGGTAGAGAATGAAATGAAGGAACTTTTCGGCCTGAATATAACCGGCATAGTTATTGACTATGGCGGACATATGCTCTTATCCGAAGAGGAATTGGGATCACCATTCTTAAGACAACAAATAACTATTGAGCAAAGAGGGGGTAAAAAAGAATGAGTTCAACAGTAATACCTTTCGGGCCACAGCATCCTGTGCTTCCAGAACCCCTTCATATTAAGCTAGTTATGGAAGATGAAAATATAGTAGATGCAATACCGGCTATCGGTTATGTTCATAGAGGCCTTGAAAAGCTCACAGAAACAAAGGAGTTTACACAAAACATTTTTGTAGTTGAAAGAGTCTGCGGTATATGCAGTGTTATGCATGCAATGGCTTATTGCCAGGGAATAGAAGAACTGATGAATATCGAGATACCTGACAGGGCAAAGTTCCTGAGAGTTATCTGGGCTGAGCTTCACAGAATGCACAGTCACTTGTTGTGGTTAGGTCTTCTGGCAGATGCTTTTGGTTTTGAAAGTCTTTTCATGCAGGTTTGGAGAGACCGAGAAAAGGTTATGGACATTATGGAAGAAACCGCAGGTGCCAGAGTTGTTATATCTGCAAATACCATCGGTGGAACCAGACGTGACTTGAATAAAGAACAAATGAATAAGATATTAGTTATTATCGATGAAATAAAACACGATCTTGAACAGGTTGAAGCTGTTTTCCTTAACAACTATACTGTTAAGCACAGACTTGTTGGAAGAGGATTATTGTCAAAGGCTGATGCAATTGAGCTTTGTGCGGTCGGACCAATGGCAAGGGCAGCAGGAATACCGATGGATTTAAGAACTACAGGTTATTCTGCCTACGGTCAGCTGGACTTTGAACCTGTTACTCACACTGACGGTGATAACTACGCAAGAACCTATGTAAGACTGTATGAAGTTTATCAGTCAATAGATCTTATTAAGCAGGCAATAGCAAAGATTCCTGAAGGAGAACATGTTGTTCCCGTTAAGGGAAATCCACCAAAGGGTGAGGTTATTTCAAGAGTTGAACAGCCAAGAGGAGAAGTATTATATTACCTCAGGGCAAACGGTACTAAGAACCTTGAGAGATTAAGGCTCAGAACACCTACATTCCAAAATATACCTTCACTTATAAAGATGCTGCCGGGCAGTCAGCTGGCAGATGTGCCACTGCTTATTTTGACAATTGACCCATGTATATCCTGTACAGAAAGATAACGATTTATTTAATTGGATTGGAGGGGTTAGTATGTTAAAGATGGTTGAAAACGTATTTAAAAATTTGGTGTCAAAGCCGGCAACCAGAATGTATCCTTTTGAGAAAAGAGAGCCTTTTAAGGACTCAAGAGGACAAATAGAGGGTTGTGAAATAGATAAATGCATTTTCTGCGGCATATGCCAGAGAAAGTGTCCTGCAAATGCAATTGTAGTTAACAAGGCTGAAAAGTCCTGGGAGATAAATCAGTTTAAGTGTGTTATCTGCAATGCATGTGTAGAAGCCTGTCCTAAGAAGTGTATTGTTGCAAGTGCGTCTCACAAGACAGCAGTTTCAACCAAGGAAACTCTGAAGGTTGTTCAACCTGAGAAGAAGGCTGAGACTCAGGATGAAAGTAAAGTTACTGCGTAAGATGCTTTTAATGTGGCCTTACAGGCGTACAACACTAAAATATTTATTATTAAAAAAGTTCAGTTCCGGCGTAGCCGGACTGAACTTTTTTAATAATAAATATATAATATACACTCTAAACTGATCAAAATCTATGTCACTTAACAGTTACAGAAACGCTCTTTACCAGAGAGCCGTAAGTAACAGTGATTGATGCACTTCCCTTTCCGACAGCAGTAATTTTCCCAGAAGCATTAACAGTAGCTACCTTGGAGTTGCTGGATTTGAAGGTAGCTTTCGAGGTCACATTCAACTTTTGAAGGTCGTCTTTTCCGTTAGGAAGAGTCTTACTTGGAGCACTGAAGGTGTGTGTCAAAGCATTTACTGTAAGCTGATTATTCTGACCGGCCTTCAATGAAATCGAAGTATTTTTATTTGAGCTTACAACCTCAATACTATCTCTCATTTTATATAAAGTCTCTACCTCAGTGGGTGTGAGAGCATAATTATAGATTCTGAATTCATCCATAATACCCTTAAAGAAAATACTTTCAGTTGTTCCTCCTATCCATAGCGGGCCACTGGAGTTTGAGATATCACCATTAAACTCATGAGTTCCCATGAGTTTTCCGTTTATATATAATTTTACAGTATTTGCATCTGAGGAGCTGTTTTCATCATCAGCTTTTCCATTATAAGTTGCAGTATAATAGAACCATTTCCCGTCAAGCATATCATTGCTAAGTTCGGTGTCAAATTCATTATAATTGCCGTCGTTTTCAAAGTTGAACAAGGACAAGCGCTGACCGTCGTTCCAGTCAATGAGGCTATAGGAGCAGTCCTTCTTATTATGGCTTTCCCCATACTTTGAAAAGATAGGCTGGTTTTTAGTACTCTTATCCTTATATATCCACATCCCGAAGGTAAAGCCTCTGTCCAGGTCAAGAGAATCATTATCCTTTACTTCTATATAACTGGCACCGCTGAATTTGATAGCTTTACCGGCTACACCATCAACATACTTGAAGTTATTTGCTTTTACAGCAGTACCATCATTTTTATTACCTGATAAATCTTTAAGATCATTTTCAAATTTATAATATGCTACTAGTTTGTGAGGCTTATTGATTAATTCCTTACCGGGGGATTTCGAGGCGGTTTCATCGTAAAGCTCCTCGACTTCCGCATAGGAAAGTGCTATATTATATATTTTCATATCGTCCAAAACGCCCTTGAAGTAGTTATCGACAGTCATAAAATGCCCGAATCCAATATACAGAGGTTGAGAGGAATTAATAAGTGAAGTACTTACCAGTTCACTTTTAACAAGCTCTTTATCGATATATATTTTCATAGTGCTACCGTCATAGGTGATCGTAATAAAAGACCACTTCTGAATATCTACCTGCTTCTCGGAATGTACGTCTCTGGCACCATCTTCATCACAGAAGGTTAGCCCCGGTGTCATCTCCCACCATTCATAAACACCATACGGAAAATCCTCGTAAGGTTCATTATTCTTAATAATGTAAGGTACTCCACCCTCCATATTATCCTTTTTTCTCATATCCTCCTTGTAAACCCAGAAGGAAAAGGAAAACTCATTGGAAAGATCAAGTGATGCACTATCTTTTACCGAGATATAACTTTTGCCGTCAAGCTTAACACCCTTTCCGTTAACAGAGTCTACGAAAGTCACTCCATTTTTACCCCCAACTGCCTCTCCATCATTTTTAAAGGTAGTTGAATCCTTTAGGTCACCGTCAAATTTCCAGTGAGCAACCAACCCACGGTAACCGTTCATAGAAGCAGCCGAGCGAATGTTTGAAGTATCATCCTCGGTTTCTTCTATTTGTTCCGGTACTTCAGTCTCTTCTATTTGTTCCGGTACATCGGTCTCTTCGTCATCTTCTGCAAATACAAGCAATGAGGAAAAGGTACTCGTAAACAATAAAATAAGGACAATAAACACTGCTAATAACTTCTTATTCATAAAAACCCCCTTATAGCTGTTAATATGTTTAAACATTTAGCACTTCACAGCAAAAGTATATCATCTGAATAAGCTTAGCACTTCGGGTTTATTGCGATTGTATTCGGTTTTATTGCTGTGAATTGAGTTAGATTTTCAATTTGCGGTATTGAGAAGGAAGCAGGCCTACTTTTCGCTTAAAAACCGAAGAAAAGTGCTCAAGATTGTTAAAACCACATAAGAAGCATATTTCAGTGATGGTGTGCTTTTTAAGTACTAATAATTCTTTAGCCTTTTCGATTTTAATATCAAGCAGATAATTATATGGGGTTTTACCTGTAGTGGATTTGAAAATTCTTATGAAATGGAAAGGACTTAGGTTAGCTATACGTGCAATATCCTCAAGAGAAAAGTTTTTATTGTACTGATCCCTTAAGTAATTTATGGCCTTATTGATATTATCCCTTTCACAGTAGTTTTTTTCTGATATATGTGTGGGCAGATTATTTTTTAGCTCTCGAAGCAAATTTAGAACAATAAGATTTGTTATATTATTCAAAATTAAATCAATTCCGCTTTGCATATATCTGGCTTCAGTCATAAACATTTTTAAAAGAGAGGATACCTCTGAACCAAGAGATGCACTTTCATTAACAAAGGTTACGTTTCCCTTGTTGCATAGCTGTAAAGAGATACTATTGAGTGTATCACAGTCGATCTGAAAAGCAAATAAATGACAATTTTCTGTTGGCTTGTAAAAGCCATGAACCTGTTCTGAGTTAATGGGAAAAAGCTTACCCTTATCAAAAGTCACATGTCTGTTTTCTATAGAGGTAAACGACATTTCCGACAAAGGCAGCAGAAACTCATAGCTTGAGTGGTGATGGGTTCCCTTAGGCATATCAAGGCAGTACTTCTGTGAAAGAATAATCATCCCCCTGCCAGAGTATATTTCGATGGGTCCATCACTATTTAAATCCTCGGTTGGAAATGGGTAAGGCCCTTCACCAAGCAGCTTCTTTACTCTTTGATCCATTGTTGACCTCTCTTGTCAGGACTACTATAATCAGTCAATAGAGCAGGGTACTTCTTCTATATTATAGCATAATAATATTACGAGATTCCCAAATAAGGTAATTAATACATATTTATTTTTAGCTTTATAAATTCTATGTTAAATGCATGTAAAACTGACATAGTGTATTATTAGAAGGTTAAAAGTGATATAATAACCTTGTCTGATTTGTTTAAATACCATATCTGACTGACTTGAAAAAACTGAATTAAATCTGAAATTAATCATGATTTAATTATGACGTAAATAAGGGTGGTAAGCATGCATGAATATGCCGTTACAAAATCAATGTTAAGTATTGCTCTTGACGAAGCAAAGCGAGTCGGAGCATCAAAGATTCTCGAAATCCGCCTAGTTATCGGTGACTTATCTACTATTTTGGATGATTCCGTCCAAATGTATTTTGATATTATGAGTGAGGGTACTGCTGCAGAAGGAGCCAGGCTTGTATTCAACAGGGTAAAGGCTGAGTTTAAATGCAGAGAATGCGGAGAGGTTTTTATCAAGCCGCCTCAGGGCTTTGATTGTCCAAAATGCGGAGGTTTGGGGATGCCTACTGAAAAAGGAAGGGAATTCTATATAGATAGTCTGGAGATTGAGTAAAATAAGTATTCACTCATCCATGTAATTATCATAATATAAATTATGATAATTACAATGGAGTAAAGTATATGCCCGGAGGAAGCTTTATGCTGGTCTTAAACATTGTTGATATAATCGGAACTATAGCCTTTGCTGTATCAGGAGTGCTTGTGGGCATAAGAAGCAAACTTGATTTATTTGGAATATACGTTCTGGCTATGATAACTGCTTCAGGTGGGGGTATAATAAGAGATGTGGTTGTTGGCAGGAACATTCCTGTTTTTTTTACCGAATGGAAGTACTTTGCTGCTATAACTGCCTCAATGGTAATAACCTGCATACTATACAAATTTGTAAGTAAGATTATTTCTGTTATAATTCTATTTGATGCTATTGGTTTAGGAGTGTTTACAGTCACCGCCACATATCAGGCAATAGAATTCGGGTTACCTTTGCTGGGCGTAGTTTTCGCAGGTGTAATAACCGGAGTGGGCGGTGGAATATTAAGAGATATTCTGGTTAATGAGATACCGTTGATATTCAGAAGTGAGATTTATGCAATTCCATCCATATTGGGATCAGTACTATTTTATCTGCTTCATACTAATGTAAATATTAATTTGAATACTTACATATGTATTGCATTCGTACTGACTGTAAGGGTGATTTCAGTAAAATTCGGTCTGAACCTTCCGGTGCTGAATAAGGGTGAGAGATACAAAACTAACGACAGGGGAAATCGGAAGCGTTTGGATTTGTAGAATTCAACATTAGCTTTATATTCAAATTGTATCTTTTAGAATTTCGTGAGGCTGGGACGGAATAACTTTTGATTTATTAATAAATAGTATATCATATCATTTTGGCTTAAATAGCAATAAGTACATTTTATTATTAATTAGTACGCAAGGACAACTTGTGGCAATGTGGCAGCACGGTAGAAATGCTAAAAGAAAGGATGTTAAAGCGTTTCTTTTAGTATTTCGTGTGCCACACATTGCTATAAGTTGTCTGGAAGTACTAATAGTACATAAAATGTTTTCTCAGCCTAAATACTACTTATAGAGGTTTATAATAAATATAAAATTATGGAGGTACCTATGGAAGTTAAAGTTATGAAAAACATAATGCATGCAAACGACAAGCTTGCAGAAGAAAACAGAGACTATTTTAAAAAGAAAAACATAAAGGCTGTTAATATAATGGCATCGCCGGGATCCGGTAAAACTAGCACTATTCTGAAGTTAATTGAGGCTTTTGGTGATAAGGCAAGTGTGGCTGTAGTTGAAGGAGACATTGCTTCAAGTATTGATGCTGAAAAGATAGACAAGCTGGGGAAACCTGTTATGCAAATCAATACAGGGGGCGGCTGTCATCTTGATGCTAATATGATTAAGGCGGCAGTTGAGACTTTAAAGCTCGATGAGGGAGCAATACTATTTATTGAAAATGTAGGAAATCTCGTATGTCCATCCTCCTTTGATTTGGGAGAGGGGGTAAAAATGGTAATAGCAAGTGTCCCGGAAGGACACGACAAACCCTATAAATATACTTCAATGTTTGAGTTGGCTGATATAATAGTTTTAAATAAAACGGATCTGATGCCCTATATAGATTTTGACAGAGATAGCTTTTATAAGGGTGTCAGGGCCCTGAATGAAAAGGCTGAAATTATTGAAGTTTCCTGTAAGACCGGTGAGGGAGTTGATAAACTGGCACAATGGTTTCTAAGATAAGTAAAGGTTAGGAGGTGTTTCACCAGAAACACCTCCTTTTATGTTAAGTTCAGAATGTTATTTCTCAATTACCTTGCAAGTATATCATAACCTGTGGCTGTCACTGCAATTGTATATTCACACTGCGCAGACAATGAACCGTCTCTGGTAAGTACGGTCCATTTGTCCCGAGCAAGTTTAACACTGTAGGCGCCTTCGTTTATCATTGGCTCAACTGTAAAAACCATTCCGGGAAGCATTAAATAGCCTTTACCTGACTTTTGAAAATGGTCGATGTGGGGGTCTTCATGGAATTTTAGTCCAACCCCATGTCCTCCCAGATCACGTACCACTGAATAACCATTTTGGTTTGCAAAAGGTTCAATGGCATTGCCGATATCATTTATAGATCCGAAGGGCTTTACCTGTTCTGTCCCCAAATCAAGACATTGTCTTGTAATATCAGTAAGTCTTTTAGCTTCAGGCGATACCTCGCCAATTAAATACATTCTGGAAGCGTCGGAAAAATAACCATTTAAAATAGTTGAAACATCTATGTTTACAATATCTCCCGGTTTCAGCACTGTCTTGTCACTGGGAATACCATGGCAGACCACGTCATTAATGGAAGTGCATACACTTTTGGGAAATCCGTTATAATTTAAAGTTGCTGGAATAGCGTTATTGTCTGTTGTATAGTCGTAAACGAGTTTGTCAACCTGAGCAGTAGTCATGCCGGGGTGAACTTCCTTTTCCAATAAATCCAGTATTTCTGTGGTTATCCTGCCACTCTCCCTGATTCCATCAATCTGTTCCTGGTTTTTTATAATTGAGGGATGTGGAATGATATAACCCATCTGTTTGTATTTTTCAAGTTCCGACAAAATTTCATCATTGAACATATTAACCTCCTGAGCCACTTTAGTGGCTTTGAGCCGCTTAGCGGCCACAAAATGTAATGAAAAGTATCTACTCCCATATCCGCTATAGGGCGAATAAAGGAGGATAATTGGCCATGTGCGCTGTGGCACGGACTAAATAGTATTGGTAATTTCGTATTATCCTATTTTATTTCTAACAAAGCTACCGTAATATCGTCAATAATTTCACTAGAATCTTTTTTACCTGAAAAGGCAATGGCCTTATCAATGAGCCCCGAAAGAGCAAGAGATGGTTCAAAATCAGCCTCAAGCAGGTGCTGTACGATTCGTTCCTCGCCAAATTGGGAGTTTTCTTTGTTTTTGATTTCAATTATACCGTCAGTGTAAAAAAACATTCTATCACTCGGTTTTATATCAACTCGTACCTCTACATATTCTGGATGTTCAACCCAGTTGCTTATGGGGATTCCGGGTGCCCTGAGTATTTGTATGTCTTGATTGGAAAATATAATCGGGCAAACGTTTAAACCTGCATTTGCATATGTAAATGTATAATCTGATACATTCATTATTCCATAAAAAATCGCTATATATAACTCATCCGAAAAGCCATTCCTGTTAAAATACCTATAGAGCTCTTCAAGAGCCGTGGCCGGAGATAGAAGAGTCTTATCCAGGGCGGTCCTAAGAAACATGGTTAACATGGAGGCTGCTACTCCATGTCCAGACACGTCAGCTATATAAACACCTATATTATTATCGTCAATCTGATATATATCCAGAAAATCGCCGCCCAGCGATTCACATGGCTTATAAATGAAACTGAAATCTATTTTATCTGTTGACAGCTGTTTTTTAGGAAGGAGACTGCATTGCAATCTTCGGGCTATTGACAGGTCGGCTCGTAATTTACGGTTTTGACTTTCCAGTTCTTTGCTGAGTGTTTTTAATTCGGTAATATCGTGAAGGACTTCTATAACAGCGTCTATTTCACCTGTTTCCTGATTCCTGAGAGGTGAACTTGTAACCGAAAAATAACGTCCATTAATAATTTCTTCCTTGCTGGCTGACCAGTCGGAACGGTTTCGTCTTGATAAGCAGTTCGGACAGGGTGATTTACGACCAAGTGTAGTGTAGCATTTCTGACCTACAATGTCTTTATTGCCCAAGGCAAGACGCATGGATTTATTTACAAAGACTACGGTATCTTCCTTATTGATTACGCGTACCCAGTCCTGCATACCATCAATAATATCTTCTATGAAATTACAGGCCTCAGTACCCAGTTTCTTCTTAAACTTTTGTGGCAATAAAATCAACCTCTCTAATAAAACTTTAGAAAATATCATAGATAACAACCGAAACTACATATATTTTAACATAGTTTATTCTAAAAAAACGGAAATCACTATAAAAATATTAACCGGTTCAATTTCTGTCAATACTATGAATAATTATGATTTGCCCGGGCATATTTGTTGCTGACGGGCTGGGAAATGGAGATTAGGATGAGTTTCGGGACAAAAATAACTAACCTGAAGTATATTGATTCAGCTGCAGCAAATGCCTTTGCATCATTCTCGGAAGCGGTGTACCAGCTAGTAAAAGAATGCAGAACCAATATAAATCGTGAAATTGTACTTGTATGTATTGGAACTGACCGGTCAACCGGTGATAGTCTTGGACCCATTATAGGACATAAGTTGAAGAATCTGCGACAGGAAAATGTTCATGTATTCGGAAATCTTGATATGCCGGTCCATGCAAAGAATCTTGAGGAAATAACCAAACAGATATACCAGAGCTACCGTGATCCGTTTGTAATTGCAGTAGATGCCTGTCTGGGCAAGGTTGACCATGTAGGACATATAACTGTGGGACAGGGACCCATAAAACCTGGGTCGGCTGTAAACAAGGATCTGCAGCCCATAGGTGACATGCATATAACCGGGATTGTGAATTTCAGCGGCTTTATGGATTTTTTGATACTACAGAATACCCGACTTGGAACAGTTATGAAAATGGCTGATATTATATCTGGGGGACTCAAGTATGTTCTTTGGAGAATCTCCCGTGATGACATGTTGGGGAGAACCATTCCACCACAGGCCACTCAAAACCATACGGATACTTTTGTGAACAAAGTAAATTTATAAAAACGATAAATTGAGGATATAAAACATTGTACGCGAGGTCAGTTCATAAAAAATGTGGAAGGATGGTTTTGCACTAGATGAACGAAATAATTTCATAAACATAAGCAATAAAATAATTCATAAATACGGTGATACGCGAGCATAATTAAATCAATGGGAAGACTCGATTAAAAGAACTTCGGAAATTTGTAGGCGAATTACAAGTAGGTCAGGTGGGAAAGATACAGGAAGTAACTTTGAGCATCAAGCCGAGACAGGATGTCGAGTGTTGTGCGACGCCTGAAATACTTATGTGAGCCGTACTATTTCCAGCAAGTTCTTTGTGAGCAAGCCATTGATTTAAATTGTGCGGGAGTAATAAAATTAATATCTATTTTTATCAATTTGTTTTTGAAATTATGGTGAACTTTCAGACTTTTCTTAGAATTCCCCTTATAATATAATGTAACGAGGCAATAAAATGTCCTAGGTCTCTCGAAACAATGCGTTATATTAAAATGTACAAAAAACGCTATAACATAATTAGTTGATAAAGGGTATAATTTAAGGAGGGTTTTATGAATAATAGACGAAATGGTACTATGATTGTCGGATTAGTTTTAATACTGATCGGTATAGCATTTTTATTAAGAAATTTTGGCATATTTGAGATTTACTTTGATATCTTTGATATAGGGTTCCTCCTTTCAAGATTCTGGCCAATGTTTCTAATAATTCCGGGATTAATTTTCCACTACTCATTCTTTACCGCAAAAACTCAGGATGCGGGTTTACTTGTCCCGGGAGGAATTTTACTTGTGATGGGTCTGACCTGCCAGATATCCATGTTATTTAGCGCATGGTCTTACATGTGGCCAGGATTTATTCTCGCAGTAGCAGTTGGATTGTTTGAACTTTATTTGTTCGGTTCCAAGGAAAAAGGGTTGCTTATACCTGTATTCATACTGGGTGGCTTGTCACTTATCTTTTTTGCAATATCACTTGGAAGAATTACCATGCTAAGATTGTATCTGATTCCTGCAATACTTATTTTTGGCGGATTGCTGATAGTATTCAGAAACCGCAGATAATAAAAACTCAAAAAAAGTGCCCCTTTGCCATATGATGCATATAATGGTATTAGTCATTAACTTCATGGGGATGGAGTAATCGAAGGTGTACTTATATGGGTAGGTATGATGATTTAATCACTAGACTTGAAAAGCTTGAAAACTATGTTTATAACGAAATGGAACCATTAATCAAAGGTAGCGTCTATAAGACAGCAGAAAACAATGAAGAAAACAAGAGCGAAGGCAGTAATTTAGTCAGGTACAAGGCTTCAAAGCATCAAAAAGCATACAGGCCGGAAAGAAATTATAAAAAAAGATGTTATATTAAATAAAACGTGGGAATATATATATAGTATTAACTATAGAAATGTGTAATCAGACGTTTATAGTTAATATTTTGAAGACTTTTATACAAGGAGTGGATAAAGAGATGGATAAATACGTATGTACAGTTTGCGGTTATGTTTATGACCCTGAGGAAGGGGATCCTGACAGTGGGATAGCACCCGGCACTGCTTTTGAAGATATTCCGGAGGATTGGGTATGTCCTTTATGCGGAGTTGATAAAAGCATGTTTGAAAAACAATAAAAGTGAACATGAAATTACTGAAGACGGTTTTCCAGAGCGCTTCCGCGTTGGAGAGCCGTTTTTTAGTGTAATGGTAATAAAATATTTTTATTTAGGGGTGATTTCTGAATGTATAAAGGTAAGCCTGTCATTGGAATTACAGCGGCATTTGATTTTGAAAAAGCAACAAGTAACTTGAAGGACGACTATTATGAGGCCATTATTCAGTGTGGTGCCGTTCCTGTACTGATTCCTGTAACAGAGGAGAAAAGCGTCTGGGTGGAATATCTGGACATTTGTGATGGTATAATCTTGTCCGGAGGCCCAGATGTTGACGCAGGGTATTTTGGACAAAATAATATGCCTTACTCCAGAGAGATCTCACCCGTCCGAGACAGTATGGAACTGTTTCTGGTACAACAGGCTCTGTCTGTGAATAAACCCCTGCTTGGCATATGCAGAGGAATACAGGTTTTGAATATAGCTGCCGGTGGAAGTATTTTTCAGGACATTTATGCGGAGAATAATTCTGAGAATAAACTTATCCAGCATAATCAACTGGCACCAAGGTGGCATCAGATACATAGTATCGGGATAGTTAATAATACCTGTTTACATGGAGTTTTCAGGAGAGAAAGTCTCAAGGTTAATTCTTTTCACCATCAGGCTGTCAGAGAGGTCGCCCCGGGATTTATTATAAATGCATCTTCTGAGGATGGGATAATAGAGGCTATAAGTAATGAAAATAAGAAGTTCGCTTTAGGAGTTCAATGGCATCCGGAAAACTTGTGGAGAAAAGACAAAAATCATTTGAAGCTCTTTGAAAGGCTTGTAGCTGTATGTTAAAATATACTAAAAATATACTGGAATATAATACTTTAATATAACGGAAGGTAAATATGAAGGATTTTACAGTACTCGCAGAACTGGATACGTATTTAAAGGAGTTTCTAGGAGGTTTTTATAGCCCGGTTTTTAAAGTTGGGAAAATTATTCTAATTTTATTATTTGCTATCCTGATAGCCAGGATTGGCATGATACTTATTAAGAAGCTTTTTGAAAAACGAAAAAAATTAAAAATCAAAATGAGCGAAAAGAAGCTGGACACCATGGCTACTTTATTAGCCAGCGTTTTTAAATATGCTGTATATATTTGGGCCATTCTGATGATATTATCGGATGTTTTAAATTTAAAGTCAGTACTTGCCGCTGCGGGAATAGGCGGTGTTGCCATTGGTCTTGGAGCCCAAAGCCTCATAAAGGATACACTTTCGGGGTTCTTTATACTGTTGGAGGATCAGTTTGCCGTAGGTGATCTTATTACTATTGATACAATGACGGGAACAGTTGAGCATATGGAGCTTCGTGTTACCAGATTGAAAAATTTCAATGGAGACCTGTATATTATTCCGAATGGCGAAATAAAAAGAGTCACCAACCATACAAGAGATAATAAGATGGTTATCGTTGATGTACCTGTAGCCTACTCTACAAGTCTTGAAAAAGTATATGAAATAGCCCGGAAGATCTGTGATGAAGTAAAGGAGGAATTCTCAGTATTTACTGAAGAACCTAAAATACTGGGTATCACAGAATTGGGCAAGCAAAGTATAAATTTGAGGATCACAGCGCGCACTTATCCAAACGAACAGTGGGCAGTTGAGAGAAGGATACGAGTTAAGATTAAAGAGGCATTTGAAAAAACAGGTCTTGAGTTTTATGACCGGACCGCAATAATAAGGGAGGAACAGCATGGCAGATAGATTTGCAGTAGGAGATATTGTTGAGATGAAAAAACAGCACCCCTGTGGAAGTAAACAGTGGGAAGTAATCAGAACAGGAGCTGACTTCAGAATAAAGTGCCTGGGATGCTCACACCAGGTAATGCTTGCCAGAACCAAGTTTGAAAAGGCTGTCAAAAAAATAATCAAGTCAAATCTAGTGCAGGAAACAGATGGTACGGTAGTTCAGTAAACTTCCCTTGGTTCAACAAGAACTGTTAACGCGTAAATTATCCAGTTGGTGTATATAAAATACAAATGTGGAAACACTTAGTAATATCACGCTGGCAAGAATGATATAATTTTCATTCAAATGCCGGCAGGTCATTACTAGGAGGCTAAAATGGAAGAATTACAAAATGCCACACCCTCGGAAAAGTTTGAGGCTGTTATAAAGGAATATCTGCATCAGGGTAAAGAAAAGCTTGAAAAAGACCTTGCAGGAACAAGAGAAGCCATAAAGCTTATTGCTAAAGAGAAGACAAAGAATTTTATGAGAACAATGGATTTTGGCTTGAGTGAAGAGGAAAGAAATTGTCTGAGTTCTCTCATAGTTACAAGCATGTACCAGTCCTTCTGTTATGGTTATGGTATTGGTAAAATTGAAGGAGATACGAAACAGAAAGTTTGCTTGTAGAGTTTTCTGTTAATACCGGGTAATGGTAAGAGTAGATACCCGTACAAAAAAATAAATCCGGACAATAACATGATAGTATGATTAATAAATGAATTGTAATCTCAAAGGAAGTTTTGAGGTCAGTTCATTTTTTATTGTCTAGCTTTATGATATGCAGCTTCACAATAATATGCAGTTTATGTAAAATGCAAACATTAAAAGGTTAGTCCGAAAATTTGAAGGTTCGCACCGCAAGCAGCATTGCTGCAGCCACCACAAGCAAAAGCAGGCCTGAACTTGTGAGAAAATCTGATATATCTCCCAGCAGTGAGCTTCTAAGGCCTGATATAAACCACTGAAAAGGATTAAAACTGCTTATGGTCTGAATAAATGAAGGGGCTTTTTCAAGAGAATAAAAGGCAGTGCTGCAAAACATCAGAGGAAGTATCAGAAGGTTTGATATCATGCTGACCTGACTTTCATTACGGCTGAGGTTCGCAATGAAGAAACTTAACAAAACGTAGCCGATGTTTGCTATAAGTGTTACAGGTATCAACATTAAAATTGCGGATATGGAAACATGTATTTTGAAAAGTAAAACACCTGATATAAGAACTAGAGCACCACAGGAAAAGGAGATAAGCGTCCAGGCCATAGCAACGCATGTAATATATTTCCACAATGTCATAGGTGTAACTCTCAAAAGATTATACACGCCTCTACGACGGTTTGATAAAACGGAATATGCTGTGGTAACAAGGGAATAAAACATTATGCTTACAGCCATCATACCGGTTAAAAGTCTGGAAGGGTATTCTGGAATTTTAACAAAAAGGCCGAGACCGATAAGTCCTCCAATGGGAAGAAGGATGGACCAGAATAACATAAATGGATCGCGGGATGCAAATTTCATTGTTAATCTAAATATTGTTTTCATAATAACCTCCATGAGCCACATTGTGGCTAAAATATAGTGTGGGTGATACCACTTATAATTTATTTGAATTTATAAGCAGGCTCAGTAAGTATCATATACAGTTCCTCCAGGTTTTCAACCTGATTTTGAATCAATAATTCTTCGGGTACTCCCTGAGCGACAATTTTGCCTGAATGCATCAGGATGAGCCTGTCAGCCGTACGTGAAACCTCCTCCATGTCATGGGAGGAAAACAGTACGGTAACCTTCTCATCTGCTAATTTTCTGATCATGGCTCGAATCTCATGCCTGGCGCGAGGATCAAGTCCTGCGGTCGGCTCATCCAGCACTATTAACTCCGGCTTATGGATGTTTGTTACTGCTATTGCCAGACGTTTCTGCTGCCCTAGAGACATTTTGATTGCCGGAGTTTTACTGGCTTCAGACAGACCGCACTTCTCAAGTTCTTCCGCCAGCTGTGACTTGGTCAGCTTCATATTGTACAGTGCCGCAAACAACTGCAGATTTTCCTCGGCAGTATACCCTTCGAAGAAGGGAGTTGATTGAAGCTGAACACCGAGGTGAGAGCGGTAATCCTCGCGCCAGCGGGTTACCTGCCCTTCGTCTGGGTTGAGGATACCCAGCAGCATAGACATTATAGTTGACTTACCGGCACCGTTTGTGCCAATAAGGGCCAGAACCTCTCCCGGACGAATTTCTAAATCGATTCCTTTCACAACTTCGCGGTTTCCAAAGCGTTTAACCAAACCCTTTGCTTCAATTAAAATCTTCATAAAATCTCCCCTTGACTATACTAAATATTGTTTATTCAATGTTGACTATTAAGCTATTTTTTTCTCCCTCCATACGAGGGAGATTTTTAAGACTGGCCTTTGTTTTTATCCCCGGTTTTTAGCAGCTTTAAAGCTGCTTCTATAAAGTCCTGTTGAAGCTTGATTATACCGAACATATTATCAAACATCAGCTTTGTCATTGGAGGTAGGTTGTTTTGCATCCAGGAGTTTTTTGACTCAAGCCCTGCCTGCATTGACTTATATTCACTGTCCAACTTTTTCTTCTGAAGCTCAAGGGCCTGAACCACTTCCTCTTCAGGCAATTTATGATAGAAGGATAATCCGGAATATAGAGTTGAAGGATAAAGAACCGAGGAAGTTTCCAAAGCCTCCTGTATCAGCTCCAGCAAATGCTTTCTGCCTGCATCGGTTATTGTATAGACTGCTTTCTGACGCATACCTGTATGCTCGATGCTTGCCACCTCTATTAATTTTTCCTGCTCCATTTTCTTCAGTGCATGATATATGGACCCAATCAGTACACCGCCCCAGCGTTCTGAATCGTTTAGCTTAAGCATCTGCTGTATTTCGTAGCCGGACATAGGCTGGATATCTAACATTCCAAGTACAAGTAATCTTGTCATTTACAACTTAGCTCCATTCCTGAGATGGTTTGTAGTGTATATTCCATAATTAACAGTAGGTATATAAAGTCATAGTAGATTAACATACGGATCTCTAATACTCTATATTGAATATTCTACATTGAGTATAGCTAGTTGTCAATACATAAATTACCGATTTTTCAGTTGCAGATGGTTTTTCCACACTGGCATTTCAACGAAGAGGGGGAGATGCTCTCGGTCTGAATCCGGAGCGAAGCAATTGCAGCCTACACATAGTTGAGGCCAAGGTGTCCTGATGGACACCATAGACATCTATTATTGCTTCGTTATATCTGACCTGCCTTTTTATTCCCTGTCTTTGCCTTCCCTTGGATTTCAGGGACAGGTCTCACATCATTTTTTTGAAAATGCTGTGAGTGGTTACTTTCTGTTCCATGTGGTTCTGAAGGATCAGGTCTTCTCATTCCTTTTTTAGCCATTTTATATCCCTCCATTAGTGACAGGCACGTGCCAGCTGTTGATAAATATAAACATCTCATAGATATTTTTGCATTTTGTAAAAAAAATATTCTAGGTTATTGAACTCTATCTTCATATTCCTTCATGGTAAGTGATATATTCAGGTTTCCATTCCTGCATCTGAGTTCATCTATAAATTGCTTCTGTTCATCAGCGGCTTTTAAATTGATTATATAAACGACCTCGAATATGGTTCCGAAATCGGCGGTCTTGACACGTTTTAAGCTCCAGGAATTTGTATATCGTTCAAGAATGTCATCAAAAAGTCCCTGGAAATTGAGATCTTCAGGTATTGTGATTTTGAGCTGCATGCAGGAGCTTCTCGGTATGCCAAAGTTAAAACTTTGAAGCAGTATCATCACAAGACACAACACAACAACAAATATTGCTCCATAGCCGAGATACCCCATTCCGCACGCCAGACCTACGGCCAATGTGAAGAAAACGTACGCGATATCCTTGGGATCCCCAGGAGCGCTTCTGAATCTGATCAGACTGAAAGCCCCTGCAAGACTGAAGGCTCTGGCAATATTATTTCCGATAAGCATTATAATTATAGCTATTATGGCAGGAAGCATAATTAACGTAACAGTAAAGCCCGCAGAGTAACCTTCCTCTTTATGAGTCCTGATGTATACAAGACTGATAACCAATCCCAGTATCAGCGCTGTACCCAGAGCTTGGAGCATGGGTACAAGGGCGAGGGTATCACCTGAGGTTGAAGCTGCGAAAATAGATTCCAACATTTATATCTCTCCTTTTATACTCTTTTTGTTTTTCCTTCTATTGTACTCAGTCCCTCAATAATTTGTACAAAGCCTTGAGTCCTGCACACTTTGGGAGTTAAAACTTGTATTAAAATTGTTGATAAGATTATTTTGACAGTAGTAAGCATATTCTTTTCCGTATTTTGAAAAATTTCTTTTATATATTTTAAGTTCTGATAAAATTTCTGCCAGCCAGATAGGGACTGCCCGGGATATTTTAACTTCCATAAGGTATTGTCCGTTTTCAAGTAACTGCTCTCCGAAGGGGCCTTTTTCCAGATAAAGCTCACTTCTTCTTGTTGTAATATTACTGTCGAAGGTTACTCTGAAGTCCCTATCATTTTTACCAAAAAAGGCCATCCTTGTATAACTGATATAGGCTGCTGGAAATACTTCATACCTGCCGAGAAAATACTCCAATTCATTAATGACCTGCTGACCTATATAGTTTTTAGCTATGGGTTTCCTGCCACTCTCAATAAACTCATAGGCTTCCTTCAGGGTCATAGCTGCCCTTCTTTTATGAACAATACCTGTAGTCTTCTTTTTCAATTCCAGATATACTCTTGAATCGGGAGAGTTCGGTGTTGTATAGCTCCTCAAACGTAATTTCTCCTTATAAAGGGGCTTTGAAAGAGATGTCCTGATCAAGCTGCTGTCGAAGGTATCATAATATATATTGTAAATATTGTAGCTGCCTCCGTTTTTACAATTCTGATCTGGATTCATGTGTTGTATCAATTTAGGAAGAAGTGCATCAAATTGCTCCCTTGATAAAAGAAATTTCATTTCATAACGTTTGAATGCATTAATTGACATAGTGACCTCCTGCCTGGAAATCAGTGCTTGATGTAAACTGATCCACGAATTTTATGATACATCTATTCTGTTGAGTTTTATTAGTTGGCTGTTCCTACGGGGCTCTACGTTTTCCGCTGTTCATGAAGCCCTGTTCCCCCGGGCCACCACGTCCGGCAGTCCCTATGGTTGTTATTGTATCTGATACCGAAAAGCTCTGATACTTTGTGCCTCCTGTATAGGTTCCTCCTGTATATAAGCCATCTTTTTCAGTACCTGTTGAGCTTCCGCCGTAATAAATATCATAGTTTGCACCTTTAGTTAACTCCGGTGAACTGAAAACAATTGTCTGATAAGCTTTGGATGGTTTAAAGGTTAGCAATTGCTTGCCTTCTGCAGTTTGAATATTAAAGAGTGTGCCTGCGGACATTGTCTCCGTAAAGGATATGACTGCAGAATTTTGAGTGGAGGAGGTGTCGGGAGACTGTGCCATTCCTGCGCTTCCTGCTGCTACAAGGAAACCTCCTGTCATTTTAAAGGCTCCGTCATAATCGATAGAGGCGTCAAAATTAGAAGTTGGCCCGTTTACTACCACCGTACCATTTGACATATAGATAGATCCGTTAGCATCAAGACCATCTCCACCAGCCTCAATGTAAACATATCCACCATTAATATAAAGAGAATCATTACTTGTAGAATTTATATTATTCTGCCCTGGACGTCCTCTCATTGAGGAATTATCATTACCGCCTGAAATGTTTATCCCGTCATCATTTGCAAGAATGTATACATTACCTTTATTAATTGTTATTTTTGCACTCTCTATGCCCTCATAAGCTTTCATAATATTTATGTTTCCGTCGTTAATCTCAATACTTGTATCTGCGTGTATTCCATCATCTCCCGAAAGAGCCGTTATGGTTCCTCCGTTTATAAAAATGGAATTGTTAGAATGGATTGAATCATCTGCAGAATCGATGGATATAGTACCTCCATTGATAGTAATACCCACTGATGCTTTTATACCTTTTTTACTGTCCGATGCACCCGTGCTGGCAGAACTTTCTTCTGCATTTTCTTCTGAATATTCATCTGAATTGTTTTGTGCGCTTGCGGAACTGCTACTCTGTATACTGTCAGCTGTTCTATCGAAGCCCTTGCCGGAACCTCTCATACCTCCCGGTTGCTCGTCTGCCATTACCTCACCGTTGGCGCTGCCTCCTCCTGAAGTAATATCAATGTCGCCGGCTTTGATAATTATATTTGTTTCTGCCTGTATTCCATCCTCTTGTGCTGTAATATTAACTGTGCCGCCTTCAATCAAGACAAAGCCTTTTTCTGCATCTTCGTCATTGTTTGATTTGATTCCATCTTCCTGAGAATTGATATTTACCACACCATTTTTTATTGCAACAAAGTCCCGGCCTCTGATGCCATCACCTGCTGAGTTCACTGCTATATTACCGCTCATGACTTTTAGTTCATCCTTACTTGTTATAGCATTTTTATAGTTTGCATTTACAGTTAAGGAACCTGTACCATTAATTGTCAGGTCTGATTTAGAGAATATTGTTGAATTGGGTTCGTCTGCTTCATTATCTTCAACAGTATATGTCTTGCTGTCGGTTAAGTTGTTTTTAGTCCCTTCCGCCAGAACGATTACTGCCTTTTTAGCTTTGATAATATAGATTGGAGCACTGTCCAGGCTGGTTATATTTGCTCCGTTTAAAACAAGTCTAACGGGAGCTTTATCATCGGTATCCACACGTAGCTGACCGTTACGTATTGTTCCGTTTATAATATACGTTCCAGCTGAAGTAATTGTTACAATGTTATTCTGAACCGCTACCCCATTACCCTCATATGTTATGGAATCTGATTTCAGAGATATGCTTGTTGAGTCGGTACTGCTCCAGTCGGAGTCCTCATCCTCGGCTTCATACTCTACCGATATATCTGTTTTTGCAGCTGAAGATACTGTTTGGGTTAAGCCGGACTTGGTTTCTGTCCCATTGACTTCAGTCTGCTCGGAAGCCGCAGAATTGGAGTTTCCAACGGCAGCTGAATCCTTATCTGAACATGCGGTCAAGGATGATACACTGATTAACATTGCTAGTAAAACATAAGTAAATCTATATTTCAATTTTTTATTGTGCATACATATTACCTCCTTCTGTGATTTGACATTTTTATTTTATAAGTGGAATGTGACGATTTGATGAATAAGAACTGACTATTTGGGAAATCAATAAGAACTTGATTATTAGAAATAGAATAAAAAAGCAGCTGCAAGCTTAACTTCTTTATTTAAGCTTGCAGCTGCTTTTTTATATTGAAATACCTTTTGATTGCTAATACCTTGCAAAGCGTTTTATTCCTTGTTCAGCCAATTAAAGTAATCCTGAAGTCTGTTTGGTCCTCCGAGTATATCCCGTGCGATGTACAGTGTACCGTCATTTTTAACTTTTTCACTCCACTTGACCAAGCATATGTTACCACTTGCTATTTCGATAGCAGTTATGGCTTGGGGATGAATACAACAGCCGTCATTAAAATATGGAACCTGGCCTACATCGGGAAAAGAAGGTCTGTGGTTATGTCCGGCAATGAGTATGTGCTTCTCTTTTACGACCCATTTGCTAAGTGATTTTGCAATTGATATTTTCTTTTTGTAATTTTTAGCCGGACTTGTAGGATTATTTATTCCTATGGTTTCCAGCGGTCTCCACAGGTATCTTACAAGAAACTTGCTCAGCCTCCAAAGAGTGCTATTGAGCGTATCAACCTGATGACCGTGAATGAGAAGGATTTTATCATTAGACTCATTATGTTTTAAAACCAAGCCTTCATGCATTTTTACATTATTGAAGATTGAAGGGTCATCCTGTTCTCTTCGTGCATGATATCGCCGAATATTATATTCTACATATTTATAATTTCGTTTTTCAATATCATGATTACCATACAACATGTATAGTCTCCGGTCTGAATGAAATTTGGAAAGAAGGCTGAAAACATCCTTATGAATCTGCATTATGTCTGAAAGCCGTTTGTTTTCCCAAAGCTCATCACCATCTCCCAGTTCAATATAGGTGTAATTGTTATGATAATACTGGGTTAACGCGGAGTAGAAAATGTTTTTGTTATTTAAAAAGTTATCGGAATAGCTTCCATCACCTCTATGGCAATCACTCATAAAAACAAATCTGGAGGAATCGTCGAAGGGGATTATATCTGACCTGTTATATACACGAGTGACTTTATCTAATTTATTCATATAATTCACCTCGCTCGAGCGCTAATTATCGCCGTCATCTAAGTTCAGATACCCCTTGATCTTATCGAAAACGCTGAAAATCGAAGCAGGCTTACCTATTTTAAATAACTCTGCATATACCTCGGGAGACCCTTCTTTAACTGCTAAAACCTTATCCTTCATACTTGTATAGCCCTTGGTAAGGGTTTGATATATCTCACAGTTTCTCTTTAACTGCGCCAGCATGAGCTTATCGGTAGAAGCCGACCTGGTATAAGGCTGCCTTGTATGGGGCTTGTCATAATGTAATGCTACGGTGGTTTTTCGAACTTCAAAATCCTCTTCAGTATATCCTTCTTTTTTCAGACTCTTAAGGAAAGCATCTCTCATACCACGGCTCTTAAGGGTTATATATACATCCATTGAAAGCTCTGAGGGCTCGGAAAACTCGCCAAGCTTAAAGCCGGTCAGCCACCAGTGTCTGCCTTTTCTGGTCATTATCTTTTCGCCGTTTTTATACAGAATAAATCCCATGTTTAATCTGTCTTGATTACTTGCGCAGGAATAAAAAGTACCGTCAAAAACGCCGGGAATATTAAGATCAGGCCAAGTGCTTGAATATACCCCTAATTCACAGCCGGTGGTCATACCATATTGCCCCTTCCAAAATTCAATCAACCAGCGTTTTCCACCGTAGGAAAACCGTATGGGCTCGCAGTCAATTATCATACCAAGGGGAGCTGCTGCCTCATCATATAGCCTGCAGTAGCCCATTTTTCTTTGCCAGGCATGCATTGTTGAAAAGAAGATATCTTTTTGTGGATTATAGGCATAGCCGGCAGTACCAATCAGTTCGTCTATGGTACTTCCGCCGTCATCATCGTCTCTTTGCTGGGAGTAGTCTTTTGCGGCAGCGCGGTAATATCTCCTTGCAGCCAGCTTATAAGAAAGCCAGGACGAGATATGTTCATATAATATCGGACCTGTAAGCGTTACTATAAAAATTGTAATAAGAAAAATGGAAAACCAGAGGTTAAAACTTACACCATTGTTGGTTACTAACAGAATATTTAACATAATATCTCACTCCAAATATGTTGTTTATACATAATATTCAGACTTGGAGTGTTATGTTAAAGGTGTTAGGATAAGATTTTTTTAAGCTGGAGGTTATTTTGATGGAAATGTTATGCATAAATACGGTATAATATTATTCAGTAACCTGGAAAATTCAAAATATGTAAAATATTAAGATGATATTATTTACATATGAGGAACGAATTTCATTACATTTTGTGACCGCTATGTCGGCTCAAAGCCACTAAAGTATCAAAGCCACTATAGTGGCTTGGGAGGTTAATATGAGAAAGCTCATAGCTTATTTTTGCATAATGTCGGTTATTATTCTTACATGCCAAACATCCTTTGCCGCAAGAAAGGACAACAAAGCTCCAACAGTAATTCAAACCGACCCGGCTAACAACCTTATGGTTGAGACTGATAAAACTATTACAATAAAATTCAGTGAAAAGATTCTAAAGGGGAATACTTTTTCACGTATTAAATTAGCTGTTACTCCAATGTCTGTTAATATTTCTGTTACTATTGAAAACGACTCCTTAATAATCAAGGCTAAGGAGAGGCTGGATTATGGTACGGACTATGTACTTACAATTCCGGCGAACGCTGTCAAGGATACTTCCGGGAATGGCTTAAAAAAGGCGTTTACTCTGAAGTTTAGAACTCAGACTCAAACTTCTGATTTTGGTGTCAGAGTATTTCAGAATGGTAGAGAGATAAAGACAAATAGTGATGGAACCGCATATCTGGACAGAGATGCCTTCTCACTTAAGCTTTATATGCCTCGTGAAGGGATAATCCAATTGGCAGCACTGGATGACAGCAGTTACTATGATCTTGCAGAAGAGGGAACAAAGCTGGAAGATATCCCTTATTTCGTGCCGGGATCAGGTATGGCCACTGCTGGCGTATATGATTCTATGAACATAATAAATGAAGCTCATCACTATTTATTTTATAGTGATGACGATGACAATAGATTAACAGTAATTGGTGAGGATGAAAATAGTATTATAGATGCATTATGGAACATAGATAAACTGCAGATGTATGATCCTGAAACCTTTGAATTTACCGAATATTCCTTTGATGAATTTCCATTAGAGGATATTTATATTGTTGCAATCAGTGATTTAAATAATAACGAAATAATTGATGAAGGCGAATGTATCAAACTTGTTCTTACTTTTGTAAATTAAAAGTAGCAGGGAACGGGAGAAGGTTTGTTCAGATGAATTAAGAAGGCAGTGTGTAAAAGTTGATTAAGGTAATTCCCAATTGTTTGTCCATTATCAGAATAATGCTTTCATTCAGCTTAATAATAGTCGGGTCTCTAAGCACGACATTTTACGCGATATATCTTATCTGCGGAATTAGTGATATGTTGGATGGTTTTATTGCCAGGAGAATGGGGGCCAGCAGTAAATTTGGAGCAAGGCTGGATACGGTTGCAGATCTAATAATGGTGACAGTAGTGTTTTTTAAGTTATATCCACTGCTCGAACTTCCTTCCAATATAGTTATCTGGGTTATATTGATATTTGTTTTAAGACTAATCTCAGTAGCTGTAGTCCTTGTAAAACATAAAACCCTTGCAATACTCCATACATACTCGAATAAGGTCGCCGGAATGTCGTTGTTTCTAGTCCCGATTTTTCTAATCCCAACTTTTTCACTTAACTATTCAAGCCTTTGGATGTACATTATATGTAGTATTGCAAGTCTCTCAGCTGTTGAAGAACTTATTATTCATTTGACTTCAAGTCAGCTTCAATTGGATAGGAAGAGTATTTTTATATAGCTTACTGCAACAAATTTTTATACCAATTTCTATTACTTGTCTTTAAGCTTTCCTCATCCACCATTTCTTTACAATTTTTGTAATTTCTATTTTGTTCTATTCCTCGTATCAAATATTACCTTATCAGTTGCAGTAGAGCCATCGAGTAATTCTGAAGGCTGCCCTTTGAGGTGCTTGTCAAAAAAGGCCAGTGAGTAACCATTTACTAGTTTAATACATTCATAGGGGTCAACTGTTCCTGTTCCCAGCATCTTTGAAAGTATAGGTGAAATTCTGGGTAGGTCTGTAAAGTTCAAATGTCCCGAATCTTTGATGCAGAGTGAGTAAGCCGCGGCAGTAGCATTATTATATGCATTAATGTTTGGAAGATAACTGGTCTTCTTTGCTTCGGGATTTAGGAAGGACCCATTATACATTTGCAGCAGAGGCTTGGTAAAGGCTTTATTTGTAACAATACCATTATTGTTGCTATCAAGCCCTGTTATATCTCCAAGCAAGGTACCGTCTATAACAATAGCCGCTTTTACTTCATCTCTATCCCTGGTTACCTGAGCAGAGGCAGCACCCCCCATTGAATGTCCAAAGAGGCCTATGTTGGTTAAATCCATATGTCCACTCAGCAACTCACCCGCTACGCCTATATCACCGGACTTTAAACTGTCAATAACAAACTCAATGTCGGCAGTTCTCAAATTCAACCAGTTGTGGCTGGCAGTGTATTCTTCCTTTGGGTCCATTTTTCCTGAGGAGGCATTTAATGCATCGTTAATAAATTTAGTATCAACTATGACCTTACTCCCATCAGAAAAAGCAGTATAAAAGGAGTGATAGGTGTGGTCAAGGCTTACTACAATATAACCGTGGCTCGCAAGCTCTCGGCAGGCAGAAGCATTGCTGTTGCGGACTCCGAAGGCACCATGGGAGAATATTAAAACAGGGTAGCTGTCTTGAGTCTTTGCAAGGGGTGCATTACTAACACCGTATTCACTATTTATATCAGTTTCTGCGGGATACCAGAACTGGACTACAATTTTACGGGGATCTCCGCTTTCAGGTGTAAAAGCCTCTTCGCGATTATTATCTGTTAAATCGCAAACCACAGTACCAAGGTTATATTTACCTGTTGGTTGGGGAAGAGATTGGAAGGGAAGCACAACAGTGGGGAAAATAACACATAAGGCCAAGGCAAGCAACGCAAAAATACGGCCTATGCCTGCAGGTATCCTATGTTTCGGCTGATTGGGGTTATGGCGGAACAGCCTGACAAGAGTAACAAGAAACAGCGTTATAGTAAATATGTATAGGGGAACAAAGCGTATCTTTACTGCTTCATTATCAATAAAAAGATGAAGTATAAGAAAGATTACACCAGCAGCAGGCATAAAGTCCAGAACCCGCGGTACCTGCTTAACAGGCAGTAAAGCCCATATAATTACAGGAATAATGGATGCGATAATTAGTATCTCTAAAACTGTTAACATAATTGAAACCTCCAGGAAATAATTTGCTTATGCTTACATTTTACTTCCATGGAGGTTTTTTCACAGCTGTCTAAGGTAATGATTCTTAGTTGACAGAGTATGACTTCAGTCATATATGTTTGTGTTCGATAGCATAAATTGTAAGCTTGCTCCGGTCATTAACCTGCAATTTGCTGTATAGACTGCTGATATAGTTTTTTACAGTACCTTCTGAAATGTACAGCTGTTTGGATATTTCAATATTAGTCATACCTTTTCCTACCAGTTTTAGAACATCCTTTTCCCGTTCTGTAAGGTCATCTGTGGAACTTTGAGTTTCAGAAACAACAGTATCTGTTTCTGGGTTATTAATATGCTCTTTAGCAGTTCCTGTAATATGGGAGATTACCTTTGCGGCTATTTCAGGCTGCATTATGGAATTTCCTCTATATGTATCACGAATAGCTTCCACAAGTTTCTCAGAGGATAAATCCTTTAAAATATAACCCGCCGCACCATTTATTAAGGCATCAATAATAAACTCATCATCATCAAAGGTAGTAAGGATTATTACCTTAATATCAGGATACTGCTTTTTTATGAGTCTTGTACATTCAACACCATCCATTACAGGCATCCGGATATCCATTAGCATTACATCAGGTTGCGCAGAAGGGAGCTTATCCAGGGCGTCTTTGCCGTTTTCAGCCAATTCTATAACTTCCATATCCTGTTCCAGGTCAAGTATGGTTTTAAGGCCTTCCCGCATCAACCGCTGATCATCAGTTATCATTATTTTTATTTTCATAACTATCTCCAATATAGTGTGCTAAATTTAGTTGCATAAACTGAAATACTAATATGCTGAAAGAACTTCTAAAGTACTAAGTATATTAAGTCATGGGAATTGTAATTACTGTTTTGAAGCCGTTTTGGTAAGAACTTGAGAACTCCACATTACCATTGAGGGCTTCGATTCTCTCCCTGATACCTGTAAGACCAAAACCTTTTTTTATATTAGTACAGCCAATACCATTATCTTCAACAGTTGCAGTAATCAAACCATTTTCCTGCTTTAAAGTGATTTTTATTTCGGCCGCCTGTCCATGACGAATGGAGTTAGTGATACTTTCCTGAATAGCCCTGAACAGACCGATTTCAAGTTGGTTTGAAAGCTTTAACTCCTGAGGCAGGAGATTAAATAAGGCAATATGTACCTCTGTATTTTCCATTACTTCGTTGAAAACAGATCTAAGTGAAGACACAAAGGATTTATCTTCCATTATCTGAGGACGTAACGCTTTAATAGAGCGTTTTATATCATTAAAGCCACTTCGAGACAATGCCTGGGCCTTTTCCAGTTCTGAAGGCAGTCTTGAGGGGTCTAAGGCGGCTAGTTTTTTACAAGCCTCCAACTGCACTATCAATGTTGTAAGAGTATGAGCGAGAGTATCGTGGATTTCCCGAGCCATTCTGGTTCGTTCCTCTTCTACAGCAAGCTTTTGGACTGCTGATGAATTCTCCATAAGCCTTTTATAAGCTTGCTCCAGTTCAGCATTTATGTGTGCCTGCTTTTCCTTCTCCTTTACCTGCATTCTCACAAGTAAACTCATTCCCATAACAAAGGCTGAGGATACAACATAGGAAAATATCAAAGACAGCATAGAACTTGATGTAATATCTATACCTTTAGTTACAGCTTCACGGCAAAATTCAAAAACTATAAATACAAGAGCAGTGGGTATGGAGTAAATAAACGGATACATTATAGCCATCGATGATATCATTACGTAATAATATAGTGTATTTATTCCGCTTTTGTCAAAAAAGCCGATGGTTATAATGAGAAGCATTTCAATTATTATGCTGGCCACAACATATTTTGCCTTCTTCCTTTTTTCATAGAGATAATATTCTCGAAAATAGTTAGTGAAAAACAGAACAAGGATAAGAGGCATGATAAATCTCAGTTTATCAAATTTATTGTTAAGGACAATCAATACAGTTGCTGAAATGTATGTCAATAATACCAGCCATCTCAGGATATTCTTTACTTGCAGCTTTTTAACCATTGAACCCCCTGCGACAATGAAATATATTAATTAAACCACTAATTATTATATCATTGGGCAGTGTTAACGTAAAACTATTGTGGCAGACTGGTTAAGGCATTGATTGATAACTATCAAATCAATAGATTTACCCTCCAAAATATTAATTTAGCAGGGAATTAGTAAGAGAAGCAGGCAGCTCCTACAACTGCCTGCTTCTCTTACTGGTTAAAATAACTATAGTTTTTGCCTGAATTGTCATCCCAGTTGTTTGAATTATCTTTGAAGGAAACATTTATCTGGCTGTGTCGCTGTGCTGGGATGGTTAATTCATAATATTGCTGGTTGGTACTATTCATTGGGTAGGTTGAGCTGCTTTGGCCGCTTTTGCCATCTACAGTGTTCACTATAGCAAACACTTCTTTGGCTCCTTTTTTTACAAGCTGACCATCGTATATCAATTTAACCTTGTCGCCAAAGGTTGTAAAAGATACACCTTTGGAATAGTTTTCATATGATGCCTTATCAGAAAGCTCAACATTCAGACTTTCAGTGCCACACTCATTACAGCCGGGTGACTTTTCATCGGAGTAAATTAATGTTTCATCGTTATAATCGGATTTACCCATTTAAATACCTCCCAAAAACTATATTTTTAAACCTACTATAGTTTTTACAGGTAGTAAAAAAATATCCTGTACGAAAGTGGTAAAACTTTTTAACTCTTAAACTCATATTTATTTAAGATATATGATTTGAATTTATTTTTATATAAATTTTTAGTTTTTGTATTGACTAAACTAATAATAGTTTATATAATAAACAGGTTGCTATTAAAGTAAATGCTTTCTCAAAGGTTTACATGCGCCATTAGCTCAGTTGGTAGAGCACCTGACTCTTAATCAGGGTGTCCCGGGTTCGAATCCCTGATGGCGCACCAAAAAGACTTCTACAAATGGTAGAGGTCTTTTTTAGTGCGTTCGGAACGGCATTTTACGTATTGAGTATAGTTCACAATATTTGTTAGACTGAGATAGTAAAATATAGTCAGTTTATTTTATATATTGACGAGCTTGGAGCGGATTTTAATTAATACTTCTGCAAACTGTTCGTGTTCTTCCAATTGAGGAAGGTGTGCTGAATTCTCAAAAATAATTAATTCCTTCATTGGTGCGTCTAATTCATCACAAAACTTCTGAACTAAAGCAGTTGGTGTAATAAAGTCGTATTTACCGGCGATAAAAAATACTGGCATATCTAATCCTTTTATTTCTTTTAAAAAATCTATTTTCATAACTTGGGAGTACATGGTTTTAGCACAGTATAAAGAACCTTTAAAATAATTTAGTTTATGGATTAAATTATATTCCTTTGATACTATCAGTGATGAAATAATACTTTTAGGTGGATTGGTCTTTATAACTCCACCGATTCTTCCTTGACAATTTGCTCGTATGAGCGCTTCTTTATCGGTATATGGCGGCTCTCCAATCTTCTCAAGTTCGCTAAGAACCTTTTTGTTGTTTTTTATTTCTGCTTGGTCTTTGACATAACGATACGATATTTTCTCCGCCTTCAATGAGTTAACAACCTGACCTATGCCGATATATGCACTGTATTTATCAGGATGATTATTTACAGCATAAGTTGCAAGAACTGTACCCCAAGAATGTCCTGAAATTATAATTTTAGGCTGGCTAAAGCGCTGAATCAAATAATCAGTAACCTCATTTAAGTCATTACAAAACATGTCTATAGTAAAAGTATCTTTAGGTATATTTTTTGAATAAGAGAGACCTGCACCTCTTTGATCCCATCGTACAACTGTAAAGTGCTCTTCTAAATTTTTTTGATATGCTCTAATGTAGCCAATTTCTGCTTGCCCAGGTCCACAATGAACAAATAGTAAAATAGGGTTTTGAACATTTTTACCCCGTATCATCAAATATTGTTCAACTCCACCAATGTTCAGCTTGATAACTTCCGCAATACTACATGGATAAATATTTCCTTGGGTATCCCTAATCTTAGGCGTTCTCATTGATATCCTCCTAATATTTACTGTTTGTAAGGGTACCTATACTCAACTTAATGTTGCATATAGAATATAAATAAACCTTACTTCAAGTTTAACATATATATACCAGAATGGCCATAAGGTACGTTCCAGCGGAACCTGATGGCAGAATGTACAAGGAATATTAAGCTATTATATCTTCTAAAAAACTCACCCCTGTTTTCAGAACCATCGCAGACTTCAGGAAAGACAATGCAAAGGCTCTTAAGAATGTCTTCCGGCTTTTGTCAAGCTCTGCATGAAATTGGATTTATATCAGAAGGAACTTTTATCTAATGATGAGTCGAAATTCAGAGCGGTAAACAGTAAAGATAATACGTACAATGCAGAAATCCTAGAGAAGAAACTAAAAAGGATCAAAAAATGGTTTCATTTTATAAAAACATCATGGAATTTGATACCGATTGGGACGGCGGATTATGGGCGGAGTTTAAAACAAAAAGCGGGCCGTTATCATTAGCAATGTATGATCGGAAAAATTTTGCGAAAGCCGTAGGGGAGTCCTATAACCCCAAGAAGGGAATCAACTTAACGATGGAAATAGGTGTATTTGGCTGCCGAAATTTTCAGATGTAGATATAGAATATGAGCGCCTAATGGCGCTTGGAATAAAGTCATTTACGGGAAAACCTGAAACCTTCCCATTTGGCATACGAAATTTCTATATTGCAGACCCTGAAGGTAATTTGCTTGAGATCGGAAGTTGGGGACAAGAAGAAACCACATAATCAATGGCATTTAATATATATGACATTAAAAATACTCACAATGATTAATACGATTATAGGTGCGATGCTATCATTACATTTAGCCCATGTGTTTTATCTTTTTTCTTTGCAAAACGCCCAAAACCCTTGAAATTCAAGGGTTTTCGGACAAATTGTGGCGGAAAGAGATTCCCGCATGCTAATGATGTCGCCCGCCGCTCGCTGCGTGTACGGTGCCGAGCTCCTACGCTCACCTAATAATATGCATTTAGTATATTTTATAAACGGCTCGCCCTCTTCCGAGTTCCAGTTCCATACGGTACTCCTCAATGCTTTTTAAACTGTCACGATATTTCTTTGAAAGTCCTGAAATTTCTGCATTTTAAGTCTTTGTTCATCTCTGTTTTTCCCTGAACATTTTAATGCTACTCTGAGATTCTGTAACCACGATGGAATCATAGAACCACATGGGAATAATCTTTTACTCATATTTTTCGATGAGGTTTATTCCTTATACTGCAAGGATTTGGCACACAATATATTAATCAAGAGGTCTTAATAATGGGAATAGTATACAATCCTTAATATTTTCACTGCTGGTCAATACTTGTACTAATCTCTCAATTCCCATACCCCAACCTGATATTGGAGGCATACCATATTCCATGGCGGTAATATAATCATCATCTTTTACCATTGCTTCTTCATCACCTTTAGCATTATACAAAGCCTGTTGCTCTAGTCTTGCTCTTTGTTCAATCGGATCAACAAGCTCCGAATATCCGTTTATAATTTCAGCTCCATTTATAACTAATTGAAACCTGTCAGTAATAGTGCAGTTAGTATCATTAGCTCTTGCTAATGGTGAAAGATCAATAGGATGTTCAACCAAAAAAGTTGGATTAACAATTTTAGGTCTGCTGATCTTTTTATATAACTGGTCAATCAAGTTTCCAAGGCTTAAAGCTTGTAAATTTTCATGTTCAAGTCTAATACCTTTTTCTTCAATAGCGGTGAGAAGTTCCTTGCTGCTACCGTACTTATCAGTATCCAAACCAACATCATGGAGAATCAATTCTTTGAAAGATACTACTTTCCAATCATCTAAAAAATTGATTTCTTTACCATCAATCATAATTTTTGTTGTACCGAACACTTTAAGTAGTACATCAAGAAGCATATTTCTGGTATAAGCCATATTATCTTTATAGTTCCAGTAAGCAGCATAGCACTCTATCATCGTAAAATCCTGCAAATGTGTGGGGCTAACACCTTCATTCCTAAAGCATCTCGCGAATTCAAATACCTTATTAAAGCCTCCTACCACAAGTCTTTTGAGATAAGTTTCAGGTGCAATTCTCATGTATACTTCAATATCAAGAGCTTCGTGGTGTGATAAAAATGGCTTTGCTAATGCTCCTGATGGCTTCGACTGTAATACAGGAGTTTCAACTTCGATAAAGCCTGTATCTTCTAAATACCTTCTTATGTGACTTATTATTTCTGACTTAAGCAAGAAACGCTGTCTGGTATCCTGTGACATAATCAAATCAAGATACCTCTGACGATAACAGCTCTCAATATCTGTTAATCCATGCCACTTTTCAGGTAGCACTTTGAGGCATTTGCCAAGAAAAGTGTAACCTTCAATTCGGACAGTTTTTTCTCCTGTTTTTGTTGTAAAGATACTACCCTCGACACCTATGAAGTCTCCAATATCTACATGGGAATGAAAAAAGTCGTACTTGTATTTACTCACAATATCTTCCTTTAAAGCAAGCTGGAGTTTTCCTTTAATATCAGCTATTGTAACGAATGACAATTTACCCATTTTTCGTATAGACAAGATCCTGCCCGCTACGCGGACACTATCGGTTCCATCATCCAGTAATTTTACTAAATGCAGTTCATGATTTGTAGAATAGCTATCCGGATATGGATTAACTACCTTACTTAGTTTCTTAAGTGATTCTCTTCTGATAATTTCTTGTTCTGAATGCATAAAAAGCCTCCTTAAAATGTTAAAAGAGCCATGTAGGTATGGTTGCACCTACATGGCTCTTACAATTTCAAAACCATCACAGGCACAAACACAAAAGCGCTTGTCCTGTGAAATAATCATCAGATCAAACGCTGCCTGTAACGTTTATATTGTAAATTCGTTACATTACGCATACTAAATAGCTCCCAGCAATATTTTCCCAATAATAACATATTAGTTTTTTACAGTCAACAAGTATAATTGATTGCTGATTATTGCTGCTTACTTTATTACATAGATTGGGGATTTATATGTTGTAAGGCATATAAAAATTATATTTTGCTTATCTGATTCTCAGGAATAATTAACTTTGCATCTATTGCATAAGCATCTTCAATATCAGGTTTGATTCTAAGTTTTTTAGTTTCTTTTCAATTATACCTCTTTCTAAAAAAGCCAATAAGCAAGCTCAATGATAATAAGGCTATTGATTCAAAAAACATAAAAATATTAATTATATTGAATATGTATTTATTACTTTTCGCTCCGATTATTAATTCTACAAACACATTATATCTAGTTTTTATATTGAAAAGTAATATAGTGGTAATCATAGCCATGCCTAATAAAATAAAGCTTATAAGCTTTGTAATGGTTTTATTATTTACAAAACCAATAATGCCATATATTAAACCTATGAAGATACTTAATGAAGAAAATAGTATTAAATAAAGAACTGCTATACTGTAACTTTCTTCAACATCGCCAGTTCCACCGCTATATCTGCCTATAAAAGTAAGTAGTGTAACCCCAAAATGTATTATAGAAAATAGTATTAATGTAATCGAAGGCTTACCGATAAATTTAGAACCACGTTCATACTCGTAAATGAAAACTACCCCCTATTCAACTACTTAAATTTGTTATATAAATCGGTTTCATCTTTCTTTTCGTTCCTTTAATATAAATACCTAAAAGAAAACAATACTAGGAATAAAAGCTGGAATCAAGTATATCCATTATTAAGTAGTATTCTTTTCCTTAAAGGTTGGTATTAATAAAATTTGTTGTAAGTTAAATGGTATCATGGTGCACACTATCTTTTATGTAAGGGAAAAGAAAAAGCAACAGCCGAACTAGGGCTTAGTTTCCTTGCGTACAATATGAGAAGAGCAATAAATATGGTAGGAGTCAAAAAGTTAATTGCTTCTATGTAGGAGATATCACTATCATTTCTCTACCGAAGTACAAAAAAGACGCCGAATTAGAATTTTCCTTTTCAAATTCAGCGTCTTTTTCCTTTGTAAAACGCCGAAAACCCTTGATTTTCAAGGAAATTGTGGCGGAGAGGGCGGGATTCGAACCCGCGTGCGATTGCTCGCTAACTGATTTCGAGTCAGCCCCGTTATGACCACTTCGATACCTCTCCGCGAATAGCTTTAGTTCAGTTAATCAAATAAATCTTTAATTTTACTTCAGCATATATTATTCTACACGGAAAGCTTCAGGGATTCAAGTTTTTTCTTTTTCCAAGTGTGCCAATTTGATAGATAGGTAGATTTGTTAGATAGTTTGCTAGAGTTCCATTCTGTCGTAAATTCTTTGTGAAATTCCAATTGAAATAGCATAGAATATTATATCCAGTAAAATTGATATTACGAGCAGGGAATAGGGGCTATTCAAAACTGCGATATCAGGTAACTTATTCAGGCTTTCCGGGCTGAGTCCCTGTGCAATAGCACTTACCAGAAACAGTCCTAAAAAGGGGATAAAGGATATGAACCTGCCCTTTATGGCTCCAAATTTGAAAAATCCGGGTAATTGTATTGCCGTAAAAAACATGTATATGCCAAGACCGACGCTTAAGGCTACAATCATATCTTCCATTGAGAATGATATTTTTGCAACGGACATAATCAATGTATTCAGGATGGTCATGAAGATAGCTGCAAAAATACCTGTAAGTGCTGTAAACAAGTATCTTCCGTTTACAATATCTTTCTTTGCTACAGGTATCAAACCGTATAGACGATTAAGATCATTTTTCTCTGCCACAGAAAATGCATAGTTCGAAGTCATTGCCATAATACTCATGCATACCACAAGGCCTGAAACAAAATCCTTAGTACTGTATAATATAATTAACGGAGCTAAAAAAACAATCAGAAGAGACTTGGAATATGGTTTTATCAAAGAAAAATCAAGTGTTAGCATTTTTAATACATTACTCATTATTAATGTCTCCTTTGCTTGTATAAATAATAATATCCTCAATAGAAACAGGCTCAATATTTAAATTATTGAAGTACTTACTATCTTCTGTTCTAATAAGCCCCTCAAAGCCTGTGGAATACTTGCGAACACCTATTAATTTACGTTCCTTTTCACTGCTGAGCTCATTATTACCGCCCTTTACCATTCGGAACCCCTCAATGAAATCATCTTTGGGACCGGTGTAAAAGACCTTGCCATTGTTGATAAAAGTTATATAGTCGGCAATTTTATCAAGGTCGGAGGTTATATGGGTTGAAAAAAGCACACTGCGTTTGCCGTCCTGAATATATTCTGAGAGAATGTCCAATAATTCGTCTCTCGCAACAGGGTCCAGCCCGCTGGTTGGCTCATCAAGTATCAGCAGCTTTGCATCATGAGAAAATGCACACGCCAGCATAAGCTTCATTTGCATTCCCCTTGAAAGTTCTTTTACCTTTTTATTAGGATCAAGTTTGAACTTTTTGAGCATTTCCTGGAATTTTGAAGTGTTCCAGGTTGAATAGAAGATTCCTATGGATTTTTCCACCTGCTTGACGGTCCAGTCCTGTACGAAATAATTTGAGTCAAACACAGCGCCAAGATTTTCTTTTATCCTATTCTGATCTTCTATACTATCCATTCCTAGAATCTTTATATCGCCGGCAGATTTCTTCAGCATGTTCAGCATAAGTTTTATTGTGGTGGTTTTACCGGCTCCGTTGGGACCTATTAATCCCATTACATAGCCCTCAGGTAATGAAAAGCTTATATTATCCAGTGCAAAAGTATTGAATTCCTTACATAACCCGTTGATTACTACTGCATCACTCATTTTCCTTCCTCCTCCATAAGTATTCTCAGCATCTTTGCCAGTTCTTCGCCATCTACGCCTGCCCTCTTGGCCGACTTAATTGCTGCGTTGAGATTATCTTCAATTTCCCTGAGTAATTGTTCCCGGATTAGCTCTGAGCCCCTTCCCATAACATAGCAGCCCTTACCCTGGACATTTGTCACGTAACCCTCCTGCTCCAGTTCGGTATATGCGCGGGTAGTTGTGAGAACACTGATTTTCAAATCCTTCGCTAACTGTCTTAATGATGGAAGCAGTTCATTTTCTTCAATTTCTCCAGATAAAATAGAACTCTTTATCTGATCCTTGATTTGTTCATATATTGGTAATCCGGATGTATTCGATATAATTATTTTCACAAAAACCTCCGCTTAAATGTATATACTGTTATATATGTTACATATACAGTATATACACGCTGGACAGTACTGTCAATATTAGTATAAAAAAAATCCTGCATCAGCAGCAGGATTATCATGGTAGCAGGATTATCATGGTATGTGCTTAGTTACGTATCTATTTTTTTACCTTTTGCTTTAACTCTTTAAGGGCCTCCCGTAAATGCCCAAGTTGAACGTTATATCTAACACTACGCATACCTGGGAAGGCTTTGATTAACCTGTGACCGCTTCCCTTTTTAGCGGTGAGTTCATCAAATTTCTCCCGAAGCTTTTTGTTCAGTTCATTCTTACTGTCTTCTAGTTTATTATGTATATTTGATTTGCTTTCTTCCAGCTTTGTAGTTATATTTAATTTTCCCAGTTCAATTTTCTGATTAATACCGGCTTTGCCTTCTTCAATTATGGTTTTTAATTTTTCAAAACTTTTCAGAAAATCCTGTTCGTTGAACCATTCCTGAATGTCATTATTTTTACGAAGTTCCTCGGTAAATTCATAGAGCCTTCTTAACCTTTCATTAAGATTCACGAGAGTATTAAGGGTAAAAATACAATCAACAATAAACCCAGCTGCAATTCCAAAACATAGAATGTTCAGATAAAAGTAAGGTATACTGCTTACAAGGTATTCAATAGCCGGATGAATAACCTTTATGAGCAATACTCCCATAATTCCGAAGTAAATAGAGTTTTTTAAGCAGACACGACCCTCCAGATTAAACTTCTTATTGCTGTAATCCCACCATCTTGTACCGAAAAAAGTTTCAAGCAGCCAGCCCGTTATATATTCAACGGTACTTGTAATCACCATACTGCTTAAAAATATTATTGGAATGCTATAAGCTATTGGGCTTAGGAGCCAAAGGATAAACAGGGCTCCAAAACCATATACGGGACAGACCGGCCCAGCTAAAAACCCTCTGTTTACAATTTTTTTTGATAAAATTGAACAGTAAACAACTTCACATAACCATCCAACTAAGCTGTAAATAGTAAAATAAACTATCAATTTTTCTATTTCCTGCAAATGGACTCCCCCTAACTTAAATCGTTGATATTTAATGTTCAAAATTTATTGTTTAAATTTATTGTTAAATATAAGACTAGGCATTACCTCTCTAAAAACTCCACTTCCTGTACTGGATGCCAGTTGCTGATTAACTTACGGGAGGGTTAGCATTTTCTGTACTTGAATACTATTTTATCACTATTTTTGTTTATTTGCTTAGGGTTGCTCAGGTTTATGTTAGAATGTTGAGCTGGAAATCTGACCTCAAAATGGGGCTTTAGCGGGAGAACAGGAAAATAGCTTCATCAGCCTGACTTGAAATATTCCTGGCACTACACCTTTAAAATGCGGGTAAATACGCTTAAACATACCAGGTAGAAGGGAATAGAGGAATGCAAATCTTTATTTGAGCAAAAAAAAGACCGGCTTTTTTAGGGCCGGCTATAGTTATTGTTAAGGGTATTTCATATAGTTATTATAAAACAGATAAAAAGATATTTCACTGTTAATAGCTGCGTAAGGAGGGATTTAATGCCTTCAAGATTATCACAGTTTATTATTGACAAGTACTTGGGTGTAATGTAAAATATAAAAGCGGCTTAAGCCGTAACTAAATATTTTATGTGGAGAGATGGCTGAGCTGGTCTAAGGCGCACGACTGGAAATCGTGTGAGGTTTAACCGCCTCCGAGAGTTCGAATCTCTCTCTCTCCGCCAAAATTAAGGGTTGTAGCGATTAAGCTACAACCCTTTTACTATGTAAAAATGCTTTGTGGTACCAAAAAGGTACCAAACTCATAATAAATTAATGAAACTAGACATTATTAAATAAGAATAACTAATAAATTTATAAATCTATTTCCTTATCATAATTATATTTATATCGATTTAATTCATCCGTAATTTCATAATTATCCCCTTTTGACGTTACCCTACCTTGCTCAGAAAAAAGGAATATATTTTCCTTAGCACGAGAGCAAACGACATAAAGTAATTTCTTTGATTCGATGTTACAGTAAGAAGATGAATAGTTTATAATTAGATCCCAATGTGGAATATAACCTTTTAGCAATCCCAGGGCAATAACAGTTGTAAATTCCTCTCCTTTTACCCCATGGCAAGAGCTTATTACAACTCCTGACTTTTCTTTAAAGCATTTTTTAAAATCCTCAATATCCGTCGATAATTGATATTTATCTATTCTAAATAATACTTTCTCAATAAAATCTGTATATGCCTTTTTTAACTGCTCGTGTGATTCAATATCAACTTTTAACTGTTTCAATATCCATTCTATAGCGATTTGTAAATACTTGATCCCATTATTAGTGCTGATTTGGACAGAATTGAAATATTTCAAAATTAAAAAATTATCGACATTATCAGTTAAACTAATTTTATATTCATTTTCAAGAATAGAAATTAAATCTGAAGCATATTTCTTTCTCAACCAAGTATCTTTACCCGCTTCAGTAAATACCAGTTTTGAAATAATAAAAAATACATTCATGGGATCGTATTTAATTGGAGTTATATCAGGAGCATCAAAATTCACCTCGGGAAGTAAATTTCTGATTTTCTTACTTATTGGATATAATAAACCCCATTGAGGGGCTACAATGCAAATCTCTTTTTCAGGTACACCATTACTTAATTGCTTCTTTACTATTTCAGCAATGTACTCAATAACTTTATCTTTTTTAATAGTTTTATTATAATAAATGAAACTAGGAGAATCTTTCTTTGTTGATAAGGATTTTATTGGATTAAACTCCTGCTGAAATTGTAGATAGTAGTCAATCACTCTTTGAGACGAACGATAACAACCATCTAGATTTTTTTCAGCAAACTTAATTTGAAATTCTTTTTCTATTTCATTTTTGTCTTTCGCAATTCCTCCAATACCTTGATAAATTGCTTGATCGATATCTCCAACAAATAGTACATTTATTCCTTTATTTTCTTGTACAATTTGACCTAATATCTTATATTGTAATTCATTAGTATCTTGATACTCATCAATATGAATACTCCGAATTATATCTGCAATATCTCCTCTTATAAATCGATTATCAGATAATAATTCATATGAAATATTAAGTATACTATCAAAATCTATCTCTTTGTTTTTTTCTAACCTTTCAATATATTTAGAATATATTTCTGGAAAAAGTAAAGGGTTTTTATATTTGACTTTTTTAGCCATTCCTAATTCGGTTACAATCTCTTTAACATATTTCTCCTTAATATACTCATCGATTATATGATATCCATAACTAAGCCTTTTATTATACATAGAATATGGTCTAATAATATATTCAAGACAAAATTGATGTATAGTACCAGCCCAAATACTACTTTCAACGTCAAAATTTTCCAATCTCTTTTTTATTTCCTCAGCTGCTCTATTAGTATATGTAATTGCAATATTCAATTTAACAGATGGCCAGTTTAGCTTCGAAATATAAGCTAACCTATAAGTTAATGTCCTGGTCTTGCCACTTCCTGGGCAAGCCTTTAGTATAATATTATCATCGCTCAAACATATTTCTCTTTGTTTTTCATTAAGATCATCAAGAAAAGTAAAATCGTTATCCATTTCAGTCACCAAAACTAATATCATATTTTTTTAGTTTTTTCAAAAACCTTGTCACAATATCATTCTTATACTTTATTTTAAAGTCTTTTATGACTCCATCTTTTTCAACCACTGTTTTGGCATTTCGAATTTCAGCTTTAATTTTTTTCTTGTTTGTAGAATCTTCATATCCATTAACCGAATAGTCAACAATTTTCAGAGCAATATCTAAATTAATAACTTCTCTACAAGAGAAGGCAATAGCATCTAAAATATAATCTGGTATTTGTACACTCACATCTATGTAATTTGATAGAAGAGTTGCATACCATCCCTTTCCAATTGCCTGAGCTAGCGTTAGTATTGTATCAGCCCTGAGCTCTTCTTTATCCTTCAGCTGAGATTTATGCTTTTCTATAGTTTTTGATTGAACATAATTTAAATCAATCACTTCCTCAATAAAAGTAAGGTTCTCACTATACTTTGCGAACTCGATTTCAATTGTGTTATCAGCATAAAAAGTATCAACCCAATTATTATCACCAAATAATTTGTTTAATTTTTCCTTTCTATTTGCTCCTATCTTTTCGGCTTCAATGCTATAAAAACTGCTTTTAACGTCGACTACTTGTTTATCTAAATCTGTAATTATTGAACAGTATCTATTAATTCTCTCATCACTAAACAGACACGCAATATACTCAAAGGAAGTACTTCCGACATTAACAAGACCGATCCCAAGTTCATCTAACGATATTCCAAAAGCCTGTTTTATCATATTGGGAATTAGTATTTCCTCGCCGTCACCCTCGACCAAAATAACTCCTTTAGAGAATAGAAGAACACTTCTCTTAGCATCTAAGTACCGCTCAATACAATCAGATAACTTCAAATTCTTTATAAGTAGATTATTAGTTCCGAATTCATCTAGTTCATTAATGGGATGCATAGCATAAGATATGTTGCCAATAGACTTTAGAACATTAACATTTCTTATTTCTGAGACTTCTGACAGATGAGTTGAATGTGTTGTCATAATTATTTGTGTATAATCTTTTGAAATATTCAGTTTATCAAATAAAGTTTTTTGTATATGAGTATGAATATGTGCTTCTGGTTCCTCAATTATCATAATATTAATCAATTCTCGGGTTCTATTAAATTCGTATTCAACGATTTTCAAAGCCATATAAATCATATTTAAGTGGCCTAGCCCTAATAACTCTAAGTCACTTTGCCTAGATGGTTTCATTGATAAATATCTAGATAACGTTTTTAAATCATCTTTCATTTCAGATGCTAATGCGATCTCCGGTGAGTATACCATTCCAATCATATCAACCAACTTTTTATTGATGCTATCCGCAATAATACCTACCTGCTCAACTTCTGATATTGATTTATTTAATTCAACTATATTTTTCTTAATATTGTCTATTTCTACATCATTAATTTTTGATTCGATAGATTCCACAATTCTTCTAATAGGATTTTTAGGCTTATGCATTTCATATGTTACATCTCTTAAGGCATCAATGAACACTACAGAAATATGATTTTGAACATCACTAATACATAGTTTTCTACCAAGAATTGCATCGTTATCCTTGTCCGGATCTACGCACTCACCACTATCAATATCACCAACGATTTCTCTATATATATTCCTTTGAGTAAAATCAGTTTGGGCACGTGAAGTATAATAGAATTCATAATCTGATAACTTAATTGCGTTCCGAATATCATCAAAACTCTTTTTATCTTTGGCTTGACAAAGTTTTTTTCTTATAGATTTTTGAGGCCGAATAAATAATGTTATTACACCAATATTCTCGTCCCCAGATTTAATATAAGATTTAAGAAAACTTTCATTTTCTTTATCAGGTATTAATTCTGCACATACTTCAGTCTGCTTATCTTCTGATGTGATTTCTGAAAAAATAGCAGATAGTATTATCCAATGACCACGCCAGTTTATACAATCAGAGAAATCACTTTCTGTTAATCTTTTTGTATTATAGTAATAAGAGTCATCTAATAACATTCTTATTGCTGTCATAGCATTAGACTTACCGGAATCATTTTCTCCAATAATTGTATTGGCACCTTTTGAAAATTGAAATCTAGTAGCTTTTAAATTTTTGTAATTGACAATTTGCAAATAATTCAAATACATTGACTTTCTCCATAATTTTTTTAGAAGATACTTAATTACCATATTTCGACATGTTTACAAGAAAATCCTGCTAAATATGATGTTTTATATTATTTGAAAGTATTTAGCTCAAAAAAATTAACAGTACCGGACAAGTTGCCCAGTACCGTTGATTTTTATTCATGCAGATTCATTATAAGTAGAAACATCCTCTTTAAACTTATTGAATATAACATTTGTGACCTTATTAGCAGCATCTAGTTTTGAGGCATCCATTACATGGGTATATAAGTCTGCTGTAATACTTAATGATGAATGCCCAAGAATATCAGAGATTACTTTCATTGGAACATCACTTACTAACATTAATGATGCAGCACTATGCCGTAAATCATGAAAACGAATATGTTTCAATTCAAGTTTCTTCAAGAGTCGTTTAAAGTCTCTTGATAAATTATTTGGCATTATAATAGTACCATTCTGATTACAATTTATTAGATTGCTATCAATATACTGATCTTTTAGAATTAGTTTATATCTTTCCTGACGCTTCCACAGCCGTTTTAAAGCATCTATTATTTCATCACTAATTGCAATTGTTACCCATAATAAAATATCCAGCTCTGGAAGTAGTGTTTTGTATAACCGTTTATATTCAACGTCATATGCCTTATTTTCACCCACACCGGGGACATCTACTAAAATAATATTTTTATTTCCTCCGATGTCTACAAATACGTTTTGTATATCTCTGGTGCAAGATCTGACGTCACTTATCGGAGCAACATCCATTCCAAAAAGAGCATTACACAGGCTAGATTTACCAGCCCCTGTTTTCCCTAAAACTCCAACTTTTGGTTGGTATGATAGCATTTCATTGATGCGATTTATAATCTTTATTTGTTGATGACTATCAACAAATACTCCTTTTGTCTGCAAATTACTAAAAAGATCATGTTTTTTATTTTGCATATAGAACACCCCTTCTATTATTAATAAACTCTTAGCTTTATAATTTTTTGCTTCACTGAAAATTAAAATTGTTGTTTTATAACATCGAGACAATTAGACATTCAGTAGCCCATTTTCTGCAAAGCTTATAAATGTATTATCAGCAATAATTATGTGGTCGATTACTGATACTGAAATAGTTTTTAGCGCTTGTACTATCTTTCGAGTAACTTCTATATCAGCACTTGATGGGCTTTTTGATCCTCCAGGATGGTTATGTGCTAATATCACTGAATTAGCATTACTATTCAGAACTATCTTTACAATTTCTCGTGGATATACTGGAGCTTCGTTAATTGTCCCTTTAGAAACAATTTCTGTTTTAATTATCCTATTTTGTGAATCTAAAAGAGCTATTTTGAACACCTCATAGCTTAAAAATTGTAATTCTTTCTTAAAATATTCGCCTGCCTTTGATGAACAATTAAGGTTAGTTTTTTCTTTATAGTCTGATAAAGAGATCCTTTTTGCCATGTGATAAATCAGTTCTAATTTCCTTCTTTGAGGTTTTGTTAATGGAATACTAGACGAAAATTTAACTAATTCAAAAAGGCCATAATTTTCAAGACTATTTTTTATCTCTGGTATAGGTATACCAGTAAGAATACATAATGTTTCTTCATCCGTTAACGTTGAAATCCCATATTTCTCAATCCTTTCGTTTATAATATTTTTATATACCTTTACCATAGGTTATACCCCCATAAATAAAATATCTCCATAAGGTTTAATTCCTTACAGAGATTCAGAGATATAATATTTATTTTAATAGTACTGTATTTACGTTTATAATATTTTTTATTATCAAAGGAAAATTTTATTGTCGAATAATAATTAATTTTGAAATAAATATAGAAACAAGTGTAATTTCTAGATTAATATAGATATTTATTTATGATATAATTGTATAATAAATACGGTAACTTGGAGGGTATAGATGAGTAATTGGAAAGAAATTATTCAAAATAGACTTGATGCTTCAAAAGGTAATAGTGTTACTATTAATTTAGAGAATAAAAAAATTGAATACAGTGAAAAGATTAAACAGAATAGAACTATTACAACTATTTCTGGTGATGAAGAGGTTGTAAGAGCATACTTAATAAATAGATTAGTAAATGAATTAGATTATAAGCCAGAACTAATTGAATTGGAAAAAGAATATAATATTGGAAGACCTAAAGTAAATAAGGCTAGAATAGATGTTATCTTAAAAGACAATGAGGGCAATCCGTTTTTCTTTATAGAAGTTAAATCACCAGATAAATTTGAAAATGACCAGACTTATATAGAAGGCCAATTATATCAGCTTGCTAAACTTGAAAAGAAGGTGAAGTACTTAGTATATTACTCAATTGATTTTCGTGAAGATGAAATCTATGATAGAGCGATAATTATAGACTTTGAGAAGTATTCGGAATATACCCAGTGGGAACAAAACGGTTTTGTTTCACTAGGAGACGAGTTGACTCCCGGATACAATAAGCCAAAAAAACAACCTCTAATTAAAGGTGATGCCAATAACGATTTAAGACTTAGAATAAACCGTGAAGAAATTGAAGGATTAGCTAAAAATCTTCACAATGTGCTCTGGGGTGGCGGTGGAACAAATGATAGCGAAATTTTCTATTCACTTGTCAATATCATTCTTGCTAAAATCCAAGATGAATCAGAAAAAGAAGATGGAGAAGAATACGATTTTCAGGTATATCAATACGGAGATAATGCTGAGAATTCAGGTAAAGTTTTTGATCGAATAAACTCTCTATATCAAAGAGCACTTGAAGAAAAGCTAAATGTTTCGGATAGACTACAGATTGAAGAAGCTAGGGTCATTGATAGAAATAAATTTCCACTTAATAAGCTTATGTATACAGTACAATCTCTTGAGCAATATTCATTCTTAGAAGGAAGAAGTTTTTTGGATGGGAGAGATATCCTTGGAGATTTTTTTGAAAATATAACCCGTGATGGATTTAAGCAAACTAAAGGACAGTTTTTTACTCCAACATCGATTGTAAATTTTATAATATACGCGTTAAAACTTGATGAATACGCAATAGATAGACTTAATAATGACAGAGAATTACCATTTATAATAGATCCATCAGTAGGTAGCGGCACATACTTAGTAGAAGTTATGAAAATTATTACTAAGGAAATAAAATATAAGCAAAATGATAAGCTCAAAACTAGCCGCCAGATAAAGCAAAGGTTTGAAGATTTATTTACGCCCGACTATAATGAAAACCGTTGGGCTAAGGATTACTTGTATGGGGCTGATATAAATTTTGATTTAGGAACAGCTTCTAAAGTAAATATGATTTTACATGGTGATGGTTCAACAAATATCTTTGTAAAAGACGGGTTGTTACCATTCCGTTTTTATCTAAAAGAAACAGCTCCAAACTATTTAGAGAAATCAGACCCTGATCCACTATACAGTGATAAGGATGTTAATGCAAAATTTGATGTGGTCATTAGTAATCCTCCATTCAGTGTAAACCTCGACACTGAAACTAAGCGTCATCTACCACATAGTTTCTTATTTGGTGATAAAAAAAATTCTGAGAATTTATTTATCGAGAGATGGTATCAATTACTAAAGGAAAAGGGCCGTTTAGGTGTAGTACTTCCTGAGAGTGTTTTTGATACTACAGAAAATAAATACATAAGGTTATTTCTATTCAAATATTTTAAAATCAAAGCAGTGATAAGTTTACCCCAAATTACTTTTGAGCCATTTACCTCCACAAAGACCAGTTTACTTTTTGCTCAAAAGAAAACTTCATCAGAGGTAGAAACATGGAATAGTCTGTGGGACACATATGGGAGGGAATGGTCTGCCCTAAAGACAAGAGTTAAAGATTATATGGATTTTTTTGTAAACGGTAAGCCACTAAATAAGAAATGGGCTTCGGATGTTGTTGAAAACATTGAAAAAGGAGATGAAGCTAGTATCAAATTGGTTATATTAAGATACCTAAAAGACTATTATAACCATGAAGATGAAGAGTTAGGCGTTAAAGATCTATTACTTAAATACGTTGAAGAAATCGAAGAAATTTCTTCATATGATAACGATACTAAAGATATTTTTGGCTTTTATAACTCATGGTGGGTTTTTAGTGAAGTATCTAAGGAATTAGATTATCCAATTTTTATGGCAGAAGCGAATAACGTTGGATATAAGAGGACTAAGCGTGGAGAAAAAATTGCGCCTAATGATTTATTTGATATTGAATCCGCTCCTAATAGTATAGATAAAGAAAAAATAGTCATGGAGTATAATAATGACATAGACCGAAATAAAAAAACTATGTCTGACTTGTTAATTGAACAAAAAGAATTAGAAACAAAACTAAAGGATAAATTTACAAAAAAAGCTACTGATAGATTAGAAAATGTTAAATTAAATATTATTGCATTGGAAGAAATAGTTAGTACTTTAATAAAAAACAGGGATGAATCTATTGCAATAATAGAAACTTATTATAGTAATGGAAAGATTAAAGATGAATATTGGGATAGAACTGACAATGAATTAATAGAACATTTTAGTTCAGGATTAATGAAAAAATATAAATCTGAAGATATTCTATTACGTAAAGATTTAAAGATTAAAATATTAGATTATGTGCGAAAGGAGGTCTCTTGGGAATAATGTTCTCTAATTTTTCTTCAATAGCAAATACTCCAAACTTAATAACTAATTATTCATATCATAAACTTATTTCCGAAATTGAACAACATCCGAATTTTCGTCAAGTAAGATTATCAGATATTTTTGATATTATATCTGGGTTTTCTTTCAAGAGTGAAGACTATGTGGAAAATGGCATCAAATTGCTTAGAATTGGTGATATAAGAAAAGATGGATCAATTGACTACTCTCATATGGTAAAACTACCTAATGAATATGAATATGAATATGGGAAATTTACAGCAAAAGAAAATGATATTGTTATTGCTATGACTGGTGCTACAATTGGAAAAACAGGGATAATATTAAATTTAGAAGAACAACTCCTATTAAACCAAAGAGTTGGTATTTTAAGATTAAAGAGTACTGTAAATGCTAATGTAAAATTTGTATATTATATTATGAAACATCCTTTGTTTTTGAAACAAGTATTAATCAGTTCTATGGGTAAATCACAGGCTAATATTAGTCCCTATGATATACTGAAAATAAAGATTCCTTATGTTCCGAAAGAAGTTCAAGATGAAATATTAACAAAAATAGAACCTATAGAAAAAGAAATAAGTTCTTTGCTTAGTAATTATATAGATCCGTTTAATGTAATAAATAATATTTTTTTCAAAACGTTAGATTTTAATTCTGAAGAATTTAATGATTTAAAAAAGCAAAAGCACTTTACTTTAAACACTACATGTATTGGGAATAATATCGACTTACGGTTTAGTTTTAAATTTCATAATAAAGCTGGAGAATATTTAGTAGATTTCTTAAAAAAGAAAACTTCAAAAAGGTTAAAAGATTATCTTTCTGAACCAGTAGTTTTAGGTAAAGGGATATCCCCTTCTGAGTATGACGAGGATGGCGAGTTTTATTATGTTGCGATGTCAAACATAAAAAATTGGAAATTTGAAGGTACAGATTGCAAAAAAGTAAAAAAAGAATTCTACAGTAATAACATTTCAAAGAATATAAATATAAATGATATACTAATAGCTCGATCTGGAGAAGGGACAATAGGTAAGGTAGCACTCATAGAAGATGAGGAAATTGAAGGTATCTTTGCAGATTTTACAATGAGAATTAGACTAAAAGATTATAACCCTTTATTTGCATATTATTTTTTATGCAGTGAATTTTTTCAGTATCAAGTATATACTCATAAAAAAGGCTTAGGTAACAATACCAACATATTCCCAAGTCAAATAAGTGAATTTCCTTTTTTAGATTTTAGTTCTGATGAACAAAGAAACTTAGTTAATAAAATAAAGTCTGTTTTAGATGAACAAAAAGTAATTGAAGCACAAATTAAAGAAAAGCAAAAACATATAACGGAAACTATTGGAATTGCTATTTCAATATGAATATGTGACTATGAAAACCATGAAATTTTCACATGGTACCAAAAAGGTACCAAAACAAAAAATTATTATTAATAACTTAAAACTATTATACATAATGAATTAGCATTTAACATGTCCTCGAACCCGTATTTATCATGCACTACAAGTACTTATTAGCACTAAAAGACACTGAGCTAAAATAAGCCGTGACAACTGGAAATCGTGTGAGGTTTAACCGCCTCCGAGAGTTCGAATCTCTCTCTCTCCGCCAAAACTAAAAGGTATCTACATTCATGTAGGTACCTTTTAGTTTTGTAAAGATATCAGAGATTCGAACTCGGGAGAGCGCGAGCCGTATATAAAATATGCTAAATACATATTTTTAGGCGAGCGTAGGAGCCCGGCACCGTAAGCGCAGCGAGCGGTGGGCGACGTCATTAGCATGCGAAGCATGTGGGAATCTCTCTCTCCGCCATTTTCAAGGGCTTTCAGGATTTCATTCTGAGAGCCACTTTTGTGGTGCGCCCGGCGGGCGCACGTTTTCAACGGGTGTAAGTCCCGAATCCGCCCGGTAGTGGGAAGGATATAGCCAATGACAAGGGTGTCGTGGGTGACTGCGAATCTGAAGGAAGTCGGATGGCAAATCTCTGGTCTGACGTATAGAAATCACATCAGGCTATGTATGAGGGTAAGGCTGCCATTCAAGTCGAAGCCCAATAACTACACGGAATCATGTATAGTAAATGTGGCAGATGGATGGAGAGAAGGAACGTGTGGGTACCCGGGGAGGTCTGTATGATACGCTCTGAAAGGAGTAACCACTGCACAAGGAAACGAGGCAGTGCTGAGCATACAGAAGTCAGCAGAGGTCATAGTAGCCGAGAGGTGAAGGACCGAATCAATAGGAGTCCTAAGTATGACAGAGAAAGGAGGAGTGACTGATGAAGGCAGAAAACTCTGAAAATAGAGACTGTCCGCAGAGAGATAATGCGGAACATGAAAGGTATGCGGAAGTGCGAAGGTCATTCCGTTCGATATGGAAAGAAAGGGCCAGTGCACAGCCTGAACTCTTAGAGAAGATACTGTATAAAGATAATCTAAACAGAGCTTTTAAGAGAGTAAAGGCAAACAAGGGAGCACCGGGAATCGACGGTATTACGGTGGATGAAATAGGTGCTTACCTTCTGGAAAATCAGAAAGCGATTATCGAGAAGATATACAAGGGGAAATACACCCCTGACCCGGTAAGGCGAAAGGAAATCCCGAAAGCAGACGGTGGAATACGAAAGCTTGGTATTCCAACAGTCAAAGACCGAATTTTCCAGCAGGCCATTACACAACAACTGATGCCGATTTATGAGATGCAGTTTCTAGATGGAAGCTACGGCTACCGTCCGGGGAGAAGTGCAAAAGATGCTATTACAAAGGTAAAAGAGTATGCAGAAAAGGGTTATCGCTATGCAGTAGCACTCGACCTCTCGAAATACTTTGATACCTTGAATCACGAGTTGTTGCTTAACATACTTCGAAGAAGTGTGAAGGATGAAAGAGTAATACAGTGGATTAAGAGATATCTCAAAAGTGGTGTCATGGAAAATGGTGTAGTCATGGATACAGAGGAAGGTTCACCACAGGGAGGAAACCTATCGCCACTACTGGCAAACATCTATCTCAATGAGTTTGACCAAGAGTTCCAAGAGCGAGGTGTTCCGTTTGTACGATATGCAGATGATATTGTACTGCTAGCCAAAAGTGAAAGAGCCGCGAGGAGACTTCAAGAGACAAGCACGAACTATCTTGAGGGTAAGCTTAAGTTAAAGGTGAATAAAGATAAGAGTCGTGTTGTCAGTGTATTTGCAATCCGAAATTTTAAATTCCTTGGCTTTGTATTGGGAAGGAACGGGAAGGGCATATATGTCCGAGTTCATCCAAAGTCATGGAAGAAGTTTAAGTCCAAGCTGAAAGAACTTTCTTCCCGAAGGACTGTTCAGAGTATAAGACCGGCATTAGAAAAGATAAAGGTATATGCTAGAGGATGGCTTAACTATTACGGAATAGCAAGTATGAAGAACCCCATTGAGGATATCAATGGCTGGCTCTACCATCGAATTCGAATGTGTATTTGGAAGCAATGGAAGAAACCTAAGACAAAGATGAGAAACCTTCAGAAACTTGGAGTGTCCAAAGAATTGGCTTATAAAGCGGCTAATAGCCGTAGAGGTTATTGGTTTGTGACACATACAATGGCGGTCAATATAGCATTAACAAAAGAAAGACTAATACGCGCTGGCTTCTATGATTTAACCAGTGCATATCAGTCGGGACTGTAAATAATTTTGTGTATGGAATTACTTTTTGACTCTTTTGGGTTAAGTATTCCTAAGTACTAACTTGTAAAATTAAATATTATATTTAAATTATTGCCAGATTCTTGGAATTTTATGCA
>JAEZKZ010000008.1 GCA_023415305.1 Bacillota bacterium
CTGCATATTCCGGCACATCCGGACGGCGATTCCGGTTTTATCCGGACAGTAAACCGGAGCATCCGGACACCTTGTCTGTAAGTTGATTTTATTCCAGTCTTTCATCTTTTTCAATGTTTTTTATCGTTTTTCCTGCCATGACTTCTCTCATAGATTTTTTTGAATCAAGGGTCAAAATATATGAGTTATGTATTATCCTGTCCATGATTGCATCTGCTATTGTAGGATCAGGAAACAGATCGTACCATTTAGTATGGGATACTTGTCCTGATAAAATCGTTGATGCCCTGTTATATCTGCTCTCTGTGATTTCTAGTATGTCTCGGCTTTCTTCAAGTGTATATGATTTCAGGCCAATATCGTCAAGTATTAGAAGCTTAATATTCTGAAGACTTGTCATATATTTTGAATACCGGTTTTCGTTTTTGGCATCTTCAATTTCCAACAGAAGTTCGGGAATTCTGTAATACTTTACGGTATATCCATGTCGGCAAGCTGAGTTGCCAATGGCACAAGAAATGTATGTCTTTCCTGTGCCGGTCTTCCCAGATATCACTATGTTTAGTTTTTGTTCTATGAACGAACAGGTTGAAAGCAGCTGTATATTTCTCTTATCAAGCTTTCTGTCAGTCGTATAGTCAATATCCTCAATACAGGCATTAAGGCTAAGTGCAGCACTATTTATGAGCCGTTTAATTCTTGAGTTTTTCTTACTTATCCATTCATTTTCAACCATAATGCCAAGTCGTTCTTCAAAAGATAGTTCCTTTAGTGATTGGTCGGGATTGCTTAGCATGTTTGCCATTACTTTCAGTTTTAAATCCCGTAATTTTTCTATAGTTTGATTGTTAAGCATTTATCCCACCTCCTGTAAAGGCACTGCTGCCTCTGACATTTTCATGGGCAATTATCTTTTCAGTTCTATTTTGGGAGGCTTTTGCTGTAACCTGCTTTAATATTATGCTAAAGTACTTATATGAGATGGTGCTTTTATCAAGTGCTTCACGGCTGGCATCTTCCATGATTTCGTTTGAATAGTTACCTGCAAATCTCATGATGCCCATACAAGTACGGTATGTTTGCACAGGATATTCACGGCTTTCAAGGATTCGGCTTATGAATTTTTTAGTGTAAGGTCCTATTTTTTCAGCCCATGATACAAAGCGGTCAGAGCTCCAGCCATAAATTGTTTTGTGGTTTTCAGGCATGTGCTCGGGCAGGGTTATGTAACGTTTGAATTTGTTGTAGTTCCTTTGATAAGCTGATACTCTTTCATTTCCGATATATATTTCTACTGTTCTTGTAGTAGCACGTATGGAGCAAGGACTGTTTATGTAAGAGTGATGCACACTGTAAAAAAAGCCTTCAAATTCTACATGATAATTGAATTGAACTTTGGCTTCCTTCCACTCGGAATACTCATATTTTGTTGCAGGTAACGGCTGCAAAGCTGGCTTGTCTATCATTTCAAAAGCAGATAATCTATTTCCTTCCATCTTCTGAAAAGGACGGTTTACAAGCTTGATAAGTTCTTCACTGATTGCTTGGTTGATTTCATATATGCTGAAGAACTGCCTGTTTCTGAGTGCTGCGATTATTCTCCTTGACACATTCAATACCATGTTTTCGTCAGCTGCTTTATCCTTGGGCTTAGCAGATCTGGCAGGGATAAGAGTTGTTCTATAGTGTTTTGCCATCTCGCTATAGCTTTTATTGAGTACAGGATCTATCCTATCTGGCTTAATTACTGCAGTTTTGGTATTATCTGATATTGTGATTTTCGGAACACCTCCAAAGTATTCATAGGCCCTGACATGAGCATCAATCCAGTTCGGAGTTTTCATATCCTCATAAGCATAAGCAAACGGATAACTGCTTGCAGGCAGTACAGCAACGAATACATATGCAGGTTTTATCTCACCGGTACTGGGATCAACATAAGACATAGTATCTCCAGCCCAGTCAACTTCAACTTCTTCACCAGCTTTATGTTCTTTATGCATTGATATTTTGTTATTGACTTTGAAATTACGGTAGCGTTCACAGAATTGAGTGTACATAATACCGTCAGGATGATTGGTTTTGTACTCTTCCCATAAAAGCATGAGAGTTACATTCTTTTTCTTCATTTCACAGAAGATGTATTCCATATCTGGTTCAGGGGGAGATGACTTACTTTCTAACGGTGGATAAAGCAATGACATTAATTGCTTGTCACTAAGATCAATTGGCCACAAAATCCCTGCCTTTTCGGCTCTGGATAGTATTTCGGATACCGTCGATTTGCCACAATTACAGGCCTGACCGATTTCTCTTAGTGATAATCCTACTTCATGTTTTAGTCTTAAAATTTCTCTTGCTTTAAGCATTTCCAGCCTCCTCATCGATTGGGCCCCCTTTAATCATACTGATTAAAGAGTACCAGTTGTTTTATTAACTCGACAAGGTGTCCGGATGTGCCGAAATGGTGTCCGGATAATTCCGAAACGCTGTCCGGATGTTGCCGGAATCAGTGTCCGGATGCAGCCGAAATATGCACCAATCCGCCTATCTCTCGGCTTCCACGTCTCCTTCAAACATCACTTCACGGTTATGCACTAGACACAGTTTCCCAGTTCGCACCAGCACTCCCGGGGAAGGACTTCCCCTTCGAGAACTCTTGTGTTTCAAAACTCTCCGCCCGTTTCTACCAAAGTACCGTAACCGCCACATAAAATTAAAAGGAGGAAAACCTCCTTTTTTGTTAGAATTACGTTATAGATATAGTCAAGGAACTAAAACAGAAAAAACTGTTTTCTTATTTTCGGAAATCATCTGCCGAATATTGGGTTCGTCTTGCAACCATTCGATTCCAACGCATAATGCCCTCATTGTCCATTTCAGGCTTTTCCATTATTTCAGCCCATTTAGCGGCAACTCTACGACCATCACCACCTAAATCATCACCGCTTTCAACTAAGAAAAGCTTTGTCCTCTCAAAATGACGTTTCATCCAAGCAAGTGAATGAAAATAGTAAAAATCAGGCCAAAATCTATCTGCCATATGTTCAGGTACATCACCATCAAATTCTCTATCTGGTCCAAAAAAAGCCAGTCCAAACTGCGAGTTATTTTTCAATATTGGTGCTAAGTATTCCCCTAGAAAGAACTCTGAATTACCATAAAACTGAAATGAATTAATACAGATAGCTGCATCAAAGAAGTCTTTGGCATATGGAAGACTGTGAACTTCTGCATGAAATGGATGTACTAAATTTTCAACATTTGCTGCAACAATACGCTTTTGATTATCGCTTGCTGACACCCATAAATCGGTTGCAAAAACTGTTACACCGAATTCTTTTGCCAAAAAAATAGAGGTAAGTGCTGTTCCACATCCAAGGTCGAGAACTTTCATACCGGGCTTCAAGTCCATTGTTTGGGTTAATGACTCGCAAAGCCAAAGACATGGACATCCCATTTTGTTTTCAAACATCCATTCAGGGTCATATTTCGCTGAAAGAGGATATTGTTTATCAATAAGCAGTTTCATTTTCTCATCATGTGTCATTTCGCTCAACCTCTCCAATTCTAATTGCTAATACGCACTCATCATCACCAGATAGTACAGTTTTATATGGTTCTATCAGAACATCTTTTCCGAATAATTGTGCAAACATTGGTCTGTAAAACTCTGCACCACATTTGCAATAATACTTTGGATAAAACTCCTTTGAATGATTATAGTAATTGCAGTGACAACGTTCACCAATTATTGTTTTACTCTCTCTGCATCCTCCACCACTCTCACAAGAGTATTTTTTGGAAATAAAGATAGTTTTTTCTGCTTCATCATACCAGATTTTTTTCTCAATAACTCGATTAAGTTCCATAGTCTCAACAAATGACTTTACATCGTTTGCCCTTTCAAAAAGCAAGAGTGTTTTATCAATTGCATCATTAGCAAATTTACAAGGACAAACACTATTTATGGTGTAATAGTGACTTCCATACAAGCATATCACCTCGTTATTCAATATATCAAATCAAACTTGACAGCAGTGTATAATATTAGAAAAATACATTTAATTCTACATTGGCGATTTACATACCAACTCAGATAACATTTCTACTCTGTCTTATTATAACACAAAAGAAAGTTGTTTCCAGCAGTTTAACTATGTGCTGTTTGAATGAACGAAAGTTAGCGAATTATATTGTCAACCAACTTTAAAATGAACTAATTTATTAAGTGCGATAAAAATTGGAGATCACGCGCCCCCAACCCCTGCGGATCTAGGGCGTGATTGTATTGGCACTGAAAACCCTAAGGACGAAATCTATTTTTCAATTCCCTACAGTAAATTGACTCGATCTCAGGAGTTTGTTTTTATTGAAGAAATAGGTAATAATTGATAAAATACTTATAGTTACATTCTATATATTCTGTCTTCCGCTAAATAAGTTTAAGCCAAGTTCGCTTTATTTACTCAAGGATATAGCTTTTTGCAGAAAGTCTCAAATGAAGCGGATTACTTTTTTTAAATGGCTAAACTTTATTAGAAAATAATATCAGTACAAGGAACAAACCGGCAGGGATAATTGAGCTGAAGATTACTTTATTTACTGAAGATTACTTTATTTAAGGTAGGTGATTGAAAATAATAAAACATAAAGGAACTAAAAATATTATAACTGAAAGACTGCAATTAAGAAAATATAGTGTTAATGATGCCGAGGATATATATAAAAATTATGCTACAGATGAAAGAGTAACAAAGTTCCTTACCTGGCAGCCTTATAGCAATATTGAAAGTTTAAGAGAGTTTATTTCAACACAAGTATCAAATTACTCCATGAGCGTTTATAACTGGGTTATTGAATATAAAGGTCAGGTTGTTGGAAGTATTTCTGTTACTAGTTCAGATGAAAAAAACGAATCTTGCGAGATTGGTTATTGTATAGGCTATGAAT
>JAEZKZ010000017.1 GCA_023415305.1 Bacillota bacterium
AGGCCGGAGTACGCGAAACTTATCGTATTGTCGGAATGTATCAGATGAAAGCAGATGATATATTGAATCCAAAGCCATTTAAGGACACTATTGCAAAGGGAACTCACGTAATAGATATTCACAAGCCTGATAGTATAGCACAGGACTGCATAAATTTGAAGCAAGAATACAATATACCTTATGGTGTGCTTGTCCCAGTAAACAGTAAAAATCTGATTACTGCCGGACGCACCATATGTTCCGATAACTCTGCTTTTGGTTCGCTTCGAGTTATGGCAACCTGTATGGCAATGGGTCAGGCGGCTGGTACAGCAGCAGCTATTAGTATACAGAATAATTGTTCCATGTGCGAAATGGACACTGAGCTCCTGGTAGAAAAGTTGAGAGAACAGGGCGCCATCGTCTAAATCATGTTAACAGAGTTCTTGGCATCAGGTTGAGTTTTTACCTTAAATACAAAATACAATAAATTTGTTAACGTAAAACAAATAGTAAGCATCTTAAATCATAAGGAGGAATCACTATGAGCAATGTACCAAAAACGATGAAAGCACTAGTGGCGTATGGAAAAGGTGATTACCGCTTAGAAACAAATTATCCTACACCGGAATGTGGCCCCGACGATATCATAATCAAGACAGAAGGCTGTGGTGTTTGCGCAAGTGACCTAAAGTGCCAACATGGAGCAGCTATGTATTGGGGTAGTGATAACCAACCAGCGTGGGTAGAACCACCATTTATACCAGGACATGAATTTTTAGGGCATATCGTTGAAGTAGGTGAAAATGTAAAGGATTTTCATATTGGAGAAAGAATTATAGCTGATCAGATCGTTCCATGTGGAGAGTGCAAATTCTGCAAAACCGGCAGATATTGGATGTGCCAACCCCATGCAATTTTCGGGTTCCAAAAAGGAAATAACGGCGGCATGGCTGAATATGTAAGATTTCCTAAAACCTCTGTGATTTCTAAAGTTCCGGAAGAAATACCTCTGAGCGCTGCTCTATTGATTGAACCTTATGGATGTTCAAAACATGCAGTAGACAGAGCTCAGATTCGTAATGATGATGTGGTAGTTATTTCTGGCTCAGGAACTCTTGGTCTTGGTATGATCACATATGCAAGAATGCAAAATCCTAAAAAATTAATTGTGCTTGATATGGTTGATAAACGTTTGGAAAAAGCAAAAGAGTTTGGAGCAGATATCGTTATGAATCCCGGTAAAGAGGATGTTGTAAAGAAAATACTTGAATTAACTGAGGGTTACGGCTGTGATATTTATATTGAAGCCACAGGACATCCATCCAGTGTTGTTCAAGGGCTCAATATGATACGGAAATTAGGGCGTTTTGTGGAATTCAGCGTATTTGGAGAACCAACTACTGTGGACTGGTCAATAATTGGTGACAGAAAGGAGCTTGATTTACTTGGCTCCCATTTAAGCCCATACTGCTATCCCTTCGTAATTGAAAATATACAAAATGGTAAATTGAAAACGGACGGTTTGGTTTCAAAAACCTTTAAAATTGAAGAATGGGAAACAGCTTTTGAATACGCTTCTGGAAAATATGGAGATTTAAAGGTCGCTATTACCTTTTAATCGAAATAATGTCAGATATTTAAGGAAAATAAATAAGGGTCAATAGTGGTAAAGGAGATTATGATGCCAGAAATTAATTATTCAAAGAACTTAATGGCTATAGAGCATTATGATGTAATTGTGGCCGGCGGCGGACCAGCGGGTATATGTGCAGCAGTTGCTGCAGCCAGAAACGGTGCAAAGACACTTTTGATTGAGCGTTATGGATTTGTAGGAGGTATGGCATCAAGTGCCCTCGTAACTCCTATTAGTATATTCAAGAAAAACAAAAAGCTTATTATTGATGGAATCCCTTTTGAGCTTATGAAGAGGATAAGTGAGCTGAATGGGGCTGACGTTTCACTTGATAGCGGAAATGTTCCGGTACATGATGAGATGTTCAAGCTGGCTGCTCAGCGATTACTTTTGGAAAGCGGTGTTACGCTGCTATATCATACTTATTTTTCAGATTGTGTTATGACTGATGGAAAGGTAAGTCATGTAATTGTGCAGAATAAAGCAGGGCGGGTGGCATATGAATGTAAGGCTGCCATTGACTGTACAGGTGATGCAGACCTGGTCCGGGCAGCAGGATATGAAACTACAAAGGAAACCAGGCTCCAGCCTGCATCTTTATGGTTTCAGCTTGGTGGTGTCGATACTGATGCACTCAAAGATTTATTCGCTGATGCCGTAGATGAAAAAATGCCTATCAGTGCTGAAATACGAGGAAGATTAAGCGAACTTAACGAAAAAGGTGAGATGCCGATATTTGGTGGACCCTGGATAAGCAGACATTTCCGCGATGGCTTAGTCACTATAAATTTGTTACGTGAAGGCACTGATGCAAGCTCTCCTGAACAATTTACCAAGGCTGAATGCAATTTGCGTGAAAATCTGTTCAAAGTAATAAATATTATGCGCGAGAATTTTCCTGCCTTTAAAGATTGCTGGCTATTAAAATCAGGAACGCAGGCCGGAGTACGCGAAACTTATCGTATTGTCGGAATGTATCAGATGAAAGCAGATGATATATTGAATCCAAAGCCATTTAAGGACACTATTGCAAAGGGAACTCACGTAATAGATATTCACAAGC